>NZ_CP196023.1:922500-1635000 GCF_058744285.1 Pseudomonas sp. E1BtOHC1
CGACAATGGGTGTGAAAAACACCCACGCCGAAAGACCAAGGTTTCCTGCGCAACGTTAATCGACGCAGGGTTAGTCGGTCCCTAAGGCGAGGCTGAAAAGCGTAGTCGATGGAAAACAGGTTAATATTCCTGTACTTCTAGTTATTGCGATGGAGGGACGGAGAAGGCTAGGCCAGCTTGGCGTTGGTTGTCCAAGTTTAAGGTGGTAGGCTGGAATCTTAGGTAAATCCGGGATTCTAAGGCCGAGAGCTGATGACGAGTTACCTTTTAGGTGACGAAGTGGTTGATGCCATGCTTCCAAGAAAAGCTTCTAAGCTTCAGATAACTAGGAACCGTACCCCAAACCGACACAGGTGGTTGGGTAGAGAATACCAAGGCGCTTGAGAGAACTCGGGTGAAGGAACTAGGCAAAATGGCACCGTAACTTCGGGAGAAGGTGCGCCGGTGAGGGTGAAGGACTTGCTCCGTAAGCTCATGCCGGTCGAAGATACCAGGCCGCTGCGACTGTTTATTAAAAACACAGCACTCTGCAAACACGAAAGTGGACGTATAGGGTGTGACGCCTGCCCGGTGCCGGAAGGTTAATTGATGGGGTTAGCTAACGCGAAGCTCTTGATCGAAGCCCCGGTAAACGGCGGCCGTAACTATAACGGTCCTAAGGTAGCGAAATTCCTTGTCGGGTAAGTTCCGACCTGCACGAATGGCGTAACGATGGCGGCGCTGTCTCCACCCGAGACTCAGTGAAATTGAAATCGCTGTGAAGATGCAGTGTATCCGCGGCTAGACGGAAAGACCCCGTGAACCTTTACTATAGCTTTGCACTGGACTTTGAATTTGCTTGTGTAGGATAGGTGGGAGGCTTTGAAGCGTGAACGCCAGTTTGCGTGGAGCCATCCTTGAAATACCACCCTGGCAACTTTGAGGTTCTAACTCAGGTCCGTTATCCGGATCGAGGACAGTGTATGGTGGGTAGTTTGACTGGGGCGGTCTCCTCCTAAAGAGTAACGGAGGAGTACGAAGGTGCGCTCAGACCGGTCGGAAATCGGTCGTAGAGTATAAAGGCAAAAGCGCGCTTGACTGCGAGACAGACACGTCGAGCAGGTACGAAAGTAGGTCTTAGTGATCCGGTGGTTCTGTATGGAAGGGCCATCGCTCAACGGATAAAAGGTACTCCGGGGATAACAGGCTGATACCGCCCAAGAGTTCATATCGACGGCGGTGTTTGGCACCTCGATGTCGGCTCATCACATCCTGGGGCTGAAGCCGGTCCCAAGGGTATGGCTGTTCGCCATTTAAAGTGGTACGCGAGCTGGGTTTAGAACGTCGTGAGACAGTTCGGTCCCTATCTGCCGTGGACGTTTGAGATTTGAGAGGGGCTGCTCCTAGTACGAGAGGACCGGAGTGGACGAACCTCTGGTGTTCCGGTTGTCACGCCAGTGGCATTGCCGGGTAGCTATGTTCGGAAAAGATAACCGCTGAAAGCATCTAAGCGGGAAACTTGCCTCAAGATGAGATCTCACTGGAACCTTGAGTTCCCTGAAGGGCCGTCGAAGACTACGACGTTGATAGGTTGGGTGTGTAAGCGCTGTGAGGCGTTGAGCTAACCAATACTAATTGCCCGTGAGGCTTGACCATATAACACCCAAGCAATTTGCTTAAGAAGCGAGTTGCGGTGTGTGAAGACGAAACAAACCGAAAGTTTGCACCGCTCACAAAGCACACAAATCTATTACATACCCATTTGCTGGCACGTTGCATAAGCGACGGTCTGGCTACCGAATTTCTTGACGACCATAGAGCGTTGGAACCACCTGATCCCATCCCGAACTCAGAAGTGAAACGATGCATCGCCGATGGTAGTGTGGGGTTTCCCCATGTGAGAGTAGGTCATCGTCAAGATTAAATTCCGAAACCCCAATTGCGAAAGCAATTGGGGTTTTGTCTTTATATAGAAGTTACTGATTTTGCTGACACGTTCGACTCTTGAGTCCAACGGATCGGCCACAGAATTTCTTGACGACCATAGAGCGTTGGAACCACCTGATCCCATCCCGAACTCAGAAGTGAAACGATGCATCGCCGATGGTAGTGTGGGGTTTCCCCATGTGAGAGTAGGTCATCGTCAAGATCAAATTCCAAAACCCCTGTTTGCTGACGCAGACAGGGGTTTTGTTTTTGCGCTCGATAAAGTCTGGGTATTCAAGTCGCAACGTCCGGCAGAATCCCTGTAGCGGCTTTGAACAGACGGCTATTACCGAGGTTCGGCTTGATCCTCAATGTCGGGCTCTACGCCGCTTGCCGCTCCTGCGGGCAATCAACTTACGCCACCAGATATAGATGCCAGTAAGCGACAGCATTGCTATCAGTACACCCAATGCAGCAATGATCACCTGTCCCGTAAAACCGATGATCCTCCCGCCATGTATCGGTAATTGCAGCCGATAGAAGCGTTCTCCCAGAGTGCCCTGTCCCGCGATTTCCTGCCCCAGCAGGTGTCCATTCGTACCGTGGAAGAACAACCAGGACTTACCATGGGCCTGGGTATCGTGCTGGCCAAAACCCGCCCCATAGAAGTTGTATTCAAAGCTGTAGTACAACTCACCGATTGTCTCCTTCAAATCCAATCGCCGTCCCTCTTCCACAGCCCGCTCATACGCTTGTTGATACGTCAGCCGAGTTACCCCAAGCTCCGCAGTCGACATTCGCCCACGGGCTTCATAGACACTCGGCTCGATAGGGGAGAACAAGGACACCACTGGTTTGAAGACCTGGCTCGGTAGATTCATGGCCACGCTGCTAATGGCGATCGGTAGCAGCAGCAACCATAGCCACAAGCCCCCGGCGCGATGTAGGTCGAAATTCAGGCGGTAGGCGTGTCCTCCCTTGATCTTCCAGGCGGTAGACCACTTGTGCCAGAACGGCCGACCACGGGGCAGCGTCAACAGCACGGCAACGAAGCAATCGATGACCCAGCCGATAGCCACCAACCCCATCAGCCAGAGCCCCCAATTACCGGGAAGGACCAGGTTGTAGTGGACCTCAAGCAGAAACGGCACCAGATTCTCTCTCTGGAAGCAGCAGGCTCCCCAAAAGCGCTGTCCCCGTTGTTCAGCACTGACCGGATCCAGATAAAACACCTGATTGCGTTCGGCATAAGGCTTGCCAGTGGCAGGGTCCGTACGTGGTACCGCAGCCAGCAACGCAGTGTGTGTGGCCTCTTGCGGATATTCCATGTACCAGACCTGCAGCCGTGGATGCTCGGCCTGCACTCGATCCACCAGCGTTCCGGGTGCCAGTAACGGCCCATCTCCAGATACTTCATAGAACTGGGGATTGAGCCACTGATCCAGCTCGTGATGAAAGGCCAGGACACTTCCGGTCAACCCAGCCAGCAGTAGAAACAACGCAGTGGCCAAACCCATGTAGCGATGCAGCAGAACCAGAACAGCGCGCATTGAATGTTCCTGTACAAACGACAAAGCCAGCGGCTGTTTGCAGGCGCTGGCTTTGTGGAAGTCAATCTTGATTAGAACTGGTAGCTCACCGTGGCTGCGACGTTGCGCTCTTCACCCAGGTAGCAGTAACTCAGGCTCGCGCAGGACGCGACGTAGGACTCGTTGGTCAAATTGTTGGCATTCAGGCGCACATCCACCCCCTTCAAACCCACCTTGCCCAGGTCATAGCCGATGGAGGCGTCGAACAGGGTGTAGGCCGGCACCTTCATGGTGTTCTCGGCATCGGCCCAGCTGTACCCCACATAGCGCACTCCTCCTCCCAGGCGCAGCCCATCCAGGGTTGCACTGTCGAACCTGTAGTCGGCCCATAGCGAAGCCATCTGCCGTGGCGCCTGAGTAGGGGAGTTGCCCTTGTTCTCGATGATGTTGCCGGGGCTGCTCAGGGTGCTGACCATCGACTTCGAATACTGGATGTCGGTGAAGGTATAGCTGCTCAACAGTTTCAGGTTGTCGGTCAGTTGCATATGCGCTTCCAGTTCCAACCCCTGGGAACGAACGGCGCCGACTGCGCGGTAGAAATTTTCCTGCGGCAGTTTCGACGCCAGGTTCTCCTGGTCGATGCGAAACAGCGAGGCGGTGAACAGGTTTTCCGTACCGGGAGGCTGATACTTCAAGCCGGCTTCCCATTGAGTGCCGTCGGTAGGTGGCAGGGGATTACCGGCGCTGTCTGCGTAGGAGTTGGGGTTGAACGACTCGGAATAGCTGAGATAGGGCGCCAGACCGTTATCGAACAGATACAGCACTCCCGCGCGTCCAGTGAGTTTGGTGCGCTTGTCGCTGATCTCGGTGCCCAGGGGGCGCTTGTCTTCGGCCAGACGGTTTTCATCCGAGGTTTCCACCCAGTCCTGACGCAGCCCCAGGAAGAAGCGCCATTTATCCAGCTCGATCAGGTCCTGCAGGTATACGCCGGTCTGCTCCAGGCGCCGTACATAGCTGGTGTGACTGTAATAATCGATCGTCGAGTTGCCATAGATCGGGTTGAACGCGTTGATCGCCTGCAGCGTTCCCTGATCCCAGTCGACCACGGTCTTGCGCCGCTGATAGTCCGCTCCCAGGAGCATCGTGTGCTTGACGTCGCCAGTCAGGAATTCGGCTTGCAGCATGTTATCGACGATAAAGGAGTGCAGCTTTTCATTGCCTCCCGAGTAATAGCGCCTCAAGTCGTTGCTGGTGGCATTGGTCCAGCCATAGGCATACACCTGATCGAGCTTCACCTTGGAATCCAGGTAGCGGAAGTTCTGCCGGGCGGTGAAGACGTCGTTGAAGCGATGCTCGAACTGATAGCCGAACGACTGTTGATCGCGTTTGTAGCCATCGACGCCTGGCTCACCCTCGAAGAAGTGCTCGGAAATCCGCTGGCCATTGCGCTGGTTCAGCGTGCCGTTGGCCGGCATGCCGCCGTGGTAGCCGCCATCAGGATCATTTTGCAGGTAGGCCTGGAGCGTCAGGGATGTGTCGTCGCTGAAGTCGATGCTCAGAGTGGGAGCCAGGGCAAAGCGCTTTTCTTTTGTATGGTCGAACTGGGTGTCGGATTTGTCCGTCAGGCCGATCAGCCGATAGGCAATGCGCTTGTCATCATCCAGTGGACCGCTGAAGTCGAAGCCCAGACCTTGTTTGCCCTGGCTGCCTACGGTCGCCTGGATCTGGTGGTAGGGCTCGTACAGCGGCTTTTTGCTGGTCAGGGCCACCAGGCCACCGGGGGAGCTGCGGCCATAGAGTACCGACGACGGTCCCTTGAGGATGTCCACGCGCTCGAGGAAATAGGGATCGACCTGCATGCTGCTGTAGGTACCGCTGTCGCCCATGGACTTGAGGCCGTCGAGGTAGATGTTATCCACCGAGCCATCGTTGAAGCCGCGCATCGCCACATAATCGTAGCGATGGGTGGCGCCATAGGGGTTGGTCAGCACACCCGGGGTATAGCGCATGGCCTGGGCGACGGTTTGTGCACCCTGGTCGTCCAGTTGTTCGCGAGTCACCACCGACACGCTTTGCGAGGTTTCCAGCAACGCGGTACTGGTCTTGGTGGCGATCTGGCTGTGGGTCGCGTTGTAGCCGTCCATGCTGCCCAGGGCGTTACCCAGGGCGAAGCCTTTGACTTGCGTGGTCGGCAGTGACAGCGCGCTGCCTTGGGGCAGCGGGCGCAGGATATAGCTGCTGCCATCCTGGCTGACCGCCTCCAGCCCCGTGTCCTTGAGCAACTGGTTCAGGCCCTGGCTCACCGAATAGCTGCCCTGCAGTCCGGCAGAGTGTCGGCCCAGGGTCTGGGCCGGTGTGGTGGACAAGGTGATTGCTGCCTGCCGGGCAAATTGATTGAGCGCATCACCCAGGCTGCCCGGGGCAACGTTGTAGCTGTGGTGCGGTGCATCCGGGGCGGTGTCGGCGGCCTGTACGGTAGTGGCCACAAGTCCGAGGCCGATACTGGAGCACAGTAGGGCGGCGTGGATGGCTTGACGTAGAGTCGGGGCGCAGGAAGCGCTTGGGCGGTGATCGCGGAGGGTCATTGTAGGTTCCGTTGAAGTCGCAGGAAGCAGATTGAATTGCTTACTGACTAAGCCGGACGTCCAGACAAAACCCGCCAAAAAAACAGTTGGGTCGTGAAGTTCACACCACAGGTTCCAGGGTGACCCACCAGCGGGTGCGGTAACGCAGTTGCACCGGCAGGGTCTGGGGCAGGATGGCCAGCAGCTTCTCGGTATCCTCCAGGCGGAACACCCCGGACAGGCGCAGATGGGCAATGGTTGCCGCGCACCCCAGGTAACCATGGCGATAGCGACCGACTTCCTGCAGGAAGTCATCCAGGCGCATGTTGCGGGTCACGATCAGGCCATCGGCCCAGGCCCCCACGTCCATGGCCAGCGGTGCGGCCGGCTCCGCCAGTCGATGATTGATCCGATAGCTCTGCCCCGGACCGACCCGGGCGCTGCGACCCTCGGCAGCGTGCGGCGAATGAATGGCCACGCTGCCTTGGGTCACGCTCAGGCGGGTACAACGGTCATCCACGCGCACCACGAAACGGGCGTCGAAACCTTCCAGCAGAGCATGCCGGCTTTCCACCAGCAGTGGACGTTGAGTGCCCTGCTGATCGGCTCCACAGGCCACCATGATCTCGCCCCGACGCAGTTTGATCAGGCGCTGTTGTGCGTTGAAATTCAGGTCCGCGGCGCTGTCGGTATTGAGTTCCAGCCGGGTGCCGTCGGGCAGTTGGAAGCCTCGTTGTTCGCCCACGGCAGTGGCGAAGTCCGCGCTCCACTGCTGCCAGCCCAGTAGATCCTTGCCAACCCAGGCGCTGGAGCCCAGGAGCAGGGCGCCGCTCAACAGTTTCAGGGCCTGACGCCGGCCCAGGCGCTGGCTGCTGTTTTCCAGGGTGTGCAGCGCCACTTGGGCCCCAGGCACGGCTCGCAGATTGGCATTGAGCTCTTGGTGCAATGACTGCACCCGTTGCCAGGCCAGTTCATGCTCCTGGTGAGCGGCACGCCACAGATCGCACTGTTGCTGCAGTTTGGGATTGGCGCCGTTATTGCGCAGGCGCAGTAACCAGTTAATTGCCTGCTTGACCACCAGGTGATCTGGATTGGGCTTCAGGGGCAGGCTGCCGGAAAAGTTATCCACAGGCGTCAGCTCTCATAGCGCAGCAGGTAACAGTGATAGAGCGCTTGAGCCACATAGCGCTCCACAGTGCGCAGGGACAGAGACATCTGCTCGGCGATCTGCTTGTGGGTAAGTTCTTCGCACTGAGATAGAAGAAACGCCTGACGCACTTTCGGCTTTAGCCCCTCCAGCATCCGCGCAATGCTTTCCAGCAACTCCAGAATCAAGGCACGAGCCTCGGCACTTGGGGCTTCAGCCTCGGGCAGATGGGCGATGGTTTCCAGGTAAGCGCGTTCAATTTCCTCGCGGCGCCAGTGATCGATCACCAGCCCTCGGGCAATAGTGCGTAGAAAAGCTCGCGGTGCTTTGAGCTCCAGCCGTTCGGTTTTCTGCAACAGGCGTACGAAAGTGTCCTGGGCCAGATCAGCAGCATCCGCAGCGTTGCCCAGACGCTGACGCAGCCAACTGTTGAGCCAGCCGTGGTGATGGCTGTAGAGCGTCTGTACGGCGAACTCGGTTGATGACATGGAGCCGGACTGCCTGAGTGTCACAAATGATAATTAGTCGCATTGTCATTGAAGGATTATCGATTTGGCAACAAGCAGGGTGCTGTCGGTCATCTGAAAATGCGCGGCGGACGCTCTGGAATGCCGTTCGGCGGGATTCGGCAAATTCAGACGAGTAATTCAGATAAATCTCTAAGGGTTCGGGGAATCTTGCCGAAAGACTGATAAGACATGCGTGCACCAAAGTAGAGCGGCCAAAGAATGTCGCCTGCACTGTTACATGGAATGTTGCTTTACGGACGCATCCCCACTTTCGGCATAAGAAGTCCCATGAAATGAATCTCAAGTTCAGCCATAAAATCCTTTTGGCCGCCTCCGGCGTAGTGGTTCTGGCTTTTGCGTTGTTCACTTTGTACAACGACTACTTGCAGCGAAACACCATCCGACAGAACCTCGAGTCCTCCATCCAGCAGGCCGGTGAGCTCACCTCCAGCAGTGTGCAGAACTGGATGAGCGGGCGGATCCTGGTGCTCGAGAACCTGGCGCAGAACGTCGCCCACCAAGGTCATAACGCAGACTTCCCTGGCCTGGTGGATCAGCCGGCCTTCACCTCTAACTTCCAGTTCACCTACGTCGGCCAATCCAACGGCACCTTCACCCAGCGTCCTGACGCGAAGATGCCCGACGGCTACGACCCGCGTCAGCGGCCCTGGTACAAACAGGCCGTGACCGCCGACAAAACCATGCTGACCCCGCCCTACATGGCGGCCGTCGGTGGTTTGGTGGTCACCATCGCCATGCCGGTGAAGAAGCAGGGGGAATTGCTGGGCGTGGTCGGTGGCGACCTGAGCCTGGAAACCCTGGTGAAGATCATCAACTCGGTGGACTTCGGCGGCCTGGGCCATGCCTTCCTGGTCAGCGCCGACGGTCAGGTGATCGTCAGCCCGGATAAAGACCAGGTGATGAAGAACCTCAAGGACATCTACCCCGGCGCCAATGTGCGGATCGCCAGCGGCAACCAGGAAGTGGTCCTGAACAAACAGGAACGCATCCTGTCCTTCACCCCGGTGACCGGCCTGCCGAATGCCGAGTGGTACATCGGGCTGTCCATCGACAAGGAAAAGGCCTACGCACCACTGAGCCAGTTCCGTACTTCCGCCTTGATCGCCATGTTTATCGCGGTGGCGGTGATTGCGGTACTGCTGACCCTGCTGATCCAGGTGCTGATGCGCCCGCTGATCACCATGGGCCGGGCGATGCAGGACATTGCCCAGGGCGAAGGCGACCTGACCCGGCGCCTGGTCGTGGAAAGCAAGGACGAGTTCGGCGAGTTGGGCAGTTCGTTCAACCAGTTCGTGGAGCGGATTCACGCCTCGATTTCCGAAGTGTCCTCGGCTACTCGCCAGGTGCATGACCTCTCGCAACGGGTGATGGCATCGTCCAACGCGTCGATCATCGGTTCCGATGAGCAGAGCGCCCGTACCAACAGCGTGGCCGCGGCGATCAACGAACTGGGTGCTGCCACCCAGGAAATCGCCCGCAACGCCGCTGATGCCTCGCAACATGCCAGTGGCGCCAGTGAACAGGCCGACGACGGTCGCCAGGTGGTGGAACAGACCATTCAGGCGATGACCGAGCTGTCGCAGAAGATCAGCCTGTCCTGCACCCAGATCGAGACCCTGAATGCCAGCACCGACAACATCGGGCACATTCTCGATGTGATCAAGGGCATCTCCCAGCAGACCAATCTGTTGGCCCTCAACGCTGCCATTGAAGCGGCCCGTGCCGGTGAAGCCGGCCGTGGTTTCGCCGTGGTGGCCGATGAGGTGCGTAACCTGGCCCACCGTACCCAGGAGTCGGCGGAAGAGATCCACAAGATGATCACCTCCCTGCAGGTCGGGTCTCGCGAGGCGGTCTCGACCATGAACGCCAGCCAGGTGTCCAGCGAAGAGAGCGTCGAAGTGGCCAACCAGGCCGGTGCACGCTTGGTCAGCGTGACTCAGCGGATCGGCGAGATCGATGGCATGAACCAGTCGGTGGCTGCGGCAACCGAGGAGCAGACCGCGGTGGTGGAGACCCTCAACGTCGACATCAACCAGATCAACCTGCTGAACCAGCAAGGCGTTGCCAACCTCAACGAAACCCTGAAGGACTGTGATGCACTGTCGCAACAGGCCAGCCGCCTGAAGCAACTGGTGGACAGCTTCAAGATCTGAGGCAATCCGTAACCGACCTCAAAGCCCGCTCCTGCATCACTGCAGGGCGGGCTTTTTCATGGGTGGCGCTCAGGCCAGGTGTTCCCCCAGCAGGCCCAGGTGCGTGTTGATCACCTGCAACAGGCGTTGGCGCTGGGACTTGATGAAGAAATGGTTGCCGGCCACTTCGATCAATTCGAATTCGCGCCCGGTGAACTCCCGCCAATTGAGCATATGGTCGGCTGTCGCCAGCGGGTCCTCGCTGCCATAGAAAGCCGTCAGCGGTATATCGAGGCAGCCGCTGGAGGTGTCGTACCAGGTTTCAAAGAGCTTCAGGCCGTTGCGCAGCAAGCGTTCGTAGGATTGCAGGTCGTTTTGCCCCCGGGGCATCTCCAGGGGGCTGGCGCCGAGGGTCAGGATCGCCTCGCGAAATGCCGCGATCGGCAGCGAGTGCAGCAAGGGCCGGCGGGGCAGGCTGTCGGGGCTGCGGCAGCCAGAGACGAACAGGTGGCGGGTCTGCTGTGGAAACCGCTCCTGGGCGTATTTGCAGGTTTCGTACGCCAGCAGTGCACCCAGGCCGTGGCCGAACAGCGCGTGGGGCTTGTCGAGCCAGGGATTGAGGGCGGCGAAGGTGTTTTCCAGCAGGCTCGGCCAGTTGTCACAGGGCGCTTCGTCGCGGCGCGGGCCGTGCCCCGGAAGGTTGATCACCACCAGCTCGATGTGATCGGCCAGGCTGTTGGACCATACCCGCAGTTGCTCCGCCGCCGCCCCGGCCTGGGGAAAGCAGATCAGGCGTATGCGGGTGGTTTGCCCTGAGTTGATCACCAGCGTCCATTGTCGGGTGTCGGTGTACACAGCTTTTCCTTAAGCAAGGTGGCCCGTGGGCGGGTTCTCGGTGCTGACAAGAGGCCGTTCGAGGGGGACGTCCCAGTCCGCGAATGGTTTCTAACATAGTGGCTGGCGTGGGTGAATGCACGTGACGACTGGGGAAATTCATGGGCTGTCACCCGCAGCGCAAATGCCACTTGAAGCTATTCTCTGAATGTTCCGTGCAGGCCCTTCCCTGGTGGCCGGTGATTGTAAGGTGCCATTGTTTTTTGTCGGGCCAGCCTTCACCATCAGCCGATTTACGACAGCTCCCATGGACTCATCGCATTGGCGGCACGTTTAGCTCTTTTTCGGACCTTGCGCTGGTTCTGCTCGGCACTGCTGCTGGCTGGCGCGCTGCTGGGCAGCCTGCACGCCGACTGGGACTTCTCCCTGATCAGCCGCCGTGCCACGGCGCTCTACGGTCCGCTGGGCGAAGGTCAGCAACGTATCGATGCCTGGCAGCACCTGCTGGCCACGCAGAAGCAGGTGTCCGAGCGCGAGCAGTTGAAAGTGGTCAACCTGTTCTTCAACAAGAACATGCGCTACATGGAAGATATCGATCTGTGGCGCCAGGTGGACTACTGGGAAACGCCGATCGAGGCGCTGTGGAAGGGCGCCGGCGACTGTGAGGACTATGCGATTGCCAAGTACTTCAGCCTGCGCCATCTCGGGGTGTCCAGTGACAAGCTGCGCATCACTTACGTCAAGGCCTTGCGCCAGAACCGCGCGCACATGGTCCTGACCTACTATTCCACTGCGGACGCCATGCCGCTGGTGCTCGACAGCTTGGAGGATTCGATCCGCCCGGCCAGCGAGCGAACCGACCTGCTGCCGGTGTACTCCTTCAATGCCGAAGGGTTGTGGCTGCCGGGCGCCAAGGGCAACAAGCGGGTCGGTGATACCAAGCGCCTGTCCCGTTGGCAGGACGTGTTGAAAAAAATGCAGGCCGAAGGTTTTCCGGTCGAGACGACTAACTAGGAGCACGAGCTCAGATGTCTTTGTTCAAACAACTGTTGATCGCAATCTGTGTGTTCCTGGTGGTCGCCTTCAGTGGCAGCTTCATGGTCAGCCTGGAAAGCTCGCGCACCCAGTATGTCAATCAGCTGCGCTCCCATGCCCAGGACGCGGCCACGGCCCTGGCCTTGTCGCTGACACCCAACATCGACGATCCGGCGATGGTCGAGTTGATGGTCAGTTCGATCTTCGACAGCGGCTACTACGCCAGCATCCGGGTGGTGGACCTGGCCACGGACAAGACCATCGTCGAGCGCAGCGGCATCCCGGAAGTCAGCAATGTGCCCCAGTGGTTCGTCAAACTCATCGGCCTGGAGCCGGCCGGCGGTGACGCCATCGTCAGTCGCGGCTGGGAGCAGGCGGCGCGTGTCGAGGTGCTCAGCCATCCGATGTTCGCCGTCGCCAAGCTCTGGCAGAGCGCCCTGGGCAGCCTGGGCTGGCTGTTGATCTGCGGTGCGGTGAGTGCGGTGCTCGGAGCCCTGTTGCTGCGACGCCAGCTCAAGCCCTTGGACTACATGGTCCAGCAGTCCCATGCCATTGCCCGCCGCGAGTTTCTCAGCCTGCCGCAACTGCCCCGCACCCCGGAGCTGCGCCGGGTGGTGCAGGCGATGAACCAGATGGTGGAGAAGCTCAAGGCGTTGTTCCAGGAGCAGGCCGAGCGCAGTGAAAAACTGCGCATCGAGTCTTATCAGGACAGCCTGACCGGGCTGGCCAATCGACGTTATTTCGAAATGCAACTGCATGCCCGGGTGAGCAACCCGGAGCAGGCCAGCTCCGGTTACCTGCTGCTGTTGCGGGTCAAGGACCTGGCCGGCCTGAACCAGCGCCTGGGGGGCCAACGCACCGACCAACTGCTGCAAGCGGTAGGGGAGCAATTGCTGCGCGAGTGCAACAAGTACCCTGAAACTCACAACCTGGTGACCCGGGTCCGCGGTGGCGAGTTCGCCGTGCTGGCGCCGGGCCTGGTGCGCGAGGAAGCCATCCAGCTGGCCCAAAGCCTGGACAGCGCCCTGGGCAACCTGCATGCCACTGGCGCCACCGACGTTGCCGCAGTGGCCTCCATCGGTCTGGCGGCCTTTGCCCACGGAGATTCGCCACAAGCGGTGCTCAGCCTCGGCGATCAGGCCCTGGCCCAGGCCGAAGCCCAGGGCGAGACCAACTGGGCCTGTCTGGATCAGGGGGGCGGAGCTCAAGTCGGGGATGATCACCATGCCTGGCACCGGCTGCTGGACCGGGCGCTGTCGGAGCAACGCTTCCAGCTGTACTTCCAGCCGGTGGTGGCGGCCCAGGACACCACGCTGGTGCTGCATTACAAGGTTCTGTCGCGGCTACTGGACGAGCAGGGCCAGACCATCCCGGCCGGGCGTTTCCTACCCTGGTTGGAGCGTTTTGGCTGGACCTCGCGCCTGGACCTGCTGATGTTGGAGCAGGTGTTGAAGCAGATGGTCGGACATGACGACAGCCTGGCGCTGAACCTGTCGGCGGCCACCCTGGAAGACCCTCAGGCCCTGAACCGGGTCTTCGAGATTCTTCGCCAGCACTCTGACCTGGGGCCGCGCCTGACCCTGGAAATCGGTGAGGAACAGCTGCCTGAGCAGATCCAGCTGGAACAGTTGACCCGGCGCCTGCGGGAACTGGGCTTCTCCCTCAGTCTGCAACGCTTTGGTGGGCGCTTCAGCATGATCGGCAACCTGGCGCGCCTGGGCCTGGCCTATCTGAAGATCGACGGCAGCTACATCCGCGACATCGATCAGGAAAGCGACAAGCGCCTGTTTATCGAGGCTATCCAGCGGGCAGCCCACAGCATCGACCTGCCGCTGATTGCCGAGCGGGTCGAGACCCAGGGCGAGCTGCAGGTGATTCGCGAGATGGGGCTATATGGCGTGCAGGGGCAATTGTTCGGCGAGCCGGCGCCTTGGGGTTGAACGTGCATTCGCCGGCAAGCCGGCTTCTACAGGCGAGGGGCGTTCAGATCAAACCGGTTTCATCATCATTGATCAGCCGGCTGAGTCCACCCAGGGCCTCACGGGCCTGGCTGCGATCCATCAGCTTGGCCTGAGCCGCCGCCGGCAGGTCGGTGACACGAATCACGCCCTTGCTGGTCAGGACCTGAATCAGGTCGTCCAGCACCCGGATCATTTCCAGGTCACTCTGCTTGAGCTGCTTGAGGCTGACTTCCACCGCCTCGTTGGCGTACCAGGTCTGGATCTCGTGGTGATCGGCGGGCAGCGTCTCGGTAGCCTCGGCGTATGCGGCGGCTTCCACGCGAATCAGCTGACCTTGCGCATCGCGTTGCACGTAGAACATGGCAAATCCCTCAGGCTTTTTTTTCGGCATCCGGCTGTCAGCAGCATAGGCCAGCGCAGCATTCAGAGCGCGAGTATGCGGTGCGCCGCGACAATCGTCACGGCGCAGGCTGTTTGCCAGGACCCGGCAACCACCCGCCAGGGGGGGCTGCCAGGAGCCGATCAGCTGTTGTTGTGATCGATCTTGATGGTCGGGTCGCTGCCGGCGATCAACGAGTTGATGTTGGCGTTGGACCAGTTGTTGCCTTCCAGCTTGATCGTCACGTCGGCGTTGGCCAGGCCTCCGGCGGCGTTGAGCTTGCCTTCGGAACTGACCTGCAGGGTCGAGACCCCGTCCACGGTGGTGATCTTGAGGAAGTTGTCGATGGTGCTGGCGCTCTCGCCCTGCAGCAGATCCCGCAGGTCGATACGGTCACCTTCGCTGGCCTTGAAGTCCTTGATCACGTCGTTGCCGGTATCGCCGGCTTTCCAGACGAAGGTATCGGCCCCCGATCCGCCGATCAGGATGTCGTTGCCCTGGCCGCCGATCAGGGTGTCGTTGCCGGTGCCCCCCAGCAGGATGTCATTGCCCTTGCCGCCGTCCAGCGTGTCGTTGCCGCCCTGGCCGAAGAGAATGTCATTGCCGGCGCCGCCCAGCAGGGTGTCGTTGCCGTCGTGGCTGCCGGACACATCGAACTCGGTGTAGTGCTCGGTGATGTACTGGTGCACGTTGCTGGTGGTGACCTTGCTCACATCGACCCCGCTCTGCTTGGCCACGTAGGCCTGCATGGCCTGGTAACCCTCGCCGGCGATGCCGTTGAAGCTCACCAGGTCGCCGAACAGGATGTCGTTGCCGTCGCCGCCGCTGACCTTGTCGGCCCCCGGCATGGTGGCTTCGGTGTGACCGATGATCGAGTTGGCCAGGTCGGCCGGGTCGATGTTGGTCTGCGGCTTGCCGTCGCTGTCGTAGGGCTTGAGGTCGTTGAGACTGACACCACTGTTGATACCGATGGCTTCGACGTTCGACAGGCCGCTGAGCAGGGCAAAGCCGCTGCTGGAGTTGGTGGAGGTGTAGTAATCGGTGCTGCTGCCGGAGCCGGCCAGGTTCGACAGCTCGTAGGTGCCGTCACCCTGGGCGTGCAGGGTGCCCAGGGTCTTGCTGCTCCAGCCCCAGCCATTGTTGGTCTGCAGGATCGTCGTGCCATCGCTGGCGACGCTCAGGTAGTGTGAGTTGTCGAGGTACTTGCCGAAGGTATCCCCCAGCTTGTAGTTGCTGGTGGTCACCACATCGTCGAGGCGCACGTTGCCGTACAGCGTCGGGTTGGTCTGCTCGCCGCTCTGGTAGTAGGTCGGCTTACCGTCGGTAATGAAGTACGTCAGGTTGGTGGCGTTGCTGTTGCCGGTGGCCTGGCTGCTCTGGAAGAAGTTGGCCGTGGCCTTGAACACGTCTTCATAGTTGGTGCCGCCGCCGGAAGCCATCGAATCCAGCACGGCCTTGAGCTGGGCCAGGGCGTTCGGGTCGTTGAGGTTCACCGACACCGACTTGTTGACCTGGGTATCGAAGTCGGCAAGGAAGATGTTCACGGTGCCCGAGCCGGCGCTGCCGATACTGTTCTTCAGGGTATTGAAGACCGAGGTCAGGGAGTTCTTGGCCGCGGTGATCGAGGCGCTGCTCATACTGCCCGAGGTGTCCACCATGAAGGCAATGTTGTAGTTGGTGCCCGGGACCACGGTCAGGCCGCCGATGTCGGCGACCACGATGTCGTTGCCGTCGGTACCGGTGACGGTATCGTCGCCGGAGGTAGCGACCACCGCGTTGTAGGTTGCCGGGTAGACCTTGACCGGGATCTGCGCCGAAGTGCTGGCAGAACCGCCCAGGGACTCGGTGGAGGTCGAGGTCACGTTGAGGTTGAACGTGCCGTTGTAGTAAGGCGGCGGGGTGACCGTCAGGTTGCCCAGGTTCCAGCCGGTGACATTGGCTTCGCCGGAGGTCGCGGTGGCGGTGAAGGTATGCCCGGCGCCATCGCTGAGGACCGAACCGGCAGGAATGCCGCTGATCTTCACGCTCAGGGTTTCCGAGCCGTCGGTATCGGTCAGGCCGGTGCTGATCTTCGCCAGATGCACGCTGCCGCCTTCGCCGCCTTCGTTGAGCTTGTAACCGTCGTAGTAACCCTCACCGTTGGTGCCGTGCAGGTCGGATACCGAAACCCCGGCGTTGGTCAGGTCGGTGACGCCGGTGTACAGCGGCACGCCGGCGTTGCTCAGGTCTACCGCGGCGCCGCCATTGACCGAGAGGTTGACGTCGTAAGCGCCCGGACCACTCTGGTTATGGTGGTAGATGTCGATGGTGTAGTAGCCGCTGGTGGTCGGGGTGAAGGTACCGTTGAGGTTACCGCCCGCGCCCCAGGTGGTGCTGGCCACGTTCTTGCCACCGATGGTCACCAGCAGGCTGTCGTCGCCGGTGCCGGAGAAGGTGTAGGCCTTGCCGGCTTCCAGGTAGATCAGGCCGGAGGTCTTCGATGCGGTGCCCGGGGTGATGTTGCCGTCGGACTGGACGTTGGTCGCCAGGCTGCTGCTGTTAGGCGTGCCGGCAGCATCAATGACCGATTTCAGAGTGCTGGCGGACGCGCCGCTGCCGTCGGTGCCCAGGCCGCTGAGGCCGGTCCAGACTTCCTTGAGCAGACCGACCGAGTTCACATTGTTGCCCGCCACGCTCAGGGTCGGGGCATCGGCCACTGGGGTAATGTCGACCGTGACCGTACCGGTGCTGCCCAGGGCCTGGCCATCGGTTGGCTGGAACTTGATCTGGGCGTAATCCGCCTGCTGGTTGCCTACGCCGCTGCCGCCGTAGCCATTGGTGCCGGATTCATTGGCGTCCGGCGTGAAGCGCAGTTTGCCGGCATCGATATCGGCCTTGCTGAAGGTCTGGTTGTTGGCCACGTCCTTCCAGGTCGAACCGTCCAGGTACTGCAGTTTGCCTTCACCCGGTAGTTGGGTGATTTTCACCCCGAGGTTGGCCGCCGGGCTGTCGACGTCGCTGACGCCGAAGTTGGACCAGGTCAGGGCCAGCGGCGTGTCTTCGGTACCGGTGACAGCGCTGCCGGTGGCGGTTGGGGCATCGTTCACCGCCACCACATTGACCGTGGTGGTGGCGACGTTGGAGTAGTTGCCGCCGTCGGTCACGGTCACGGTGATGGTCCGTGGCGTGGTGCTCGGGTCTTCACTGTTGTTGGTGAAGGTGATGTTCTTGATCTGCTGCATGTAGTCGGCCAGCGTCGCGTTGCCCGACAGGGTCAGGGTGATCGAACCGTCCTTGCTGTTGGCATTGATGTTGATGCCGTTGACGCTGTTGCCCAGGTTCAGCGAGTCCCCCGGCTGACGGTTGGTCAGCACGATGGTGGCGCCGGTGAGCAGGGTGCTGTCCGGATCGGTGATGCTCAGGTCGGTGTCGGCGATCGACACGCCAGGGCCTGCGGTGCCTTCGGTGAAGGTGACCTTGTAGTCGGCTCCGGTGGCGCCGCTGGAGTTGTTGGCATCCAGGTCGATGACCGGTGGCGCATCGTTGTCGATGATCGAGGTGGTGACGGTATTGTTGCTGCCCACCACCAGATTCTCGAAGTTGCCGCCGGTGGCCGAGTCGATCTTGACCGTGAAGTTTTCCGTGCCTTCGGTGATCTTGTCGTCAAGGGTGGCGACGTTGAAGGTGGCGCTGCTGGCGCCGGCCGGGATCTTCACGGTGTACACGCCGCTGAAGTCCGAGCCGTCGGTGGCGGTGCCGCTGTAGCTGATCTTCAGGGTGACTTCGGTTTGCGCCGGGTGGGTCAGGCTCACGGTGTAGCTGGCGGTCTGGCCTTCGGTGACCGAGGTGCTGCCGCTGATGCCCACCGAGGTGGTATCGACAGTATCGGTGACGTTGGTCACGGCTGGCGTGGTGTCTGGTACCAGCTTCTCGAAGTTGCCGCCGGTGGCGCCGGTAATGGACGCATTGACCTTGCCGGCGTCGATGTAGACGTCATCTGCCGGTGCCGGGACGGTGACCGTGCCGGTGGTTTTACCGGCTTCGATATGGATCACCGCACCGTTGTTCAGGGTCACGGTAACCGGCGAGCCGGCAGCATTGCTCAGGGTTGCGGTGTAGACGATGGAGCCGCCTTCGGCCACGGTGCCGGTGGCACTGAGGCTGACGCTGGTGGTGTCGACGGTGTCGGTCACGGTGGTGCTGACTGGGGTCTTGTCGGCCACGAGATTTTCGTAGTTGCCGCCGCTGACGTTGGTGATGGAGTTGGTCAGTGGAGTGTGACCGACCAGAACGTCGTTAGGCGCGCTGATGCTCACCGAACCGGTGGTTTCGCCGACCGGGATGGTGATTTTCTCGCCATTGGCCAGGTTCACGGTGACGGGCGAACCGGTCACTGGAGCGCTAACGGTGGCGGTGTAAGTGACGTTGCCACCCTCGGCAGCCGAAGGCGTGGCCTTCAGCGTGACGGTGGAGTTGTCGATGGTGTCGGTGACATCGGTCACGGCTGGCGTGGTGTTCGGCACCAGCTTCTCGAAGTTGCCACCTTCGGCCTTGGTGATAGTGGCCTCGACCTTGCCGGCGTCTTTGTAGACATCGTCGGCTGGTGCGGGGACGGTCACGGTGCCAGTGGTTTTACCGGCCTCGATATGGATCACGGCACCGTTGCTCAGAGTCACGGTGACCGGAGTGCCAGGCGCGTTGGTCAGGGTGGCGGTGTAGATAATCGAACCGCCCTCAGCCACGGTGCCGGTGGCACTGAGGCTGACACTGGTGGTGTCCACGGTATCGGTCACGGTGGTGCTGACCGGGGTCTTGTCGGCCACGAGATTTTCGTAGTTGCCGCCGCTGACGTTGGTGATGGAGTTGGTCAGCGGAGTGTGGCCGACCAGAACGTCGTTAGGCGCGCTGATGCTCACCGAACCGGTGGTTTCGCCGACCGGGATGGTGATTTTCTCGCCATTGGCCAGGTTCACGGTGACAGGCGAACCGGTCACTGGAGCGCTAACGGTGGCGGTGTAAGTGACGTTGCCACCTTCGGCAGCCGAAGGCGTGGCCTTCAGCGTGACGGTGGAGTTGTCGATGGTGTCGGTGACATCGGTCACGGCTGGCGTGGTGTTCGGCACCAGCTTCTCGAAGTTGCCGCCTTCGGCCTTGGTGATGGTGGCCTCGACCTTGCCTGCATCCTTGTAAACATCATCGGTTGGCGCCGCGACGGTGGCGGTACCAGTAGTCGCACCTGCGGCGATGGTGATTACTGCACCATTGCTCAAGGTCACGGTGACCGGAGTGCCTGCAGCATTGCTCAGTGTGGCGGTGTAAACGATGGAACCACCCTCGGCCACGGTGCCGGTGGCACTGAGGCTGACACTGGTGGTGTCGACGGTGTCGGTCACGGTGGTGCTGACCGGGGTCTTGTCGGCCACGAGATTTTCGTAGTTGCCGCCGCTGACGTTGGTGATGGAGTTGGTCAGTGGAGTGTGACCGACCAATACGTCGTTCGGTGCGCTGATGCTCACCGAACCGGTGGTTTCGCCGACCGGGATGGTGATTTTCTCGCCATTGGCCAGGTTCACGGTGACAGGCGAACCGGTCACTGGAGCGCTAACGGTGGCAGTGTAAGTGACGTTGCCACCCTCGGCAGCCGAAGGCGTGGCCTTCAGCGTGACGGTGGAGTTGTCGATGGTGTCAGTCACATCGGTCACGGCTGGCGTGGTGTTCGGCACCAGCTTCTCGAAGTTGCCACCTTCGGCCTTGGTGATAGTGGCCTCGACCTTGCCGGCGTCTTTGTAGACATCGTCGGCTGGTGCGGGGACGGTCACGGTGCCGGTGGTTTTACCTGCTTCGATATGGATCACGGCACCGTTGCTCAGGGTCACGGTGACCGGAGTGCCGGCCGCGTTGGTCAGGGTCGCGGTGTAGGTGATCTGGCCACCCTCAGCCACGGTACCGGTGGCACTGAGGCTGAGATTGGTGGTGTCGACGGTGTCGGTGACCGAGGTCTGGGCCGGTTTGTCGCTAATAGCCAGTTTTTCGTAGTTGCCGCCATCGGCCCTGGTAATGGTGGTGCTCAGAGAACTGCCACCGGCCAGAGCATCGTTCGGCGCCGTGAAATTGACCGAAGCCTGGCTTTCACCGACTGGGATGGTGATGGTCTGACCGTTCGACAGGGTCACTACTACTGGCGAGCCAGTCACCGGCGCGGTGACCGATGCGGTGTACACCACGGTTCCACCTTCGGCCACGCTTGGCGTGGCGGTCAGGCTCACCGTCGACGTATCGATAGTATCGGTGACATCAGTCACGGCTGGAGCCGGGTTGGTGACCAGGTGCTCGAAATTGCCGCCGTCAGCTTTGGTGATGGTGGCTTCGACCTTGCCGGCGTCCTTATAAACATCATCGGCCGGGGCGGCGACAGTCGCGGTGCCGGAAGTGGCGCCTGCGGCGATGGTGATCACTGCGCCATTGCTCAACGTCACGGTGACCGGAGTCCCGGCCGCATTGCTCAGTGTTGCGGTGTAGACAATGGAGCCGCCTTCAGCCACGGAATCGGTAGCGGTCAGGCTCAGCGTCGTTGTATCCGGCGTATCGGTAACCGTGGTTTCAGCCGGTTTGTCACTGATATCCAACTTCTCGTAATTGCCACCGTCGGTCTTGGTGATGGTGGTGCTCAGGGAGCTACCGCCAGCCAAGGCATCGTTCGGCGCGGTGAAATTCACGCTGCCGGAGGACTCGCCCACCGGGATGGTAATGGTCTGGCCGTTGGACAGGGTGACCACGACCGGCGAGCCAGTCACTGGCGCGGTGACCGATGCGGTGTACACCACGATGCCGCCTTCGGCCACGCTTGGCGTAGCAGTCAGTGAAACGGTGCTGGTGTCGATGGTATCGGTGACATCAGTCACCGCTGGAGCTGGGTTGGTGACCAGGTTCTCGAAGTTGCCGCCATCCGCTTTGGTGATGGTGGCTTCGACTTTGCCGGCGTCTTTGTAGACGTCGTCGGCTGGCGCCGCAACAGTGGCGGTGCCGGTCGTGGCGCCAGCGGCGATGGTGATCACAGCACCGTTGCTCAGGGTCACGGTCACCGGAGTTCCGGCAGCGTTGGTCAGAGTGGCGGTGTAGACGATAGAGCCGCCCTCGGCCACGGAGTCGGTGGCCGACAGGCTCAGGGTGGTGGTATCTGGCGTATCGGTAACGCTGGTTTCAGCGGGTTTATCGCTGATTTCCAGTTTTTCGTAGTTACCGCCATCGGTCTTGGTGATGGTGGTGCTCAGAGAGCTACCGCCAGCCAGGGCGTCATTCGGTGCGGTGAAGTTCACGCTGCCGGAAGATTCGCCCACCGGAATGGTGATGGTTTGACCGTTGGACAGAGTGACCACAACCGGGGAGCCGGTCACCGGCGCGGTTACCGACGCGGTGTAAACCACGGTGCCACCTTCAGCCACGCTTGGCGTAGCGGTCAGCGAAACGGTGCTGGTGTCGATGGTATCGGTGACATCAGTCACAGCTGGAGCTGGGTTGGTGACCAGGTTTTCGAAGTTGCCACCGTCAGCTTTGGTGATGGTGGCTTCGACTTTGCCGGCGTCTTTGTAGACGTCGTCGGCTGGTGCCGCAACAGTGGCGGTGCCAGTGGTGGCACCGGCTGCGATGGTGATCACCGCACCGTTAGACAGGGTTACGGTAACCGGTGTGCCAGCTGCATTGGTCAGCGTGGCGGTGTAAACGATGGAACCACCTTCGGCCACGGAGTCGGTAGCGCTCAGGCTCAGGGTGGTGGTGTCCGGGGTATCGGTGACCGAGGTCTCAGCGGGTTTATCGCTGACCTCCAGTTTCTCGTAGTTACCGCCATCGGCCTTGGTAATGGTGGTGCTCAGAGAGCTGCCGCCAGCCAGGGCATCGTTGGGTGCGGTGAAGTTGACGCTGCCGGTGGACTCGCCAACCGGAATAGTGATGGTCTGGCCGTTGGACAGGGTGACCACAACCGGGGAGCCGGTCACCGGAGCGGTGACCGACGCGGTGTAAACCACGATGCCGCCTTCGGCCACGCTCGGGGTAGCGGTCAGGCTGACGGTGGACGTGTCGATGGTGTCAGTAACGTCGGTGACTGCCGGCGCTGGATTGGTGACCAGGTTTTCGAAGTTGCCGCCATCCGCTTTGGTGATAGTGGCTTCGACTTTGCCCGCATCTTTGTAAACGTCATCGGCAGGCGCAGGCACTGTGGCGGTGCCCGAAGTAGCGCCCGCGGCGATGGTGATCACCGCACCGTTAGACAGGGTCACGGTCACTGGCGTACCAGCGGCATTGGTCAGGGTGGCGGTGTAAACGATGGAACCACCTTCGGCCACGGAGTCGGTGGCCGTCAGGCTCAGAGTGGTTGTATCCGGCGTATCGGTAACGCTGGTTTCAGCGGGTTTATCGCTGATGTCCAGCTTCTCGTAGTTGCCACCATCAGCCTTGGTGATGGTGGTGCTCAAGGAGCTGCCACCGGCCAGAGCATCGTTCGGTGCGGTGAAATTCACGGTGGCGGAAGACTCGCCCACCGGAATGGTGATGGTCTGGCCGTTGGACAGGGTCACCACAACCGGCGAACCGGTAACCGGCGCCGAGACCGACGCGGTGTATACCACGATGCCGCCTTCGGCGACGCTTGGTGTAGCGGTCAGCGAAACGGTGCTGGTGTCGATGGTATCGGTGACATCAGTCACGGCTGGCGCTGGATTGGTCACCAGGTTCTCGAAATTGCCGCCGTCCGCTTTAGTGATGGTGGCTTCGACTTTTCCGGCGTCTTTGTAGACGTCGTCGGCTGGTGCGGCAACGGTGGCGGTGCCGGACGTGGCGCCCGCAGCGATGGTGATCACCGCGCCATTGCTCAGGGTCACGGTGACCGGGGTGCCTGCGGCATTGGTCAGGGTAGCGGTGTAGACAATGGAGCCGCCTTCGGCCACGGAGTCGGTGGCCGACAGGCTCAGGGTGGTGGTGTCTGGGGTGTCGGTTACTGTGGTTTCAGCGGGCTTGTCGCTGATCTCCAGCTTCTCGTAGTTACCGCCGTCAGCCTTGGTGATGGTGGTGCTCAGAGAGCTGCCACCGGCCAGGGCATCGTTGGGCGCGGTGAAATTGACCGAAGCCTGGCTTTCGCCGACCGGGATGGTGATGGTCTGACCGTTGGACAGGGTCACCACGACTGGCGAGCCGGTCACCGGCGCCGACACCGATGCGGTGTACACCACGGTGCCGCCTTCGGCCACGCTCGGCGTGGCAGTCAGGTTCACCGTCGAGGTATCGATGGTGTCGGTGACATCGGTGACGGCTGGCGCTGGGTTGGTCTCCAGGTTTTCGAAGTTGCCACCGTCAGCCTTGCTGATGGTGACTTCGACCTTGCCCGCATCCTTGTACACGTCGTCAGCCGGTGCGGCAACGGTGGCTGTACCCGAGGTAGCGCCCGCGGCGATGGTGATGACGGCACCGTTGGACAGGGTCACAGTGACCGGAGTGCCTGCGGCATTGGTCAGGGTAGCGGTGTAGACAATGGAGCCGCCCTCGGCCACGGACTCGGTGGCCGACAGGCTCAGGGTGGTGGTGTCCGGCGTATCGGTAACACTGGTCTCAGCGGGTTTGTCGTTGATGTCCAGCTTTTCGTAGTTGCCACCGTCCGCTTTGGTGATGGTGGTACTCAGGGAGCTACCGCCAGCCAGGGCGTCATTCGGTGCAGTGAAGTTCACGCTGCCGGAAGATTCGCCCACCGGAATGGTGATGGTCTGGCCGTTGGATAGGGTGACCACAACCGGAGAGCCGGTAACCGGAGCGGTGACCGATGCGGTGTACACCACGGTGCCGCCTTCAGCGACGCTCGGCGTTGCGGTGAGGGACACAGTGCTGGTGTCGATGGTGTCGGTGACATCGGTGACGGCTGGCGCTGGGTTGGTCTCCAGGTTTTCGAAGTTGCCACCGTCAGCCTTGCTGATGGTGACTTCGACCTTGCCCGCATCCTTGTACACGTCGTCAGCCGGTGCGGCGACGGTGGCGGTACCCGAGGTAGCGCCCGCGGCGATGGTGATGACGGCACCGTTGGACAGGGTCACAGTGACCGGAGTGCCAGCGGCGTTGGTCAGGGTCGCGGTGTAAACGATGGAACCGCCTTCGGCCACGGAGTCGGTGGCCGACAAGCTCAGGGTGGTGGTGTCCGGCGTATCGGTAACACTGGTCTCAGCGGGTTTGTCGCTGATGTCCAGCTTTTCGTAGTTGCCACCGTCCGCTTTGGTGATGGTGGTGCTCAGAGAGCTACCGCCAGCCAGGGCGTCATTCGGTGCAGTGAAGTTCACGCTGCCGGAGGACTCGCCCACTGGAATAGTGATGGTCTGTCCGTTGGACAGGGTCACTACCACTGGCGAGCCAGTCACTGGCGCGGTGACCGATGCGGTGTACACCACGGTTCCACCTTCGGCCACGCTTGGCGTGGCGGTCAGGCTCACCGTCGACGTATCGATAGTATCGGTGACATCGGTCACCGCTGGAGCCGGGTTGGTTTCCAGGTTCTCGAAGTTGCCGCCCTCGGCCTTGCTGATGGTGACTTCGACCTTGCCGGCATCTTTGTAAACATCATCCGCAGGAGCGGCAACGGTTGCAGTCCCCGAAGTGGCGCCTGCCGCGATGGTGATGACGGCACCGTTGGAGAGTGTGACCGTGACCGGTGTGCCAGCGGCGTTGGTCAGGGTGGCGGTGTAGACGATGGACCCACCTTCGGCCACGGAGTCGGTGGCCGACAGGCTCAGGGTGGTGGTATCTGGCGTATCGGTAACGCTGGTCTCAGCGGGTTTATCGCTGATTTCCAGTTTTTCGTAGTTACCGCCATCGGTCTTGGTGATGGTGGTGCTCAGAGAGCTACCGCCAGCCAGGGCGTCATTCGGTGCAGTGAAGTTCACGCTGCCGGAGGACTCGCCCACTGGAATAGTGATGGTCTGTCCGTTGGACAGGGTCACTACCACTGGCGAGCCAGTCACTGGCGCGGTGACCGATGCGGTGTACACCACGGTTCCACCTTCGGCCACGCTTGGCGTGGCGGTCAGGCTCACCGTCGACGTATCGATAGTATCGGTGACATCGGTCACCGCTGGAGCCGGGTTGGTTTCCAGGTTCTCGAAGTTGCCGCCCTCGGCCTTGCTGATGGTGACTTCGACCTTGCCGGCATCTTTGTAAACATCATCCGCAGGAGCGGCAACGGTTGCAGTCCCCGAAGTGGCGCCTGCCGCGATGGTGATGACGGCACCGTTGGAGAGTGTGACCGTGACCGGTGTGCCAGCGGCGTTGGTCAGGGTGGCGGTGTAGACGATGGACCCACCTTCGGCCACGGAGTCGGTGGCCGACAGGCTCAGGGTGGTGGTATCTGGCGTATCGGTAACGCTGGTCTCAGCGGGTTTATCGCTGATTTCCAGTTTTTCGTAGTTACCGCCATCGGTCTTGGTGATGGTGGTGCTCAGAGAGCTACCGCCAGCCAGGGCGTCATTCGGTGCAGTGAAGTTCACCGAAGCCTGGCTTTCGCCAACCGGAATAGTGATGGTCTGTCCGTTGGACAGGGTCACCACAACCGGCGAGCCGGTCACTGGCGCGGTGACCGATGCGGTGTACACCACGGTGCCGCCTTCAGCCACGCTCGGAGTCGCGGTCAGGCTTACAGTCGACGTATCGATAGTGTCAGTGACATCAGTCACCGCCGGAGCCGGATTGGTCTCCAGGTTTTCGAAGTTGCCACCGTCCGCTTTGGTGATGGTGACTTCCACCTTGCCCGCGTCCTTATAGACGTCATCGGCAGGCGCCGCGACAGTCGCAGTGCCAGTTGTGGCACCGGCGGCGATGGTGATGACGGCACCGTTGGACAGGGTCACGGTGACTGGCGTGCCCGCAGCATTGGTCAGTGTGGCGGTGTAGACAATGGAGCCGCCCTCGGCCACGGAGTCGGTGGCCGACAGGCTCAGCGTCGTTGTGTCTGGAGTGTCGGTGACAGCGGTCTCGGCCGGCTTGTCATTGATCTCCAGTTTTTCGTAGTTGCCACCCTCGGTCTTGGTGATGGTGGTGCTCAAGGAGCTACCGCCAGCCAGGGCATCGTTCGGCGCGGTGAAGTTCACCGAAGCCTGGCTTTCGCCAACCGGAATAGTGATGGTCTGTCCGTTGGACAGGGTCACCACAACCGGCGAGCCGGTAACCGGAGCCGTAACCGACGCGGTGTACACCACTGTGCCGCCTTCGGCGACGCTCGGAGTGGCAGTCAGGCTGACGGTGGAAGTGTCGATGGTGTCGGTGACATCAGTCACAGCCGGAGCTGGGTTGGTGACCAGGTTCTCGAAGTTGCCGCCATCCGCTTTGGTGATGGTGACTTCAACCTTACCGGCATCTTTGTAGACGTCATCGGCTGGTGCCGCGACGGTGGCGGTGCCAGTTGTGGCGCCTGCGGCAATGGTGATCACCGCGCCATTGCTCAGGGTCACGGTGACCGGAGTACCGGCAGCGTTGGTCAGGGTCGCGGTGTAAACAATCGAACCGCCTTCTGCCACGGTATCGGTAGCAGTCACGCTGAGGGTGGTGGTGTCCGGTGTGTCGGTGACCGAGGTTTCAGCTGGCTTGTCGTTGATCTCCAGCTTCTCGTAGTTGCCGCCGTCAGCCTTGGTGATGGTGGTGCTTAAGGAGCTGCCACCGGCCAGAGCATCGTTGGGTGCGGTGAAGTTCACGGTAGCGGACGATTCGCCCACCGGAATGGTAATGGTCTGGCCGTTGGACAGGGTCACGACAACTGGTGAACCGGTCACTGGCGCGGTGACCGACGCGGTGTAAACCACGGTTCCGCCTTCAGCGACGCTCGGTGTGGCGGTCAGGCTGACTGTCGAGGTATCGATGGTGTCGGTGACGTCAGTGACGGCAGGGGCTGGATTGGTGACCAGGTTTTCGAAGTTGCCGCCATCGGTCTTGGTGATGGTGACTTCGACCTTGCCCGCGTCCTTATAGACGTCATCAGCCGGGGCCGCGACGGTGGCGGTGCCGGAAGTGGCGCCAGCAGCGATGGTGATCACCGCGCCGTTGCTCAGGGTGACGGTCAGCGCAGTCCCGGCAGCATTGGTCAGTGTGGCGGTGTAAACGATGGCACCGCCTTCAGCCACTGAATCGGTGGCGGTCAGGCTCAAAGTCGTGGTGTCTGGGGTGTCGGTAACGCTGGTTTCAGCCGGCTTGTCGTTGATGTCCAGCTTTTCGTAGTTGCCACCCTCGGTCTTGGTGATGGTGGTGCTCAGGGAGCTGCCGCCAGCCAGGGCATCGTTGGGTGCGGTGAAATTCACGGTAGCGGACGATTCGCCCACCGGAATGGTAATGGTCTGGCCGTTGGACAGGGTCACGACGACTGGCGAACCGGTAACCGGCGCCGACACCGACGCGGTGTATACCACGGTGCCGCCTTCAGCCACGCTCGGGGTCGCGGTCAGGCTGACAGTCGACGTATCGATAGTGTCAGTGACATCAGTCACCGCCGGAGCCGGATTGGTCTCCAGGTTTTCGAAGTTGCCACCGTCCGCTTTGGTGATGGTGACTTCAACCTTACCGGCATCTTTGTAGACGTCATCGGCTGGTGCCGCGACGGTGGCGGTGCCAGTTGTGGCGCCTGCGGCAATGGTGATCACCGCGCCGTTGCTCAGGGTCACGGTGACCGGAGTACCGGCAGCGTTGGTCAGTGTGGCGGTGTAGACAATGGAGCCGCCTTCGGCCACCGAGTCAGTGGCCGAGAGGCTCAGCGTCGTGGTGTCCGGAGTATCGGTGACGGCGGTGTCTGCCGGCTTATCGCTGAAATCGAGTTTTTCGTAGTTGCCGCCGTCGACCTTGGTGATGCTGGTGCTCAAGGAGCTGCCACCGGCCAGGGCATCGTTGGGCGCGGTGAAGTTCACGGTGGCGGAAGACTCGCCCACCGGAATGGTAATGGTCTGGCCGTTGGACAGGGTCACGACAACTGGTGAACCGGTCACTGGCGCGGTGACCGACGCGGTGTAAACCACGGTTCCGCCTTCAGCGACGCTCGGCGTGGCGGTCAGGCTGACTGTCGAGGTATCGATGGTGTCGGTGACGTCAGTGACGGCAGGGGCTGGATTGGTGACCAGGTTTTCGAAGTTGCCGCCATCGGTCTTGGTGATGGTGACTTCGACCTTGCCCGCGTCCTTATAGACGTCATCAGCCGGGGCCGCGACGGTGGCGGTGCCGGAAGTGGCGCCAGCAGCGATGGTAATCACCGCGCCGTTGCTCAGGGTGACGGTCAGCGCAGTCCCGGCAGGATTGGTCAGGGTCGCGGTGTAGACGATGGAGCCGCCTTCGGCCACGGTGCCGGTGGCCGACAGGCTCAGGCCGGTATCGTCAATGGTGTCGGTGACTGTAGTCACGGCCTTGTCGGTGCTGGGCACCAGGCTCTCGAAGTTGCCGCCCTCAGCCTTGGTGATGCCGACCTCGAGGGTGCTGCCGTTCTTGTAGACATCGTTGGCCGGGGCCGCGACGTCGATCGAGCCGCTGGACTTGCCCGCTTCGATGGTGATGACCGAACCGTTGGACAGGGTAATGGTCACCGGCGTCTGCGCCGGGTTGGTCAGGGTGGCGGTGTAGGTGATCTGTCCGCCTTCGGTGACGTTGGCATCGGCTGTCAGGGTGACGGTGGTGGTGTCGATAGTGTCGGTGACCTGGGTCACCGCCGGGGTCGGGTTGACGGTCACCAGCAGGCCGCCGCCGCCAGCAGTGCCGGTCACGCTAACGCTGATCTGGCCGGGGTCGATATAGACGTTGTCATGGGGCGCCAGAGGGACCTGCACGCTGCCAGTGGTTTGGCCGGCGCCGATCACGATGACCGCGCCATTGGACAGGGTGACGGTCAGGTCGGTCAGCGGTGCCTGGGTCAGAGTGGCGGTATACACCAGCACACCACCGGCTTCGGTGATGGTCGGGGTGGCGCCCAGGGTCAGGGTCGCCGGGCGCAGCGAATCACTGCCACTGCCGTTGCCATTGGCCAGGCCATTATTGTTGGTCAGCCCGCCAATGGTGTTGTCCTGGGCCGAATTGGCCAGCCCCAGGCCGGCGGTCGGGAAGCCGATGGTCGGGTCCACCCGGCCTGCAGTTTCCTCAAGCTGGACGAAGCTGTGGCCGCCCCCGGCAGCACCACCCGTACCTGCTGCGGACGGGCCGGCAGCGGTGGCTTCCAGGTCGGTGGTCGGGTCGACACCGGCGGCAATGGCCTGCTGCAGTTCAGCCACCGAGGGCGCGGCTTGCGCGCTGGCCTGGGCCAGGTCGGTGCTGGAGTCCGGGGCGGCACCGCTCCATTGAGTGTCGCGGCCAAGGTCGAGGGTACGCCCGTCGGTCAACTCCAGAGTGACGGCACCCGCCGGGCCGGTATCCACCTGGTCACCCACGAACAGGCGGTCGCCTTCGATGAGTACGCGCCGGATTCCTTCCGGGGAAACTACGAAAACCTGACCGACAATGCTTTTGACGATGGCAACAACACTGCTCATTGGGGACTCTCCGGTGTACCGCTCAGTTGACATCCATGTACCGGCTTGGGCGCGGGCCGCAACTCAGTCTGGAGGTACATTGCTGTGTAATTGGAAACGGGTATTTGACAGTATGGCTGTCAATATTTTGGCTAGATTTTTTCGAGATTAACTTTATGCCAAACTATTGACCTTATGGATGCCATCCTAAACAATCGCCGGATTAATGTCACATTGATATTTATGCAATAACCTGACTTGAAGTATGTGAACCAGTTCTTAGTTTGAGCTTTCCGACGGACGGTCGTTGTGCTTGTAATCATTCGATGTGGCACCACGTTAATGACGTGTTTCTGGACATGCTGTCCGAGGGAAATTCTTACCATGCGTTTTCACCTGTTCAAGGCCCTGCCGTTCGCCTTAGCCGCCAGTTTCGTGCAGGCACAAACACTCCCCGAAGCCATGCAGAAAGCACTGGATGTGCATCCGGAAATACAAGCCGGGGTAAACAGCCGTCTAGCCGCTGACTATCAACTCAAAGCGGCCAAGGGTGGCTATTTGCCGCGCGTCGATATGCTCGCTGGCTACGGCCGTGAAGGCACGGATAACCCTAGTACTCGTGCGGGTACTGGCAGTAATCACTGGGAAACCTTGAACCGCGGAGAGTCAAGTTTACGTCTCCAGCAGATGGTTTTTGACGGTTTTGCCACCTCCAGCGAAGTGGGGCGTCAACAAGCCACCGTCAACTCTCGGGCTTATTCCCTGCTGGGCACTTCCGAGCGCACCGCGCTGACCGTGGCCCAGGTGTACCTGGATGTGTTGACCCGTCGTCAGTTTGTGCAGTTGGCAGAAGACAATCTGCGTAATCACGAACGCATCTACGACCAGATCAAACTGCGCACCCAGCGTGGCGTAGGCAGTGGTGCCGACCTTGACCAGGCCGAAGCGCGCATGGCCCAGGCCCGCAACAATCTGATCACCGAGCAGACCAACCTGGCCGATGCCCAGACCAACTACCTGAGTGCTGTGGGAGAGATGCCGGATCAATTGGAGCGACCAGCCAGTTTTATGGCGCTGCTGCCGGCCAACCTCGATGAAGCCCGACGCCAGATGCTGGAAAACAGCCCGATCCTGCGCTCCGCCGAGTCTGATATCGTCGCTGCCGAGAAGCAGTACGACGCCGCCAAGTCGGCTTTCTACCCGCGTTTCGATGCTGAGCTGGGTCGCACCGCCGATAACGACCTCGACGGTCAGAACGGCCATAACAATGAATGGCAGGCCATGCTGCGCATGCGCTTCAACCTGTTCGCCGGCGGCAGCAACAAGGCCGACCTGGAATCCAAGGCCTACCAGTCGAACCAGGCCCTGGATATTCGCAACAACGCCCTGCGGGTTCTGAACGAAGAACTGGGCCTGGCCTGGAACGCCCAGAACAACGCCAACGCCCAGGTGCCGATCGCCCAGCAATATGTCGACCGCAGCACTGCGGTGCGCACCGCTTACCAGAAACAGTTCAGCCTGGGCGAACGTACTCTGCTGGACTTGCTCGACAGTGAAAACGAACTGTTCACCGCTTCCCGGCGTTTGGCCGAGATCCAGAACATTCAGTTATTTACTCAGTATCGAATCAAGGCGACCATGGGCGAGTTGCTCAAGAGCCAGGGAGTGGTCGCACCTATGGCTTCGGTCGTGCAGAACGATGCGAAGCCCAAGGTCCAGCTGCCTGGGATGAATTGAGCTACTTTCATCCTATTGCCAGCCAAGAGTGTCCAGCGTGGAATCAGAAGTCAGTCGTGTGCAACTCAGTCATGATCCGCGCGGCATGCATGACGATCCCTTGCTGGATGGGTTGCTGACCCTTTGCTTCCTGCATCAGAAACCTGCCAGTGCGGCCATGCTGACCACGGGTCTGCCATTGCCGTCACAGCGTTTGAGCGCCGAGCTGCTGCCCCGTGCGGCGGCTCGGGCCGGGCTGCAGGGGCGGGTGTTACGCCGCAAGCTCGAACAGATTCCAACCATCGCGATGCCCGCCCTGCTATTGCTCAAGGACGGCCGCAGCGCCGTGCTCCTGGGCTGGCAGGGCGAGGACCAGGCGCGGCTGCTGCTCAGCGAAAGCGATGGCGGTGAAGTCTGCGTCAATCGCCAATTGCTGGCCGACGACTACAGCGGCCAGGTGTTCTTTGCCCAGCCCCAGCACAAGTTCGATGTCAATCACGGGTCGCTGATTCCCCGGGCCCGCTCCTGGTTCCGCGACACCCTCAAGCGTTCGCGCTGGCTGTATGCCGACGCCATCGCCGCGAGCCTGCTGATCAACATCATTGCCATGGCCGCGCCGCTGTTCGTGATGAACGTCTACGACCGGGTGGTGCCCAACCAGGCCACCTCGACCCTGTGGGTGCTGTCCATTGGCATCATGGGCGCCTACATCTTCGACCTGATCCTCAAGAGTCTGCGCAGCCTGTGCCTGGACCTGGCGGGGAAAAAGACCGACCTGATCATTTCCGCCACGCTGTTCGAGCGCATCGTCGGCATGGCCATGAAGTACCGCCCGGCTCGGGTCGGCAGCTTCGCCCAGAACATCCATGAGTTTCAGAGCCTGCGGGACTTTCTCGCGTCCCTGACCCTCACCAGCCTCATCGACCTGCCGTTTACCCTGCTGATCTTCCTGGTGATCGCCATCCTTGGTGGGCACCTGGTGTGGATCCCGGTGCTGGCGTTCCCCATTGCCCTGGGTATCGGCTACGCCTTGCAGAAGCCCCTGGTGGCGACCATGGAGAAAACCATGGCCCTGGGTGCCGAGCGCCAGTCGAGCCTGATCGAAACCCTGGCCGGGCTGGATGCGGTCAAGGTCAATAACGCCGAAAGCGAGCGTCAGTATCAATGGGAGCAGACCATCGGCACCCTCAGCCGCCTGGAACTGCGGGTGAAGATGCTCTCCAGCCTGGCGATGAACATCACCTTGCTGATCCAGCAACTGGCCGGGGTGGTCATGATCGTCTTCGGCGTGTACCAGATCATCGACGGCAACCTCAGCATGGGCGGGCTGATCGCTTGCTACATGCTCAGCGGCCGGGCCTTGAGCCCACTGGCCTCGCTGTCCGGTTTGCTGACTCGCTACCAGCAGGCCCGCGTCACCATGACCTCGGTGGACCAGATGATGGAACTGCCCCAGGAGCGCAATTTCGACGAGCGCCCTCTGAGTCGCAGCGTGCTGCAGGGCGCCATCGAATGCCGGCAACTGAACTTCACCTACCCGGGTCAGCAGAATCCGGCGCTGAAGAACATCAACCTGGTGATCAAGCCGGGCGAGAAGGTCGGCATCATCGGCCGCAGTGGCTCGGGCAAAAGCTCCCTGGCCAAGCTGCTGGTGGGGCTCTATCAGCCGGACTCCGGTGCCTTGCTGGTGGACGGTGTGGACATCCGCCAGATCGATGTCAGCGAATTGCGCCACAACATTGGCTACGTGCCCCAGGACATCCAGCTGCTGGCCGGCACCCTGCGGGACAACCTGACCTCCGGTGCCCGCTACGTCGAAGACGAGCTGGTGCTGCAAGCCGCCGAACTGGCAGGGGTTCACGAATTCGCCCGGCTGCACCCGCAAGGCTATGAACTGCAGGTGGGCGAACGCGGACAGAACCTCTCCGGTGGCCAGCGACAGAACGTCGCCCTGGCTCGTGCCCTGTTGCTCAACCCGCAGATCCTATTGCTCGACGAGCCCACTAGTGCCATGGACAACACCGGTGAAGAACGCTTGAAACAGCGCCTGGAAGCAGTGGTGCAGAACAAGACCGTGGTCCTGGTCACTCACCGGGCGTCGCTGTTGTCGCTGGTGGACCGGCTGTTGGTGGTGGACCGTGGACAGATCCTGGCCGATGGCCCGAAAGCGGTAGTGATGGAAGCGTTGAAGAAGGGGCAGATCAGTGTTGCTTAAGTCGGGATTCAAGGACTCGATCCGCCGCTATTTCAAAGGCACCGATTCTCTCCAGGGGCAGCCGTTGCCCGAGGTCAACAAGGCCCTGATCGAAGATGCGCCACGGGTCATTCGCCTGACCATCTGGGGCATCATCGCGTTTTTCCTGTTCCTGGTGCTGTGGGCCAACTTCGCGGTCATCGACGAAGTGACCAAAGGCGAGGGCAAGGCCATTCCTTCGTCCAAGGTGCAGAAGATCCAGAACCTGGAAGGCGGGATCGTCTCCGAGCTGTACGTCAAGGAAGGCCAGGTGGTGGAGGCCGGCGCGCCGCTGATCCGCCTGGATGACACGCGCTTCCAGTCCAACGTCGGCGAGACCGAGACCGTGCGCCTGTCCATGTTGCTGCGGGTGGAGCGCCTGAGCGCCGAGGTCGATGACCGTGCGTTGAATTTCCCGGAGCAAGCGCTCAAGGACGCACCGGGCCAGGCCGCCAGCGAAAAATCCCTGTACGAGAGCCGCCGTCAGCAGCTGCATGACGAAATCGGCGGCCTCCAGGAACAGCTGATCCAGAAACAGCAGGAACTGCGGGAGTTTACTTCCAAGCAGGCTCAGTACCGTCAGCAACTGGGCTTGCAACGCCAGGAAATTGCCATGTCCGAGCCCCTGGTGGCCCAGGGCGCGGTATCGCCGGTGGAAGTGCTGCGGCTCAAGCGTGCCGAAGTGGAAACCCGTGGCCAGTTGGACGCCACCACCCTGGCGATTCCCCGTGCCGAATCGGCGATCAAGGAAGTGCAGCGCAAGATTGATGAAACCCGCGGCAAGTTCCGCAGCGAGGCCCTGACCCAGCTCAATGAGGCGCGCACCGAACTGAACAAGGCCAGCGCCACCGGCAAGGCACTGGAAGACCGGGTCAGCCGGACCCTGGTCACCTCGCCGGTGCGCGGCATCGTCAAGCAACTGATGGTCAACACCATTGGCGGCGTGATCCAGCCGGGCAGCGACATGGTGGAAATCGTGCCCCTGGACGACACCCTGTTGGTGGAGGCCAAGATCCGTCCCCAGGACATTGCCTTCCTGCACCCGGGCCAGGAAGCGGTGGTCAAGTTCAGCGCCTATGACTACACCATCTATGGCGGCCTCAAGGCCCGTCTGGAACAGATCGGCGCCGACACCATCACCGACGAAGACAAGAAAACCACCTACTACATGATCAAGCTGCGCACCGACCGCAGCCACCTGGGCACCGATGACAAGCCGCTGCTGATCATTCCCGGGATGGTCGCCTCGGTGGACATCATCACCGGCAAGAAGAGCATCCTCAGCTATCTGCTCAAGCCGATCATCCGCGCCCGCGCCGAAGCCCTGCACGAACGCTGATCCGTGTAAAAAGCGACCTTGCCAGCCTTGTAGGAGCTGGCTTACCAGCGAAGGGGCCCGTGAGAGCGCCTTCGCCGGCAAGCCGGCTCCTACAGTTCGTCTCATCGAGCCGTCGACAGCGCAGCGTCCCCAGGTATCGCACCGCCCGAATCAACATATCGTTATTCGCTAACGGTATTTAAATTCGCTTTCTTATATCTATAAAGTTGACTCCCTGCGTACCTGCCGACCAATCGGCGCGCCGCACGAAATGAACCCACACGGGATCTCCGTGAGTTTCTGATCGACGCGCGCGCCCTGGGCGCGCCTGCGCGGGAGTTTCAGTCATGTCTGCATCAGCCAGTGCCGCGCCCATCGCCGCACAAGCCTTCGAAATCCGTCCCTTCAGTGGCGCCGTGGGCGCCGAGATCATCGGCCTGGATCTGTCCCGGCCGGTCAACGATGGGGACTTCGCCCGCATCCACCGCGCCCACCTGGATCACCATGTGGTGGTGTTCCGTGACCAGCGCATCAGCCCGGAACAGCAGATCGCCTTCAGCCGCCGTTTCGGCGTGCTGCAGATCCATGTGCTCAAGCAGTTCCTGCTGGCCGGGCACCCGGAAATCCTCATCGTTTCCAACATCATCGAGAACGGTCAGTCCATCGGCCTGGGTGACGCCGGCAAGTTCTGGCACTCGGACCTCTCTTACAAGGAACTGCCCAGCCTGGGCTCGATGCTGCATGCCCAGGAGTTACCGGCCGAAGGTGGCGACACCCTGTTCGCCGACATGCACAAAGCCTGGGACAACCTGCCCGAGGCCCTGCGCAAGGCGGTCGAGGGCCGCAGCGCCGCCCACTCCTACACGGCCCGCTACAGCGAGACCAAGTTCGAGGGCAACTGGCGCCCGACCTTGACCCCGGAACAACTGGCCCAGGTCGTCGAGGTGGTGCACCCCATCGTCCGTACCCACCCGGAAAACGGCCGCAAGGCGCTGTTCGTCAGCGAGGGTTTCACCACCCGCATCGTTGGCCTGCCGGAAGACGAAAGCGCCCAATTGCTGGCCGAGTTGTATGCCCACAGCGTGCTGCCGGAAAACATCTACCGCCATCAATGGCAGCCCCACGATCTGGTGTTCTGGGACAACCGCTCGCTGATCCACCTGGCCGCCGGTTGCCCGAGCCATCTGCGCCGCAAGCTGTATCGCACCACCATCCAGGGCGACGCCCCTTACTGATCGCCAGGCACGGCAGGAGAATCATCATGTCTTTATCCATTCCCTTCATTCCCCGCCTCGGCAAACTGGCCACGGCCATCGGCCTGGGTTTCAGCCTGCTGGCCGGCAGCCTGGTCGCCCCTACAGCGGCCCATGCCGAAGGCGAGATCCGCATCGCTGAACAGTTCGGCATCGTCTATTTGCTGCTCAACGTAGTGCGCGACCAGAACCTGATCGAGAAGCACGGCAAGGAAGAGGGCATCGACATCAAGGTCGACTGGACCCAACTGTCCGGCGGCGCAGCGGTCAACGACGCGTTGCTGTCGGGCTCCATTGACATTGCCGGAGCCGGCGTCGGCCCGCTGTTGACCATCTGGGATCGCACCCACGGCCGGCAGAACGTCAAGGCCGTGGCGTCCCTGGGCAACTTCCCCTACTACCTGGTGAGCAACAACCCCAAGGTCAAGACCATCGCCGACTTCACCGAAAAGGACCGCATCGCGGTGCCGGCGGTGGGCGTCTCGGTGCAGTCGCGCTTCCTGCAATACGCTGCAGCCAAGCAATGGGGCGACCAGGAATTCAATCGCCTGGATAAGTACACCATCGCCGTGCCGCACCCGGACGCCACCGCCGCGCTGATTGCCGGCGGCACCGAGCTGACCGGGCACTTCTCCAACCCGCCGTTCCAGGATCAGGCCCTGGAGAACCCCAACGTGCATGTGGTGCTCAATACCTACGACCTGCTGGGCCCGAACTCGCCAACGGTGCTGTTCGCCACCGAGAAATTCCGCAACGACAACCCGAAAACCTACAAGGCCTTCGTCGAAGCCCTGGCTGAAGCTGCCGAGTTCGCCCAGAACGACAAAGGCGCGGCCGCCGACACTTACATCCGCGTGACCAAGGCCAAGATCGACCGCGCCACGCTGCTGAAGATCATCGACAACCCGCAGTTCGAATTCAGCGTGACGCCGAAAAACACCTACCCGCTGGCGGAGTTCCTGTACCGGGTCGGCGCCATCAAGAACAAGCCGGAATCGTGGAAGGACTACTTCTTCCAGGACGCCAAGCCGCTGCAAGGGAGCTGATGGCCATGAACGCCCCTTTGCCAGGCCACACGGCCAGCAACCCCACCGCCACCGCCGAAACGCTGTTGGCGGTGGATCAAGTCAGCCTGGAGTACCGCACCCCGCAGCGCGTGGTACGGGCCACCCACCAGGTGAGTTTCGAGGTTGATCCGGCCGATCGTTTTGTCCTGCTGGGGCCTTCGGGCTGCGGCAAGTCGACCCTGCTCAAGGCGGTGGCCGGGTTCATCCAGCCTTGCGAGGGCGAGATTCGCCTGCAGGGTCGGCGAGTCAGTCAGCCTGGGCCGGATCGCATCGTGGTGTTCCAGGAGTTCGACCAACTGCCGCCCTGGAAAACCGTGAAGCAGAACGTGATGTTTCCGCTGCTGGCGTCGAAAACCCTCGGCCGTCGCGAAGCCGAAGAGCGCGCCCTGCACTACCTGGCCAAGGTCGGCCTGGCGGCTTTCGCCGATGCCTATCCGCACACCCTGTCCGGTGGCATGAAGGCCCGGGTGGCGATTGCCCGCGCCCTGGCCATGCAGCCGAAGATCCTGCTGATGGACGAGCCCTTCGCGGCCCTCGACGCCCTGACCCGGCGCAAGATGCAGGAGGAGTTGCTGCTGCTCTGGGAGGAGGTGCGCTTCACCTTGCTGTTCGTTACCCACTCCATTGAAGAGGCGCTGGTGGTGGGCAATCGCATCCTCCTGCTGTCGCCGCATCCGGGGCGGGTGCGGGCGCAAGTCCACAGCCACCAGTACGACCTGCAAAGCCTTGGCGGCGTGGCGTTCCAGCAGACGGCACAGCGCATTCATCGCTTGTTGTTCGATGAAGGCCAGGGGCCTGAAACCGAAACCGAGCTGGATTTCGCCGATATCCGTATCGCCTATTGAGCCGTCAGGCTGTCGTTGAACGAGGAACGCCCGATGAGCCAGTCATCCCCTGTGCGCGAAGAATACGAAGTAGTCCTGCAACCCTTGCTGCAAGTCCCGCTGGAACGAGAGCTGCCCCTGGGCCAGCGACTCTGGCAACAGGGCTGGCTGCGCAAGGGCCTGATCCTGATCCTCCTGGCAGTGCTCTGGGAAGCCGTGGCCCGCTACCAGAACAATGACCTGTTGCTGCCCAGCTTTGTGCAGACCGCCGGCGCCTTGTACCAGGGCCTGATCAGTGGTGAACTGCTGGGCAAGGTGGGCATTTCCCTGGTGGTGCTGCTCAAGGGCTACCTGATCGGTATTGTCCTGGCGTTCGCCCTGACCACCCTGGCGGTCTCGACCCAGTTCGGCCGTGACCTGCTGAGCACCCTGACCTCGATGTTCAACCCGCTGCCGGCCATTGCCCTGTTGCCCCTGGCGCTGCTGTGGTTCGGCCTGGGACAGAACAGCCTGATTTTCGTGCTGGTGCATTCGGTGCTCTGGGCCTTGGCCCTGAATACCTACGCCGGGTTTCTCGGGGTTTCCGAAACCCTGCGCATGGCCGGGCGCAACTATGGCCTCAAGGGCCTGCGACTGGTGCTGTTCATCCTGATCCCGGCGGCGCTGCCGTCGATTCTCGCCGGGCTGAAGATCGGCTGGGCCTTCGCCTGGCGCACCTTGATCGCTGCTGAGTTGGTGTTCGGCGCCACCAGCGGCAAGGGCGGCCTGGGCTGGTACATCTTCCAGAACCGCAACGAGCTGTACACCGACAAGGTGTTTGCCGGCTTGGCGGTGGTGATCCTCATCGGCCTGCTGGTGGAGAACCTGATCTTCGACACCCTGGAGCGCGTCACGGTGAAACGCTGGGGCATGCAGCGCTGAATGGCCCCGCCACCGGAACCACCCCCGACCGTAGGAGCTGGCTTGCCAGCGAAGGCGGCCTCAAGGGCGATGCAAGGTTCGAAGACCCCATTCGCCGGCAAGCCAGCTCCTACGCGGGTAGTGGGTTCACGGGTATGGATTGATCTCCCTCATTTCCCTCGGCACCAAGCCTGCTAGCATTGCGTCCGGATCATCCCTGATCAGTCATGAGTGCTCAGTATGCAACTCCCGGATATGAACCTTCTGGTCGCCCTCGATGCCCTGCTGGACGAGGGCAGTGTGGTCGGCGCCGCGCGGCGCATGAACCTCAGCCCGGCGGCCATGAGCCGTACCCTGACGCGGATTCGCGAAGCCCTGGGTGACCCGGTGCTGGTGCGGGCCGGACGTGGCCTGGTGCCCACCCCCAAGGCTCTGGAGCTGCGTAGTCAGGTGCGTGATCTGGTGGAGCAGGCCGCGCTGTTGTTCCGTTCGGCGGATCAGGTGGACCTGCTTTCGTTGCGACGGCGCTTCAATGTGCGCGCCAACGATTTTTTCGTCGGTGTCTATGGCGGTCGCCTCATCGATACCCTGGAGCGTCAGGCGCCGTTGTGCGAACTGCGCTTCGTGCCGGAAGGCGATGGCGATGACGAGGCCCTGCGGGAGGGGCGGATCGACCTGCGGATCAGCAACACCCGGCCCCTGACCCCGGAAGTGAAGGTGCAGAATCTGTTCACTACCGCCTTTGTCGGCCTGGTGCGCGAAGACCATCCACTGTTGGACGAGGACATCACCGCCGAGCGTTTTGCCGCGTTTCCCCATATCAGCATGTCTCGCCGGGGCATCGCCCGTGGCCCTATCGATGCGGCGCTGGCGGAGCAGGGCCTGGAGCGTCGGGTGTCGCTGATTGCCCCGAGCTTCCACGCCGCGATGTTCATGCTGCCGGATTCGGACCTGATCCTGCCGGTGCCTCAGGAAACCCTGCTCAGCGTCTCGCGCCTGGGCCTGCGTCTGCGCTCCTTCGTCCTGCCGATTTCTCTGCCGACCCTGGTCCTGACCCAGGCCTGGCACCCGCGCTACGACAAGGACCCGGCGCACAAATGGTTTCGCGAAACCCTGCGCAGCTCCTGCCAGGCCACCTGGCAAGAAGCCCAGCCGACCTCTTCGTAGGAGCCGGCTTGCCGGCGAAAGCGGTCTTGAGGGCCTCTTCGCTGGCAAGCCAGCTCCTACGATTAACAGGGGATGATCGTTGCGTTTGGTGCATTTATAAACTGTCGATAAGTCAGTTTTCGTCAGCACTGGCTGTTCATAAACTGCTCTGGTTTTCTTGTCTGGAGCAGTATTTCCATGAGTTCCCTTGCTGTCGCTGCGCCTGCTTCGGTTGAAGCCGCCAGCAAGCCGGCAGCCATTGCACCACCGATCTTCGGGCCGCGAATCATCATCGGTCTGGTCGGTGTGTTGTTGGCGGTGCTGGTCTCCGGTCTCAACGAGATGGTGACCAAGATCGCCCTGGCGGATATCCGCGGTGCGTTGTTCATCGGATTCGACGAAGGCACCTGGCTGGTGGCGTGCTACACCGCCACCTCGGTGGCGGCCATGGCCTTCGCGCCCTGGTGCTCGGTGACCTTTTCCCTGCGGCGTTTCACCCTGTGTGCCATTGGCCTGTTCACCCTGCTGGGGGTGCTGTGCCCCTTCGCCCCGAACTACCAGAGCCTGTTGCTGCTGCGCACGCTGCAAGGCCTGGCCGGAGGCGCGCTGCCGCCGATGCTGATGACCGTCGCCCTGCGGTTCCTGCCGGCCAACGTCAAGCTCTACGGCCTGGCCGGCTATGCCCTGACAGCCACCTTCGGCCCCAGCCTGGGTACGCCCCTGGCGGCACTGTGGACCGAGTACGTGGGCTGGCGCTGGGCCTTCTGGCAGGTGGTGGCGCCCTGTCTGCTGGCCATGGCGGCGGTGGCTTACGGCCTGCCCCAGGACCCGTTGCGTCTGGAGCGTTTCAAGCAGTTCAACTGGCGTGGGCTGCTGTTGGGCTTCCCGGCGATCTGCATGCTGGTGATCGGCATCCTCCAGGGCAATCGCCTGGACTGGTTCGAGTCGCCGCTGATCAGTGTGCTGCTGGTCGGCGGGCTGGTGTTGCTGGTGCTGTTCATGATCAACGAATGGTCGCAGCCGATTCCCTTCTTCAAGCTGCAGATGCTCGGCATCCGCAACCTGTCCTTCGCCCTGTTGACCCTGGCCGGGGTGCTGGTGGTACTGACCGCGGTGATCATCATCCCATCGGCGTACCTGGCTCAGGTCCAGGGCTATCGCCCGTTGCAGACCGCCCCGGTGATGCTGGTGATGGCCCTGCCGCAACTGCTGGCCCTGCCTCTGGTGGCGGCCCTGTGCAACCTGCGTTGGGTCGACTGCCGCTGGGTGCTGGGGATCGGCCTGGGCATGCTGGTGCTGTCTTGCCTGGGGGGCACGCACCTGACCTCGGCCTGGATTCGTGACGATTTCTATGTGCTGCAACTGCTGCAGATCTTCGGCCAGCCGATGGCGGTGCTGCCGTTGCTGATGCTCTCCACCGGCAGCATCACTCCGCTGGAAGGGCCCTTCGCTTCGGCCTGGTTCAACACCGTGAAAGGCCTGGCGGCGGTGATCGCCACCGGGGTGCTGGATGTGCTCACCACTCACCGGTTGCATTTCCACTCGACGATGCTGGTGGACAGCCTGGGCAACTCCCCCCTGGTGGATGACCGGGTAGCCGGGCTGGCCCAGCGCCTGCACCAGCAAGCCGTGGTGCTGACCTCCGCCGATCTCTATTTCTGCATGGCAGGGGTGGCCGCTGCGCTGATCCTGCTGATTTTCTGGCTGCCGACGCGGATCTATCCACCGCGGGCGCCCACTTGAACGAGAAGGTTTTTATGACGATCCAGAGCAAAGACAAAATCGCCGTCGCTGTGGCGACGGTAGCGGCCCTTGGCGTGCTGGCTTATCTGGTGGCGCCGGGTCTGTTTGGCCGCTCCAGCGAGCAAAGCACCAACGACGCCTTCATCGCCGCCGACTACACCCTGGTGGCGCCACGCGTGGCCGGGTTCATCAAGGAAGTGCTGGTGGAGGACAACCAGCAGGTCAAGGCCGGGCAACTGCTGGCGCTGATCGATGACCGTGACCTGCGGGCCGCGGCGCAGGCGGCGGATGCCGAAACCCTGGTGGCCCAGGCCCAGTTGCAGAACGCCCGGGCCACCCTGGACCGGCAGAGTTCGGTGATTGCCCAGGCCCAGGCGGCACTGGGGGCGGCTCGCGCCGAAATGGCCTTTGCCGAGCACGAGCTCAATCGCTACAACCACCTGGCAGGGGTCGGCGCCGGCACCGTGCAGAACGCCCAGCAGGCCAAGACCCGCATCGACCAGGCCAGCGCCCGGCTGGCCACGGCCACTGCGGCCCTGGCAGCGGAGCGCAAGCAGGTGGAGATCCTCACTGCCCAGCGCGACGCGGCCGAAGGCGGCTTGAAGCGGGCCCAGGCCGCCCTGGAAATGGCCAGCTACGAGCTGTCGTATACGCGCATCGTCGCCCCAGTGGATGGCATGGTCGGCGAACGTGCGGTACGGGTCGGCGCCTATGTCACTCCCGGCAGCAAGATCCTCGCCGTGGTGCCCCTGCAGCAGGCCTATGTGCTGGCCAACTTCCAGGAAACCCAGCTCACCGCCATGCACGCCGGGCAGACGGTCGAAGTGCGCGTCGACAGCCTGGGCGGCGAGACCCTGCACGGCCGCGTCGAGAGTCTGGCCCCGGCCACCGGCGTGACGTTCGCGGCGGTGAAACCGGACAACGCCACCGGCAACTTCACCAAGGTGGTGCAGCGCATTCCGGTGAAGATTCTCCTGGACCCCAATCAGCCCATGGCCGAGCGCCTGCGGGTCGGCATGTCGGTGGAAGCCAGCGTGGATACCCACAGCTCTGCCACCAGTGCACGTGAGGTGACCCAGCGATGAGTATCGAACGCAGCTGGCACAGACGCTTCCCGCTGGGTAGCGCAGCTACCGCGGAAGCGATTGATGCGGTGGCCCAGGGCTTCAGTGAAAGCCGCTTTGCGAGTGCTGCGCACTCGAACGGGAGCAAGCTCCCTCGCCACGGGGGCAGGGCACTGCTGGTGCTTGGCTTGCTGGCGCTGGGCGCCTGCAGCGTCGGCCCGGATTTCCAGCGGCCCCAGGCGACCCAGGTCCAGGCCTGGTCGACACCTGCACAGGCCGCCGCCAGCCAGGCGGTGGACAGCGCCATGCAGGAGCGCTGGTGGGAGGTGTTCAATGATCCGCAACTGTCGGCCCTGAGTCGCCGGGCCCTGAGCGACAACCTCGATCTGCAACTGGCCAGCAGCCGCTTGCAACAGAGCCGGGCGGCGCGCCAGGTGATCACCGCCGAGCGCTACCCGAGCACCTCTGCCAATGGCGGCTACGGGCGCAAGCGCAACAGCGCCGAAGGCTTGAACGACCCGTCGGGGAACAACGGCAGGTCCGCCTTCAATCTCTGGGAAGCCGGCTTCTCGGCTTCCTGGGAACTGGATTTCTGGGGCCGGGTCCGGCGTGAAACCGAAGCAGCCGACGCCACCCTGGAAGTGGCGGAGAACGATCGGCGTGGCGTGCTGTTGTCGGTGCTGGCGGAAACCGCCCAGGACTATATCCAACTGCGTGGCGTGCAGAGCACCCGGGCCGTTACCGAGCAGAACCTCGACGTCGCGCGTCACAGTCTGAAGCTCTCGCAACTGCGCCTGGCCGATGGCGTGGCCACTGACCTGGATGTGGCCGAAGCGGCGGCCCAGGTCGCTACCATCGAGGCCCGGCTGCCGGAGTTGCAGCAGCGCCAGGCGCAGTTGATCAATGCCCTGAGCCTGCTGCTGGGCGAGCCGCCCCAGGCCCTGCACCAGGAGTTGGCCAGTGACGCGCCGGTGCCCCAACCCCCGAGCCAAGTGGCCATCGGCCTGCCGTCGCAGTTGGCCGAACGCCGCCCCGATATCCGTCAGGCCGAGGCCCGGCTGCATGCGGCGACGGCCAGCATTGGCGTAGCCAAGGGGGATTTCTATCCGCGCATTACCTTGTCCGGCAACTTCGGCTCCCAGGCCATGCAATTGGCAGACTTCGGTTCCTGGAGCTCCCGGCAGTTCGGCATCGGCCCGCAGTTCAGCCTGCCGCTGTTCGACGGTGGTCGTTTGCGCGGCATGCTCCAGTTGCGCGAGGCCCAGCAGCAGGAAGCAGCCCTGGCCTATCAGCAGACCGTGCTGCGGGCCTGGCACGAAATCGACGACCAGTTGACTCGCTACAACGCCAGCCAGTTGCGCCGCGACAGCCTGGCCGAAGCGGTGCGGCAAAATCAGATCGCCTTGCGCACCGCGCAGCAGCAATACGTCGAAGGGGTGGTGGATTTCGTCAACGTCCTGACCGTGCAGGGCGCCTTGCTGGCCACCCAGGAGCAACTGGTGGAAAGCTCGGCCGGGGTGTCCCTGTCCATGGTCGGTTTGTACAAGGCGCTGGGGGGAGGCTGGGAGTCGGTGTATCCGCTGCACGCCGCCAGCCCGGTGCGCTGAAAGCCTTTTTGCCTGGATTGAGAAAAAAGTGTAATGATAATTGCTCTCAATCATGTGTGCAGTTTCATTCATGGAAGCAACCACTGACGGTAACGCCCAGCTCCATCGCCTGTATCGAGATCATCACGGCTGGCTGCAGAGTTGGTTGCGCAAGCGCCTGGGCGATCGCGAGCATGCGGCGGATGTGGCGCAGGACACTTTCCTGCGCCTGTTGCTGTCGGGGCGCTTTCCCGGGCACCAGGAAAGCCGCAGTTACCTGGCGCAGATCGCGCGCAACCTGGTGATCGACCAGTGGCGCCGGTTGCGCATCGAGCGCGCTTACCTGGAAAGCATCGCCCACCTGCCGGAACCCCAGACGCCCTCCCTGGAAAGCCGCGCACTGATCCTCGAAACCCTGATGCAGATCGATGCCATGCTCGATCGCATGCCGGACAAGGTGCGCCAGGCCTTTCTCATGTCGCAGTTCGAAGGGTTGGGGTATGCGCAGATTGCCGAGCGCCTGGAGGTCTCCGTGAGTTCGGTGCAGAAGTACATGATCCGTGCAATCCAGGCTTGCTATCAGGTGCTTTACGAAGAATGAAGGTCCATCAGGCACCCATTGCTCCCGCCATCGTCGAGCAGGCCAGTGAATGGCTGATGCTGCATTGGGGCGGTGAGCTCGATGCGCAGCAGCGCGAGGCGTTCGTGGCCTGGCAGCAGGCTGATTCCGAACACCGTCGGGCCTGGCAGCGCTTGCAGCAACTGCAGCAGACCCTGGGCGGGGTGCCGGAGCACAGTGCCCATGTGCTGCTGGCCCAGGCCCCGGACCCGCAACGACGTGCGGCGCTGAAACTGTTGGGCTTGCTGTTGGTGGCCGGGGGCAGCGGTTATCTGGTCCAGGACAGCCAGCCTTGGCGGGCGGCCTTTGCTGGGCAGCGTACGGCCACCGGGGAAATTCGCCACCTGACCCTGAGCGACGGCAGTCGCCTGGACCTCAACAGCGCCAGCGCCGTCGACCTGCTGTTCAGTGCCAGTGAGCGGCGCATCCGCTTGATCCAGGGCGAGATCCTGCTCACCAGCGGGCATGATTCCTCGCGGCCGCTGATCGTCGAAACCGCCGCCGGAGATATCCAGGCCCTGGGCACGCGCTTTGCCGTGCGCGAGCTGGACGGCGGCACTCGGGTCGATCTTTACGAAGGTGCGCTGCGGGTCAGCCCCCGGCATGCCCAGGCTGTGCAACTCAATGCCGGCGAGCGCCTGTGGTTCAGCGCCGGACGGGTTTCGGCGCGGCAAGTGGCTGAAGTCAATGCCAGCAGTTGGAGCCAGGGCCGACTGATTGCCGAACGCCAGCCCCTGGGGCAGTTCGTCACCGAGCTGGCGCGCTATCGCCCGGGGCTGTTGCGTTGTGACGAGCAGGTGGCCGGCCTGTTGCTCACCGGGGTCTTTCCCCTGGCGGACAGCGACGCGGTACTCGCGGCCCTGGAACGTTCGCTGCCGGTGCGAGCGCACGCGGTGACCCGTTACTGGGTGACCCTCAAGCCGCGGAGCTGATTGCAAAAAAAAATTCTGCGCGATTGTCGATTCTGCCGAGCTGTCCGGGATACCCCATGAAAGCCGATCAAGACGCATTCTCATGGGGAGTTCAGGAATGCCTTACCAGACCACAGCATCCATTTTGACCCTGGGCACCGCCGCCCGCCGCCGCGCCTTTGTCGCGCTGCTGGCCATGGCCCCGGTGTTGCCGGGCATGGCCCAGGCCGACAGCGGCAGCCAGAGCCAGGCGCGGGACTACCAGATTGCCGCCGGCAATCTCGATCAGGTCCTGAATCGTTTCGCCAGTGCCGCGGGGATTCTCCTGTCGGTGGATGCGAGCATGACTGCTGGCAAGCACAGTGCGGGCCTGCATGGGCGTTACGAGGTCGCACAGGGCCTGCAGACGTTGCTGGCCGGCAGTGGTTTGCAGGCGGTGCAGACCGGTGCCAGCTGGGGCCTGCAACCCTTGGCCGAGAACGGCGCGCTGCAGCTGGCGCCAACCCGGATCGGCGCCACGCAGATGACCGAGGATGCCTGGGGCGCGGTACCGGGAATCGTCGCCAAGCGCAGTGCCACAGGGAGCAAGACCGACTCGGCACTGGTGGAGATTCCGCAGACCATCAACGTGATCGGCGCCAAGGAGATCAAGGCTCGCGGCGCTCATAGCGTGACCGAAGCGCTGCTCTACACCCCGGGCATGACCGGTGGTGGCTTTTCCGACCGGGTGAAGATTTTCGACGAGCCGACCTCCCGTGGTTTTTCCCCGACACCGATGTACCTCGATGGCCTGCACTTGCCCTATGGCGGCGGCAGTACCGGCGGTGCCCTGCAGATCGAGCCCTATGCCCTGGAGCGCATCGAAGTGCTCAAGGGGCCGGCTTCGGTGCTCTACGGGCAGAACCAGCCGGGCGGCATCGTCAACATGGTCAGCAAGCGGCCCACCGAAACCCCGCTGCACCAGCTGGTGCTGGAAGCCGGCAGCTATGACCACAAGAGCATCGCCCTGGACCTGGGTGGCCCGCTGGATGAACAGGGGCAGTTCCTCTATCGCCTGACCGGGCTGGCCAGCGACAGCCAGGACGCCATCGATTACGTCCAGCAGCAGCGGCAGTTCATCGCCCCGAGCCTGACCTGGCGGCCCGATGACGACACCCAGCTGACGCTGTTCGCCCAGTACCAGAAGGACAACGACGTGCCCGAGGCCCAGGGCCTGCCCAGCGTGGGCACGGTGTTCGCCAACCCCAATGGCAAGATCGACCGCGACCTGTTTCTCGGCGAGCCCGGGGTCAATGCCTACGACCGCGACCAGTTCGTCCTCGGCTACGAGTTCTCCCATCGCCTGAACGATGTCTGGACCCTGAAGCAGAACGCCCGCTACGCCGACGTCGATGACCGCTACCGCGCGCCGCTGCACGGCTACAGGTTCGTCACCAATCCCAGGACCGGCCTCAACGATCAGCGCTACATGACCCGCTACGGTGTGGATTGGAAGCAGCACAACAAGGTTTACGGTGTGGATAGCATCGCCCAGGCCGAGTTCAACACCGGACCCTTCAGCCACACCTTGGTGACGGGGCTGGACTATTACCACTTCAACTCGAAGTTCCATGGCAAGTACGACTTCAACCCGCCGATTCTCGACATGTTCACCCCGACTTACGGCCAGTCGCTGAATTTCGGCAATCCTTACCAGTGGGACAACACCATCATCCAGACCGGCCTGTATGTGCAGGATCAGATCAAGTACGAGAAGTGGGTGCTGGTTCTGGGCGGTCGCAACGATTGGGCGGAAACCGATAACAAGACGCCGCTCAACGGTGGTCATACCAATGCCAAGAGCCAGTCCTTCACCGGGCGCGGCGGGCTGGTGTACTTGTTCGACAACGGGCTGGCGCCCTTTGTCAGCTATTCGGAATCCTTCCTGCCGTTGAGTGGCACCAGTCGCCAGGGCGGCGCTTTCGAGCCGTCCAGCGGCAAGCAGTACGAAGTGGGGGTGAAATACCAGCCGCCGGGCCAGGAGAGCTTCGTCCAGGTATCGGCCTACCAACTGGACCAGGAAAACATCCTGACCTCCGACCTGGCCAACCCCGGGTTCAGCGTCCAGAGTGGCGCGGTGCGCTCCCGGGGGATCGAGCTGGAAGCCAAGGCCAGCCTCAGCGAATCGCTGGACGTGATTGCCTCGGCGTCGCGCAACGACATCAAGTACACCAAGGACAACGACGGGCGCGAAGGGCGTCATCCGGCAGGGATGCCGCCGTTGACCGCGTCGCTGTGGCTCAACTACACGATCCTCGGCGACACGCCGCTGGCGGGCCTGGGCGCAGGCGTCGGCACCCGCTACGTCAAGGGCAGCTATGGCACCGATTACGACGGCGCCTTCCAGATCCCGTCCTACACCGTGTACGACGCCAGCCTGTCCTACGACCTGGAGAAATCGCCGTTGCAATGGAAGGGCGTGAAGCTGGCACTGAACGTGAAGAACCTCACCGACAAGACCTACGTCGCCAATTGCACCACCATCTGGGACTGCTATTACGGCGAAGGCCGGACCATGGTGTCGAGTTTGACCTATGACTGGTAAGGGGAGCGGATTCACCAGTAGTCCGGTTTGATCGCGGGCGCCTTGTGGGTCGTGACTCGCTCGGGGAACTGGTGTTTTTGCAGTTCTTCGGCGCTGATGACCCGGCGCATCCAATGGGCCAGTGCTTTCAGTGAGCCGGGTTGCGGACGTTGGTACTCGGGCCTGTGAGGCAGGATGACGCCGAGGGTCAACTCGGCGACTGGCGGGGTTCTCGATCTGCACGATATGGATCAGCAGCCTGGGCAGATCGAGCCATTTGAATCGAGTGTCAGCTAGTAACCCGTAAAACAGGTTGTAGCCGTCGACGAAGAATGCCGTGCGCACTATTCCATTCCCTGGAAACGAAAAAACCGGCCGGAGCCGGTTTTTTCACCCCAACGGCCAGTGAACTTAATCTCTGCGTACGGGGTTGAGTAGTGAGCCCGATCCTATTGCCTGCTTTCGTCGTGGTCAATCCTTGTCCGACGAGAGTGTGGGTCGATCCATGGCTGTGCTGAACATCAACTCCCCGTGAACCGTTTTGCATGAGCAGGCTTTCAGGATCAAGGTTGTCGACGCGTATTACTGTGAACGCGTGTTACGCCTTAGTTGAGGCTCGATCTGAGGATTCTGCAAAAACACCACATACCCCTTGAACCAGGCACTGTCACGCAGCGCCTGGGGCTCTTGCCAGTCACCGCCCTGGATCAGACCGACCTTGTAAGGCATGCCCATGCGATCCAGGCGCGGCAGGTAGGCTGCGTAGTTGGGAATGCTATGGCGACCCTGGTAGGTCTGCACCACTACTTCATCCACTATGCCCTTGAGCTGGCCGATGGCTTGCGGGTCGGCGTTGCTGCCCCAGTCCATCAGGCCGGTGATGCTCAGGCGGTAGTGCGCCGGCAGGCGCTGGCGCAGGTCGCGCAGGAAACTCACGTAGCGTTCGAGGTCGCGGGTGCTGCTGTCGAAATCGATCTGGATGCCCATTACCGCAGTGCCCGTGGCATGCCAGCGGTGCACCTGGCCAAGCAACTGGCGATACAGCGACTCCGGCCAGGCCAGGGTGTGGGCGCGGTAGACCACCCAGACTTGTTCCTGGGGCAGCTGCGACACCGGCAGGCCCTGGGCGATGAGCTCGACACCGCGCCCGGGATGGCGCCGCGAGCGACTGATCTGCCCCTGGAGGATGTACAGGGTCTTGGCCTGGGCCAGCACTGGCTGGGTCTTGACCCCGCTCCACAGCCAGAAGGCGTCGTAGTGCGCCGCGTCAACGGTGGCGCCTGCCGGTACTGCCCAGTACAGGCACAGTGACAGCAGGCAGCAGGCCAGGCGTTTTGGATTCACCAGTAGTAACGCAGCGACTGGCCCCATTGGGTGTCCCCCAACTTGCCCTTGAGCTGGCGGAACCAGGCCTTGCGCACGGCCGGTTCGACACCGGCGCCGCCACAACGGTTGTTGCCGGAGGAGGCGTAGCAGTAGATCGCCCGGTACAAGGCATAGGCGCGTTCGTCACGGCTGGCCTTGGGGTTGTTGATTACCACCTGATAACCATCGAGTCGCGAGAAGGGCTTGCCTGGGAAGTTGTCCTGGGTGCCGCCCAGGGATTGGGCGTTGGGCGGTGTATCCAGGGGCATCTGGTCGAAGTTGTTCAGGCGCATGAACTCTCCGAGGCAGAGCAGGCCGGCCGGGCTTTTCGGGTCCTGTTGCAGGGCCGCGGCGCTGTCCTTGATGCTCGGGCAGGCATAGCTGCTCTCTTCGCCACTGTCAGGCTTGCCGTACCACTGGAATACCGCCAGTGAGGGGCCATAGTCGAAGAGGTAGCCCAGGCCGCGGCTGAGGGTTTCTTCGGGCAGGGGGCTGGGTTGTTGCTTGAAGTCTTCGCCAAAGGCTGCGTACTGGCCGCGGGTCAGGTCCTTGTACAGCAGCACGAACCAGGCGGTGTTGCGCTCGGTGGCAGAGTCGGCCTGCCGTGCCTGCTGGCGCAGCAGCTTGGGCGAGGCCACCTGGCGCAGGAGAATGTCGCGGACCTGGGTGGTCTTGATCGGTGAGTCGGCGGCAAACACCTTGGCCAGTTGGCCGCTGCGTTCGTAGTTGAAGGCCAGGGCCAGTTCCAGCTGTTCCCGTTGCAGGGGTTGCTTGGCCAGGGGCAGCAGTTGCAGCCACAGCGCTTCGGCGCCTTTCCAGTCCTGTTGGGCCTGCAGGGCCAGGCCGCGCAGGGTCTGCTGGCTGAAGCTCAGGTAGTCCAGTTGCGTCGGCAACTGGGTCGGCAGTTGTTTGAGCGCCGCGGCCGGTTGCTGCTCCACATACAGGCTGAAGGCCGCCAGCAGATAGTCGAACAATGCCGGTTGTCCTTCGAACAGGGCCTTCTGCTGTTGCAGGGCTTCGCGGGTCAATGCCGGAGGCGTCTCAGCGCGCATGCGCATCAGGTCCCTGACCGCCAGCAGCAGCGGGGCCTGGAAGTTGTCGCCGGGAATGCTCAGCAGTTTGTAGTCGACCTCTTCCACCACGTCTTCCAGGCGCATGTTGCGTGGCGTACCCGGAGCCTGGGTCAATTGCTGGGCATAGTCGTCGGCCAGCGCCTGGTAATCCCCCGCCAGCCAGTGCACCCGCCGGATCAGGCCCTTGGCGGACACGGCGTAACGTCCCTGTGGATAAGTTTTCAGGTAGGCCTCGAAACCGCTTCCGGCCTGTTGCAGGACGGCTTTGTCCACATGCTCCAGGCTGACCATGCTCCATTCATCGAAGGCGTTCTGTTGGGCCAGGTTGAGCGTGGTGCGCGGGCCCATGTAGGCCGCAGTTTCGGCCAGCCAGGGCTGGGCATTGTCCTTGAGGGCGGCAAAACCGTTGCCGGCTTCGCTGAAACGGCCACTATAGAAGTCGGCGGCAGCCTGCAGGTAGCGGGCGAACGCCTTGGCCTCTGCCGAGTTCAGGTTGCCCGGCAGCAGCCTGTTCATTTCGCTGGCGTTCCAGTCGCAGCTGGCCAGCAGTTGCACCCGGGCCTCGGCCAGGGCCTGGCGCTCCTCGTCGCTGAGTTGCGTCTTGTTGAGCTGTTCGACAAACGCCAGGGCGCTGGCGTCCGAGTTGCTGCGACAGCGGCTGCCCTCTCCGGACAAAAAAGCGTCGCCGGCGGTGTCCTTGCTATCGCGCCTCAGGCCCAGGGCCTGCAATAGGTTGTCGAGCTGCTCGGTGGCGGGTGCCGGAGTGGCCTTGGACTCGCTACTGGTATCGGGATCTGCCGGGCGCAGGCGATAGGCCGGGAAGGGCACGGGGCCAAAACCCAGGCCCAGGTCATCCTGGGTCAAGGCCCGGGGAGTCAAAGGCAGACTGCCCTGGTCGGCCAGCAGCAGGCGCAGGTTGACCCGGCTGTCGTTGCCCGGGCTGAGAAAAGGCAGGTTGCTGCAGGCATCCAGCTGGTTGGAGTAGAGCTTCCAGCTCGGGAAGCACATGTCATCGGAGCTGGCCTGGGCCAGGGCGGCAAACAAGGTGCCCAGGGCCAGGGTCAATGATGGAAGAAGACCGATACGCATGAATTGTCCTTAATTCGCAAAGCCGCGAGGGAGCACCTTGAAGATGGGCGAATCATACAGAAGGCGCTAGAGGCGCACCTATGCAGTCAGCGAAGATTCCGATGTTTTGCAACGGCTGTCGGGCCTTTGCGGTTTTCCAGGCAAAAGAAGATGCTGTGTCGGTCATTGCAGCCACGTCATGCGGGTGAGGGGAGCAGGGAATGGAATTTCGCAAAGCGCCGGATCTGGTCGGGCGTTTGTCGGAGCAGGCGCACGTGCAGCAGGGCGCAGGGTGGCAGCGGCTGGCTCGTCGGGTGCTGGAGTATGGGTTGCTGCCGATCTTGCTGCTGGCCGCCGGCGTCCGCTTCTATGACCTGACGGCGGCAGCCATCTGGGGCGACGAAGGCTCCAGTCTGTTGCTCAGTCAGTATTCCCTGGTGGAGATCTGGTGGCATGCCGCTCACGATGTCCACCCACCACTGTATTTCATGCTGCTGCATGGCTGGATCGAACTGTTCGGCGACGGCATTTTGTCGGTGCGGATGTTCAGCGCCGTGCCGGGGATTGTCACAGTGGGACTGGGTGTCTGGCTGGTGGCACTGCTGGCTGGCCGACGAGCGGCGATTATCGCCGGGGTGCTCCTGGCGTTGCTGCCCACCGCCGTGCGCTACAGCCAGGAAGTGCGCATGTATGCCCTGCTGGGCATGTTGCTGCTGGGGGCGACTCTGGCCCTGGCGTACTGGGTGCGCCAACCCCGGCGCTGGCGCTACCTGCTGATCTACAGCCTGTTGCTGGCGCTGGCGTTCTACACCCATTACTTCACGGTGCTCTGTGTTCTGGCCCATTGGCTGTACCTGGCGTTATCGGGAGCCCGAGCCGAGGACGGTCGGCGTTTGCTCGGTCGGCCGGTCTGGTGGCTGGCCAATGCCTGCGTCGTGGTGCTGTATCTGCCCTGGGTTCCCGAACTGCTGGAACTGCTGCGGCACCTGGACGAGTTGAAGGCCGGTGGCGATGTCGGTTGGGAGCCTGCGGTGACCTGGTCGTCCCTGCCGGCGATGACCTGGCAGCTGTTACTCCAGGACGAAGGCGACAGCCTGCCCTGGCCGCTGTTCGTGGGGTTGCCGCTGCTGATGCTGCTGGTCTGCCTGGTGCCGGTGTGGCGTGACCACTCGCGAACCAGGCTGGGCGGGCTGCTGACGAGTTTTACCCTGTTGCCGCTGTTGCTGGTGTTTGCGGTGTCGTTCATTTCCCCGGTGTTCATCGAACGCTACCTGACCGCCTATGCCCTGGGCCTGCCGTTGATCGTGGCGATGGTCATCGACCGCTGGCTGCGAACGGCTCGACTGCTGGCCCTGGCCCTGTTGCTGGTCTTCGTGGGGATCGAAGCCCAGGGGCTGCGAAACAACACCGATGTCGACGTCAACGACCAGATCAGCGTGATGGTGGATTACGTCAACACCCACTACGCCACGGGCGACCGCATCGTCATCAGCGACATGCTCTGGTACTTGAGCTACGTCTACTACAACCGTACCGACGCCCAGCCGTTGCTGTATACGCCGCCGTTGCCGGGGGGCGCCTCCGGCAGGCCGAACGCCTATGGTTTCGGCACCCTGATCGACCAACCGGATGAGGTCTACCTGGATCAACTGGGCTCGTTGCCAGTGGGCAGCGGCCGGGTCTGGCTGGTGGGTACCGACGATCAACCCGAGGAGTTCGCGCCGTTGCCGGCCGGCTGGCACAAAGTCACCGAGTTCGCCGCTGGCAGCACCCGGGCCCGGCTGTTTGTCATGTGCGCCTCTGTGGCAACGCCTTGCAGCTCGCCCAGAGCGAATTGAATGCCGTTCGGAAGTTGCGCGGTGCGGCAACCCTGGCCCGACCTAGACTCATTTGAGGGAACGTCAACCTGTCGCCTCGAATCGGTTTCGGGGCACCGAGGTGCATCATGCGTATGGCAAGAACCGTGCAACGCAGCCTGGAGCTGGCGCATTGCGAATTTGATCTGGTGACTCACCCTCACTCGGCCAGCAGCCTGGAGACCGCACGCGTGGCGGGGGTTCCCGCGGAGCGGGTGGCCAAGTCGGTGATTCTCGACGATCACCACGGCCACTACCTGATGGCGGTATTGCCCGCCAGCCGTCATCTGGATTTGAGCAAGGTCCGCGGCAGCGGTGAGTGGCAGATCACCCGGGAAAGCACCCTGGCCCATCTGTTCAACGACTGCGAGCGCGGCGCGGTGCCGGCCCTTGGCGAATCCTATGGCCTGGATGTTGTCATCGACCCTTGGCTGACCCGGCAGAAAGACATCTATCTGGAGGCCGGTAATCACCACAACCTGGTGCACATGAGCATGGCTCAGTACCTGAAAATGGTGCCCCACGCTCAGGTTTGCGAAGTTTCTCACTGATCAGGAGCCAGACCATGGAATCACCGACCCACAATCTGCCGGCGCTGTTCAAGCAGCTGGGGCTGGCCGATGACCCGGTGAGCATCGATCGATTCATCGCTACCCATTCCCCGCTGAAACCGGAGTTGCACCTGGCGGACGCGTTCTTCTGGAGCAAGAGCCAGGCCGACTTTCTGCGCGATGAGCTGCTCGACGATGCCGATTGGGCGGAGGTGGTGGATCAGTTGGATGTGTTGTTGCGCAGGGGGCGAGGGGGCTAGCTCGGCGGTGGCCATTGGCGAGAAGAGACCCAAAGACGATGTTCATTCGAGCCTCGATGCCCGGGCGCGCCTGGCAGCGAACTCGGCTTCTATTGCTTCATGGCTGGGCCCGTGCTGAGCCTCCATAGAGGCCCGGGCGAGCTGAAATTTCTGCTGCAAAAAAGCTTCGTACTCCCTGGATTCGTGCTGCTTCTGGACGAAATCGCGCATCATTTCGCGAATGATCTGCGAGGCCGAACGTTGACAGGCTTGTGCTTGCTCCATGAACTGATCCCGCAGTTCAGTTTCGAGTTTCATGGTTAAAGACGGCGTGCTTGGGCATGAGCGATCTCCGCAAAAAGTCATGAAAAAACAGATACCTTTTCAGTATCCGTTTTGGTTAGGGGCGGATCAGCAAAACGCTTGGCCTGGGTAATTGTTACAAAACTTGACTGGATTTAGCCGTGGATGCCATATTGATAGTTAGCAAACTAACAGTGTGCGAACAGTCTTGTGTCCAACTCCCTTGAATCACTCCACATGAACATCAGCAGTGGCATGGTGGTCGCGTCCCGGCATTGGCGGCGGATCTGCCAGACCACCCTGGTCAACTTTGGAATCTCCGAAGCCTGCGCGGTGCCCCTGCTGATGATCGGGCGCCTGGGCGAGGGCGTGCGCCAGGTCACGGTGGCCCAGGCCGCGGGGATGGAAAGCCCATCCCTGGTGCGTTTGCTGGATCAACTGTGCAGCGCCGGCTACGTGTGCCGCAGTGAAGACCCCCACGACCGCCGGGCCAAATGCCTGAGCCTGACCGACACCGGCCGCGAGCTGGTGCAAGCCGTGGAGAGCGAGTTGGTGCGCCTGCGCCATGAAGTCCTCGAAGGCATCAGCGCCAGCGACCTGGAAGCGGCACTGCGGGTGATTCGCGCCTTCGAGTCCGCCAGCCATGTACCGGTGCTGTCATCTTGAAAGGCTTTTTCACTGGCATGCCCCCCGCGCGCGACTGGTTCTACGGCGTGCGCACCTTCGCTGCTTCGATGATCGCTCTGTACATCGCCATGCTGATGCAGATGCCGCGTCCCTATTGGGCCATGGCCACGGTGTACATCGTCTCCAGCCCCTTTGTCGGCCCTACCAGTTCCAAGGCCTTGTACCGGGCGATCGGTACCTTTCTCGGCGCGGCGGCTGCGGTGCTGCTGGTGCCGATGTTCGTGCAGAGCCCCTATCTGCTGGTGGTGATCATCGCCCTGTGGACCGGGATCCTGTTGTTCCTGTCCATGCACCTGCGCACTGCCAACAACTACGCCCTGATGCTGGCCGGCTACACCCTGCCGCTGATTGCCCTGCCGGTGGTGGACAACCCCTTGGCGGTGTGGGATGTGGCCGAGGCACGAACCGAGGAAATCTTCCTCGGCATCATTTGCGCTGCGGTCATTGGCAGCATGTTCTGGCCCCGGCGGCTGGCCCCGGTGTTCGTCGATTCCGCCGGCAAGTGGTTCGCCGATGCCGCGGTCTACAGCCAGCGCTTCCTCGCGCGCAATGTGCAGCCTGAAGAAGTCAGCGCCCTGCGCACATCGATGGTGGGCACCTTCAACACCCTGGAGTTGATGATCGGCCAGTTGCCCCACGAAGGCGCCCGGCCGCAGACGGTGCGCAACACCAAGGAACTGCGCGGGCGGATGATCAACCTGCTGCCGGTGGTGGATGCTCTGGACGATGCTCTGTACGCCCTGGAACGGCGTACCCCGGAACTGGTGGCGCAGTTCGCCCCCTTGCTGGCCAAGGCCGAGGAATGGCTGCAAGGCACCGCCCGGGATGCCTCAGTGGAACGCTGGCAAGCTCTGCGCGATGAGCTTGAAACCCTGCAACCAAGCCCTGAAGCCCTGGATGACCGGCGCCAGCTGCTGCTGTCCAACGCCCTGTATCGCCTCGGCGAGTGGATCGATCTGTGGCAAGACTGCCGCAGCCTGCAGCACGCCATCCAGAGCGAAAGTCAGGCTCCCTGGCGCGCGGTCTACCGGCATTGGCGCCTGGGCCGGCTGACGCCGTTTCTTGACCGCGGGCTGATGCTGTATTCGGCGGGCTCGACGGTGCTCGCGATCATCGTCGCCTCGGTGCTGTGGATCCTCCTGGGCTGGACCGACGGCGGCAGCGCGGTGATCCTGGCGGCGGTGGCCTGCAGCTTCTTCGCCTCCATGGACGACCCCGCGCCGCAGATCTACCGGTTCTTTTTCTGGACCGCGATGTCGGTGCTGTTCGCCAGCCTCTACCTGTTCCTGATCCTGCCCAACCTGCACGACTTCCCGATGCTGGTGCTGGCCTTTGCCGTGCCCTTCATCTGTGTGGGCACCCTGACGGTACAGCCGCGGTTCTACCTGGGTATGCTCCTGACCATCGTCAACACCTCGTCCTTCATCAGCATCCAGGGCGCCTACGACGCGGACTTTCTGAGCTTCGCCAACTCCAACCTGGCCGGGCCCATGGGCCTGCTCTTTGCCTTTGTCTGGACCCTGATTGCCCGGCCGTTCGGCTCGGAACTGGCGGCCAAGCGCCTGACCCGCTTCAGTTGGCGCGACATTGTCAGCCTCTCCGAGCCGGCAACCCTGGCCGAGCACCGGCACATGGGGGCGCAGATGCTCGACCGGCTGATGCAGCACCTGCCGCGCCTGGCCATGACCGGCCAGGACACCGGTGCCGCCCTGCGGGAGTTGCGTGTTGCGCTCAATGTCCTGGACCTGCAGGCCTATGCGCCGCGGGTGCAGGGGCTGGCTCAGTCCCTGCTGCGCCAGGTGGTGGCCGAGGTCGGCGAATACTTTAAGGCCTGCCTCAAGGCCGGCGAACGCCTGCCCGCTCCCAGTGCGTTGCTGATGACCCTGGACCGCACCCGGCGTGCGCTCAACAGCCAGGGCCTGCAAGGCGACGACGAAACCCGCCTGCACCTGCTGCACGCCCTCAGTGGCCTGCGCCTGGCGCTGCTGCCGGGGGTGGAATTCGTCGCCACCAGCGAGCTTGAAGAACCCCTTCCCCATGGCATCGATGGAGCGCCCCTATGATCGGTGATCTGGATATCAGCGGGGTGTTCCTGCCCACGCTGCTGGTGCTGATGGGCATCACTTATGGCTTGTACCTGTTGGTGCACGGGGTGCTGACGCGCTTGCACTTTTATCGTCTGGTCTGGCACCGGGCGCTGTTCAACGTGGGTCTCTACGCTCTGCTACTGGGCGCCGTGGACTCTCTCAGTCGATACCTGATGACATGAAAAAACCTTTATTGACCATTGGCCGTGTGGTCCTGACGTTACTGGTGGTGACCTTCGCGGTCGTGGTGGTCTGGCGCATGGTGATGTACTACATGTTCGCGCCCTGGACCCGGGATGGGCATATCCGTGCCGACATCGTGCAGATCGCACCAGACGTGTCCGGACTGATCCAGTTGGTGGAAGTGCGCGACAACCAGTTGGTCAAGCGCGGCCAGGTGTTGTTCAGCATCGATCAGGACCGTTTCAAGCTGGCCCTGCGCCAGGCCAAGGCCGCCCTGGCCGACCGTCAGGAAACCCTGGCCCAGGCCCAGCGCGAAGCCAAGCGCAACCGTGGCCTGGGCAATCTGGTGCCGCGCGAGCAACTGGAAGAGAGTCAGTCCCGCGAAGCCCGTGCCCAGTCGGCACTGGCCGAGGCCCAGGTGGCGGTGGACAGCGCCCAGCTCAACCTCGACCGTTCGGTGGTACGCAGCCCGGTGGACGGCTACGTCAACGACCGCGCACCGCGGACCCAGGAGTTTGTTACCGCCGGTCGCCCGGTGCTCTCGGTGGTGGACAGCAACTCCTTCCATATCGATGGCTATTTCGAAGAGACCAAGCTCGACGGCATCCATGTCGGTCAGGCCGTGGACATCCGCGTGATCGGTGACCGCGCGCGGCTGCGCGGGCATGTGGAAAGCATCGTCGCCGGGATCGAGGACCGTGATCGCAGCAGCGGCTCCAATCTGCTGCCCAACGTCAACCCGGCCTTTAGCTGGGTGCGGCTGGCCCAGCGGATTCCGGTGCGCATCGCTTTCGATGAGGTGCCGGCGGACTTCCGCATGATCGCCGGGCGTACCGCCACGGTGTCGATCCTCGACGACCAGGCCAAGCGGGAGCCCGGGCAATGAACAGCGGCGCACGTTTGGCCCTGGCCGGGCTCGGCCTGCTGCTCTCGGCCTGTCAGATGGTCGGGCCGGATTACCGCCTGCCCAAGGACGCGGCGCTGCAACGCCAGGATCTGCAGGGCGAATTGACCGCCAAAGGTGCCAATGTGGTGTCGGCGCCGGTGCCTGTGGACTGGTGGCGCCTGTATCAGGACCCGCGCCTGGACCAGTTGGTGCAGCAGGCACTGGCCTCCAACACCGATTTGCGGGTGGCGGCGGCCAACCTGGCCCGTGCCCGTGCCCAAGTGGATGAGGCCCAGGCCGCCGGTGGCTGGAGCGGCGGGGTCAAGGCCGGGGTCGAGCGTCTGCAGGAGTCCGGCGAAGCCTTCCTGCTGCCGGAAAAAGTACCGGTGGCCAACGTCGGCAACCTGTCCATCAGCACCTCTTATCAATTCGACCTGTTCGGCACCTTGCAACGGGGCATCGAGGCAGCCAAGGCCAATGCCGATGCCACCCAGGCGGCGGCAGATACGGCGCGTATCACCTTGGTGGCAGACGTGGTGCGCGCCTATACCCAGGTCTGCGCGGCCAACGAAGAGCGGGAAATCGCCGAACACTCCCTGAGCCTGCAAGCCCAGAGCACCGAGCTCACCCAGCGCTTGCGCGATGCCGGGCGCGGTGACGAAACCCAGGTCACCCGATCCCAGACCCAGTTCAAGTCCCTGCGCGCCGAACTGCCGCGTTATGAAGCCGCGCGCCAGTCGGGGCTGTTCCGCCTGTCGATGCTGCTGGCCAAACCGGTGGAGCAACTGCCCGCCGGCACCGCCCGTTGCGCCGAGCTGCCCCATATCGCCCAGTTGCTGCCGGTGGGCGACGGCGCGGCACTGCTCAAGCGTCGTCCCGATGTACGCCAGGCCGAGCGCCGGCTGGCCGCCGCCACCGCAGAAATCGGCGTCGCCACCGGAGCTCTTTATCCCGATATCAGCATCGGTGCCACGGTTGGCACCGTGGGCATTCTCGACAACCTCGGCAAGCCTTCCACCAACCGCTGGGGCTTCGGCCCGCTGATCAGCTGGACCATACCGGCCAACGGCGCCCGTGAACGCATTCATGAGGCCGAAGCGGCGAGCCAGGGCGCCCTGGCCCATTTCGACGGGGTGGTGCTCAACGCCATTCGTGAAACCCAGACCGGCCTGGCCCAGTACAGTGCCCAGCTGCAACGCCGCGATGCCCTGGCGGATGCCGAGCAGTCGGCGCAACTGGCGGCGGACCAGACTCACCGTTTTTTCCAGGCCGGACGCGCTTCCTTCCTCGCCGATCTGCAAGCCACCCGTACCTACACCGATATGCGCGCGCAGCTGGCGGCGGCCAATACTCAGGTGGCGATGAGCCAGATCGATCTGTTCCTGGCCCTGGGCGGCGGTTGGGAAAGCGGACGAACGCAAGGCTCGCAACCCGCGAAACCCTGAGGCCGTTGCTATGCTTTGATCAGTTGGAAACGTCCTGCGTGCAATGGGCTTTCCAGCCGATCAAAGCATGTGATGGTCATGGGGATTCCAATAATGAAAAACCCTTATGCTCCGGGCTTCTGGTGTGCGCTCTGTGCACTGGTGCTGCTGTCTGCCACCTACTTCTACGGCATCATGCTGGCCCATCAGATCGACAAGGCCATGGTGTTCCTCGACAGCGCCAGCGCGCTGATCGCGGTGATGGCCATCGGCGTGGTGGCCTGGGCCTCGTTGCAGAGTCAGAAAATCAAGAAAAGACAGCTCGAACAGAGCAAGACCCTGGTGATGATCTGGGACACCAAGGTGGCTCTGCGCCGGGTTGAAACCGTGTTCGACCGTTACTTCTGGGGGAGCTACTGGCAGCCGGGGCGGACCTTCGCCGAAGTCATGGGCGAACTCACCGGCACCCCTCTGGAAAAGAGCCTGGAAGCCCTGAAAAAGCAGTGCATCCTGCTGGACAAACAGGCCGATGACGGGCGCCATTGGCTGAACAATGCCCGGGAACTGTCGGATGTCGCCACCGCCATGGCGCGGGAGCGTTACCAGCTGGATTTCTGTGATCCCCGTGGCGAGTCCCGTGGCAACAGCCCGGTGATTGACCGGGATTTCGAAGTGCTGGTCTACACCTGGAGCGCCCGTCTCAAGAGCTTCGACCATCAGCTCGATGCCCTGGAAGTCGAATACTCCTGAAACCTGCCTCCCGGCCCTGTAGCCGCTGCCGGTCAGCGGCTGCAGGCCCCGCATCCCCGCGCTCCACGGTTTTTCACATTCAAAGATTGGGCTCGCGCTAGCCGCCAGTGGTAATCTGCGCCGGTTTTACGCGGAGTCGAGCCGCAACCCGTCATGGGTTCAGGGAAGACGACCACACCTTCAAACAACGGATATTGATCGGGTCAGACATGAATAAATCAGCAGGCGTACTGTTAGGAATCGTCGTCGCGGTAGGTGCCATCAGTGTCGGCGGCGCCTGGTACACCGGCACCAAGCTGGAAGGCGTTGTGCAGCAGCAGATCGTCGAGAGCAACAAAGAGTTGCAGGCGGCGCTGATCGGTTATGACGCCACCGCGACCATCGAACTGGTGTCCCTGGAGCGTGGCCTGTTCAGCAGCACCGCTCACTATCGCCTCAAGGGCCAGGGTGATGTGTTCCAAGGCGATCTGGAATTGCTGGTCACCGATCACATCGAGCACGGCCCGCTGCCTTTCTCCCGCCTGGTGCGCCTGAAGTGGCTGCCGGTCATGGCTACCAGCCATTACGAACTGGAGAAGAGCCCGCAGACCGACAAATGGTTTGCCGCCACCAAAGGCGTGGCTCCGTTCAAGGGCGTGGTCAATGTCGGCTACGACCTGTCCGCCGAGGGCACCCTGGATTTCGCTCCGATGGAACTGGCCCTGGATGAGCAGAGCAGCCTGAAGTTCTCCGGCCTGAACTCCACCTTCAGCGTCAGCGACAACCGCCAGAAAGCCAAGGTCGACGGCTACATGGACAGCCTGAGCCTCTCGCTCAGCTCGCCGGACAAGGCCCCGGGCAAGCTGGAAATCAACGGCTTGACCCTGGCCAGTAACCTGAAAAAGAGCAGCTTCGGCTACTACATGGGCCAGAACACCCTGGAACTCACCAGCACCAAGGCCACCTTCGGTGACAAGCAATCGGTGCTGACCCTGAAGAACTTCGAACAGAAGACCTTCAGCGAAGAAACCGGCAGCACAGTGGCGGGCCGTGCGGATTACCGAGTGGGCGAAATCGCCTTCGACGGCAAGACCGTGGGTTCGGCCGAGATGCTCTGGAGCATGAAGAACCTCGACAGCCAGGGCATGCTCGATCTGCTCCAGGTCTACCAGACCGTGCTGCAGCCGTATCAGAAGGCTGCCACCGAGGCCACTGCCGAGGGCGAACCGGCCCCGGAACTGCAAATGTCCGACGCCGAGCAGGTCAAGGTACGTGCCGCGGTGAACAAGGTCCTGGAAGCCAAACCACAGATCGCCCTTGAAAGCCTGGCCTTCAAGACCGCCGGTGGTGAAAGCCGTTTCAGCCTGAGCCTGGATCTGGCCAAGCCGCAGAGCCTGGAGCTGCCGCCGGCTGAGCTGGGCAAGCAACTGATCAGTCAGCTGGACGCCAAACTGTCGCTGTCCAAGCCGATGGTGGCGGACGTGGCTGCCTTGCAGGCCCAGGCCGAAGGCCAGACCGATGCCAAGCAGATCGCCGAGCAAAGCGCCGCTACCGCGGAAATGCTCAGCGCCATGGCCCTGGCCACTCAGTTGGCCAAGCTGGAAGGCAATGCGGTGGTGTCGTCGCTGCACTACGCCAATAACGAAGTGAATTTCAACGGTCAGAAGATGACCGTCGAGCAGTTCGTTGGTTTTGTCATGAGCAAAATGGGTGGCGCTGGCGCCCTGCAGTAAGCCCTGGGTGAGGGCGTCTTTGGCGTCCTCCGACCGTAAAGCTCAACGCCCGGCGCTGTTCGACAGCCCGGGCGTTTTGCTGTCTGGAGAGTGGTTGTCATGCGGTGTTTGCGCCTCAGTCCTGAGGATGTACGGCAGGCGTCGCTGATGGTTGAGCTGCCGCCAAGGGCGATTCATTGATACTCGCGGGGAGTGGGATATTCCTGTTCTTGCGGAATCAGGCGGTGGGCGCCGTCCAAATCACCTTGCTGGATGAGCCGATGAATCGAGTGCGCCAGGGGCGTGACATCGGTGATGCGCTTGATCCACTGGTTCACGTACAGCTGCACGGCCTCCTTGCTCAGGCCGATCTGGATCGCTCGGTGTTCCTGTGGCCGCAAGTACAGATCCCGTTCCGGGTCCCATTGAATGCGCACCGGTGACTGGTCTTTCAACTTCAACCACTCTTCCTTGCTCATGGACTCGTCGGCATGGCTCAGGCAGCCGTTCGCCAGTGCCCATTCGAAGCCTTCGCGGCTGATGTCGATGGCCAGGATGCGCGCTTGTCCGGCGTCCTTAAAACCCCAGCCGGCGCGGTACATCATCCACAGGAAGGACGGCTTTATCCAGGTCATGCGCTCCATCTTGAACGGTGGGGAAACGAAGGTGCCGTGGGCCAGGGCGGCGTCGGCGATGCTCTCGGAGTAGGCCTGGTAGACGCGGATGGTGGTGTCGTCGTAGAGCGCGCGGATCTGGCGCTGGGGGAGTTCTGTTGGGGGTTTATGCATGGCATTTCCTTATGAAAAGCGGGCGGCCGGGAAGCCGCCCTGGGGTGTTTAAAGTTCGGCCTGCGGTTGCAGGCGCCGTGATGTCACATCCAGCAGATCACAACCATCGCGCAGCAGGATGCTGCACACCAGGGTCAGCTCCTGCAAAACCACCGGTTCACTGCGCAGGGTATCGGCGGCGAAGTTCTCCAGCAGTTGGGTCGCGGCGCGGATGCGAAAGGCTGCGGCGTCGTGCAGCACATCGATGGGCGCCTGGGTGTCGATCAGCAGGGAAGGAATCAGGCAGTCGTGGCCGGTTATCGGCATGTAGCGGTTCATTGGCACACCTCGTTTGATTGGTAGAAAGCTACCGTTCAATCGTCGCCAAACGAATGGGTGGCAGCTGTACGCAGGTTGGCGAGCCGGCAACGAGAAACCGGCAGACCCGAAGGTCTCCCGCGCACAGCTGCCATAAAGCAGCGTTGCGGGTGCAAAAGAGCCTGCAAACAAGCAAACAGCTTTCGCATTCGTTATTCCGGTCGCCAAACCAGGTCGCCATATGGGCGACGGCCGGACTATAAGCCCCGGGCTTGCGACGGTGCAAGGCAAGTGTGGTGGCGTCTTTTCCGAGAACGTTGTAGGGCTTTTTCCGCTCACAACCGTCCTGCTTGCGACTGTATTTCCAAGTGTTTTCCCCAGGTGTTTTTTACTGCTGGTCGGCTAGCCTGTATGTACATTTGTAAATACGGAATTGCTCATGTACTTTGAATGGGACGAGGCCAAGAATCACGCCAACCTCCTCAAGCACGGCATCGATTTCAACGATGCCGTGCTGATGTTCCAGCGCCCGGTGCTGTCCTTGCGCGATGAGCGCCTGGATTATGGCGAGGAACGCTGGATCAGCCTTGGTTGGATCAGGACCCTGGTGGGCGTGGTGGTCCATACCGAGCAGCGGGGTCATGCGGTGCGCATCATCTCGGCGCGTAAAGCCACTAAACGGGAGGCTAAATACTATGTCCAACGGATCGAAAACTGACTGGGATCGCCTGGCGAAAACCGATGACCAGAGCATCGATACTTCAGATATCCCCGAGCTGGATGACGATTTCTTTCGCCGAGCCGAGGTGCATCTGCCGGGCAAGAAGGCCGTGACCATCCGCCTGGACGCCGATGTGCTGGAATGGTTCAAGGGCCAGGGCGCGGGTTACCAGACGCGGATCAACCAATTGCTGCGTCAGTACATGCAGGCCCACCAGGGCTGAGGTCTGCGCATCATTTCAGGAGGCGGGCGGGTGGCCCGCCGCCCTTTCTGGCCGGCGGTGGATTGTGCTCGCCATTGCGCTTTCTATCTGAAATATTCATTTACAATTACCCCATCCTCAAGCTCAATCTCTCCCGCGCCGCGCACAAAGCGGCGCGCTCTTTGGTGCAGGCTATAGTCTTGTGGCCCCCTCGATCTCATCCGCAAAAAGGTGCTTTCGTATGTCTCGCTTTGCCTCCCGCAATACTTGGCTGGCCGCTGGTGCCGTGCTGCTGTGCCTGCAGTTTCCCGTGCAGGCCCAGGAGCGTTTCACCCTGAATATCCCTGGGGTCTCGGATGACCGGCTGTTCACCACCGGCAACGCCAGTGATGCCAAAGGCTGTGGCGGGCACAACAACTCTCCGGCCTTGAACTGGACCGCGGGCCCCAGCGGGACCTTGAGCTATGCCATCGTCATGCACGATCCGGACGGCGCCAAGGGCCAGGGTGTGGATCACTGGGTGCACTACGGCATCAAGCCCACCACTCGGCAGATCCCGGCCGGCGCCGGCACCAAGCCGAATCTGGAAGGGCTGGCCGGGCTCAACAGCCGTAACGGCACCGCCTACATGGGCCCATGCCCGCCAGTGGGCGACAGCGCGCACCATTACATCATCCAGATCTATGCCCTGGACCTGGCGCCGGAAGCCCTGCCTGCCGGGCTGACCCGGGCCCAGTTGCTGGAGAAGATCAACGGCCACGTGTTGCGTAACAGCAGTGTGGTACGCCGCTACTCCCGTTGAGTGAAATTTTTTTGGGGGCTTAACCCGAATCGCCAAGGGGCTTCGTCTGAAGGGGGGAATGGATCATTTCTTTCCGAGGTCAGCCCCCATGTCCCTTCCTCTGCATTTTCTTCGTCCGGCCGCCCAGGGTTTCGCCGCCGGCCTGTTGCTGGCGGTTGCCGGCTGCGGTGTATCGTCCAAGCCTGAATCCGCCGCAGGGGCTTCGACCCAGGGGGCGCTGCAGGCTGAGCCCGAAGTGCAGTACGAGGCGCAGCACGCCGATGCCGCCATGGCCAAGCGCGTTGCGCATCCCATGAGGTTGTCGGCACCGATGCCGGCGCCCATCGCCGCCGGTGATTCGATCATGGCCGGCTACCGTGACGAGGCCCGTGAGCAGTATCAGAAACTGCCGGACAATCCGATCCACAGCGTTGCCCAAGCACCGGTCTCGACCTTCAGCGCCGACGTCGATACCGGCGCCTATGCCAACGTCCGCCGTTTGCTCAACCAGGGCAGCCTGCCGCCGGAAGGCGCGGTGCGCCTGGAGGAGTTGGTCAATTACTTCCCCTACGATTACGCCCTGCCCAGCGACGGCTCGCCCTTCGGCGTGACCACCGAGCTGGCGCCCTCGCCGTGGAACCCCCACACCCGCTTGCTGCGCATCGGCATCAAGGCTTCGGACCGCGCGGTGGCAGAGTTGGCCCCGGCCAATCTGGTGTTCCTGGTGGATGTCTCCGGCTCCATGGATCGCCGCGAAGGCCTGCCCCTGGTGAAAAGCACCCTCAAGCTGCTGGTGGATCAACTGCGGAATCAGGATCGGGTGTCGCTGGTGGTCTACGCCGGTGAATCGCGGGTGGTGCTGGAGCCCACTTCCGGACGTGACAAAGCGAAGATTCGCACCGCCATCGACCAGCTCACCGCGGGTGGTTCCACGGCGGGCGCCTCGGGTATCCAGCTGGCCTATCAGATGGCCCAGCAGGGTTTTATCCACAAGGGCATCAACCGCATCCTGCTGGCCACCGACGGCGACTTCAACGTCGGCGTCAGCGACTTCGACAGCCTCAAGGCCATGGCCGCCGAGAAGCGCAAGAGCGGCGTATCCCTGACCACCCTGGGTTTCGGTGTGGATAACTACAACGAGCACCTGATGGAGCAACTGGCCGATGCCGGGGACGGCAACTACGCCTACATCGACAACCTGCGCGAAGCGCGCAAGGTGCTGGTGGACCAGCTCAGCTCGACCCTGGCAGTGGTGGCCAAGGACTTGAAACTGCAAGTGGAGTTCAACCCGGCCCAGGTCAGCGAGTACCGCCTGCTGGGGTATGAGAACCGTGCCCTCAAGCGTGAAGACTTCAGCAACGACAAGGTCGACGCCGGGGAAATCGGCGCCGGGCATACGGTTACCGCGCTGTATGAAATCGTCCCAGCGGGCGAGAAGGGCTGGTTGGAGCCGCTGCGTTATACCCAGGCCAAGGTGCCGGAACAGAGTGGCAGGAATGGCGAACTGGCGATGCTGCGGGTGCGCTACAAGGCGCCGGAAGGTGGCAGCAGCCGCTTGATCGAACGGCCGATCAGCGCGCAGCAGCCGGCTAAACTGGCTGAGGCCAGCCCGGACCTGCGCTTCGCCGCTGCGGTGGCGGCGTTTTCCCAGCAACTCAAGGACGGCCGCTACACCGGCAACTTCAGCCTGACCGACACCGCCAAGCTGGCCCGTGGCGCCAAGGGCGACGATCCTTACGGGCTGCGGGGCGAGTTCGTGCAACTGGTGGAACTGGCGCAAAGTCTGCAAACTCAGGCGCCGAAAACCCAGACTGGGAATGCCGCCCAGGTCGAGGCTCAGCCGGTGGACATGAGCCAAGTGCAGAGCCGCCTTGAATAGACCCATAACGAGCAGTGAACAGGAGTTCATCCGCCCTATGTCTGCTCCCCAAGTGTCCACCGATGCCAGCAGTGATGAAGCGCTGCTGGCGCGTTATCGCGCCGGAGAGCCTGCGGCCTTCGAGGTGCTGTACCAGCGCCATCGCCAGGGCCTGTATCGCTTCGTACTGGGCCTGTGCAATAAGGCCGAGCTGGCGGAGGAGATCTACCAGGAAACCTGGCTCAGCCTGATCCGCAGTGCCAGCCAGCCCCAGGGCCGGGCCAGCTTTCGTACCTGGCTGTATCAGATCGCGCGCAACCGGCTGATCGATCACTGGCGCAAGCACGGCCAGCGCAACCCGCTGCACGACAGCTACGACGAACAACTGCATGGCGAAACCGACCACGCTCCCGGTCCCGAACAGCAACTGAGCCTGTGCCGCGACCAGCAACGTATCGAAGCCGCCCTGCAGGATTTGCCCGAAGACCAGCGCGAGGTGTTCCTGCTGCGGGCCCACGGCGACCTGGAACTGCCAGAGATCGCCAGCCTGACCCAAACGCCGCTGGAAACGGTGAAAAGCCGTTTCCGCTACGCGCTGAAAAAATTGCGTCGGCTCCTGGCCGAGGAGGTACTCACATGACTGACGCCCGACAGACCCCATCAGCCGAAGAGCAGATGCTGGCGCATATTCGCGAACACAGTGCCCAAGAACCGCCGGCGCATCTGGATGCGATGATCCTGGCCACCGCGCGCCGCGAAGCCCCCGCGCCCAAACCCAGTCTCTGGCAGCGCTGGATGCGGGCCTGCCAACGGCCGCGCTATCAACTGGCCTTTGCCAGCCTGTTTGGCGTGGCGCTGGTCATCGGTTTGCTGCGGCCTTCTGCGCAGCACTATCCACAAGAGCAGGCCTTTGTCCCCGAGCCCGCTCCAGCTCCTGCTGCGCCCATGGCGCGCCTGGCTGCGCATTCCACCGAGCTGGCCGGGGCCTTGAGTGCCCCGGCGCCTGCCGCCCCTGCGCCCATGGATCCTGCGGCCCCTGTCGGCAGTTTTACCGCGGCGCCACAGATGGAAGCGTTCAGCGACCAAGCGCCTCCTGCGATGGCCAAGCCCAGGGCCGAGTCGAGCAAGATGGCCAAGCGCATGTCGGCCGCGGTCGAGCCCCGGACGATCCAGCGATTGGATGAGCAGCTGCAGACGGTATTGCGTCTGTGGGATGACGGCCAGAGCCGTGAGGCGGCCGAGCTGCTGCTCCAGCTGCATGAAAAGTATCCACAGGAGGATCTGGACGCACGCCTGCAAGCCTTGCGTCGTCAATAAAGTGCGGGGGTTGGCTGTCGTCATGGAAAGCGCGCACTATCTGCCCAGTTTCCAGAAAGTGAGAGGCCGGTCATGGCACCCCGCATCGACCGTATAGCGGCAATGTTGAACTGCCCGATCAAGGGCGCGGATATCCGTCAGGCCATCAAGGAAAGTCGCAAGGACTTCGGCCTTGAAGAGGCTGAAGAGGGCGACGATCAAGAGGCGCCGGACGATGCCGAGCCATTGGAGCAAGATGCTGCAGCCGCCGAGGATGAATGATCCCGGCGGCCGCCGGGTTCAGCTGTAGGGCAAGGCGGGCAGGTCGATGAACTCGGCGCAGGCACCGTCCGCGGTCATGCGCCGGGCCCGCTCCGGCAGCAACCGGGCGTGGTTTTCCACTTGCCAGCGATACCAGCTCAGGCGTTGGACGATGCGCCGCCGGCAAGGCTCCGGCAACTGCGCCAGCAGATCACTGCTGTCGGGCGCCCAGCGGGTCCGGGTCGAGTAATAGCCGAACAGGTTTTCCCGCAGGCCGAAGCAATCCTCGATGGTTTCCACGACGCTGTACACGTAGAGCTCGAAGGCGCTGCTCAGCTGTTGTGCGCCGTCGGCGTGGTCCCGCAGGTAAGCGAAAATCCCCGGCCAGTTGATGCAGTACAGGTGCTCGTCCCAATCGCCGTCCCGAGTCAGGTACGGGCCCTGGCCGCGAAAAAATTGGGGTATCTCCTGACGCTCCAGGGCCTCTTCAAAGTTGCTTTTCATCTGCTGTTCCCTTGACGTCAGTGATGCTCACGGACAGCGCCACGCATTCGATCACGCAGTCCAAACCGATTTCCAGGCGCAGGTGATAACCGGGGTTGAGGCGGGTGAGTTGGGTGCGCATGCCCCCGTCGAACCGGCTGCCACTGGCGGCCAGTTCGCTAATGCCCCGGACGTTGAGCCGCAAGCTGCAATGGGTTGGGGCCTGGCTCGCCGGCCAGTTGCCAGGTACGGACAGCCGCCCCAGGGCTCCGGACAGGCGCAGGCTCAGTTGCTCGCCTTGAAACACTGGGCCTGGGGTATTCAGGTCATAGGGTGTGGCCGCCTCATTGAAGACCGCTCTCCAGGCCTCGCTGTTGTCGATGCTGAACAGCCAGTCACGGGGGCCCCGGTCCCGAGCGGGGATCGCCCGGCACTCTGCCAGTGAAGGTAACTGCGCGCGGGTCAGGTCTTCGTGCCACAGCTCCCGGGCCGCGATCAGCAGACGCTGGAAGAAGTCCCGACTGTCGTCGAGCACCCCCGGCCAACTGCTGGGCCATTGATCGTCCTCGTAGTCATCCTCGCTGGGCTCCCAGACCTGTTCGAAGTCGTAGTCCGGATCATCCAGGGCCGCTTGCAGGACCTCTACCAGCCGTTGTCGATGACGGAAATTTTCCTGGGGGTAGTCCCGCGCCAGCACGTAGTGGCGGATCAGGTATTCACGGTCTTCGGGATCATTGGGGTTGTAGCGGCTCAGTTCGGCATTGAGTGCCGCAGGCATGTCATAGCCCATGAAGCAGGTGACCCAATGACGTACTGCTGGCTCGAAGGGTGGGTTGAACGGCGGATGGTGCAGCATGGGGACCTCCTGTCCGGGGGGCTGCGAATGTAGCAAGTCGCGCCCCACCGGGACAGCCTCCAATTGCGAGGTGACGTCCTGGATCAGGTGGTTAATGAGGCTTCTGCCGGCAACGCCGGTACACGGAAACAAAAAAGCCCCAGGTCATCAGACCTGGGGCTTTCTCGTTAAAGCTGGTGCACCCGGCGGGATTCGAACCCACGACCCCTGCCTTCGGAGGGCAGTACTCTATCCAGCTGAGCTACGGATGCAGTGCGGGCGACATCATACCTATGTCGACTCGAGGCGTCCACGCCGGCTTGCATCCCTTTTCCATGGCCCTGTGCAATCCCCGGAAACCCGGGCCGTAGCGGTAGTTTTTCCCGCTGCATCGGCCGTTCGGCCCAGCGCACCCTGCAGCCATATCCGTGCAGTCACGGGGCACAGGGAGGTGCGGGAGATGAATTGTTCCATGCAAGACGGTCTGCAGGCAGCGCTGGCGGACCATCTGTTTGAGGAGAGCTGGAAGGCGGTGCTCCCCGGGTTGCAGCGCCGCGCCCGGAAGCTGGCGCGGGGCAATGCCGATGGCGCCCAGGAGTGGCTGGCGGCCACGGCGATCAAGGCGCTGCTGTTCTTTCGCCGTTCGCCGGAGCGTATTCGCGACCCTCAGGGTTTTCTGTTCCTGATCCTCGATCATGTGTTTGTCGACAGTTGCCGCCGACGGGCTCGGGAGCAGCGCCTATTTGTGGATTTCGCCGATTTCGAAGAGGACCCTCTGCAGCAGTTGGAGGCCCCGCAGATGTCGGTGCTGGAGCAGGTGGAGTTGCTGGAAACCCTGGCCCTGCTGAGTCGACGGGTGGCGCAATTGCCCCTCAAGAAGCGCCGACTGTTTGAACTGAAGTTTGTCGACGATCTGCCCTATCCACACATTGCCGCCGAGCTGGGAATGAACCAGCCCTTGGCGCGCAAGCATGTGCAGCTGTTACGGGCGGCGTTGCGTTGAAGCATCCGCAAGATTCACAGCAGGCCCCCTGGGGCGTTCTTGTTCAGTGAGCCTGTTTTCGACGCTGTAGCCGGCGCCGCCGTCCCTGCGGTGGGCCATTCCATCTAAGGAGAGATGTATGCCAGATCCAATGGTCAACTCGCAGATCACCGATGCCGTCACCCAGACCAACGTCAAGGTGGTGGCCGAAGCCCCGGCCCAGGCCATCGCCTCGTTGTATCAGGTGGCCAGTCACTCGGCGGGCCTGTCGTTGCAGAACGCGGTCAACAGCCAGCAGGCGCTCAATCAGATTTCCAACGCGGTGGTGTCCAAGGCCGTGGCGCTGATCATGGCGATCGGCGAGTAGGGCTGATAGCCCGGGAGAATCGTCATGGCGTGGTTCAAGAAGAAAACCCCACCCGCAGCCGCGGCCGATGAATCCGCGAGCGCGGCTGCCGGGCCCGGTATGGCGGCTGAAACGGCCGCCTCTCAGGCGGCGAGTGAGCCCGCGTCGACGGGCACCGATTCGGCGCCCGACCCTGCGTCTGCACCGCCGTCCGCCGCTGCAGCGCAACCTTCGGTGATGGAGACGATGAACGCGCAGTTGCTGAAGCAGGCCGGCACGCCCAGCACCGACAGCACCGATGCCCTGAACAGTCAGATCGTCCAGGCGGTGCAGTTCACTAATGCCCAGACCTTCAGCTATGCCCCGGCGCAGATCGCGATAGCCCCCGACATGATGATCAGCCAGGCTGCCGGCCTGGTGGCGCAGTCGGCCGCGGGGTATTTCGACGGAGTCAGCAAGCTGGCCCTGGCAGCTCAGGCGGTGCTGCTCAAGCAGATGACCGAGAACATCGTCAAAGAGAACGTGAAAGGCGCCGCCGAGGATGCGCTCGGCGTCCTCGCCACCGACCTGATGGTGGGCGCGGCGGCCGCGGTGGCCGCCGCTGCGGGCGCCATGGAAGCCGAAGCTGCGAGTGTGGCCATCGACAAGATTGACGCCAGTATCGCCAAGTACAGCGCCACCCTGGCCAATCGACCGTCGTCATCCTGAACACGTCCCCCGGGCGCGCAAGGCGCTCGGGGGTGATGTGTCCGAGAGGCGTGTGTCCATGCGTCCTCTCTTGTCACCCCTGGCGTTGAAGTTCGACGGACCCGGTGCCCAGCCCTTCAACGTCATTCATCAATAAGGAGCATGAAATGGCGAATGAAGACCCCAAGGCGGTAGCGACGATCCTCAGTTTTGCCGAAACCTATTTGAAGCGCCCGTTGACCGTTGTCGAACGCCAGGTGCTGGAGGCCTTTGTGCAGAACAAGTCGGTGGATCTGGTCCAGGCCTCGCAGAACAGCATTGATCAGGCCCGTCAGCGTGCCCTGGATGTGATTCAGGCGGACGAGCAACGCACCCGGCAGCTGATCGAGCAGTTGGCCGGACCCGCAGCCCCCGGTCCCGACAATCCCCAGACCCGCGACCTGCTGCTTCAGCAATTGCTTAGCGCGGCCGGCTCCCAGGCGCAGGTCCAGGCCGCGGCTTCTGCCCCTGCTCCGGCGTCACCGCCCCCGGCCCCGGCCCCGGCGGATGATCCGGCGCTCAAGGCATTGATCAGCACCCTGGTGCAGCAGGAGGTGAAAGCCGCCATCGAAGCGCGAATGGCCGAGCTGGCGCAAAAGGTCGAGGACACCCTCAAGCAGGTGACTGCCGGCAGTGGGCAATAAGCCCCCCCTGAAATAAGCCGAGGGTCCCAGGCCCCACGGTTCACAGCAAAACGACTGCCACGTTCACTCAATGACACGGAATGCTCCGTGTACTAACAAAGGAAGTTGAGCCATGCCACTTGTAAACGAACAAATCACCGATGCCGTCACCCAGACCAACGTCAAAGTCGTCGCCGAAGCGCCGGCCATGGCGATGGGCACCATCTACCAATCCATGGCCCAGGCCACCGCGATCCTGTTCCAGAACTCGGTCTCGGCGCAGCAGCAACAAAACACCCTGGCCCAGGCCGCGACCAACCAGGGCGTGATGCAGATCTACAGCGTCGACACCACCGCCGGCGCCGCCGCGACCGAGAAGGTTGCCCAGGGCGGGGTCTCCGACAACCTCACCAGCCTGCTGACAGTACTCAAGTCCTTCCAGGGCTGAGTGGCTGAAAGGCTGATCCCCCGTTGAACTTTCCTGCAAAAAAAATGGAGTTTTTATGAGCACAGTCAGTCCGCAAATCACCGATGCCGTCACCCAGACCAACGTCAAGGTCGTTGCCGAAGCACCGGCCATGGCGATGGGTACCGTCTACCAGTCCATGGGCCAATCCGTGGCCATCCTGTTCCAGAACTCGGTTTCGGCCCAGCAGCAGCAAAACACCCTGGCCCAGGCCGCGACCAACCAGGGCGTGATGCAGATCTACAGCGTCGACACCACTGCCGGTGCGTCGGCCACCGAAAAAGTCGCCCAGGGCGGCGTGGCCGACAACCTCACCAGTCTGCTGACGGTGCTCAAGTCGTTCAGTAGCTGATCCTTCCTCTGGCGTCACGCCAACGCCCCCGCGGTCTGCAGGCCCCGGGGGCGTTGTCTTTTGCCCGGCAGCATGGGAGGTTGATGCGGATTTTTTACCGCTAGGCGCCTTTACGTTCTTTTTTTCGAACAGCCTATTGTCCTTTACCCCCGTTGACCCTAGGATTCGTTTGAGATTTCAAACGCTCTTGCCTGGGTGCCCAAGCGCACGTCTATCCTTGTGTGCGACATTTTCGTGCTTTTACCCAGTGAACGATTTTCCTGACGGCAGCTTTGTCCAAGGCTTGCAGACGCGCCAGCGCGGTCCATGCCTGACAGGGCGCCTTTTTTACAATCACAATTCGCCCCGCGTATGCGCGGTGCTGTTAAGGAAGCCGACATGCAGCTCAAAGACGCCCAGTTGTTCCGCCAACAAGCCTTCATCGATGGAGCTTGGGTCGACGCGGACAACGGTCAGACGATCAAGGTCAACAACCCCGCTACCGGTGAAATCCTCGGTACCGTACCCAAGATGGGCGCCGCCGAAACCCGCCGCGCTATCGAAGCCGCCGACAAGGCCCTGCCGGCCTGGCGTGCCCTGACCGCCAAGGAGCGCGCCACCAAGCTGCGCCGCTGGTATGAATTGCTGATCGAAAACCAGGACGACCTGGGTCGCCTGATGACTCTGGAGCAGGGCAAGCCGCTGGCCGAAGCCAAGGGCGAAATCGCCTACGCCGCCTCCTTCATCGAATGGTTCGCCGAAGAAGCCAAGCGCATCTACGGTGACGTGATCCCTGGTCACCAGCCTGACAAGCGCCTGATCGTGATCAAGCAGCCGATCGGCGTGACCGCGGCCATCACCCCGTGGAACTTCCCGGCGGCGATGATCACCCGTAAAGCCGGCCCGGCCCTGGCCGCCGGTTGCACCATGGTCATCAAGCCCGCTTCGCAAACCCCGTTCTCGGCCCTGGCCCTGGTGGAACTGGCGCACCGCGCCGGGATTCCGAAAGGCGTGCTCAGCGTGGTTACCGGCAGTGCCGGCGACATCGGCGGCGAGCTGACCAGCAACCCGATCGTGCGCAAGCTGTCGTTCACCGGCTCTACCGAGATTGGTCGCCAACTGATGGCCGAATGCGCCAAGGACATCAAGAAAGTGTCCCTGGAACTGGGCGGTAACGCGCCGTTCATCGTGTTCGACGACGCCGATCTGGATAAGGCCGTCGAAGGCGCGATCATCTCCAAGTACCGCAACAACGGCCAGACCTGCGTCTGCGCCAACCGCCTGTACATCCAGGACTCGGTCTACGACGCCTTCGCCGAGAAGCTGAAAGTGGCCGTGGCCAAGCTGAAGATCGGTAACGGTCTGGAAGAAGGCACCACCACCGGCCCGCTGATCGATGAAAAAGCCGTGGCCAAGGTCCAGGAACACATCGCCGACGCCCTGAAAAAAGGCGCGACCCTGCTGGCCGGTGGCAAGTCCATGGAGGGCAATTTCTTCGAGCCGACCATTCTGGTCAACGTGCCCAAAGACGCTGCCGTGGCCAAGGAAGAAACCTTCGGCCCGCTGGCGCCGCTATTCCGCTTCAAAGACGAAGCTGAAGTCATCGCCATGTCCAACGACACCGAGTTCGGCCTGGCTTCGTACTTCTATGCCCGCGACCTGGGTCGTGTGTTCCGCGTGGCCGAGGCTCTGGAGTACGGCATGGTCGGGGTCAACACCGGCCTGATCTCCAACGAAGTGGCGCCGTTCGGCGGCATCAAGGCCTCGGGCCTGGGCCGTGAAGGCTCCAAGTACGGCATCGAGGACTACCTGGAAATCAAGTACCTCTGCCTGGGCATCTGATTTCGCTTCAAGCGCAGAGGGCACGAGAGCGCTGTCCCTTTGCGCCGCTGTAAAAAACGTAATTTTCAAGGTGGCCCGGGAAGGCTCCGGCAGTCGATCATCGCATGCTGTCGCAGGCGCTTCCCCGCCCCGCAACCCTTGAATCACACCGCTTTAGCAGCGGTGAATGAGGACACTATGAGCAAGACCAACGCATCCCTGATGAAACGCCGTGAAGCCGCTGTACCGCGCGGTGTTGGCCAGATTCACCCGATCTTCGCCGACAGCGCGAAGAACGCCACCGTCACCGACGTTGAAGGCCGCGAATTCATCGACTTCGCCGGCGGCATCGCCGTGCTGAACACCGGTCACGTACACCCGAAAATCATCGCCGCGGTGACCGAGCAGCTGAACAAGCTGACCCACACCTGCTTCCAGGTCCTGGCCTACGAGCCTTACGTGGAACTGTGCGAGAAAATCAACGCCAAGGTTCCAGGTGACTTCGCCAAGAAAACCCTGCTGGTGACCACCGGTTCCGAAGCCGTGGAAAACGCCGTGAAGATCGCCCGTGCCGCCACTGGCCGCGCCGGCGTGATCGCCTTCACCGGCGCCTACCACGGCCGCACCATGATGACCCTGGGCCTGACCGGCAAAGTCGTGCCGTACTCGGCCGGCATGGGCCTGATGCCAGGCGGCATCTTCCGCGCGCTGTACCCCAACGAACTGCATGGCGTGAGCATCGACGACTCCATCGCCAGCATCGAGCGCATCTTCAAGAACGACGCCGAGCCCCGTGATATCGCTGCGATCATCATCGAGCCGGTACAAGGCGAAGGCGGCTTCTACGTCGCGCCCAAAGAGTTCATGAAGCGCCTGCGCGCCCTGTGCGACCAGCACGGCATCCTGCTGATCGCTGACGAAGTGCAGACTGGCGCCGGCCGTACCGGCACCTTCTTCGCCATGGAACAGATGGGCGTTGCCGCCGACCTGACCACCTTCGCCAAATCCATCGCTGGCGGCTTCCCGCTGGCCGGTGTCTGCGGCAAGGCCGAATACATGGACGCCATCGCTCCAGGCGGCCTGGGCGGTACCTACGCCGGTAGCCCGATCGCTTGTGCAGCCGCTCTGGCGGTGATGGAAGTGTTCGAAGAAGAGCACCTGCTGGACCGCTGCAAGGCCGTGGGCGAGCGCCTGGTCAGCGGCTTGAAAGCCATCCAGGCCAAGTACCCGGTGATCGGTGAAGTGCGTGCCCTGGGCGCGATGATCGCGGTCGAGCTGTTCGAGAACGGCGACAGCCACAAGCCGAACGCCGCTGCTGTGGCGCAGGTCGTGGCCAAGGCTCGCGACAAGGGTCTGATCCTGCTGTCGTGCGGCACCTACGGCAACGTACTGCGGGTTCTGGTTCCACTGACCTCGCCGGACGAGCAGTTGGACAAAGGCCTGGCCATCATCGAAGAGTGCTTCGCTGAACTCTGAGTTGACGGTGTTGTGACCTGATCGACAAAAAAACCCGCTTCGGCGGGTTTTTTTCATCCCCAGGCGGTCCATAGGGGATTTGCGCTGTATGGAAGCCCGCGCATTGACTAAGGTGCAAAGGATTGCCTAGGGAGCGTGCTGCATGACCGCTGTTGATTTACCCGCTGTACCTCGTGTGCTGATTGCCGAGGCCGATCCCTGGTCCCGCGATTTGCTCAAGCAAGTGCTACTCAACGTTCGCTGTGACGCACGCCTGGATCTGTGTGCCGACGGTCAGGAAGCCCTGGAACTGTTGAGTGCCAAACCCTATGACCTGATCATTGCCGACTGGGAGTTGCCGGGCATCGACGGTCTCGCCTTGCTGCGCTCCGTGCGCCAGCGCAAGCGCAACCCATTGCAGCCATTCATTTTGCTCAGCGTGCGCAGCGACAGTGCCAGCGTGCGCGAGGCCTTGCCTCTGGCGCCCACTGCCTACCTGACCAAACCCTTGAACATGGAAGGCCTGACCCAGCGTCTGCAGGGGCTGCTGCTGGATGCTGGCCAGGAGGTTTCCTGCGAGGTGCCGACCCTGGCCCCGGGCATGACCCTGTGGACCTTTCTTGAACGCCGTCGCGAGATCGCCGACGGCGCCCCGTTGCTGACCGATGTGCAATTGGCGGTCAAGCGCAGCCTCAACCCCGACGGGCTGGACCTCAAGCTGCTGGAGGAGGAGATCCGCACCGACCCCCAAATCACTGCCGTGCTGATCTGCGCCGCCAACAGTGCTGCGCAACACAATGGTGAAGGCGTACAGACCCTGTCCCAGGCCCTGCACCGGCTGGGTACCGGGCAGAGCATGAACCTGATTCTCGGCCTGGCCCTCAAGCGCAGCGCGCGCCTGAGCGATCCGGCCCTTGCGGACTATGCCGAGCGCTACTGGGAGCTGTCGCTGCACACGGCGGAATATGGTCGGACCCTGGCCCGCCTGCTGGACCTGGATCAGGAGCGTTGCTATTGCGCGGGCCTGTTGCACCGCCTGGGCGACCTGGCGTTGCTGCGCTGTCTGCAAGAGTGGCAGCAGGCCGGTGGCGAACTGGATGAGCAGGAAGAAATCGGTGATGCCCTGGAGCGCTTCGGTGCCGCCTATGGCTCGGCGCTGCGCACCCGCTGGCGCATGCCGCTGGAACTGCGTGAACTGATCGCCTCGATCTACCAGTTGGGCGGCGGCGTCTATTCCCGCGAAGCCCTGGTGATGAACCTGGCGGCGCAACTGGCACGGCTGACCGAACATGAAGGCGTGGAAGAGGTGGCCCGCAGCAAGACGGCGCGTCTGCTGAAAGTCGGCTTGCCGGAGCTTTCCCGCCTGCGCAAAGGCTGAACCGCCGCAGGAACCGGCTTGTCGACGAAGGGGCCTTCGAGCTTTGTGCAAGCCTCAGGAGTGCCTTCGCTGGCAACCCAGCTGCTACGGGATGGCGGTCAGCCGCTGACGATGCGGTTCTTGCCCTGACGCTTGGCTTCGTACATGGCCGTATCGGCGCGGGCGAACAGGCTGTCGAGGCTTTCGTCTTCCCGCCGCAGGCTGGTCAGACCCTGGCTGACGGTGATGCTGAAGACCTGACCCTGGTGGCTGAAGCTCTGGCGCTGAATCTCCCGCTGCAGGCGCTCGGCGACCTGGCGTGCCATGTCCGCGGCGCACCCTGGAAACACCGCAGCAAACTCTTCACCGCCGATGCGTCCGAACAGGTCGCCCCGACGCAGTGCTGCACGTCCGCTCTCGGCAATGCGCTGCAGAACGATGTCGCCTTCGGGATGGCCGTAGGTGTCGTTGACCACCTTGAAATCATCGATATCCAGCAACAGGAAGGCCAGGGGCGAGCCCTGCAATCGGGCCTGTTCGAACTCGCGGTTGGCACACTCGAAGAAGTGTCGGCGATTGCTGCTCTGGGTCAGCACGTCAGTGGTGGCCAGGCGTTGCAGCTCGGCCTCCAGCTGTTTCTTGTCGGTGATGTCTTCGGCGATGCCCACCACGATCAGGCGCTGGCCGGGCTCGGCATTGCGGTTGATGAAGCACTTGTCGCTGAGCCAGCGCACCTGGCCTTCGGCGTCGATGATGCGGTACTCGCGATCTTCCACCGCGCCCTTTTCCAGCACTTGGGCCAGGCTGCGCTCGGCGTATTCGAGGTCATCGGGATAGATGCTGTTGCGCCATTGGTTGTAGTCCGCCAATAGCAGGCCTGCGGGGCGCCCGAAAATGCGCTCATAGGCCGGGCTGACATAGAGCACCTGGCGATGTTCCCAGTCATAGGCCCAGAGCACCGCGTTGACGCTGACCAGCAAGGAGCTGAACAGCTGCTCGCGCTCGGTCAGGCGAGCGACTTCGCCCTGTGCGTGCATCAGGGCCATCAGGGTTTGCGCGGCCTCGGGCCACTGGGGAAGCGAAGATGGAATGTGTGGGTTCTTATTGACCATCGGCACAGATCTCAAAGGGCGTGCCGCGCCAAGTTCGACAGCGGCTACAACCAAGCCCGCCTGGGTGGCGAAGTGTTGCTTGAGATAGGGGATCGGACGCTAAGTTCCCGGCCGTGACGGCGATACTGCGAGCGCCCGCCGGACGGTCGGAGCCGCCCCTCGCCAGCCTGTGGCGAGGGGCTTTGGCTTAGGCTGCGTTGGGGCGCAGGGAGTAGGTTTTCAGTTGATTGGCGAAGTCCCGTAGGGACTGGATACCGCTGGCCTCGGCCTCGTGGACCCAGTCCTTGATCGCCGCCAGCATGTCGTGGCCGTTGGCGCTGGTCTTGACCCAGATCTGTTGCAGGGCCAGGCGTTTCTCGTAGATCACTTTCAACGCCTGGCTGTGCTCCAGCATGTTCTGGATACGCAGGTGGTGACGGTCTTCCAGCAGGCTGGTTTCCCGGGACAGCAGGCGCTTGGCACGGTGGAACTGGTGGCGTACCGAGTGATCGACCTTGGCCAGCTCCTGCTTCACCAGCGGGCCGATCACCAGCTTGCGGTACTGGGCCATGATCTGGAACCGGTTGTTGAGGATGGCCATGGCGGTGTCCATGTCCAGGTGCCCCTTGCCTTCGACCCGGTGGGCGATGGGGGCTACGCGCTGGACCTTGGCCAGCCCCAGCAGGCTGAACAGCTTGATCCAGGCCCAGCCCATGTCGAACTCCCACTTCTTCACCGAGAGCTTGGCCGAGTTGGGATAGGTGTGATGGTTGTTATGCAGTTCTTCGCCGCCGACGATGATGCCCCAGGGCACCAGGTTGGTGGCGGCGTCGCGGCATTCGAAGTTGCGGTAGCCGACGGCGTGGCCCAGGCCGTTGATCACGCCGGCGGCCCAGAACGGAATCCACATCATCTGAATCGCCCAGATGGTGATGCCGATGGTGCCGAACAGCAGCAGATCGATGACCGCCATCAGCGCGATACCGCCCAGCTTGTAGCGGCTGTACAGGTTGCGTTCGATCCAGTCTTCCGGGCAGTTCTTGCCGTAGATACGCAGGGTTTCCGGGTTCTTGGCTTCTTCGCGATACAGCTCCGCGCCCTTGCGCAGCACCGTGGACAGGCCTTTGATCACCGGGCTGTGGGGGTCGTCGACGGTCTCGCACTTGGCGTGGTGCTTGCGGTGGATGGCGGTCCACTCGCGAGTGTTCTGCGCCGTGGTCAGCCACAGCCAGAAGCGGAAGAAGTGTTTCAGGCCGGCGTTGAGTTCCAGGGAACGGTGCGCGGAATAGCGATGCAGATAGATCGTGACCGCAACGATGGTCACGTGAGTCATCAACAGGGTGACTGCCACCAGTTGCCAGGCGGACAAGCCAAGTAAACCTTCATACCACATAGGCGATAAGGCCCTCGATAAAGAAAAAAACAGCTCAGGCATTATCACTAAGCTCACTGAGAAAACCAGTCGCCCTTTCAGATAAGAGTGGCGGAATGTTTCTTCCTCTATAATCCCAAACTTTTCGTGTGGAAATAGACGGGCTTATGTCGGTTTCTTATCGCAATGGTTTGCGTGCCGCGCTGCTTTACCTGCTGCTGTCATTGGTGTGGCTGCAGTTCAGTGGTTATTTATTGAGCAGTTTCTTCGATGAATTCGCTGACCAGGCCCACTGGCAGATGATCAGTGGTTACGTCTGGGCGGTGGTCAGCGCGGTGCTGATCTTCTTTGCCCGGGCGCGTTTGCTGCGGGTGCTGGGAGCCGACCGCTGGCTGCGCCATCAGCAGAAGGACCGCGAACGCCTGCGTCAGGCCGCAGCGGTATTCGACTGCACCCGCGAGGGCGTGCTGGTGAGCGATACCCAAGGCCAGATCGTCCACGTCAATCGGGCCTTCATCGAGATCACCGGCTATCAGCGCGAAGAAGTGCTGGGTCGCCAGCCGAGCCTGTTCAAGTCCGGTCACCATTCGCCGGACTTCTACAAGGCGATGTTCGACTCGCTGCAGAAAACCGGCGAATGGAGTGGCGAAATCTGGAATCGGCGCAAGAGCGGTGAGATCTACCCGCAATGGCAGAGCATTCGCGCGATCCGCGACGAGCAAGGCGAGCTCACCCACTATGTCGCGGTGTTCTCCGACATCAGTGCCATCAAGGATTCCGAGCACGAACTGGCCCACCTGGCCCACCACGACCCCTTGACCGACCTGCCCAACCGCCTGCTGTTCACCGATCGCGCCGAACAGGCCCTGGCGTCGGCGCAGATCCACAAGCGCGGCTGCGCCATGCTGATGATCGACCTGGATCATTTCAAGATGATCAACGACAGCCTCGGCCACAACGTCGGCGACCAGTTGCTCAAGGCCGTGGCCGGGCGCCTGGGGGCCATGTTCGGCCCGGGCATGACCCTGGCGCGCCTGGGGGGCGACGAGTTCGCAGTGCTGGCGGAAAGCTGCCCGCAACTGGTGCAGGCCGCGGCCCTGGCCCAGCGCATCATCGACGGCCTCAAGGAGCCCTTCCAGCTGGGTGAACAGCAGGTGGTGATCAACGCCAGCATCGGCATCAGCCTGTTCCCCAGTGATGCCCTGAGCGCCAGTCAGTTGCTGCGCAACGCCGACGCGGCGCTGTTCAAGGCCAAGAGTGCCGGGCGCAACGGTTATGCCCTGTACACCGAAGAACTCACCGCCCATGCCCAGCAACGGGTGGAGATTGCCTTCGAACTGCGCCGGGCCCTGGAGCAGCAGGAGCTGCGGGTTTACTACCAGCCCGTGCACGATCTCAAGAGCAGCCGCCTGATCGGCGTCGAGGCCCTGGTGCGCTGGGAACATCCCGAACGCGGCCTGGTGTCGCCGGCGGAATTCATACCGATTGCCGAGCGCACCGGGATGATTGGCGAGATCGACGCCTGGGTCATGCAGCAGGCGTGTCGGCAGATGTGCCAGTGGCAGGCCGAGGGCGTGGTGCTGTCGTTTGTTGCAGTGAATGTCTCGACTCGTCTGTTCGCTCGCAGCGAGCTGTACCAGCAGGTGGCCCAGGTGCTGCACGACACGGGCCTGGATCCGGCCTACCTGGAACTGGAGGTCACCGAGAGTGCGGTCATGGACGATCCCGAAGTGGCACTGGAGCAGATGCACCGCCTGCGTGAACTGGGCATTCGCCTGGCTATCGACGACTTCGGTACGGGCTATTCCTCCTTGCTGCGGCTCAAGCGCCTGCCGGTGCAGAAACTCAAGATCGACCAGGGTTTTGTCGCCGGCCTGCCGTTCGATGAAGACGATGCGGCGATCTCCCGGGTGATCATCGCCCTGGCCCAGAGCATGGGCATGCAGGTTCACGCCGAGGGTATCGAGCAAGCGGAGCAGGCGCGGTTCCTGCTCGAACATGGCTGCGATCTGGGCCAGGGCTACTGGTTCGGAAGGCCGGTGCCCGCTGAACAACTAGTCTGGAGCAACGCTCCGCAGATCCGCTGATGGCCGCCCCTGTAGCCGTTGCGGCGACGGTTGCAGGGGGCTCTTGCGGCGTAAGCCCGTGTCCCGCCAAATAATTTCTTCTGGTTATATAAACATTCTTAAATAGTATTTTTAAGAATATCCGCGCCTATCTACTATTGCTCCCACGCCGCAAGCAGTGCCGCCACTGCCAGGCACATCTCACTCAGGAGCAGCACCATGAGCGCATCTCTACGTAGCGTTGACGGCCAGGACGAAGCAACCATCTTGCGGGAAATTCAAAGCGCCCTGCGCGACCTGCGTTTCGGTGCGGTGGAAATCACCGTGCACAACGCCCAGGTCGTGCAGATCGAACGCAAGGAAAAATTCCGTCTGCAGCAGCCCGGCAACAAACCCAGCTGAACGCCGCATCACCCTCTCGTGATCGAGAGGCCCGACTGGATAACCGGAGGGCGTCATCCATGACCCCCAGCCTGAACCCCAGCGTTCGCCCGCGAATGCGGGACTGATTCGCCATAAGAAAAATGCCAGCACATTAAAAAATTTCGGGAGCTCCATCATGTCGTCGATTCGCCGTTATGCCCTGGCCGCCCTCGCCAGTGCCGTTTTTGCCGGTTCCGCCGTTGCCAAGGATTACGAACTGCTCAACGTGTCCTACGACCCGACCCGCGAGCTGTACCAGGACTACAATGCCGAGTTCACCAGCTTCTGGAAGAAAGAGCATCCCGGCGACAACGTGAAGATCCAGCAATCCCACGGTGGTTCCGGCAAACAGGGCCGGGCGGTGATCGACGGCCTGCGCGCCGACGTGGTGACCCTGGCCCTGGCCGGTGACATCGATGAAATCGCCAAGCTCGGCAAGACCCTGCCGGCGGACTGGCAGAAACGCCTGCCCGACGCCAGCACCCCCTACACCTCGACCATCGTGTTCCTGGTGCGCAAGGGCAATCCCAAAGGCATCAAGGACTGGGGCGACCTGATCAAGAAAGACGTCTCGGTGATCACCCCGAACCCGAAAACCTCCGGCGGCGCCCGCTGGAACTTTCTTGCCGCCTGGGCCTACGGCCTGAAAGCCGGTGGCAGCGAAGCCAAGGCTCAGGAATACGTGAAGGAGCTGTTCAAGCACGTGCCTGTGCTGGATACCGGTGCTCGCGGCTCGACCATCACCTTCGTCAACAACGGTCAGGGCGATGTGCTGCTGGCCTGGGAAAACGAAGCCTTCCTGGCCCTCAAGGAAGACGGCGGCGCCGACAAGTTCGACATCGTCGTGCCTTCGCTGTCGATCCTTGCCGAGCCGCCGGTGGCGGTGGTGGACAAGAACGCCGAGAAGAAAGGCAACACCGAGATCGCCGAGGCCTACCTCAAGCACCTGTACAGCCCGGCCGGCCAGGAAATCGCCGCGAAGAACTTCTACCGTCCCCGGGACAAGGACGTAGCCGCCAAATATGCCCAGCAGTTCCCCAAACTGGACCTGGTGACTATCGACAAGGACTTCGGCGGCTGGAAAACTGCCCAACCGAAATTCTTCAATGACGGTGGTGTCTTCGACCAGATCTACACGGCCCAGTAAACCCGACCCTCCGTAGGAGCTGGCTTGCCAGCGAAGGCGTCCTGAAGGGCAATGCACGACTTGCAGGCCCTTTCGCCGGCAAGCCGGCTCCTACAAGGTAGAGCCCGCATTCAGTTGCGGGTTTTGCGTATCGGTTCCGCTAACCAAGGACTCTTATGTCGCGTCGTATCTCCCCCGTCATACCCGGCTTCGGGCTGACGCTGGGCTACACCTTGGTGTACCTCAGCCTGATTGTGCTCATCCCCCTGGCGGCGATGTTCGTACATGCCGCGCAACTCACCTGGGAACAGTTCTGGGCGATCATTTCGGCGCCACGGGTGCTCGCCGCGCTCAAGCTGAGCTTCGGTACCGCGCTGTATGCGGCCATCATCAACGGCATCATCGGTACCCTGCTGGCCTGGGTCCTGGTGCGTTACACCTTCCCCGGGCGCAAGATCATCGATGCCATGATCGACCTGCCATTCGCCCTGCCCACTGCCGTGGCGGGCATCGCCCTGACTGCGCTCTACGCGCCCACCGGCCTGGTGGGACAGTTCGCTACCGACCTGGGTTTCAAGATTGCCTACACGCCTCTGGGCATCACCCTGGCACTGACCTTCGTCACCCTGCCATTCGTGGTGCGCACGGTGCAGCCGGTGCTGGCGGACATTCCCCGTGAAGTGGAAGAGGCCGCCGCCTGCCTTGGGGCCAAGCCCTGGCAGGTGTTTCGCCATATCCTGGTGCCGGCCCTGCTGCCGGCCTGGCTCACCGGCTTTGCTCTGGCCTTCGCCCGGGGCGTCGGCGAGTACGGCTCGGTGATCTTCATCGCCGGCAACATGCCGATGAAGACCGAAATCCTGCCACTGCTGATCATGGTCAAGCTCGACCAGTACGATTACACCGGCGCCACTTCCATCGGCGTGCTGATGCTGGTGGTTTCCTTTGTCCTGTTGCTGCTGATCAACCTGCTGCAGCGGCGCATCGAACGACCCTAAGGAGGCGCGAACATGTCCCAATCGTCTATTTCTGCAGCGTCCTCCGCCAACGCCGCCCGCCGTGGCAGTGCCACCTCGCGACGGGTGCTGATTGGTCTGGGCTGGCTGATTTTCGCCCTGTTCCTGCTGTTGCCGTTGTTCATCGTGGTGTCCCAGGGCTTGAAGCTGGGCATCGGTGCGTTCTTTGAAGCGATCTTCGAACCCGATGCTTTGTCGGCGTTGAAGCTCACGGTGATCGCGGTACTGATTTCGGTGCCCTTGAACCTGGTGTTCGGGGTCAGTGCCGCCTGGTGCGTGAGCAAGTACTCGTTCCGTGGCAAGAGTATTCTGGTGACCCTGATCGACCTGCCGTTCTCGGTGTCGCCGGTGATCGCCGGCCTGGTCTATGTGCTGATGTTCGGCGCCCAGGGCCTGTTCGGCCCGTGGCTTTCGGATCACGACATCCAGATCGTCTTCGCCTTGCCCGGTATCGTCCTGGCCACCATCTTCGTCACCGTGCCCTTCGTCGCCCGTGAGCTGATCCCGCTGATGCAGGAGCAGGGCACCCAGGAAGAGGAAGCCGCCAGGTTGCTGGGGGCCAATGGCTGGCAGATGTTCTGGCACGTCACCGTGCCCAATATCAAATGGGGCCTGATCTACGGCGTGGTGCTCTGTACCGCCCGGGCCATGGGCGAATTCGGTGCGGTATCGGTGGTGTCCGGGCACATCCGTGGGGTCACCAACACCCTGCCGCTGCACGTGGAAATCCTCTACAACGAGTACAACCACGTGGCCGCCTTCGCCGTCGCCAGCCTGTTGCTGATCCTTGCGCTGTTCATCCTGCTGCTCAAGCAGTGGAGCGAATCCCGAATCAACCGCCTGCGCGCCAGCGCCGCGGAGGAATAAGTCATGTCGATCGAAGTCCGTAACGTCAGCAAGAACTTCAACGCCTTCAAGGCGCTGAACAGCATCAACCTGGATATCCACAGCGGCGAGCTGGTGGCGTTGCTCGGCCCGTCCGGCTGCGGCAAGACCACCCTGCTGCGGATCATCGCCGGCCTGGAAACCCCGGACGACGGCAGCATCGTCTTCCACGGTGAGGACGTTTCCGGCCACGACGTGCGTGATCGCAACGTCGGTTTCGTGTTCCAGCACTACGCCCTGTTCCGCCACATGAGCGTGTTCGACAACGTTGCCTTCGGCTTGCGCATGAAGCCCAAGAACCAGCGTCCCAGCGAGAGCAAGATCGCCGAGAAGGTCCATGAGTTGCTGAACATGGTGCAACTGGACTGGCTTTCCGATCGCTACCCGGAGCAACTGTCCGGCGGCCAGCGCCAGCGTATCGCCCTGGCCCGCGCCCTGGCGGTGGAACCCAAGGTGCTGCTGCTGGACGAACCCTTCGGCGCCCTCGACGCCAAGGTGCGCAAGGAGCTGCGACGCTGGCTGGCGCGGCTGCACGAAGACATCAACCTGACTTCGGTGTTTGTCACCCACGACCAGGAAGAAGCCATGGAGGTGGCGGACCGCATCGTGGTGATGAACAAGGGCGTGATCGAACAGATCGGCTCCCCGGGGGAGGTCTACGAGAACCCGGCCAGCGACTTCGTCTACCACTTCCTCGGTGACTCCAACCGCCTGCACCTGGGGGAGGACAACCACGTGCTGTTCCGTCCCCACGAAGTGTCGCTGTCGCGTTCGGAACTGGAAGACCACCACGCCGCCGAAGTGCGCGACATCCGTCCCCTGGGCGCCACCACCCGGGTCACCCTCAAGGTCGAAGGCCAGAGCGAACTGATCGAAGCCGAAGTGGTGAAAGACCACGACAGCCTGATCGGCCTGGCCCGTGGCGAGACCCTGTTCTTCAAGCCCAAGGTCTGGCAGAAACACTCCAGCCTCTGACTCCAGCCGGCACCTCCTGCGAGCCCCACGTCTCGCAGGGGGCTGGCTTGCCAGCGAAAGCGTCCGCCAGGTTTGCAGCCGGCTTGGGGGCCTCTTCGCCGGCAAGCCGGCTCCTACGGAGAGTGTGTCGCGTATCGACGGCGGGTGATGGCGTTCGGCTATTGCTGCTAGCTCGATTCGATCTATGGCCCGTCCCCTGGCCGCAACATTCCTTATCTACGCTGGAAATGGTGCCAGGAGGGCGCAATTGAAGAGTCCATGAAGGACCGGCGTTCTGTCTCCTGGCCAGCCTGATGCCAAGGAGACAAGCATGAAAAAGGAAGTCTATCGGCCCGGTCCGAGGTTCGGTTGTGCACTATGCGGTGCACTGCTCAGCCCTTTGGCCCTGGCGCTCGCGCCACCTGACCTGTCCTCGCGCATACCCTACGACGTCGCAGTGACCGCCCCTCCCGCACCGACCCTGGAAAGCCTGCAGCGGGATTTTGACGTGCTGTCCTGGCAGACCTTCATCGCCCTCAACTGGCCGGCCCAGGAAGACGGCAGTCCCGGCACTGGCCCCATCGGCAAGGAGGACGGCCCCACCGTCTGGGAAGGCTGGAAAGAGAGCTATCAGATCTTCCGGGCCAAGGGCGAGAAGCCCTTGGCCTGGGATGCCCCGGCGATCCTTCCCAAGCCCTGTGAAGGGCTCAAGTCCGGGCGCCTGCTGCAACAGATGGGCAAGGTCGCGGGTGTCCTCGACGAATTCATCCAGCCGTTCCAGAGCGGCCCGTTGGTGGACCAGAGCGGCACCTACACCCGCAACGAAATCGTGGTCAACCGGCCGATGTTCAACGATATCGTCGACAAGGGCCTGTACAGCGTCCAGGGCCAGCAGGCGTATTTCGCCGCCAGTCCGAACAACCGCGTGGCCTTCAGTTGCAGCTCCAGTCCCCACCAGAAGCTCGGCGCAATCATGGTCAAGGCCTCGTGGAAGGTGCTGGACGGCAACGACCAGCGCAGCCGCTTCCATACGGTGGACGCCCTGGTCTATACCCCCGGCAACAGCGATCCGACCCATGGGCCCATCGTGGAAGAGTCGTGCAAGGCCGAGTCGGTAGGACTGGTGGGCCTGCACATCGTGCACAAGACCGCGCTGGCGCCGCAGTGGGTCTGGTCGACCTTCGAACACGTGGACAACGTGCCGGAAAAAACCACCCCACCGGAGCAGCGCAAAGGTCCGTACCTGTTCTACAACGCTGCCAGCCCGGCCAAGGTCAACGAGCCGCCGCCCCGGCCCTGGAACCCGGCGGTCAAGGCCACGCCGTCGCAGATCGTCCGCGACATCCCGCTGACCGAGGCCGCCAAGGCGCTGAACAGCACCTACCAGGCGCTGCTGCGCACGGCCAATCCTCAGAGTGTCTGGGCCAACTACCAGATGATCGACACTCAATGGCCCGCCGATCCGGCCCCCGACTGCGAGACGCCGTCGCCGACCAATCCCCTGGGCAGCCCGGCCCCGACCTTCCTCGCCAACGCCACCCTGGAAACCTTTATCCAGGGCACGGTGCCCCAGGCGTCCTCCAGTTGCATGGACTGCCACAACAACGCGACGACCCGGGTCACCCAGAACCCCCGCACCACTTTCGCCGACTTCACCTATCTGCTGGAGCGTGCCCAATCCACTGGCGCCGCAGGGAGCAAACCATGAGCACCGAGCGTGAGAACTTTGTCGGCCTGTCCTCGGCGTTGCTGGGGATCGGCACGGCCTTGCTGGCGCCGTCGATCGACCCCATCGACCTGCCCAGCCAGTTTCTGGCCTATATCCGCCCGAAGATGACCGAGGCCCAACTCAATGACCTGCTGAGCCAATACGCCGGCCTGGTGGCCGACCAGCAGAGCCCGGAACAGATCGCCCGGGCGTTGCTGATGAGCAACGGCCAGCCGGCGGCCACACCTGCGGCCAAGGCCTGTCGTTCGATCATGAAAATGTGGCTGCTGGGGGTCTGGTACCAGCCTTATGACGCCAGCAGCTTCAAGGCCGGGCAACAGTGGGTCGTGTCCGACCTGGCGTACCAGCAAAGCTGGGCCTGGAAGGCCGCCCAGGCCCATCCCATGGGCTACAGCCAGTTTCATTTCGGCTACTGGAACGAGACGCCGCCGAGCCTGGAGGCCTTTACCGGTGTGCCCGCCAAGGGGCAGCAAGGAGCTTCGTCATGAGCACAGAACAAGCGGATGTGGTGATAGTCGGCGCCGGCCTGGCCGGCAGCATCATCGCCTATCAACTGGGTCTGGCCGGGATCAAGGTCCTGGTGCTGGAGTCCGGGCCGAGCATTCCGGCCAATCGCACGCAATACATGGAGCGCTTCTACAACGCCACCCTGAAGACCCCGGAGTCGCCCTACCCTCCGGCCAGCAACCTGCAGCCGCAGCTTTATCCGGAACTGCAGCCGGCCCAGCAGAATGCGCCACGGCCGACCATTGCCGACCTGATCAACGGCTGGCAGAACCCACAGACCAGTTACCTGGTGCAGAAAGGCCCGCTGGCCTTCACCAGCACCTATGAGCGTGTGGGCGGCGGCACCACCTGGCACTGGGTCGCCACCTGCCTGCGCATGCTGCCCAATGACTTTCGCCTCAAGTCGCTGTACGGCGTCGGGGTCGACTGGCCCATCGGCTATCAGGATCTGCAAAGCGCCTACTGCCGCGCCGAGGCGGAGATCGGCGTGGCGGCGGATGTGGGTGACCAGGACTACCTGGGCATGACCTTTCCCGAGGACTACCAATTCCCCATGCACAGCATTCCTCTGTCCCTGGTGGACGAGCGTTTCGTCAAGGCGCTCAAGGGCCATTCGTTCGCCGGCATGCCGCTGCTGGTGAGCCCGACGCCGGCCGGGCGCAACTCCGAGCCCTACGCCGGGCGCCGGGTCTGTGCGGGCAATACCAACTGCACGCCGATCTGCCCGATCCAGGCCAAGTACGACGCCACGGTGACCCTGAACAAGGCCTTGGAGACCGGCAATGTTCGGGTGCTGTACAAGAGCGTGGCGAGCAAGGTCCGGGTCGATGGCAAGTCCAGCATCAGCGGTATCGAGTTCATCCAGTACCAGCTGGGGGACGGCCCGCCCACCGCCAATGGCGTGGCCCTCGGGCAGCACTATGTGATCGCCGCCCACGCCATCGAGACCCCCAAGCTGTTGCTCAACTCAGCCTGTCCCGAGGCACCCAATGGCGTGGCCAACAGCAGTGGCCAGGTCGGGCGCAGCCTGTCGGACCACCCGATCTACCTGGCTTGGGGGCTGATGCCGCCGGGGCAGACGGTGTTCCCTTATCGTGGGCCGGTGTCCACGGCGGGCATCGAGAGCCTGCGCGATGGGGCCTTTCGCAGCCGCCGGGCGGCCTGGCGCATTGAGATTGGCAACGAGGGCCTGAACTGGCCGATCGGCGATCCCTACACCACGGTGTGCGACCTGATCGATGGCCAGAACAACAGCCACACCAACCCGTTGCCGGGGGACAAGCATGATCCCCAGGCGTTGTTTGGAGCGGACCTGATCCGTGCCCTCAACGACCGCCTGATCCGCCAGTTCCGCATTGCCTTCCTGGTGGAACAGGTGGAGAAGGATCCGGATCACGCCGACTGCTACATCCTGCCTTCCACCGAGTACAAGGATCGCCTGGGTATCCCCCGTCCGGAGATTCACTACGACCTGTCGGACTACACCAAGGAGGGTTTCAAGCAGGCCCGGCAGGCCGCCACCTACATCATCACCGAGCTGCTGGGGGCTACCGAACTCACTGATCTCAAACCGACACGGGAGAAGAACCCCGGGTTCTTCATCTACGATGAAGAGCCCTACAGCTTCCAGGGGGCCGGGCACCTGATGGGCACTTATCGCATGGGCACCGACCGCAAGTATTCGGTGGTGGACAAGCATCAGCGCAGTTGGGACCACCCCAATCTGTTCCTGGTGGGAGACGGGGTATTTCCCAGCAGCGGCACGTCCAATCCGAGCCTGACCATCGCCGCGCTGTCGTTCCAGGCCGCCGACGTGCTCGCCAACGAGCTCAAGGCCAGTACGCTGACGGTCCAGGCCAATCAGCCTTGGCAAGGCACCGGGGTGCAACTCAATGGGATCAGTGCGCAGCGGGTGCGCTACGTCAGTGGGCACTGGTCCGCCAGTCCGGCGGGGGGCATGGTGGACGGCCAGGGTAATCCGGCCTACATCGCCAAGTCCGGCTATACCTTGCCGGGGGCCAGTGAGGGGGCACTGATCGGCCGCGTCGGGAGCGCAGGCACGCCCTTTCTGATCGGCGATCTGGCGCAGATTCCGGCGGGCCAGCGCGGAGAGTTGCAGCTGTGCATCAATGACGACCTGGACGGACGTTACGGTGTCGGCCTGCAGGACAACCAGGGCGCACTGACGGTGCGAGTGGAGTTTGGCGGTTTGTGACCCGTCCTGGCCGGGCGTGCAGTCGGCACGCCCGGCCGGGGACTTCAGATCATGGCTTTTTTCTGGCGCAGGGCCACGGGACCCGAACGCTGCTCGATGGCCTGTTTCAAGTCATGGCGCAGCCCCAGCAGGAACGCCAGTTCGGCCACCACGAACAGTGGGCCGACGATCAGGCCCGACAGATCATCGACAAAGGCCGGCTTGCGACCCTCGTAGTAATGGCCGATGAACTGGATCACCCAGCCGATCACGAACAGGCCCAGGCCGCTGCTCAACCAGAGTCCGGTGCTTTGCGCTGCAAGCGCCTGCCCGGCCCAGACCGACAGGCCCATCAGCACACTCATCAACACCCCCAGGCGCAACTCCAGGCGCAGGTAGAACACGGCCGAGGCCAGGGCCAGCAGCACGGCCGGCGACACCACCATCCCCGCCAGTGGCCAGGTGGGCCGGGACAGCAGCACCGCCACTGCCACCACGATCATGGGAATGCCGATAAAGTGGCTGGCGATATTGCGCGGGTCGCGGTGGTAGGCGGCGTATTGACTGAGATGATCAACGAGGCTTTTCATTGTTGTTCCTCCGTTAGGGTGGCTGGATCATGCCCGGCCACCGATCACGGCACTGTCAGCTAGGCGACAATCACGCCGATGCCTTGAGGAAAAGACCTGTTCATGGACATGCAGCAGTGGCGTGAATGCCTGATGACCGGCCAGTGGTTCAGCCACCTGCCGGATTCCTTACAGAATAGTTTGCTCGCCGGTGCCCGCCTGCGCCGCTTGGCGCCGGGGCAATGCCTGTTCCTGCGGGGTGATCCGCCTTGCGGTTTGTACGCGGTGCTGGAAGGGACGGTACGGGTGGGAGCGGTCAGCGAACAGGGCAAGGAAGCCTTGCTCAGCCTGATGCAAGCGCCCCACTGGTTTGGCGAGATCTGCCTGTTCGACGGCCAGCCGCGCACCCACGATGCCTATGCCGAGGGTGCTTGCACCTTGCTTCAGGTGCCGCAGTCGACCTTGTTGCAACTGCTGGAGCAACAGCCGCAGTACTGGCGCCAGTTTGCCCTGTTGATGAGCCACAAACTGCGCCTGGCCTTCATCAACCTGGAACAGCTGAGCCTGATGCCGGCGCCGGCCCGTGTGGCCAGTCGCCTGCTGGCGATCGCTGCCGGCTATGGCGAAGTGGCCCAGCGCCGCAACCTGCTGCAACTGCCCCAGGAGCAACTGGCGCTGATGCTTTCGCTCTCGCGCCAGACCACCAACCAGATCCTCAAGGACCTGCAGAACCAGGGCATCCTGCGCCTGAGTTATGGCGAGATCGAAATCCTCGACACCGACCGCCTGCGCGCCCTCGCTGGCCCCCCGTAGGCGCGGGCTTGCCAGCGAAGGGGCCCTCAAGACCGCCTTCGCCGGCAAGCCGGCTCCTACAAAATCCCCCGCGATGTCTCTGCCTACCGTAGGAGCTGGCTTGCCAGCGAAGAGGCCCTCAAGACCGCCTTCGCCGGCAGTCAGCTCCTACGAACCACGATAGGTCGAGAATCCATACGGGCTGAGCAACAACGGAATGTGGTAATGCTGCTCGGTCTGCTTGACCTCGAAGATCACCGGAATTTCCGGAAAGAAGGTCTCGCGCTTGGCCTGCTTGAAGTATTCACCGGTCTTGAACACCACCCGATATTCGCCAGCAGTCAGGGCCTGGCCCGCGGGAAACAGCTCGCTGATCCGCCCCTGCTCGTTGGTCACACCGCTGGACAAGGCTTTCCAGTCCTGGCCCACATGCTGCTCCAGAGTCACCTTGACCCCCGGCGAGGGCAAACCGTTCTCCAGGTTGAGCACGTGCACGCTCAAGGGATTGCCCGCCGCCAAGGCCAGGCTCGACAGACCGCAGAGGCCGACAGCGGCCAGGCCATTACGCAAAAAGTTCATGAAAGACTCCTCAGTGCATTGATCAAAAAAACAACAATCCGGCGCGCCTCACAGTGCGGCACGCAAACCGACTTTCTGCGCCGCCTTGAGCGCACATTCCTCGTCCTGCGCGGCCCCCCCGGCACCGGCAATCCCTATCGCGCCCACCAGCTCCTGGCCGGCGAACAACGGAATGCCGCCACCGAGCAACAACAGCTCCGGCAAGGTATTGAGATTGGCCGCGTCGGGGTTATTGCGCGCCCGTTCGGCGAACAGCCGGCTCGGGGTCTTGGTGGACAGCGCGGTATAGGCCTTGCGCTGGCTGGCGACGGTGTTGTGCGGGCCTACGCCATCGCTGCGCAAGGTCACCAGCAGGTTGCCGCCTCGGTCCAGGACCGACACCACGGCCGTGCACTGGGCCAGACTGGCGTCTGCCAACTGACGGGCGGTGGCCAGGTCCAGCTCGGTGTGACGGGGCAGTTCCAGGGCGGCCAGGGCGTTGCCGGCAAGGCCCAGACCAAGGCCCAGACCAAGACTTAGAACAAGGGTTTTGCAGATCATGGGAAGGCTCCGTAAAGACAGGCCGCCACCTTAGCCAGCCGTCCTCGTCAGAACCTCGTCAGTTGGATTACAAGTTTGTAATGGGCAAGCGCGCCACAGGCGCCTAGCCTGTGCCGATCATTCCCGAGGTGCACCATGCGTTTGCTGGTAGTTGAAGACGAAGCCAAAACCGCGAATTTCCTTGCCAAGGGGCTCGGAGAGTCCGGATTCGCCGTGGACGTGGCCCTGAACGGCCTGGACGGGCGCTATTTCATCGAGCAGCAGGAATACGACCTGATCATCCTCGACGTGATGCTCCCCGGCCTCAACGGTTGGCAGTTGCTGCAGTTGATCCGCCAGCGCGGCGCCACCCCGGTGCTGTTCCTCACTGCCAAGGACGCCATCGAAGACCGGGTCCGTGGCCTGGAGCTGGGCGCCGACGACTACCTGCTCAAGCCCTTCGCCTTTGCCGAGCTGCTGGCTCGGGTCCGCACCCTGCTGCGCCGCGGACCGCTGCGTGAAGCCGAATCCTTCAGCATCGCTGACCTGGAGATCGACGTGCTGCGCCGTCGCGTCAGTCGCGGCGGCCAGCGCATCGCCCTGACCAACAAGGAATTCGCCCTGCTGCACCTGTTGGCCAGCCGCCAGGGTGAAGTGCTGTCGCGGACCCTGATCGCTTCCCAGGTGTGGAACCTGAATTTCGACAGCGACACCAACATGGTGGAAGTTGCGGTGCGGCGCCTGCGGGCCAAGGTCGACGATCCCTACATGCCCAAGCTGATCCACACCGTGCGTGGCGTCGGTTACCAGCTGGAAGCCCCGGATGCAGCGCTCTAGTTCCATTGCCTGGCGGTTGGCCCTGTCGTTTGCCGCCGTCTGCGCCCTGGTGCTCAGTGGCATCGGGGTGTTTCTCTACCGCTCCCTGGCCGGGGAGATCGCCTACCGTGACGATCTCGCCCTGATGGGCCGTCTGGAACAGGTACGCGCCTTGCTCCAGGACAGTGACAGCCTCGATGCCCTGCAAGCCCGGCCGCGGCTGTACCAGAACATGCTGGGCAATCAGCAGAGCCTGTTGCTGGTGCTGCGGGCCGATGGCTCGACAGTGATCGGCATCAATCCCCGACAACAGCACTTGCCCGAGTTGAGGCCGATTGCCCAGGAGCTGCGTCCGCAACGCGGGGATGTCAGCCTCTGGGCGGGCACCGATGAGGTCCCGGTGGCCCTGATCGCGGGCCAGGCCAGCGGTCCCAAGGGCGAGGCCCTGACCGTGGTGGCCGGCAAGATCCTCAGCGAGCGTGAGCAGATACTCGCCAGTTACCGCCTGCGCTTGTACCTGGCCGTGGGGCTGGGGGCGGTGCTGGCGTTTGCCCTGGGGCTGCTGTTGTTGCGTCGCGGTTTGCTACCCCTGCGCCAGCTCAGCGAGTCGGTACGCCAGATCGACCTGCGCAGCCTTGACCGACGCTTGCACACCACCGGCATCCCCGCCGAGTTCCATGAGCCGGTGCAGGCCCTGAATGCCATGCTGGCGCGCCTGGAAGAGAGCTTTCAGCGCCTGTCACAATTCTCCGCGGACCTCGCTCACGAGATCCGTACCCCCTTGCACAACCTGCTGGGCAGCAATGGCCTGGCCCTGAACCAGCCCCGCAGCGCAGCGGAATACCAGGAAGTGCTGGCCTCGAACATGGAAGAATTCGAACGGCTCACGCGCATGGCCCAGAACCTGTTGTTCCTGGCCCGTGCCGAACAGGCCGAGCAGGTGCTGGATCTGCGCCCGCTATCGCTGGCCGGGGTTGGCGCCGAGTTGTGCGACTACTTCGAAGCCCTGGCCGATGACCGACAGATCCGCCTGGAGAACGGCTTTTCCGGTGAACTGCGGGCCGACCAGCAACTGCTGCAACGGGCCCTGGGCAACCTGCTGGCCAATGCCGTGCGGCATGCTGATGCGGATTCTGTGATCCATCTGCGCCGTCGCAACGAACCGGGCTGGTGCTGGCTGCAGGTACACAACCAGGGCCCGGCGATTGCCCCTGAGCATCTGCCCCGGTTGTTCGACCGCTTCTACCGGGTCGATCCGTCCCGGGCCGAACCGGGAGATTCCGGCGGCCTGGGTTTGGCGATCGTGCGCTCGATCATGCTGCTGCATGGCGGCCAGGTGCGGGTGACCAGTGAGGCCCGGGCAACGGTGTTCGAACTGGGTTTCCCCGTTCTTTAACGGTGATCGGATCAGCTCCTCAGACTGCGTACCACACCGGTTTTCCAGGCCGCGCTCATGGCCTCGGCCATGCCCTTGAACGCGGGATGGGCAGCGCTATAGACCTGCATCTCGCCCATCGCCTGTGCCATGCCGTGCTCGACCTGTTGCAACAGTTCATGGCTGCGACCTTCGCTGAGGTTGCAGGCCGTGCGGGCGAAGCGCAGCAGCGCCTTGCGTTTGGGCCAGGCCTTGGAGCCTCCCAGCAATAGCGCCAGGCTGTCCGCCTTGATGTAGACCGAGGTGGTGACCAGATCAAAGGCCGGGGCCAGACTGACGGGTGCATCCACATCCGTGTCGGGGTACAGCACGCCGAAGTTCTTCAGATGAGCATCGCCATTTCTCAGTCCGGCCGACAACGCCACGATCTTGAAGAACGACTCCAGGGCCTGGTTCAGTAGAGGGGGTGAGACAAAGGCCTTGATCTGTTTCGCCGCGCCTTCGTAGGAGCCGTCGTACTTGGCCTTGGCCGGCCAGGCGTTGAGCACGCAGAAATCCTCGAAACCCAGGTAGCCCTGGGCGTTCAGGTCGAAACGGTTGACCACCAGGAACTGGCCATTCTGGCTGAGCTCGATCTGCGGTACTTGCAGGCCGGCATGCAGCGCCGCACGCATGCAGAAGAATTCGTTGGCGGCCAGGTGCGGGTATTGATCCGCGCGAAAAGCCTTCACCAAATGAGTGGCGCCGCGATGGGTCAGGCGTTCGACGCTGTTGGTGCTGTCGCGGATCAGGACTTTGGGCTGCACCCCGGAAACGCCTGAGTACTGGCCATAGGTCGCCAATAGATCCTCGAACAGGCCCTCGGCACCGTCATGCACCAACAGGTCCTCCAGGCTGGTTTCCGGCAGGGGGACCTGGGGTGATGGTGCTGTGCTGATGGCCACCCGGCCCAGTTGGTGCGGCCCCACGATCGATAGCAGGGCGAAATCATCGAAACCCCGCACCGCCTTGCTGAAACGGCGCAGTAGTTCATCACGCAGCGAGCCTTCCGGCAGGTGCATATCGAACACCGGTAGCAGGCCCCGGTCCCAGTCATAGCTCGCCAGGCGTGGCGGCATGGTCAGGGAGATCGCGTCACGGGGCGAGGTGCTTGCACTGTAGGTGAACACCGAATCCGCCTGTGCCTGACCACGGCCGAGGGTGCCCACCATCGTGTTGGCCACACGGATGTGCAGCCGCTGTTCCTCAGTCATGGAAATGCGCCTGTTTCAGGCCGTCCAGGGTCGGGCGTTGCCGAGGGCGGGGCACGGCGCTGAGCTCGTAGCCAAAACCATTGAGAATGGCTTCGACCTTGCGCAGGCCGATTTCCGTAATGGTGTTGTTTTCAATCCCCGAGATGGTGGCGCGGCTCATGCCGTACTGCTCTGCCAACGCTTGCTGCGAAAGTTTTCGCTCTTTGCGCAGGGTTCGGATCAGTTGTCCAAGGCTTTCCATGGGCGCTATTCCGCATCATATACAGTGCTTTTTTAATAAAAATTCTCTAATGCATCATATTTGATGCATTTTTTAGTGTAGGCCAGGTGGGCGTTTCGCGACGACTTTTGTGGGGGACGTTTTCATCGGCCGCTTCGACTGCCGGCGCAGGGGCTCAACGCATCCCATCCCGGAACTGCCCCGGGGTCATTCCGGTCCAGCGCTTGAATGCCCGACTGAAGCTGCTGGCGTCGGCAAAGCCCAGCAGGTAGCTGATCTCGCTCAGGGAGCATTCCAGGTCCCGCAGGTGCAGCAGGGCGAGGTTCTCCCGGCATTCATTGAGCAGGGTGTCGAAACGCGTGCCTTCATCTGCCAGGTGCCGCTGCAGGCTGCGCAAACTCAGGTGCAGGGCCTGGGCCACCCGTTCCGCGGAGGGTTCGCCTTCCGGCAATTGGGCTTCGATCACTCCGCGGACCTTGCGCTCCCAGGTCAGGGGGCGCAGTTGCAACAGGGTGCGCTTGAGCACGGCTTCGTTGTGCTCGGCCAGTTCCGGGTTGGCGTCGTCCAGATGGCTGTCGAAATCATGCAGGCCGAATTCCAGGCAGTCGTCGGCCGCGGCAAATTGCACCGGGCAACGAAACACCTTGTGCCATTGGCTGGGGTCCTCCGGGGCGGGGCGCCGCAGTTGCACGGCGAGTGGCGCGTAGTCGCGACCCAGGCGGTTGCGGCAGGTGCGCACGTAGATCGCGGCAAAGGCGTCGATGGCCTCGAAGGCCGGTTGCGGCGAGCCTTCCGGCACCTTGAGGAAGAACCGGTAGCGGTCCGCTTCCCGGGTCAGGGCCAGTTCCAGGGCGTCGCTGACCACCTGGTGATAACGCACGATGCGCTCGAAGACTTCCCGCAGGCTGCCGCTGGCCACCAGGGCGTAGCCCAGGGCATGGAAGGTGGTGGGGCTGACAAAACGCGAGACTCGCAGGCCAATGGCCGGATCGCCGCTGGCCTTGACTGCGAGATGCCACAGGCGGGTGGTGGCCGACAGCGGGTAGCGGGCGTTGGGGTCGTCCATCAATTGCGGGTCGAGTCCGGCCTCGCGGCACAGCGCGCCGCTGTCGAGGTCGAGGGCGTCCAGTTGCTTGCGCAAGGCGCGGGTCCAGCTGGCAAGGGAAGTGGCTTCGGTCATGCGATTGGCGCGTCCGGTCAACAGGTTGGCGTTTACGGCTAGCGCCCGGAGCCGGGGCCCGGGGCAGGATGCACACATCACTGATCAGAGGATGGAATCATGCAAGGTACTTGCGCAAGCCCCGAACGGATGAACGCACAACAGCGAGCCGCGCATATCCGCCAGGTAGTCTTGGCCCGGGGCGATGAATTGCGCCAGCGCTTCCCCGTGTTGCGGCATCAGGACGCCCTGGGCGCTGGGGTTCTGGTATTTGCCCTGTCCGGGATGCTGGGGGCAGCGGCGCTCTATGTCGGCGGTTACCTGGCCGGTTGGGCCTGCCTGCTGCTCAATGCCTTTTTCGCCTCGCTGACCCACGAGCTGGAACACGACCTGATCCACAGCATGTACTTCCGCAAGCAGCGCCTGCCCCACAACCTGATGCTGGCGCTGGTCTGGCTGGCGCGGCCGAGCACCATCAACCCTTGGGTGCGGCGTCATCTGCACCTGAATCACCACAAGGTGTCGGGCAGCGAAACCGATATCGAGGAGCGCGCCATCACCAACGGCGAGCCCTGGGGCATCGTCCGGCTGCTGATGGTGGGGGACAACATGATGGCGGCTTTCATCCGCCTGCTGCGGGCGCCGGGGGCCAAGCGCAAGCTGGGCATCCTCAGCCGTACCCTGGCGGTGTACGCGCCGCTGGCATTGCTGCATTGGGGCGCCTGGTATGTGTTCATCGGCTTCCACGGGGCCAATGGCGTCGCCGCGTTGCTCGGCAGCCCGATCCAGTGGTCACAAGACACCTTGGCGCTGATGCACTACATCGATATCGCCGTGGTGGTGATCATCGGTCCCAACGTGCTGCGCACCTTCTGCCTGCATTTCGTCAGCTCCAACATGCACTACTACGGCGATATCGAACCGGGCAACGTGATCCAGCAGACCCAGGTGCTCAACCCCTGGTGGATGTGGCCGCTGCAGGCCTTCTGCTGCAACTTCGGCAGCACCCACGGCATCCATCATTTCGTGGTCAAGGAACCCTTCTACATTCGCCAGCTGACGGCATCGGTGGCACACAAAGTGATGGCCGAGATGGGGGTGCGCTTCAATGATTTTGGCACCTTTGCCCGGGCCAACCGTTTTACCCGTGAGGAGCAGGCGGCGCCGCAAACGGCGCATAAGGCCCGGGCCTGAGTGGGCATACCCTCTTCTGGTTAAATATCCAAGGATCGATAACGTTAAGCCAAGGTAACGTGGCGCCGGGAACAGACCAGTGCCCGTGGATGGGCATCGACAGGGAGAGGGTATGAACAGTGCGGTAAGGCTATTGATTGCCGGTGCCTTGATGAGTGTGGGCAGCCTGTCGCTGGCCGACTCGGTGGCAACTGGCAGCGACGAGGCGCTGGCGCTGAGTATCTTGAAGCATCTGGAAGTGAACGGCTTTCGCAATTCCTTAAGGCCGAGGCACTACCCGGACGGCACCACGCTGGGCCAGACGCCCTATCGGGTCTACGAGAAGGATGCAGGCGCCGAGGGCAGCTACAGCGCGGTGGATGAAGAACAAAGCTGGATCTACAGCGTCAGGGTGATGGAGCGGGGGAGCCAGGGCATCACCATCTGTTTTGTCGACCAGAACCTGCACGGCAGCTACTTGTTCGCTTCGCCGTTGCTGGTCAAGAAAAACCGGGCGGGGCATTACGTCGTGGTCAAGGAGCTGCCGACAACCCCGGCCTGCGCCATCACCCGAGGCTGAGGCCTGCGTCATGGCGCAGCCCGCTCCTCCACAAGCGGGCTCCTCCAGGTGCCGGTTCATAGACAAGCCGGTTCCCACAGGGTCAATCCGGCTGGAACGGCGATTCGCTGAGGATCACCCCGGTTTCATCCACATAGCGCTGCCATTCCTCCAGCAGCGTGCGCAGTTTTTCCGGTTGGCGCTGGGCCAGGTCGTGAATCTCCCCCGGGTCCTGGCCCAGGTCATACAGCTGCCAGGTCGCCGGGCCCACCGGCCCGGGGATGTACACCGCCTTCCACTGGCCCTGGCGAATCGCCCGGCGGCCGAACAGTTCCCAGCCGGTCACCGTGTGTTCGTCATGCACCCGGGCGGTCTCGCCGGAGAGGAAACCCAGCCAGGACTTGCCCCGCAGTGGCGCCACATCGCGCCCGCGCCAGCGCTTGCCGGGGTGGCGCACGCCGGCCAGGTCGAGCAGGGTCGGGGCGATGTCCATCACCGTGCCGAAGCCATGGCTGATCTGCCCCTTGAGCGGCAACTGCGGGTAGTGCAGCAGCGCCGGCACACGAATCCCGCCTTGGGTGGTGAAGGCCTTGAACAGCCGTGACGGCGCGGTGGCGGCCTGAGCCCAGGCCGGGCCGTACCAGACGTAGGAGTTGGCCCGGCCGATGTTCTCCAGGCGGTTGTCGTAGTGCTGGTTGAGGTAGGTCAAAAGCTCCGGGCCGAACTTGGGGAAGGCCTCCAGCAGCGCGCCTTCGGCGCCGTTATCGGACATGAACAGGATCAGGGTGTTGTCCAGCTGCCCCTGCTGGCGCAGGTAATCCACCACTCGGCCGATGTTCCAGTCCATGCGCTCGACCATCGCCGCATACACCTCCATGGCCCGTGCCGAAACCTGCCGCTGTTCATCGCTCAGGGCGTCCCACTCGGTGTTCAGATTGATCAGTGGGTGGGGCTCAACCTCGGCATCGATCAGGCCCAGGGCCCTGAGTCTTTCCAGGCGTTCCAGGCGTAGCACCTCGGGGCCGGCGTCATAGCGGCCACGGTATCTGGCGACGATGTCCTCGGGGGCCTGCAGCGGCCAGTGGGGCGCCGAGAACGGCAGATAGGCGAAGAACGGCCGGCTCTGGTCGCGCTCCTTGAGGTACTGCAAGAGCTTGTCGCCGAAGGCATCGGAGGAATAGAAATCCGCCGGCAGTTCATCGATGAAACGGTCGTCCTCGATGTACAGCGCCGGAGTGGATTTCAGCAGCCCGGGGGTGTGTTCGTCGTAGGTGGGCTCGAAGGCGTAGTGGTTGGCCGCTCCTGGCAATAGCGAGAACGAACGCTCGAAACCCCGGGCATGGGGCGCGCGCTCTGCGGTCAGCCCCAGGTGCCATTTGCCGCTCATCAGGGTCTGGTAGCCGGCTTCGCGCAGCAGCTCCGGCAGGGCCACCACGCGGTCATTGAGGTAACCCTCGTAGCCCGGCTTGCCGATCAGTTCGGGGGTCAGGGCTTCGGCCATGGTGCCGATCCCGGCGATGTGATGGTCGGTGCCGGTGAGCAGCATGGAGCGGGTCGGCGAGCACGTGGGGGCGGTGTGAAAATCGGTCAGGCGCAGGCCGTTGAAGGCCAGGGCATCGAGGTTCGGCGTGGCGATCTCGCCGCCAAAGGCACCGAGGTCGGAGAAGCCCAGGTCGTCGGCCAGGATCACTAGAAAGTTGGGACGTTGCGGCATCGTGGCACTCCTGTTCAGCAAGCAATGAAGGTCAAGGGCAGGTCGCGGATCTGCACCGGCTGCGGCGCCTGGTAGTGATCATCGCTGGTGAGTTCGTGGAGCAGTTCTTCACGCAGTTGGTGGAAGTCGAAACTGCTGCGTTGGCGTGGGTGCGCCAACGCCACCTGGACCACACGCTTGATCCGTCCCGGGCGCGGCGCCATCACCACCACCCGGTCGGCGAGGAAGATCGCTTCCTCGACATCGTGGGTCACCAGCACCGTGGTGATTCTTGCCCGCTCGCGGATCGCCAGCAGTTCGTCCTGCATCTGCTGGCGGGTCAGGGCATCGAGGGCGCCGAAAGGTTCGTCCAGCAGCAGAATGCGCGGGCTGGCCACCAGCCCACGGGCAATGGCCACCCGTTGCGCCATGCCGCCGGAGAGCTGATGGGGATAGGCCCGGGTAAAGTCCTTGAGCCCTACCAGCTCGATGAAATCATCGATCCGCCGCTGGCGCTCGGCAGCGCTCAGGGGCTCGTTGACCAGGCCCAGGCCGATGTTCTCGGCGACGGTCAGCCAGGGGAACAAACGGTGCTCCTGGAACACGATGCCGCGTTCGCTGCCGATGCCACTGACGGCCTGGCCATCGACCCGGATCTCGCCGCGAAACTCGGTATCCAGGCCGATCAGCAGGCGCAGCAGGGTGGACTTGCCGCAGCCGCTGGAGCCGACGATGGCGACAAATTCGCCGTCGGCGATGTCCAGGTTGAATTCGCGGATCGCCTCCAGCTCGCCACCGGCGACGGGGAAGCTCTTGCCCACGTGATTGAAGCTGACCAGGGGTGCGTTCATGCGTGTCTCCAGCGGGTGGCGCGGGTTTCGAGTTGTTGGCCCAGCAGGTTGAGCAGGGCCCCGGTAAGGCCCACCAGCAGCATGCCGGCCATGATCAGGTCCATGCGCAGCAGTTGCTGGGCGCTGATCATCTGGCTGCCGATGCCGCCGTTGGACGGCATGAAGTATTCCGCGCCGATGGTGCCCATCCAGGCGTAGATCAGGCTGATGCGCAGGCCGGCGAAAATCCCCGGCGCCGCGCCGGGCAGCACCAGGCGCCGCAAGCGCTGCCAGAGGTTCAGGCGCAGCACCTGGGCGGCCTCCGCCAGTTGTGGCGAAAGCTGGGCAACGCTGCGCTGGGTGGCAATGAACAACGGGAAGAAGGCAGCCAGGGCGACGAACACCCACTTGGCCAGTTCCCCCAGGCCGAACCAGGCGGTGAGCAACGGCACCCAGGCGAAAATGGCGATCTGGCGAATGGCGGCCAGGGTCGGGCCCAGCAGCCGTTCACTGAGGCGCGACAGCCCCAGCAGCAAGCCAAAGGCCAAGCCCAGTCCGCCACCCAGGGCCAGGCCGCCGAGGGCGCGGCCCAGGCTCAGGCCCATGCCTCCCAGCAAGCTGCCGTCCAGAAGACCGTCGACGGTGGTGGCGAGGACCGCCAGCGGGCTCACCAGGATGTTGGCATCGACCCACTGCCGATCGCTCGCCACTTGCCACAGGGCCAGCAAGGCCAGGGGCAGCAGCCAGGGTTGCAGGCGCTGCCAGCCTGCATAGCGCGGGCCACGGCGCAGTGCAGCGGTGGCCGGGTGCGGCCAGTGCACCAGCTGGCGATCCAGCCAGCCGATGCCGCGGTCCATGAACACCCCCAGCACGCCGATCACCAGGATGCACACGAAGACGATATCCAGCATGAACAGCTGCCGCGCCCAGACCATCAAGTAGCCGATGCCTTCGCTGGAGGCCAGCAGTTCCACCGCCAGCAACGAGGTCCAGCCGGTGGCCAGGGCCAGGCGTACCCCGGCCATGAACGCCGGCAGCGCGGCCGGCAGCACCAGGCGGCGGATCAGCAAGGCCGGGGGCAGGCGTAGCACTGCGGCGGCTTCCCGCAGTTTGGGCTGGGCATCACGCACGCCCACCAGGGTGTGCAGGGTCACGGGGACCACGATGGCCTTGATCAGCACCACCAGCTTGAGCACTTCGCCGATGCCGAAAAACACCATGAACAAGGGAATCCAGGCCAGGGTCGGGATCTGCGCCAGGGCGCCGAAGGTCGGGAACAGCAAACGCTCCAGGCGCCGGCTGAAGCCCAGGGCCCCCCCCAGCAGGGCGCCGGCGGCGATGCCTGCCAACAAGCCCCAGGACAGCCGTTGCAGGCTGATTGCCAGATGGCTCCACAGCTCGCCGTGGGCCAGCTCCAGAGCACTGCTCCAGACCAGGGCCGGGGCCGGCAGGATCTGCTCGCTCATCCATTGATTGCGGCTGGCCAGCCACCACAGGACGAACAGGCTCAGGGGCAGCAGCCAGGGCAACAGGCGCTGATGGATTACGGTCCAGCCCGGGCGTCCATCGGACGGCGCCGCCAGGGGCAGGCTGAGCAGGGAAACACGGGCCATGGATGACCTCCGTCGTCGGGTACTGCATGGCGTTGGTCGATGCCGTAGGAGCTGGCTTGCCAGCGAATCAGCCCTTGCGGGCGATGCAGGGTTGGCGGGCCTCGTCGCCGGCAAGCCGGCTTCTACGTGATATGCGTTTGTGATCTATTAAAATTCTCATCAATTCTATTAAGCGATAAGAGAAGCCATTTAAGGCTTCTAGCCGACACGCATCCAATGCATTTGAAGAATATTTTTCATGCATTTCATGCATGTCCCCGGGGACGCCCGTGACAGCTGGTTTATTCAATATGGTTATTAAAATGTGAATTTATAGTATTTAAATGTTGATCGATTCCGTGCCTACCTTCTGCTCCTCACAGCCTTTGTCACCAGGAGCCGCACCCATGAACCTTCCCTTCAAACGCGTCATCAGCTTGTTCGCCGCGCCGGCCCTGGCGGGACTGCTGGGCTGCCTGCCGCTGCTGGCCCAGGCCGCCGAGCTCAAGGAAATCCGCATCGCCGTGCCCGACCTCAGCGCCGGCACCCAGCACAGCGGTGGCGGGGTGGTGGATGTGCTGCGCCAGCAACAGATCTTTGAAAAGGCCTTTGCCGACCAGGGCATCAAGATCCAGTGGAATTTCTTCAAGGGCGCCGGGCCCGTGATCAACGAGGCCTTCGCCAACGGTCAGGTCGACCTGGCCTATCTCGGGGATCTGGCGGCCATCATCGGCAAGTCCAATGGCCTGGATACGCGTCTGCTCAGCGCCTCGGCCCGTGGGGTCAAGCACTACCTGGGCGTGGTGCCGGGCTCGGGAATCAAGACCCTGGAAGACCTCAAGGGCAAGCGTGTAGCGGTGTTCCGTGGCACGGCTACCCAGCTCTCGTTCGATGCGGCCCTGGCCAGCCGGGGCTTGAGCGAGAAGGACCTGAAAGTGGTCAACCTCGACTTCAACGCGGCGGTGGCGGCCCTGGCGGCCAAGCAGATCGATGCGTCCTGGGGCAGCACCGGGCTTTCGGCCCTGCGCAGCAAGGGGCTGGCTGAGCTGCCCCTGAGCACCAAGGACCTGGGCGGCGCCGGCAGCGTGCAGAGCGTGCTGGTGGGCGCCGGCAAGTTTGTCGACGAGCATCCAGAGGCCGTGGAAAAACTGCTCAAGGCTCAGCAGCAGGCCGTGCAGTGGCTGACCCAGGACAGCAACAAGGACGCCTATATCCAGCTGGTCTCGGGGCTGGCCAGTTACCCGCCGGTAATCTTGCAGGATGATTTGAAGGATCAGCGCTTGAGCGAGATCTTCCCTTCGACCCTGGACCCGGTGTTCCTCGGCAAACTGCAGGACTCGGTGGATCTGGCGGCCAAGGAACGGTTGATCCGCAAGCCCTTCAAGGTGGATGCCTGGGTTGCACCGCAGTTGGCCGCTGCCGGTCTTTGAGGTCGGCACCATTCGCCGGCAAGCAGGCTCCTGCGTGACTCTGGAGCCGGCTTGTCGGCGAGGGCGGTCTTGAGGGCCTCTTCGCTGGCAAGCCAGCGCTTACGGTCGGCGGGGATATCGTGCGGGATCTTGTAGGAGCCGGCTTGCCGGCGAAGCTGTTCTACACGGCGATGGCGTGCCCCTGCCGATCCACCGCCACCAATACCTCGATCAACTTGCGCGCCGCCGGCGACAGGCGGAAACCGCTGCGGCTGACGATGCCGCAGCGGGCATTCAGGCTGTCGATGTTCTGCGGCAGGTTGCGCCAGTGCAGCAACGCCAGCGAACCCTGCTCGATGTCTTCGGCAAAGGCCTCGGCGGTGCCTACGCCGATGGCATTGGACTGACGGACGATCTTCACCAGGGCCGGGAAATGCTCGGTTTCGATAGTGGGTGAAAAATCGATGCGCCCGCTGAGGTTGGCCAGCAGCTTGCGAATCCCCGGGGGGATCAGGGTGGTGGCCAGGGGGTAGTCGAACATGTCGTTGGTGGACAGGCTCTCCTTGGCCAGCAGCGGATGCCCGGGACGGCAGAAGAACACCCCGCGCTTGGGCGTCAGGGGCTGGGTCTGGTAGTTCGGATCGGCCTCGAAATGGCGGATGTCGGCGATAAAGAATTCGATCTCTTCGCGGTTCAGGCTGCGGCTGAGTTTTTCCCAGTTGTCCACGGCAAAGCAGGTGCGCACTTTCGGATGAGCGCTGGTGAACTGCGCCACTGCATCGGGCACCAGCTTCACCGCCGGCGCCGGGCCGCAGCCGAAGCGCACCTCACCGGCATCGAGCTTGGTCATCTGGGTCACTTCACTGCTGAGCAAGGCCGCGCCCTGGACCAGGCTCAAGGCGTGCTGCAGCACCACCTGGCCTTCCGGGGTGGGGCGCAGATCCTTGTTGCCACGGTCCACCAGCACGCAGCCGAACTCCTGCTCCAGGCCCTGGATACTGCGGCTGAACGCCGGTTGTGTGATGCCCATGGCGTCGGCGGCGCGGACAAAACTGCGGTGTTCATTGAGGGCGATGAAGTAACGCAATTGGCGAAGATCCATATGCTTTCCCGGCATCCGAAAAATAGCTCGAAGGCATTTGCGACGAGTGAGGAATGAGGTTTTAAATGCAAGCTCTTATTCCGTCAACGAAGCATGTAGTTATCTATTAGATCTAAATTGAATATAGATAGAGCGTTGTTTCGCGGCGGTTCCAACCGTAAGCAGTCGATGAGGGTGTATCTGATGAGCAATGCCGCCTTAGCCGTTAAACCCGCTGTTCATGCCCTTGATATCCACCCGGTGGCCGGTCGCATCGGCGCCGAGATCCGTGGCGTGCAACTCTCCGGCGAGCTCGACGCCGCCACCGTGGAAGCCATCCAGCAGGCGCTGGTGCAGTACAAGGTGATTTTCTTCCGTGGCCAGACCCACCTCGACGACCAGAGCCAGGAAGCCTTCTCCCACCTGCTGGGCGAGCCCGTGGCCCACCCCACCGTGCCGGTGCGCGACGGTACCCGCTACCTGCTGGAGCTGGACGGTGCCGAGGGCCAGCGCGCCAACTCCTGGCACACCGACGTGACTTTCGTCGACGCCTACCCTAAAGCCTCGATCCTGCGCTCGGTGGTGGCCCCGGCTTCCGGCGGCGACACGGTGTGGGCCAACACCGCCACTGCCTACAACGAACTTTCGGCGGAACTGCGGGAACTGGCGGACAAGCTCTGGGCGGTGCACAGCAACGAATACGACTACGCAGGAGCCAAGCCGGACGTCTCGGCCGAGAAGCTGGAGCGCTATCGCAAAGTGTTCACCTCCACAGTGTTCGAGACCGAGCACCCGATCGTTCGCGTGCACCCCGAGAGCGGCGAAAAGAGTCTGGTGCTGGGGCATTTCGTGAAGCGCATCAAGGGCTATTCCCAGGCTGATTCGGCGCACCTGTTCGGCCTGCTGCAGAGCCACGTCACCCGCTTGGAAAACACCGTACGCTGGCGCTGGAGCGCGGGTGACGTCGCGATCTGGGACAACCGCTCGACCCAGCACTACGCCGTGGACGACTACGGCACCCAGGACCGTATCGTGCGCCGCGTGACCCTCAAGGGCGACGTTCCGGTGGGCGTCCACGGCCAACGCAGCCAGACCCTCAAAGGCCTCTGAGCGCCCCTACGGAAATTTATGCGATGAACCTGCCCGCTGTAGGAGCTGGCTTGCCAGCGAAAGCGCCCCTGAGAGTGCTGCAAGACTTGAGGGCCTCTTCGCCGGCAAGCCGGCTCCTACGGGATGGAAGGTTGCCGGGGGTTACCACACGCCGATCTGCACCAGCTTCTCGCTTTCCGGTTCGCCATAGCGAAAACGCTGGCCGCGCAGGTCGATTTCTTCATGGCTGATGGTGGTGCGGCGTTTCAGGCCGCGCAGCCATTGCAGCAGATACTCCAGGTGTTCCTCACGCACCGCGGCATAGGCCGGGTCGGCCCCCAGGTCATGCAGCTCCTGTGGGTCGTTGTGCAGGTCGAACAGCTGCGGGCGCAAGCCGTCATAGGCCAGGTACTTCCAGCGTTCGCTGCGCACCATGGTCATGCGGCAGCGGTCGATGGGCTGGCCCAGGCGCTCCCGCGCAGGCGCCTGGAAGGCGTAGTCGTATTCGCTGATGGCGTAGCGGCGCCAGTCCGCTTCGGCGCCGTGCAGCAGCGGGATCAGCGAGCGTCCTTCCAGGCGATGTTCGGCCCCCGGCAGCCCCAGGGCATCGAGGAAGGTCGGCAGGGCGTCGATGGTTTCCACCAGGCGTTCATCCACGCTGCCGCGGCTGGTGTCCGCCGCTGTGCGCGGGTCGCGGACGATCAACGGCACGCCCACCGCCGGCTCCAGTAGAAACTCCTTTTCCCCCAGGTAATGGTCGCCGAGGAAGTCGCCGTGATCGCTGGTGAAGACGATCAACGTGTCGTCCCAACGGCCGTTGTTCTGGAGGAAATCGAACAGTCGGCCCAGTTGATCGTCCACCTGCTTGATCAGCCCCATGTAGGTCGGCACTACGTTCAGGCGCACCTCATCCCGGGAAAAGTTCAGGCTTTCCTCATGCTGGCGGAAGGCGGCGTAGACCGGGTGATCGCTGAGTTGCCCGGGCTCGGCGCGCACGGCCGGGATAACCTGTTCCGGACCATACAGGGCGTGGTAGGGCGCGGGTGCGATATAGGGCCAGTGGGGCTTGATGTAGGACAGGTGCAGGCACCAGGGCTGTTCGCCCTGTTCGCGGATGAAGTCTATGGCGCGGTCGGTGGTGTAGACGGTTTCCGAATGCTCTTGCGCGACTCGGGCCGGCAGGTGGGCGTTGCGCATCTTCCAGCCGCTGAGGATTTGTCCCTGCTCGCCGGCCCCGGCGTTGGCCCAGTCGTGCCAGGGGTTGCGGCCGTCGTAGCCCAGATTGCGCAAGTAGTGGGTGTAGGGCGCCGCATCGCGCTTGTCGTCGAAGATCGGGTCGTCGGGGTAGATGCCGTCGTGGCGCAAGTAGGGCTCGAAGCCGACCTCGTTCAGCGCCTCGGCCTGCGGGCTTTCGGGGTCGATGGCCAGGCGTTGCAGGGCGTCGACATTGGGCGTGGCGTGGGTCTTGCCCACCAGCGCGGTGCGAATGCCGTGGGGCCGCAGGTAGTCGCCCAGGGTCAGCTCCTCCAGGGGCAGGGGCACGGCGTTCCAGGCCACCTGGTGGCTGCTGACATAGCGCCCGGTGTAGGCCGACATGCGCGATGGACCGCAGATGGTGCCCTGGGTGTAGGCGCGGCTGAAGCGCACCCCGGCAGCGGCCAGACGATCGATGTTCGGGGTGTGCAGATGGGGGTGGCCGTAGCAGGACAGGTAATCCCGGCGCAGCTGGTCGCACATGATGTAGAGCACATTGCGCACGGGTGGAAGGGTATTGGACATGGGGTTCACCGAGGGGAAGACAGGCGAGGTTTTTCGCCTCCGGCGGTGGTTTCCGGCAAGCGCATTTGCCGAATAGTTTCGATGCGTTTTATGCAATACCGACCGGCCCCCCCACGCCGTGTGCGGACGGCGTGGCCTTGTAGGAGCTGGCTTGCCAGCGAAGGCGTCACTGAGAGCGCTGCAAGGCTCAAGGGCCTCTTCGCCGGCAAGCCGGCTCCTACGGTGAGAGCATGCAGGTGGCTCAGACTGCCAGGTTGTCCAGGCTGCACAGGTCCTCGTCCTGTTCGTCGATGGCCTTGATCTCTTCGATCATCGCCGCGGCCAGGGGCGATAGGCGATAGCCGGCGCGGCTGACGATGCCGTAGCGGGTGTAGAGCTCTTCCAGGTCATCGGCCAGGCCGTCGATCTTCAGGCACACCAGTTCGCCCTTGGCGTTGTGCAACGCGTCGCTGTAGGAGCCGACGATGCCGATGGCGTCCGAGCGCATGACCACCCCCAGCAGGCTGTAGCTGTTTTCGCATTCCACATTGGGGGTGAAGTCCGGCTTGCCGCAGAGGTCGACGATGACCTTGCGCAGGTTGGGCGGGCGGATGGTCACCGCCAGTGGGTAGCTCATCAGTTCTCCGGCGCTGACGCTGGCGCGCTGGGCCAGGGGATGCCCGGCGCGGCAGCAGAAATGCCATTTGCGTGGGCGCAGGCGCTGGGTCAGGTAGTCCGGATCGGCCTCGAAGTGCCGGGTGTCGGCGACGAAGAACTCGAACTCTTCGCTGAGCAGGCGCTTGCTCAGGCTTTGCCAATCATCCACCTGGAACTGCACCCGGGCCTTGGGGTAACGCCCGATAAAGCTGCCGATGGCTCGGGGAATCAATCCCGAGGCCGGTGCCGGGCCGCAGCCGAAGCGCAGTTCGCCGGCCTCCAGGCCATTGAACTGGCTGATCTCGTTGGCCATCTGCTGGGCCCCGCTGACCAGCCGGCGCGCATGTTCCAGCAGCAACTGGCCCTGTTTGGTGGGCGCCAGGTCCTTGCGCCCGCGATCCACCAACTGGCAACCGACGCTGTGTTCCAGAGCCTGAATGCTGCGGCTGAAGGCTGATTGCGAGAGGTTCACCGCCGCTGCAGCGGCGACAAAGCTGCGCTGTTCAGCGAGGGCGATGAAGTGACGGAGCTGGCGCAGATCGATATGCATTTTTCACATAAAAAATATCGGGGAAATGCATTGGCTATGCATTAGGTCGACTCCTTATAAAGGCAATCTCTTATGCAGTAAATCTTTGTAAAAACATAAATAAATAACTTTAAGGAATATACAAGGCTGTATATTTTCTGACCAGGAGCCGCCCATGAGCCCGTTGTCCCTTGCTTCACCCCTCTCGCACCGGCGGCTCAAGCGCCTGCCCCTGGCGCTGTTGCTGGCCGGCAGCGCGAGCTGGACGCCCAGCTGGGCCGAAGACGCCGCGGCGCCGCAAGCCGCCCCGGCCAAGAGCAGCGCCAACAAGGCCAAGGCCGACGACGGCCAATTGCAGACGGTGACCGTGACCGCCCGGCGTCGCGAGGAAAGCTCGCAGAGCGTGCCCACGCCCATGAGCGTGGTCAGCGGCCAGGCCCTGGAGAGCCAGCGGGTCTATCGCATCCAGGACCTGCAGCAACTGGTGCCCAGCGTCAACGTCGCCTACATGCATGCGCGCCAGTCCAGCGTGTCGATCCGTGGCCTGGGCAACAACCCGGCCAGCGACGGCCTGGAAGGCAGCGTCGGGCTGTACATTGACAACGTCTACCTCGGAAGGCCGGGGATGGCAGTGTTCGACCTGATGGACATCGAACAGCTGGAAGTGCTGCGCGGTCCCCAGGGCACCCTGTTCGGCAAGAACACCACCGCCGGGGTGATCAACATCAGCACCCGGGCGCCGAGCTTCACCCCGGAGCGCAGCATCGAAACCTCCCTCGGCGAGGACGGCTACTTCCAGACCAAGGGCACCATTTCCGGGCCGCTGACCGATGAGCTGGCGGGGCGTTTTTCCGCCTATCGCACCCGCAGCGACGGCGACATCAAGAACGAATTCGACGGCCATGACCTCAACGGCGGATCACGCCAGGGCTTTCGCGGACAGTTGCTGTACAAGCCCAATGACAGCTTCAACCTGCGCTGGATCGGCGACTACAACGAAGAGGACTCCAGTGCCGGCACCCGAGTGCTGTACAGCACCGGGCCGACCATCAATGGCACCAATGTCTATGAGTCGCGTGCGGCGGCGGCCGGGGCGACCCTGGTCAACGGTTCGCACCGCAAGGTCAACCTGGACAACGACCAGCATGTCACGGTGTTCCAGGGCGGCACGTCCCTGGAGGCCAACTGGACCCTGCCCAGCGACTTCACCCTGACTTCGGTCAGCTCCTACCGCTGGTGGAATTTCACCCCGCGCAACGACGATGGCCTCAACGTGGCGGCCACCTACAACGCCGGGGTGTCGGTGGAGGACAAACAGTGGTCCCAGGAATTCCGTCTGGCCTCGCCCACGGGTGGTTTCTTCGACTACGTGCTCGGGGCCTACTACTTCGGCTCCGACCTGGACAACAAATCCTTCGCCTATTACGGACCCAAGGCGGACATCTGGAACGGCACCCCGGCCGGCGCCCTGAGCAACGTCAGCAGCGTCGGCAACGGGCACATCCAGACCAACAGCTTCGCTCTGTTCGCCCAGGGCACCTGGCACCTCACCGAGCGCCTGGATTTCACTGCCGGCCTGCGCGGCACCTACGAGGAAAAAAGTGCCTGGGTCAGCCGCAACGCACCGCTGGGTGGCGCGGCGGTGGCCGGGGCTGCCGCCAACGCTCGCCGCGGGCGCACCGGGGCCTATGACTCCGGCGACCTCAACCAGTACAGCACCAGCCCTTCGGGCCTGCTCAACCTCAGCTACCGCATCACCGACGACTTGCTGGGCTACGCCACCCTGTCCCACGGTGAAAAATCCGGCGGGGTCAACCTGACGGTGGGCTCGGCGCCCACCGCCGGCGCCGATTCGCTGCTGATCGGCACCGAGCGCGCCAACAACGCGGAACTGGGCTTCAAGAGCACCCTGTGGGACCGCCGCCTGCAACTCAACGCCAACCTGTTCTGGACCCAGGTCAATGGCTACCAGACCAACGCCTACGACGATGCCAACCGCGTGCAGTACCTGACCAACGCCGGTTCGGTGCGCTCACGGGGGGTGGAAGTGGAAAGCACCCTGGTGCCGATTCGTGGCCTGACCCTGAACCTCAACGGCTCCTACAACGACGTGCGTTACCTGTCCTACAAGGACGCGCCATGCCCGCCGGAAGTCAGCCTGCGCCCCGGCGCCCCGGCCTCGTGCGACCTCAGCGGCCACCAGGTGGTGGGCGCCTCGAAATGGATCGGCAACGCCAACGGCGAATACAAGTGGAACCTGGACAACGGCCTGGAAGAGTACGTCACCGCCAGCTACGCGTTCCGCTCCAAGGCCGTGGGCACCGTGGAGGATTCCCAGTACGGGCAGATCCCCAGCTACGCCGTGGTCAACCTCTCCACCGGCCTGCGCGGCAACTACGAACAGGGCCAGTGGGACGTCTCGCTGTGGCTGAAGAACGCCTTCGACAAGACCTACTACACCACCCTCTGGACCGGCGGCAACGGCGGTTACGAAGGCCTGCTGGGCACACCGCGAACCCTGGGTGTCACTGGCCGCTACGACTTCTGAAACCCGGCTTCACGCACCTTGCGCCGGGTTATCCGGCGCCCTTCGACCTGAACAGGAGTGCTCGTCATGCTGCGCGTCAAAACCTCTTTGCCTTTGTTGATCTGCGCCACCTTGCTGGCCTCGGCGGTGCAGGCCGCCCCCAGCGTCTATCCCACCGGAGTGACCCGTTACGACCTGGACAAGGCCTTCAATCAGTACGTGATTTTCAGCGGCGCCGATAAACAGACGCACCTGATCGACATGAACGGCAACGAGGTCAAGAATTGGCCCCAGGCGGGTTTCCCCGCGGCCATCATCGACCCGCAACTGGTGAACGGCGAGCGCGGCCGGGTGCTGTTACAGCTCAAGGACAAGGAGCCGGGGCCCCTGGGTTCGGCGGGCAACGGCCTGGGCAACCAGAGCGTCGGCGAGCTGGATTGGAGCGGCAAGGTGGTCTGGCAGTGGGGCGACCAGGCACCCGGTGGCGCCGCCCAGCAGCACCACGACCAGCGCCGCCTGAGCAATGGCAACACCCTGGTGCTGGCCAACAAGGTGCACAAGGTGGCGGGCTTCAAGGTGCCTCAGGTGATCGACGATGCGATCTATGAAGTCAGCCCCGACGGCCAGGTCAAATGGCAGTGGCTGGCCTCCGAGCACCTCAAGGAAGTCGGTTTCACTGCGGCGCAATTGAAGCTGGTGTACGGCACCGATAACCCCGACTACTTGCACATCAACAACCTCAGCGTGGTGGGCCCCAATCAGTGGTTCGACGCGGGTGACAAACGCTTCGCCCCGGACAACCTGCTGATCGATTCCCGCAACGCCAACTTCATTGCCATCCTCGACAAGCACAGCGGCAAGGTGGTCTGGCGTCTGGGGCCAAACCTGGCGCCGATCAACCCCAAGACCGTGGCCAAGGTGCCGCGTCCGGTGGACCAGTTCGTCGGCCAGCATGATGCCCACATCATTCCTGCCGGCTTGCCGGGGGCAGGTCACTTGCTGGTGTTCGACAACCAGGGCACGGCAGGCTATCCCTCGGTGCCCCTGGGGCTGATCGCCGGTTCCCGGGTGTTGGAGATCGACCCGATCAAGAACCAGATTGTCTGGCAGTACAGCGCTGCCAGTTCCCGGCAGCCGGGTTGGGCTTTCTACAGCTCGTTCATCAGCAGCGCGCGGCGCTTGCCCAACGGCAACACGCTGATCGACGAGGGCATGAACGGGCGTTTCTTCCAGGTCACTGCCAGCGGCGAAATCGTCTGGGAATACGTCAGCCCTTACCTGGGCAAGGCTCCGGGCAGCGAGGCCATCAGCAACTGGGTGTACCGCGCCTTGCCGGTGGGCTACGACTGGGTGCCCCAGGGCACACCGCGTTCGGAAACGGCGGTGAGCGTGCCGGAGTCGGGGCTGAAACAGGCCAGTGCCAGCGCGGGGATCTGAGCTTGAGGCCGTGCTGCGGCTCCGGTCAGGTCGGGCTGGCGCCCCAGCGGGAGCAAGCGCCCTGGCCACAAATGAGCTGCGGGAGCCGCTCTGGGGAGGACCTCAGAAGTAGAAGAACAGGCCGGTGTCCCGTTCCAGGGCCAGTCGATTCAGGGCGATGAGCTTGTGGATAAGTTCATCCTCCGCCGTCGCGGTCTGGGTAAGGATCGACAACGCCGTGGCCAGGGCGGCCTGACCCTGGATCGAGGCGTCTTCGTAGTCGTCGATCAGAGTGTCCAGGGCGCGGTTCAAGTTCGGTAGCAGGTCGCTGCGCGACAGGGTCGTCCACTGTGCTGCGGACAGCGCCAGCTCCTCCAGGTCGCCCGGCAGGCACTGGTCCAGATCCAGGCGCTGTTGGGCGTCTTTGCTGGTGGGCACGACTATCCATTTACGCGGTGTATTCATGCTTGCCACAGCTCGACAAAGGCCTGGAAGTCGGCAGCCACCGGGTAGCGGCCGGCGCTCTCGGGGTCGAAGATTTCTACCGCTACGCCCGGGCTGTTGAAGTCCAGGCAGATCAGCAGACCGCCAGCGTCCCGGGCAATCGGCAGGCAACCTGCGGCCAGCCCCGGCACACGGCCGGGGCTGGCGTACCAGAGCAGGGTCCAGGGTTGGTTGTTCAGGCTGAAATCGAAGAACTCGCTGAGGCAGGCGTAGCCGTTGCCATAGGGGAAGGTGCCGATCCCCGGCGTGGCGGCCGCGGCGTACTGCACCAACTGCAGATACAGCGGCGGGAATTCGACGCCGAGGCGTTGCTGCACCTGGGCGATCAGTTGTTCGTCCACCGCCGATCCGGGTTCTATTTCCCAGGCATTCCAATCCAGGGTCATGCTCGACATACGCCTTGTCGTTGAGGGGCCGCGCCCGCCCGATGGGGGATCGGGCGGGCGTCGAGGGGCGATTGTAGGCGTGTCGCCCGGTGGGTGGTAGGCGCTTAGTTGCAGCTGTGGCCTTCGGGCAGGGTGACGGTGTATTTGCGCTGCACCCGGTTGCGCAAGTCCAGGTTGTCCAGGCTCTCCTGCACCAGGAAATCCTCGACCTTGGCGTCCTGGCAGTCCTCGTTGTAGGACGAGGCCCGCAGCAGGAATACCGTGCGCCGGCTCTGCTCGTCCTTGGCCTGGATGTTGAAGGTCGAAAGGGTGGTGTAGCCGGTGCGTTCCGAGGAGCCGATAGCGCGGTAGGACATCGTTGGGGTGCTGGTGCACACGGTCTGTTGGTGCTTGCCGGGCATGCACGTGGTTTTAGTGCTGCTGGGCACCTGGCCGTAGTCGGTGGCGGTGTAGCGATAGCTGGTCTTTTTACTGCCCACATCAAGGGCAATGTTCATGCGAAACGGCGGGTGGTTTTTCGGCAGCGACGATTCGGTATACACCTGCGTAAATCCCATGCCATGAAGGGCGGCGACCATGTCGCGCAGGTAGTAGCTGGCTTTGAGGCCCTGGGCCTCCTTGGCGCTGTTGACGGTCACCAGCACCGGAGCCTTTGGATCGAAGTAGTAGTCTTGGGCCGGGGTGGCGTCGATGGCCACTTCGAGTTTGTTGGCGCAGCCGGTCAAAAGCAGGACGAACAGAAACAGCGGGCAGAGCAGGTAACGAGTCATGAATAAGCCAACGTGCAACGTGATGAATGGATAAGGCTTTAACGATCGGGACTCGGATCAAACAAACGCGGGGGGGTTACGCGGGCTCGCTCGCCTGGTATTCCAGCAAGTCGCCGGGTTGGCAGTCGAGTGCGGCGCAGAGTTTGTCCAGGGTCTCGATTTTCATCCCCTTGACCTTGCCATTTTTCAGCAACGACAGATTGGCCTCGGTAATGCCCAGGATGGCGGCCAACTCTTTCGAGCGAATCTTGTTTTTAGCCATGACAACGTCAAGCCGAACGATAATGGTCATCTCATTGTTCTATATGTAGTGACTGTGCTCATCACTGAGGACTTTGGCGTCGCGCATGATAATGGAAAATGAGCAGAGCAAGATTCCTTTGACCACCTCGTAGGCCGCGTAGGACGAGAAACCAGCAGAAATCTGCAGAATCCGCTGGCCCGCTGGCAGGTCGATGGACAGGGCCAGGCCTTGCAGGGTTTCCACCATGGGGAAAGTGGCCGGGGCGACGATCCACAGCATGCCCACGCGCCAGAGGATGCGGATGTTGCGATCGCTCCAGGTTTCGCCGCGGGACAGGCGCAGGAAGAACACCCCGGTCAGCCAGAGGGCGAAGCTCGACAGCAGCAGGGGCAGGAAGTCGAGGATCACCAGCAGGGTGAAACTTGCGGACGAGAGTTTGAAGTCGGCTTCCAGCAGGCGTGGCGAGTGGTCGGCGAATACGCTGAGCAGGGCGCTCAGGACCTGGTCTTTGCTGTAGATCCAGAGTCCGGCGTTGCCGCCAAGCTCCACCACGCCCATGACCCAGGCCAGGATCGCGGCCAGCAGGCCGACCCGTCGTAAGCGGTATTGGGCTGAGCCATTTATTTGGGGGTTCATGCGTCATTCCTTGCAAAACTTGGGGGGTGGTGAATTATTGATAAGTAATTATCGAATTACAATAATTTATTTCTTTGTGAATGCCTTGGGGCTATAGCTTGGAATGATGATGTGGCGAGGGAGCTTGCTCCCGCCCGGGCGGCCGGCGTCCCGGCGCGTAGCGACCGTAAAATCTGAGGTTGCGGTGTTATGGGTGTACATATCCGTTGCTGCGGGTGTGGCGGCTGGCGGTTTCGCCCTTACGGCGAGTCACTTTGGGGCCCCAAAGTAACCAAAGGGCTTTGCCCCTCCACTCGGCGCCTCGCCTAGGCTCGGCGTGCCCTCTCTCCGGCATTGATCCGTGGGCCGCCGCCACAGGCCATCCATGGCCTGGGGCGGCTAACCCGGCGTCCTGCCGGGTTACCCACGGCTCAATGCCTGCGTTCGGCCATCGTGTCTAAGGGGGCAAGAAGATCAAGATCAAAATCTGACGGCGGCCTGCCGGCCGGCCTGAAGATGGGGCGGCGGGTCAGTCGCGATGGGGTTCCAGTAAGTCAAACGACAGGACCTTGATCTGCATGTCGGCGCTATAGACGAATCCAACCCGCGCACTGGGATGCAGAGGCTCCGGCAGGCGGTAGCTCTCCCAGGCGTTGAGCGTGCGTTGCCCATCGGCTGATGGCCTGCGTTCCCCCGAGCGCAGGGGCGTGCCCAACAGCTCGCGAATGTCGGCGCGGGTCATGCTGCGTGAGAACGGGGCGGGCAGTTCGCCGCTGTAGAACGAGCGCCCCTCTTCAAGGGGCATGAGCTCGATCAGTACCTTTTCCAGGGCCAGGCTGTCTTCCCAGAAGTCCAGCATCAGGCCGGGCTCGACGGTCACGGTCAGCCATTCGAATTCGTCGTAGATCTTGTCCGTCGGGGGCTTGATACGCTCTCCCCGGGCGACCAGTTCTGCATGGCTGAGCCCGAGGCTGTTTACCCAGCGGCCGATCGTTGCAGCGTCCATCGCTTCTCCAGTGTCCTGAGTTGAGTCTGTGCCAGTTGGGGTGAGTGGCGTCGGCGGCCGATCTTAGCCGGTTGAAAAGGATAGTGGTGCTGTGGAGACATAAAGAAAGCCACCTGCTGCGCTGGCAGGCGGCTGGTTTGAGGACCGCTGTCAGGCCGGTTGTGGCGCTGTGTCGAGCTGGACACAGGCCTGATAACTGGCCGGGCTGAAGATTCGCGTCAACAGCAGCATCGCCAGTACGCCGACGATCAGCACCCACCAGGCGCTGACAAAGCTGCCGGTGACTTGCCGCAGCCAGCCGCTCAGCCACGGTGAGATGGCGTTGATCAGAAAGCCCACGCCCTGGACGAAGGCCGCCAGTTGTCCGGCTTCCCGGGGATCACGGCGGTGATCCAGGGTCAGGATCAGGCTCAGGGCAAAGCACGCTCCGAGGCCGAAGCCGATCAAGGCTACCCACAGGTGTGGGCTCTGCAAGGGCCACAGCAGCAACCCGAGAAAGCCCACGGCCTGGGCCGCGAGGCTGATGCCCAGCAGCGGTCGGCGGTCGACGCTGCGTTGGGCCAGGGCCGGCATCAGCAGCGCGGCGGTCACTTGGAACAGGGTCATGAAGGCCAGCAACGAGCCGCTTTGGGTGGCGCTCCAGCCCAGTTGCAGGTAGTAGGCCGGCAGCCAGGCCACCATGCTCATGTAGCCGCAGTTCACCAGGCCAAAATACAGCGCCAGCAGCCAGGCGCGACGGTTGCCCCAGAGCTTGATGGTCGGCGCTACGGCGCCTGTGCGGCGCCCGGCTCCCAGTGGCAGGCACAGCCACAGCAGCAGCGCGGCCAGGGCCGGCAGTAGCCAGATGCCAAGCCCCACTTGCCAGTTGGCGAAGTGGCTGGCCACCTGCGGGCTGAGCAGGGCGGCAATGCCGCCACCGCCCATCAGCGAGGCCGAGTAGACGCCCATGGCCAGGGCCACGCGCTGTTGAAATTGGCGCTTGATCAGCGCCGGCACCAGGGCCTGGATCAAGGCCACTCCGGCGCCGCCGAGCAGGGCGGTGGCGAGCAAGGCCGCGGCCTGGCCGAAGAACAGCCGCACCAGGCAGGCCAGCAACACCAGCAGCAAACCCAGGGACACACCGCCGCGTTCGCCGAGGCGGGCTTCGATTCGCACGCCCAGCAGGGCCACCAGGCCCATGCAAATCACTGGCAGGCTGGTGAGCCAGGCGCTGCTCTGGAAGCTCATGCCGGTGGCGCCGCGAATTTCGTTGAGCAATGGGCTGACCGAGCTGAGGATCGGCCGCAGGTTCAGGCCCAGGCACACCAGCAGCGCCCAGCCGGCGAGGGTCTTGAATATCGATTCAGTTCGCTGCATGGCGCTCCTGCCAGTCCTGGTAGAGGGCGGCCATTGCCGCCTGGGGCAGGTGCAGCATCGGCAGGCGCTGTGCCTCAAGGGGCTGGCTCAGCTCTTGGTAGATGGCTGCGGTAGAGAGGCCGAACGGTTGCGCCTGTTCATTGCTGGCGGCGAACACCGCGCGGGAGACGCCGCACAGGTACATGGCGGCCAGGCACATGGGGCAGGGCTGGCCGCTGGCGTAGATCACGCAGTCGTCCAGGCGCGGACCCAGTTGCCGGCTGGCGCTGCGGATCGCCAGCATTTCAGCGTGGGCGGTGGGGTCCTGGCTGAGGTGGATTTCATTCACCGCTTCGGCCAGCACCCGGCCGTTGCGCACCAGTAGTGCGCCGAACGGACGGCCGCCCTGTTCGACATTGTGCCGGGCCAGTTCAACGGCCCGTTGCAGGTAGTGTTGATCGTCGTGCATGCAAGGTTCCTAAAAAGGGGGCTTCAGGCAGCGCCGGCATCGCGCAGCAGCTTGGCAATGGCGCGCTGGCCACGGCGTTCGGCCTGTTGCAGCGGGCTGAGGCCGGCGCGGTCCGGCAGGTTCAGGTCGGCGCCAGCGGCAATCAGTTGGGCGACGATCTGCTGGTGTGGCGGGCCGCCGTCGGACAGCACGATGGCTTCCATCAGGCAGGTCCAGCCCAGGTGGTTGACGTGGTTCAGGTCGACGCCGGCTTTGATCAGCAGACGTACGGTTTCCACATGGCCGCGTTCGCAGGCCGGGATCAGGGCGGTGCCGCCGTAGCGGTTGGTGCTCTTGAGGTCGGCGCCATGGGCCAGGGTCAGCTTGAGGATTTCGTTGTGACCGCTGGCGCCGGCCAGCAGGTAGGGGCTGTCCTGGATCAGGTTCTTGCGGTTGACGTCGGCCCCGGCCTCGATCAGCGCCCGGGCGATCTCGATACGGTTATCCCGGGTGGCCACCAGCAGCGGGCTGCTGCCGTCCAGGCCACGATCGTCGAGGGCTACGCCTTGCTGGATCAGTTGCTGCACTTGCTCTAACCGACCCTTGTGTACTGCATCCAGCAGCGAGTTGTCGCTGGCCATGACCACCCCCGCCGTTAGCAGACCCATGGCCATCAGGCCGCGTTTGAAGGACAGCTTGAGCTGCATGGGAACCTCCCGTTCCTGCTGATGAAAGGGGAGTATGGTGAAGCTCGTTAGTATTCTGAAATTAAATATAATCATGCCAATCAGTGGCTATCAGGATGGTGGTGAGCAATGTTCGATCCCGTGTTGCTGCGCAGTTTTGTGGCGGTTGCCGACTGCCAGAACTTCACCCGCGCGGCCGAGCGCCTGCACTTGACCCAGTCCACCGTGAGCCAGCAGGTGCGGCGCCTGGAGGAGAGTCTGGGCTGCCAGTTGCTTGACCGCGATCAGCGCCGGGTGGTGGCCACGGTGGAGGGCGAGCGCCTGCTGGCCTATGCCCGGCGCATCCTGGCTCTGCATGAGGAGGCCAGTGATGTCTTGATCAACCAGCGCGGCGAGGAAGTGCTGCGCCTGGGGGTGCCGGAAGACTTCGCCGCCGAGCGCCTGATGCCGATGCTCTCGCGCTTTGGTCGCGACTATCCGGCGGTGCGCCTGGAGGTCACCAGTGGTCTGGGACCGGAATTGCTGCGCCAGTTCCGCCGTGGCGAGTTCGACCTGCTGCTGGTCAAGCAGATGGGCCACAGCGACGACTGCCTGGACTCCTGGCCCGAGCCGCTGTGCTGGGTCGACAGCCTGCGCCAGCCGGCCTTTGGCCGTGATCCGCTGCCATTGGTGGCGTTTCCGGTGGGTGGCCTGTATCGCCAGGAAATGCTCCACCACCTGGAAGTCGGCGGCTGGCCCTGGCGCATCGCCTATTCCAGCGCCAGCCTGGCCAGTGTCTGCTCGGCGGTGGCGGCGGGCCTGGGCATCAGCCTGCTGCCGGTGCGGGTGCTGGGCAAGGGGCATCGGATTCTCGACGCCGACAGCGGTTTGCCGGATATCCAGGGCGTGCGCCTGGCGTTGTACGCCGGCAGCGGCTTGAGTCGGGCCGGCAAGGCATTACAGGAGCAGTTGCGAGCAGTGGCCAGCGTCAAGCCGCAAGTTTAAAACACGGGGAAGTTATAAATGCTTTAGTTTCGGTCATAACTTATAGAGAGCCGATTGCAGGCTATAGCTATTTAATTAGTTATTGCTCAAGTTTGTTTTGGACAGAGTTATAAACGTCGACCATGCTGGGTTTGTGAGTTCCGGGAGGAACTTGCTTCATTGGACGAAACATTCAATCGCATAAGGAAACCCGCATTATGTCGAGCATCAATGGAACCTATGTAAACTCCAACGCTGACGCCCGTCTGGTCGTGACCGACGGCAACGACTCCAACGGTTCGTTCAGCGGTGAGTTGACCCAGGCCGGGGTCAAGTACAGCGTCGCCGGGCATTACCACTTCCAGAACAGCACCGGGCAGCCGACCATCATCAATGTATCTGGCTACAACGATGGCTACGGCTACCAGGCCTGGGCACTGTTCTCTCCCGATCACAACTATTCCCGGTTGCGTGCCTCCGGTGCCCGCAGCAACTTCAGTGGCGATGTGGTCGGCCTGAGCGGCGAGTTCGTCAAGCAATAACACGTTCGATAACAAACAGCCGCTGAATACGCGCTGCCTTATATAGGGCCGCGGGCTATTTCAGCGGCTTTGTCGTGTGCGCTTGTAAAGTTTATTAAGTGCATGGCCACTGAAGTGAGTTGCGAGTGCAATGGAGTTCTATTGTTTTCTGCACTAACAGGCCTGTTTCGATGCTTTGCGGGAATATTTTCAATGCCTGCAAGGCATGACGTTTTTTCCTCTTGGCTACAGCCCTTGAATCACGGGGCCTGGGCTGTTTCTGGTGAGTCCAATATTCCGTTTCGATCTATCTATAACTTGAAAGATTACTTTAAGAGATAAGCGTGGGGCACTGATCATTGACCCGCGGCACCGTTGCGTGGGGGTTGTTCAAACGCCGGTGCCGGGTTTTTCAAAAGATCGTAGGGAGTGAATCCATGGGCAATGTCCAGACCGCCGCCAGTGCACACGAGGTGCTGTGGCGCCAGGCACCGAGCGGCGAGTTGGTCGACCTCGGCCGGCCTCACCGCTCGCCGCTGGGCCAATTACGTCTGCAACGGACGCCCAAGGGGGTATTGCGTCGTCGTGAGGCGATTCTTCTGGGCGTCGCGGCTCTGGTATTGCACGGTGCAGTGATCTACTGGCTGAGCCAGAAACCGACCCCGGTGCTGCCCATCGTGCCGCCGGAAATTCCGCCCATGACCATCGAATTTTCGCACCCGGCACCGCCCGTGGTGGAGCCGCCTCCGCCTGTGCCGGTACAACCAGTGGTGGAGCCGCCGCCTCCGGTGGAGGACGAGCTGGCGGTCAAGCCGCCACCGCCCAAGCCGGTGCCTAAACCCAAGCCCAAACCGGTACCCAAGCCCGAGCCGAAACCGGCGCCCAAGCCGGTGCAGCAGACCCCGGCGGCGCCGCAACCTGCGGCGCCAGTAGCCGCCCCGGCAGCGCCCGCGCCACCGGCCCCGGCTCCCGTGACCCCGGCTTCCGCCAGCGCCGCGTACCTGAAGAACCCGGCGCCGGAGTACCCGTCACTGGCTCAGCGCCGGGGTTGGGAAGGCACGGTGCTGCTGCGGGTGCATGTGCTGGCCAGCGGCAAGCCCGGAGAGATCCAGATTCAGAAGAGCAGCGGTCGCCAGCAACTCGACGATGCGGCCCTGGCTGCGGTCAAGCGCTGGAGTTTCGTCCCGGCCAAGCAGGGCGATGTGGCCCAAGACGGCTGGGTCAGCGTACCCATCGATTTCAAGATTCATTGAGCCGCAAGGCCGATCAAATAACGCGCGCTAAACGCTTACACAGAGGGAACACATCATGACGTTACTGGCATCTCCACTGGAATCCATCGAAAGCGCGGTGATCTGGCTGTTGGTGGTCTTCTCCGTCGCCACCTGGGGCCTGGCCCTGGTCAAGGGCGTGCAGTTCGCCCGCCTCAAGTCCCAGGATCGCAAGTTCCACAATCAGTTCTGGGCGGCGTCCAGCCTCGACTCCGCCGCCTCCCTGAGTGAAACCCAGCCCGGCGCGGCGGCCCGCGTGGCCCAGGCCGGCTATGCGGCGATCCAGGTCGGCGAAGCGCCCCATGCCGCGGACCTGAGCCAGGCGATCAACCATCAGGACCGTCTCGAACGCGCCCTGCGCCAGCAGATCGTGCGTGAGCGCCGCTCCCTGGAAACCGGCTTGGCGGTGGTCGCCAGTATCGGTAGCACCTCGCCCTTTATCGGTCTGTTCGGCACCGTGTGGGGGATCATGGAAGCCTTGAAAGGCATCAGCGCGGCGGGCTCTGCCAGCCTGGAAACCGTGGCCGGGCCGATCGGCGCGGCCCTGGTGGCCACCGGCGTGGGGATCGCCGTCGCGGTGCCGGCGGTGCTGGTTTACAACTACTTCCTGCGGCGCCTGAAGCTCACGGCTGCGGACCTGGATGACTTTGCCCACGACTTCTACAGCCTGGCGCAGAAGAACTCGTTCCGTGTGCTGATCCACCCGAGCGTGCACAAGGCTGCGGCCCAGGGCAGTCAACAGAAAGTGAAGGAGGCGTCCTGATATGGCCTTCTCCACCCAAGACAGCGATGAGGTGCTGAGCGAGATCAACGTCACCCCGCTGGTGGACGTGATGCTGGTACTGCTGGTGGTGTTCATCGTCACCGCGCCGCTGCTGACCAACGCCATTCCCATCAACCTGCCCAAGACCGAGGCCGTGGCCCCGGTGGAGCAGAAGGACCCGCTGGTGGTGAGCATCGACGGCGCCGGCAAACTCTTTATCAACAAGGACGAGATCCAGCCGGATCTGCTGGAAACCAATTTGCAAGCGGCCAAGCTCAAGGACCCGCAAGTGCGGGTCCAACTGCAGGCCGACGATGGCGTCAACTACGGGGAAGTGGCCCGGGCCATGGCGTCCATCGAGCGTGCGGGCATCACCAAGCTGTCGGTGATTACCGCGCGCTGAAACCGAGCAACAAAGCCACGACTTTTCAGGCCGTCTCCTTGGCAGGGTGCGGCCTTTTTTTTGCCTGACGAAAACCCACCTGCAAAGCCCCCCACCGACATGCCCTCCCGTTGGCCCCTTCGCCGGCAAGAACACCACCGAAATCGCGCCAGCTGCAGGAGCTGGCTTGCCAGCGAAGGCGTCCTTGAGAGCGGCGCAAGGCTTGAGGGGCCTCTTCGCCGGCAAGCCGGCTCCTACAAGACCGCCAGCGAAATCGCGTCGGCTCCTGCGGAGGGCGAAGGGATTTTCATATTCATTTAAGGTATTAATAAATAGCTTCTTATTCCTTAACGAATATAAATCCCCTCCCTATACTCGTCCGGGAACAGACACGCAGCAGGAGAGTTCCCCATGCGCAACGAATCCATTCGCTACTTGATTGTGCCGGGCTGGCAAGGATCGCCAGAAGATCATTGGCAAACCCATTGGCAGAACAGCCTGCCCAACAGTGCGCGGGTGGAGCAGGCCGATTGGCTGACGCCGCGTCGCGAAGACTGGGTAGCGGCCCTGGCGGAAGCCATCGCCATCGACGACACGCCGGTGATCCTGATTGCCCACAGCCTGGGTTGCATCACCGTGGCTCACTGGGCGGCTCGCGCGCCCGTAGCGGCGCTGCGCCAGGTACGCGGTGCGCTGTTGGTGGCGCCGGCGGATGTCGAGCGCCCGGCCTGTGCGCCGGCCCTGCGCAATTTCGCGCCTATCCCTCGGGACCTGTTGCCGTTCCCCAGCCAGGTGGTGAGCTCGGACAACGACAGCGCCGTCAGTGCGCCGCGTGCCTTGGAGCTGGCCCGCGACTGGGGCGCCGAAGCCGGGATTCTGGCGGGAGCCGGGCATATCAACGTCAAGTCCGGCCACCAGCGCTGGGAGCAGGGATTCGCCTATCTCTATCGCCTGCAGAACCGCATGGAACAACACGCCCTGCGTCGTGCCTGACCGTCTTTTTCTTGTTTAAACGCCCCCGTCCTCAGGCGGTTTTGGGCGGGAGTCTGCCATGAGTCCTCACACCCCTTTCGGTCAGCCGCTGCTGACCTTTCCCGATGCGGAAAAAAGCCCCCTGAGCATCCGCGCCAAGGCGCTGGTGTTCGTCGATCCGCGTTCGCGGCAACTGCGTGAAGAGCTGGAGCAACTGGCGCCCCGGGCGATCTCGGTGCTGATCCGTGGTGAAACCGGGACCGGCAAGGAGCTGCTGGCCCGGCATATCCACCGTGCCAGTGATCGCGGCGGGTTGTTCGTCTCGGTCAACTGCGGAGCCATCAGCCCCACCTACGCCGACGCCGAACTGTTCGGCTATGCCGCCGGCAGTTTCAGCGGTTCTGCCAGCAGCCGTGCCGGCTGGTTCGGTTCGGCCAATGGCGGAACCCTGTACCTGGACGAGATCGGCGACTTGCCGCTGCCGATCCAGACCAAGCTGCTGGCAGCCCTGGAGAACCACGAAGTGACCAGGGTCGGCGCCCAGCAACCGAGCCCGGTGGATGTGCGCCTGGTGGCGGCCACCAGCATCGACCTGGCCCAGGCGGTGGCGGCGGGCAAGTTTCATGAGCGCCTGTACCGCTACCTCAGCGAGGGCCAGCTGGAATTGCCAGCGCTGCGCGAGCGGGTCGGGGATATCGAATCCCTGGCCGAGTACTTCCTGGGGATCTACAGCCAGCGCCTGGACCTGCCGGTGCCGCTGATCAGCGAAACTGCGCAGCAAGCTTTGGAACGCCACAGCTGGCCGGGCAATACCCGGGAGCTGGAAAACGTTATTCACTTTGCGCTGCTGGTCAGTGGTGGCGAGGAGATCCTGCCGGAGCATCTCAACCTGCCACCGACGCCTTCGCCGCTGGAGCAGATCGAGCAGCTGCTGCGGCAGATCGGCGACAGCGGATCCGCTGCCGAGCGCCAGGCGCTGCACCTGTTGCTGCAACGCACCGCCCTGACCTGAAACCCCGGCCACCGTAGGAGCTGGCTTGCCAGCGAAGGCGTGCGCAAGGGCGATGCAAGGCTGAGGGCCTGTTCGCCGGCAAGCGCAGCGCCGCCCGGCCGGCTCCTACGAAAGGTTGGTCCGACAGGCGGGAAATCGCAGGCCAGAGCGCTGGGATGCTGTATGAACAAAATGGAATATGAACGTGAACAAAAGATATTGTTCGGGAATAAAAAATCTCGGTATTGTCCGCTCCACGCCAGCAGTGGCACATCACTGGCACCTTGATAAGCACCTTATTTGAAGCCGTCGTCGATTCCGACACCTAAGGACCTTGCATGAAAAAAGTTCTGTTGTTCACCGCACTGGCGGCAGCCCTGAGCGCAGGTATTGCCCAGGCCGGCGAGAAGCTGGTCGTAGCCGCGACCCCGGTGCCCCACGCCGAGATTCTCGAGCTGATCAAGCCAACCCTGGCCAAGGAAGGCGTGGACCTGGAAATCAAAGTCTTCACCGACTACGTGCAACCCAACGTGCAGGTCGATCAGAAGCGTCTGGACGCCAACTACTTCCAGACCCTGCCGTACCTGAAGAGCTTCAACGAAGGCAAGGGCACCCACCTGGAAACCGTGATCGGTGTGCACGTCGAACCTTTCGGCGGCTACTCGAAGAAGGTCAAGTCCCTGGCCGAGCTGAAAGATGGCGCCACCATTGCCATTCCCAACGAAGGCAGCAACAGCGGCCGCGCCCTGATCCTGCTGCAGAAGGCCGGTCTGATCGAGCTCAAGGACCCGAAGAACGCCGTGTCCACGCCGAAGGACATCGCCAAGAACCCGCACAACTTCAAGTTCAAGGAGCTTGAGTCGGCCATGCTGCCACGGGTCCTGGATCAGGTTGACCTGGACATGATCAACACCAACTACGCCCTGGAAGCCGGTCTGAACCCGGCGAAGGATGCGCTGATCATCGAAGGTTCCGATTCGCCTTACGTGAACTACCTGGTGGCCCGTCCGGACAACAAGAACAGCCCGGCCATCCAGAAGCTGGCCAAGGCCCTGACCAGCCCAGAGGTCAAAGCCTTTATCGAGAAGAAATACAGCGGTGCAGTACTGCCGGCGTTCTGATGAACTAGGCTACTGACGCGACAAACCCCTTCAAGGTTTGAACGCCGACGGCTATCACAGCGTCGGCGTTTTTTATTGCGCCCGCGAAAGTCGTAGAAGCCTGGCGAGGCGCGCTTGGGGGATGCAGCGCTTTTTGGACGCCATCACTCAACTCCCGTAGGAGCCGGCTTGCCGGCGAAGAGGCCTTCGAGATTTGTATCGCTCTTACGGGCGCCTTCGCTGGCAAGCCAGCTCCTACACAAGCCTGCTCCTGCACAAGCAAACTGCTACAGCGGAGCGCTCTTGGCGGTGGCTTGGGTGGCTCGGCGCAACGCCGTCAGCCATTTCATCAATTCGTGGGGGTCCAGCGGTTGCGGGGTCTTTGCATCGGCCATGACGGTCGTCCTTGAGAGGTTCAGCGTCCAGTGGTGGGGTGTGGGCGCGAAAGCTCCGTTCGACCCGGTAGAAAAGGTAGTAGCCCTGCGCCAGCCCGGCAAATCCGCGGGTTAGGTTTTTGGGTGATATCAATATGCTTTAACGGTATTTAAAATCTTTTTTTATAGCTATAAAGTTGCCGCAGCCGGGCGGTTACCCATCGCCCCATGGACTGCACCACCGCCGCTGTACCCCAGCGGCGTCCAGGACTTTCAATGACCCTCGATTACGCTTTTATCCTCAGCACCTTGCCGGCCTTTCTCAAGGCCGTGGGGGTGACCCTGCAGGTCGGCTTGATCGCCATCGGCACTTCCTTGCTGGTGGCCCTGATCAACGCCACGCTTCTGGTGTTTCGCACCCCTTATCTGCACCGGCTGATAGGCCTGTACGTGGAGCTGGCGCGTAATACACCGCTGCTGATCCAGCTGTTCTTCGTCTACTTCGCCTTGCCGGCCCTGGGAATCAAGGTCTCCGGCTTCACCGCGGCGATCATCACCATGACGTTTCTCGGCGGTGCCTACCTCACCGAAGTGCTGCGGGCCGGCGTGGAAGCCGTACCCCAGGCGCAGTTGGAATCGGGGCGCTCCATTGGCCTGTCGCAGTGGCAGTTGCTGCGCTACGTGATCCTGCCCCAGGCCGGGATTCTCAGCCTGCCGTCGCTGTTCGCCAATTTCATTTTCCTGCTCAAGGAAACCACCGTGGTCTCGGCGGTGGCGGTGCCGGAAATTCTCTACACCACCAAGAGCTACATCGCCCTGTACTACAAGACCTACGAAATGCTCGCGGTGCTGACGCTGATCTGCGTGCTGTTGTTCCTGCCGTTGTCGCTGTTGCTCAGCCGTCTGGAAAGGAGGCTGCAACATGGCCAGTTCGGGTCTTGAGTTACTGCTGGTGTCCTTGCCGCAACTGGCCCGGGGCGCTGCGCAGACCTTGTCGATTTCCCTGCTGAGCATTGCCTTCAGCACCCTGGGCGGGGTGCTCTACGGTGTGCTGCGCAGCCTGCAACGCAAGGTGCTGGACGTGCCGCTGCGGATCTACCTGGAGCTGTTCCGGGCGATCCCGGTGCTGGTCTGGCTGTACCTGCTGTTCTTCGGCTTTCCGATCTTCTTCGGCATCAGCATTCCCAGCTTCACCTGCGCGGTGCTGGTGCTGTCGCTGTGGGGCGCCAGCGAAGTCGGCGAGGTGGTGCGCGGGGCCCTGCAATCCCTGCCCCGGGGCCAGCGTGAAGCGGGCCTGTCCATCGGTCTTTCCGGTGTCCAGTTGTACGGCTACGTATTGCTGCCCCAGGCGCTGAAACGCATGACGCCGCCGACCATCAACGTCTACACGCGAATCATCAAGACCAGTTCCCTGGCGGTGCTGATCGGCGTGGTGGACGTGATCAAGGTTGGCCAGCAGATCATCGAGCGCACCTACGAATCGGTGCTGATCTACGGCGTTCTGTTCCTGTTTTTCTTCTTTATCTGCTACCCGTTGTCGGCCGCCTCTCGCGTGCTGGAACGGCGCTGGACGCAAGCATGAGCGCATTGATCGAGTTCCAGGGTTTCAACAAATTCTTTGGCCCGCAGCAGGTGCTCAAGGAGGTCGACCTCAGCGTGGCCGCAGGGGAGGTGATCGTCATCCTCGGCCCCAGCGGCTGCGGCAAGAGCACCCTGCTGCGCTGCCTCAACGGCCTGGAAACCGCCCACAGCGGCCACCTGCGTTTCGCCGGGCGCGAGCTGCTCAGCCCCGGCACTGACTGGCGTCTGGTGCGCCAGCAGATCGGCATGGTGTTCCAGAGTTACCACCTGTTCCCCCACATGAATGTGCTGGACAACATCCTCCTCGGGCCGCTCAAGGTGCAAAAGCGCGAGCCCCGCGAAGCCCGGGCCCAGGCCGAAACGCTGCTGGAGCGGGTGGGCCTGCTGGACAAGCGCGAAGCCTTTCCCCGGCAGTTGTCCGGCGGCCAGCAGCAACGCATCGCCATCGTCCGCTCGTTGTGCATGAACCCCCAGGTGATGCTGTTCGATGAGGTCACCGCGGCCCTTGATCCGGAGATGGTCAAGGAAGTGCTGCAGGTGATCCAGGGCCTGGCCCGGGACGGCATGACCCTGTTGATCGTCACCCATGAAATGGCCTTCGCCCGGGCCGTGGCCGACCGCATCGTGTTCATGGATGGCGGGCGCATCGTGGAACAGAACACCCCCGAGGCTTTCTTCACGAACCCGCAGAGCGCACGCGCGCAGCAGTTCCTGGAGAAGTTCTCCTTCGTTGAAGCACTGCCCAAGAAAGCCCCTAAAAAGGAACTGGAGCTCTTATGAAAACTGCCAAGTCTTCGCTGTTGTTACTGCCGCTGTTCGGTCTGGCCCTGCTGGCCGGCTGCGATAAATCCGCCGAGGCACCCAAGCCTGCGGCCACCGCTGCCAGCGCCGCGCCGGCGGCCGGCTACCTGGACAAGATCAAGGCCCGGGACAAGCTGATCGTCGGTGTATTCACCGACAAGCCGCCGTTCGGTTTCGTCGATGAAACCGGGCGCTATGTGGGTTTTGATACCGACATCGGCCGGCGACTGGCCAAGGACCTGCTGGGGGACGAGAACAAAGTCGAATTCGTCGCCGTGGAACCGGCCAGCCGCATTCCCTTCCTGCAGAGCGACAAGGTCGACCTGATCCTGGCCAACATGACCGTGACCCCGGAGCGCAAGGAAGCGGTGGAATTCACCAACCCCAACCTCAAGGTGGCGGTACAGGCCCTGGTGCCTGAAGGCAGCGTGGTGAAGAGCCTGGATGACCTGGCGAGCCGCACCACCATCGTCACCACCGGCACCACTGCGGACATCTGGCTGACCCAGAACCACCCGGACTGGAAACTGCTCAAGTTCGAGAAGAACACCGAGTCCCTGCAAGCCCTGGCCAATGGCCGTGGCGATGCCTACGCCCAGGACAACCTGATTCTGTTCAGCTGGTCCAAGCAGAACCCGGGCTACCGTGTACTGCCGCAGACTCTGGGCGAGCAGGCGCCGATTGCCCCGGCGGTGAAGAAGGGCAACATCGAACTGCGGGACTGGGTGAATGCCGAACTGGCCAAGCTGGGCGAAGAGAAGTACCTGCTCAAGCTGTATGACCAGTACGTGCGCAAAGAGCTGAGCGACGACACCAAGCCTGAGAGCGTGATTGTCGAAGGCGGCAAATGGCAGGGCTGACCCCTCCTCCCTTCGCGTAGGAGCTGGCTGGCCAGCGAAGGCGTCCGTGAGGGCGATGCAGGGCTTGAGGGCCTATTCGCCAGCAAGCTGGCTCCTACGGGGGGGCGTATTGCGTTTGAGCCTTGTAGGAGCTGGCTTGCCAGCGAAGGCGTCCGCGAGGGCGATGCAGGGCTTGAGGGCCTCTTCGCCAGCAAGCTGGCTCCTACGACGGGGGCATGGCAATCGGGGCCGGCGGGGAGGGTTCAATCGGGCCAGTACCAGGCCGGTTCGTCGAGCAGGCGCTGGCCGACGATGCCGGTCTGGCCCAGCTCTTTCTCCAGCACGATGCAGTTGCACTCGGGGTCTTCCTGCAAGGCTGCGATCAGGCGCCGGGCGTGGGACACCACCCACACCTGGCACTGCTCTGAAGCCCTGATGATCAAGCGCGCCAGGGCCGGCAACAGGTCCGGGTGCAGGCTGGTCTCCGGTTCGTTGAGCACCATCAGGCTCGGCGGGCGCGGGGTCAGCAGGGCCGCTACCAGCAACAGGTAGCGCAAGGTGCCGTCCGACAGTTCCGCCGCCGACAACGGCCGCAACAATCCCTCCTGATAGAACTCGATGGCAAAGCGTCCACCCTGCAGCGGGGCGATGTTCAGCCGTGCGCCGGGGAAGGCGTCGCTGATGGCTGCCTGTAATGCCTCGGGGTCGCCGATCTCGCGAATGGTCTGCAACGCCGCCGCCAGGTCGCGGCCATCGTGATGCAGCACCGGAGTGCGGGTACCCAGCTGCGGCTGGCGCACCGGGGCTTCGCTGTCGCTGCGAAAGTGATCGTAGAAACGCCAGCGACGAATGAACTCGCGCATCTGCAGCACTTCCGGCGAGCCGCGCAGGCTGCCCACCTGATCGAACAGGCTGTCGAAGTCCGGCGTGTGCTGGGCCAGCACATCCCAGCTGCGGCCCTGACGCGCGCGGATCAGCGGGCCGTCGCGGTCCACCAGCAGGCTCGCGGGACGGTAGAAGGGGCCGGACCAGATGCATTCCTTCTTGATCTGCGGGTCCAGGGAAAACACCGAGCGGCTGGGCTCCGGCAAACCCAGGGCGATGGCGTAGCTGAAGTCTTCTGCGGCAAAGCCCAGGCGCAGGCGCTTGCTGGAAGAGCGCACGCTGGCCTCGATCGGCACTTCGCCGTTGCGCATGCGCCGGGTGAGGGTTTCCGGCCCGGCCCAGAAGGTCGAATCCAGCCCGCCTTCCCGGGCCAGGGCGTTGACCACGCCGCCCTGGGCGGTCTCTGCCAGCAGGCGCAGGGCCCGGTACAGGTTGGACTTGCCGCTGCCATTGGCGCCGGTGATCAGGTTCAGTCGCCCGAGGGGAATCACCAGTTTGTTGATGGAGCGGTAATTGGCCACCGCCAGGGTCTTGAGCATGCCGGGTCTCCTGTTGCGTGGTGCGCAGTGTGCCTGATTTGTAGAGCGGGAGCTTGCTTGCGGCGGCCCTCGAAACCGAGGTTGTGCTTGCCAGGATAGAGCGCGTCGAGGGCCGTTGCGGCTGCTGCGCAGCCGAGCGGGAGCAAGCTCCCTCGCCACCGAAGCCCTCACTGATGAGACCGGCGTGCAAGGGTTGAACCCTGTTCTAAGCTCACAGTCGTAACGTCACTGGCGCGACGATCAAGCACAAGGAGCCTGCATGGCTGGTCTCAAATCGAGGTGGATAGTGGGGCTGAGTCTGCTGGCTCTGCTCGGCGGTTGCGGAGCGGAAAAGCCGACCGAGAAGGAGCGCCCGCGGGTGCGTATCCAGGAAGTGCAGAGCAGCGATTTTGCCCCGTCGGTGACCCTCACCGGTGACGTCCAGGCCCGGGTGCAGACCGAATTGTCGTTCCGTGTCGGCGGCAAGATCATCCAGCGTCTGGTGGATGTCGGCGACCGGGTTTCCGCCCAGCAGGTGTTGGCCCGGCTCGATCCCAAGGATTTGCAGACCAATGTCGACTCCGCCGCTGCCGCGGTGTTTGCCGAACAGGCACGGGTCAAGCAGGCCAGCGCAGCCTTCGTCCGCCAGCAGAAACTCTTGCCCAAGGGCTACACCAGCCAGAGCGAATACGATTCGGCCCAGGCCGCCCTGCGTAGCAGCCAGAGCGCTTTGAGCGCGGCCCAGGCGCAGTTGGCCAATGCCCGGGAGCAGTTGAGCTACACCGAGCTGGTGGCCGAGGCGCCGGGGGTGATCACCGCACGCCAGGCCGAGGTGGGCCAGGTGGTGCAGGCCACCATGCCGATCTTCAGCCTGGCCCGGGACGGCGAGCGCGATGCGGTATTCAACGTCTATGAATCGCTGCTGATGCAGCCGCCGGGCCAGGAAACCATCCACATCAGCCTGCTGGACAACCCCAAGGTGGCGACCACCGGCAAAGTCCGCGAGGTGACCCCGGTGGTCTCGGCCCAGAGCGGTACGGTGCAGGTCAAGGTGGTGCTCGATTCACTGCCGGCGGGCATGGACCTGGGCTCGGTGGTCAGTGCCACCGCCCGGGCCCATGGCAAGGCCACGGTGGTGCTGCCTTGGTCAGCCTTGACCAAGAATCTCAGCGAGCCGGCGGTGTGGCTGGTGGGCGAGGACGGCAAGACCGTGCTGCACAGCGTCAAGGTCGGGCGTTACCTGACCGGCAAGGTGATCATCAGCGACGGCCTCAAGGGGGGCGAGAAAGTGGTGGTGGCCGGAGGGCAGTTGTTGCACCCGGGGATGTTCGTCGAGATTGCCTCGGCCACCCAGGGTCAGGGAGCACAACCATGAAGCGCCTGTTGCCGTTGTTATGGGTCAGCACCTTGCTACTGGGCTGCTCCAAGGAAGAACCGGCGCCGGAGCCGGTGCGTCCGGTGCTGTCGATCCAGGTGGCACCGCAATCCGAGGAAAGCCTGGGGCGCTTTGCCGGCAACATCCAGGCCCGTTATGAAACCAACCTGGGCTTCCGGGTGCCGGGGCGGATTGCCAACCGCAATGTCGATGTCGGCGCCGAAGTGGGTCCCGGGGACTTGCTGGCGACCCTCGACCCCACCGATCAGCAGAACCAGCTGCGGGCCGCCCAGGGCGATCTGGCCAAGGTCCAGGCGCAGTGGATCAACGCCCAGGCCAATGCCCGGCGCCAGCAGGAGCTGTTCGACCGTGGTGTCGGCGCCCAGGCGCAACTGGACATCGCCCAGACCGACCTGAAGACCACCGGCGCGTCCCTGGATCAGGCCAAGGCTTCCGTACGCCAGGCCCAGGACCAGCTCAACTACAGCCAACTGCGCAGCGATCACGGCGGCGTGGTCACCGCCTGGAACGCCGAAGCCGGGCAGGTGGTGACCGCCGGCCAGCAGGTGGTGACCCTGGCCCGGCCGGAGATCAAGGAAGCGGTGATCGACCTGCCGGCGACCCTGGTGGATCAACTGCCGGCGGACGTGGAGTTCAAGGTCGCGGCCCAGCTCGATCCAAGCATCAGCACCACGGCCACGGTGCGCGAGATCGAGCCCCAGGCCCAGAGCGCGACCCGTACCCGTCGCGCCCGCCTGACCCTCAAGGACACCCCCGAGGCCTTTCGCCTGGGCACCGCCATCAGCGTGACCCTGAGCTCCGCCATCGAGCCGCGCACCGAGTTGCCCCTGACGGCCCTGCAAGAGGTGGATGGCCAGACCCGGATCTGGGTCATCGATCTGCAGAGCCAGACTGTTGCCCCCCGGGAGATCAAGGTGCTCAGCCGCGACAGCGATTCGGCGCTGATTAGCCAGGGGGTCAAGCCCGGCGAGCGCATCGTCAGTGCCGGGGTCAACAGCCTCAAGCCGGGGCAGAAAGTCAAAATCGATGAGGACCGCGCACAATGACGCCTGACAGCAAAGGGAGCTTCAACCTGTCCGAGTGGGCGATCAAGCATCAGTCCTTCGTCTGGTACCTGATGTTCGTTGCGCTGCTGATGGGCGTGTTTTCCTACATGAACCTGGGGCGTGAGGAAGACCCGTCCTTCACCATCAAGACCATGGTGATCCAGACCCGCTGGCCCGGCGCGACCCAGGAAGAAACCCTGAAGCAGGTCACCGACCGCATCGAGAAAAAACTCGAGGAGCTGGACTCTCTCGACTACGTGAAAAGCTACACCCGCCCCGGCGAATCGACGGTGTTCGTCTACCTGCGCGACACCACCAGTGCCAAGGACATCCCCGAGATCTGGTACCAGGTGCGCAAGAAGATCAACGACATCCGCGGCGACTTTCCCCAGGGTTTGCAGGGGCCGGGTTTCAACGATGAATTCGGCGATGTGTTCGGCTCGGTCTATGCCTTCACCGCTGATGGTCTGAGCATGCGCCAGCTGCACGACTACGTGGAACAGGTACGGGCGCAGATCCGCGAAGTGCCGAACCTGGGCAAAGTGGAGATGGTCGGCGAGCAGGACGAAGTCATCTACCTGAACTTCTCCACGCGCAAGCTGGCGGCCCTGGGCATCGACCAGCGCCAGGTCCTGCAAAGCCTGCAAGCGCAGAACGCGGTGACCCCGGCCGGGGTGATCGAGGCCGGGCCGGAGCGGATCTCGGTGCGCACTTCGGGGCAGTTCGCCTCGGAGAAGGACCTGGCCACGGTCAACCTGCGCCTCAACGACCGCTTCTATCGCCTGGCGGACATCGCCGACATCAGTCGCGGCTACGTCGACCCTTCTACACCGCTGTTCCGTTTCAACGGTCAGCCGGCCATCGGCCTGGCCATTGCCATGAAGAAGGGCGGCAACATCCAGGACTTCGGCAAGGCCCTGCATGCGCGCATGGACCAACTGACCGCCGACCTGCCGATCGGCATCGGCGTGCACAAGGTGTCCGATCAGGCCGAGGTGGTGCAGGAGGCGGTGGGCGGTTTCACCAGCGCCTTGTTCGAGGCGGTGATCATCGTGCTGGTGGTGAGCTTCATCAGCCTCGGGGTGCGCGCCGGGCTGGTGGTGGCCTGCTCGATCCCGCTGGTGCTGGCCATGGTTTTCGTGTTCATGGAGTACAGCGGCATCACCATGCAGCGGATCTCCCTGGGGGCGCTGATCATTGCCCTGGGGCTGTTGGTGGACGACGCCATGATCACCGTGGAGATGATGGTCACGCGCCTGGAGAAGGGCGAAAGCAAGGAGCAGGCGGCGACCTTCGCCTACACCTCCACCGCCTTCCCGATGCTCACCGGGACCCTGGTGACCGTGGCCGGCTTCGTGCCCATCGGCCTCAATGCCAGCTCCGCTGGTGAGTACACCTTCACCCTGTTCGCGGTGATCGCCGTGGCCATGCTGGTGTCGTGGATAGTCGCGGTGCTGTTTGCCCCGGTGATCGGCATCCACATCCTCAGCACCAACGTCAAACCCCACTCCGAGGAGCCGGGGCGCGTCGGTCGCGCCTTCAATGGCGGCTTGCTCTGGGCCATGCGCAACCGCTGGTGGGCGATTGGCATCACCGTGCTGCTGTTTTTCGCCTCGGTGTTCTGCATGCGTTTCGTGCAGAACCAGTTCTTTCCGTCTTCCGATCGGCCGGAGATCCTGGTGGACCTCAACCTGCCGCAGAACGCCTCGATCAACGAGACCCGCATGGCCGTGGACCGGCTGGAAGCGACCCTCAAGGACGACCCGGACATCGAGCGCTGGAGCACCTACATCGGCGAGGGCGCGATCCGTTTCTACCTGCCCCTGGACCAGCAACTGCAGAACCCCTACTACGCCCAACTGGTGATCGTCAGCAAGGGCCTGGAGCAGCGCACGGCGCTGACCCAGCGCTTGCAGAAGCGCCTGCGCGAAGATTTCGTCGGCATCGGCAGCTATGTGCAGGCCCTGGAAATGGGCCCGCCAGTGGGGCGGCCGATTCAGTACCGGGTCAGCGGCAAGGACATCGACCAGGTGCGCAAGCACGCCATCGACCTGGCCACTGAACTGGACAAGAACCCGCACATCGGCGAGATCATCTACGACTGGAACGAACCCGGCAAAGTGCTGCGCATCGACATCGCCCAGGACAAGGCGCGGCAACTGGGGCTGTCCTCCGAAGACGTGGCGCAACTGATGAACAGCATCGTCAGCGGCTCCACCGTGACCCAGGTGCATGACGACATCTACCTGATCAACGTGGTCGGCCGTGCCGACGACAGTGAACGCGACTCACCGGAAACCCTGCAGAACCTGCAGATCGTCACCCCCAATGGCACCTCGATTCCGCTGCTGGCCTTCGCCACGGTGCGCTACGAACTGGAGCAGCCGCTGGTGTGGCGCCGCGACCGCAAACCCACCATCACCATCAAGGCCGCAGTGCGCGACGCGATCCAGCCCACGGATCTGGTCAAGCAACTGAAGCCGGACATCGAGCAGTTTGCCGCGCAGTTGCCGGCCGGCTACTCGGTGGCCACCGGCGGCACCGTGGAGGAAAGCGGCAAGGCCCAGGGGCCGATCGCCAAAGTGGTGCCGCTGATGCTGTTCCTCATGGCGACCTTTCTGATGATCCAGCTGCACAGCGTGCAGAAGCTGTTCCTGGTGGCCAGCGTTGCGCCCCTCGGGCTGATCGGCGTGGTCCTGGCCCTGGTGCCCACGGGCACGCCCATGGGCTTTGTGGCGATCCTCGGGATTCTTGCGCTGATCGGCATCATCATCCGCAACTCGGTGATCCTGGTGACCCAGATCGACGAATACGAGCGCGAGGGTTATCACCCTTGGGACGCGGTACTGGAAGCCACCCACCATCGGCGTCGACCTATCCTGCTGACCGCCGCGGCGGCCAGCCTGGGGATGATCCCGATTGCCCGCGAAGTGTTCTGGGGGCCGATGGCCTACGCCATGATTGGCGGCATCATCGTTGCCACCTTGCTGACCTTGCTGTTCCTCCCGGCGCTGTACGTGGCCTGGTACAAGATCAAGGAGCCGAGCCAAGACACCGACCGCAACCGCCCCACCGCCCCGTAGGAGCTGGCTATTTCAGTAGGAGCTGGCTTGCCAGCGAAGAGGCCCGAGAGGCGGGCGCCTGATCCGGAAACGCCTTCGCCGGCAAGCCGGCTCCTACAGAGGATTTGTGCAGTTCCGTAGGAGCTGGCTTGCCAGCGAAGGGGCCCGCAAGGCAGGCGCTTGATTTTCAGACGTCTTCGCCGGCAAGCCGGGCGGTGTTGTGGGTGGATCAGGCCTTGCGCCAGACGCTGGCCAGCCACGGTTGCTGTTCGCGAGGCAGGCCGGCGGGGCGGTAGTAGTGCTCCAGTTCGACAAACCCGGCATCAGTCAGCAGTGCCTGCCAGGCCGCCAGGTCGTGGTAGGCGCCATAGCGCGGGCCGTTCCAGCCTTCCTGGTTTTCCCCTCGCGGATTGGAGCTGAACAGCACGCCGCCGTCCTTCAGGCTGGCATGCAGCTGCTTGAGTATCCGCGGCAGTTCCTGGCGTGGGATATGAAACAGCACCGCGTTGGCGAAGATGCCGTCGAAGTGACCCGCCGGCAGATCGAGCTTGAGAAAGTCCTGTTGCCAGACTTCGCAACCGCTGTCCTCCCGGGCCATCTGGGCAAAGCGCTCGCAACCGTCGAGGCCGATGGCCACGTGGCCCAGGCGGGTGAAGGTTTGCAGATCACGCCCCGGACCGCAGCCCAAGTCCAGCACGGTGAAGGGCGTCGGGCCCTGGATATGCCGCAGCAGCGCGTCGATGTTCTGGCTGACGTCGTGGTCGCGGGTGCCTTCACGAAAGTCCTCGGCCACCTGCTGGTAGTGGCCGAGGGTGGTGGCGGTGATGCTGTCGAGATCGTCGGGGGCGAGTTTCATGGCGGGCTGCGTGGCTAGAGAGGAGGCGGCCAATATACCGCCAATGACGGACTGGCGGCCTGTTCGCGAGCGAGCTCGCTCCTACGGGATGATTACCGTCCTTGGTAGGAGCGAGCTTGCTCGCGAAGGCGTGCGAACGGACACCACAACCCTCAACGCTTGTTCAACACCCGCGCCAGACGGTCGCCACCCAGCTGGATCGCCGCCACCAGGATCACCAGTAGCACGATCACCGTGAGCATGATCTGGCTGTCGAAACGCTGGTAGCCGTAGCGGTAGGCAATGTCCCCGAGCCCACCCGCGCCAATCGCGCCGGCCATCGCCGAGGAATTGATCATGGTCACCAGGGTGATGGTGAAACCGCCGACGATGCCCGGCAACGCTTCGGGCAGCAGCACGTGCCAGACAATGTGCCAACGGCGGCAGCCCATGGCCTGGGCGGCTTCGATCAGGCCGTGGTCCACTTCCCGCAGGCTGACTTCGGCGATGCGCGCAAAGAACGGCGTAGCGGCGATGGTCAGCGGCACTACTGCCGCCCACACGCCGTAGGTGGTGCCGACGATCAGCCGGGTAAAGGGAATCAGCGCCACCATCAGGATCAGGAACGGGATCGAGCGGAACAGGTTCACAAAGGCCCCCAGGGCCCGGTTCAGGGTCGGTGCCTCGTAGATCCCGCCCTTGCCGCTGGTGACCAGGATCACCGCCAGGGGAATCCCCGCCAGCAGGGCAATCAGCGAGGACACGCCGACCATCAGCAGGGTGTCGAGAATGCCCTGCAACAAGCGATCAAACCACATAGCCCAGTACCTCCACCTGTTGTGCCCAGTGCCCCGCGCGCTGGCGCAGTTCCTCGGCGCCCAGAGGCGAGCCCTGGACCGCCAGCAGCAGTTGCCCCAGGGCGTGGCCCTGGATCCGTTCCACCCCGCCTTGCAGCAGGCGCACGCGACCGCCCAGGGCGCCGAACAGCGCCGCCAGGTCCGGCTCTTCATGCTTGACGCCGGTGAAACGCAGGCTCAGCACCAGCGCCGCGTCGGCCGCCGTCGGCTGGCTGTGCAGGCGGTTTTGCAGCTCTTGCGGCAGGCCGTGCTGCAAGGGCGCCAGCAGGGTCTTGCTGACCTCGTGTTGCGGGTTGCCGAAGACTTCCCAGACCGGGCCCTGCTCGACAATGCGTCCATGTTCCAGCACCACCACCCGGTCGCAGATGTCGCGGATCACCGCCATCTCGTGGGTGATGAGGATGATGGTCAGGCCCAGGCGCTGATTGATCTCCTTGAGCAGGCCGAGGATCGACTGGGTGGTTTCCGGGTCCAGGGCCGAAGTGGCTTCGTCGCACAGCAGGATGTCGGGATCGTGGACCAGGGCCCGGGCGATCCCCACGCGTTGTTTCTGGCCGCCGGACAGCTGCGCCGGGTAGGCCTTGTGCTTGTCCTTGAGACCCACCAGTTCCAGCAGCTCGCGGACCTTGCGCTCGCGCTCGGCCCTGGGCACGCCGGCCACCTTCAGCGGCAGCTCGACGTTGTGCCATACGGTCTTGGCCGACATCAGGTTGAAGTGCTGGAAGATCATGCCGATGCGCCGGCGCAGGGCGACCAGGCGGTCTTCGTCGAAGTCGCCGATGTCCACCTGATCAATCAGCACCCGGCCGCTGCTGGGTTGTTCCAGGCGGTTGATGGTGCGGATCAGCGACGACTTGCCGGCGCCGCTGCGGCCGATGATGCCGAACACTTCGCCGCGCTGGATCGCCAGGTCGATGCCGTGCAGGGCCTGCACCGGCCCCTGCTGGCCCAGGTAGGTCTTGCCCAGGCCGATAAAACGCACCTGGGCGCGGTTCAGGTCAGGGTGCAGCTCGGTCTGCCCGGAGCGTTGGGGCGCAGCTTCTGGCAGCTTGCGCTGGAGCGTCGCGACACTCATTTCAACCTTCCCAGCCGGCTTGGTAGAGCTTGCCGTGGGCCTTGTCCAGGGCGGCGCGAACGGCTGGCGAGTGCTGGTAGATATCGACGAACTTGATCAGCCGCGGGTCGTTCTTGCTCTTGGGCTGGATCACGAACTGAATCACGTATTCCTTGTGGTCCAGGCCGTCGAACAGCAGCGCCGAGCCGGCATCGAAGGTCTTGGCCAGGCGGATGTAGGCCGGGTAGCCCTGGACCAGATCGGCGTCGTCATAGGCACGCACCAGTTGCACGGCTTCGACCTGGAGGATCTTGATCTTCTTCGGGTTGCTGACGATGTCTTCTTCGGTGGCCTTGTAGCCCACGCCCGGCTTGAGGGTGATCAGACCGGCCTTGGCCAGCAGTTGCAGGCCGCGCCCGCTGTTGATCGGGTCGTTGGCGATGGCCACGCTGGCGCCTTGTGGCAGTTCGGCGAAGCTTTTGTATTTTTTCGAGTACAGGCCGACGTTGTTGATGATGCCCGGGGCGAAGGGCTCCAGATCGAAACCGGCAGCGGCCTTGGCGTTTTCCAGGAAGGGAATGTGCTGGAAGTAGTTCACGTCGATATCGCCGGCGGCCAGGCTGACGTTGGGCGCGATCCAGTCGGTGAACTCCACCAGCTCCACCTTCAGGCCCTGCTTGCCGGCCTCTTCCACGGCGGCCTCCAGGGGAATGGCGAAGGCGGCGGTGGTGCCGACCTTGAGCGGCGCGTCAGCGGCGAAGACGGCGCTGCTGAACAGGCCGAGGGCGAGGGCCAGGGCTTTGACCGGGTGGCGCAGGCGTTTGGTTTTCATGTGGGTCAGGGTCCAAGTCGGGGCGAGGGAATGTGCAGGTTTTGCTGGCCTCTTCGCTGGCAAGCCAGCGCCTACAGGTGAGGTGTGTAGGAGCCGGCTTGCCGGCGCAGCGGTTAGCGGCGGTAGGCCGCGCCGGTGTGTCGTTCAGGCAGTTTGCGGCCTTCGTGGAACAGTTTTTCCCGCAGGGTGCCGTCGTCGTAGGCGGTCTTGTAGGAGCCGCGGCGCTGCAGTTCGGGGATCACCAGGTCGATGAAGTCGACGTAGCTTTCCGGGGTGACGATGCGGGTCAGGTTGAAGCCGTCCAGGCCGGTCTCGGCGATCCAGGACTCCAGGTCGTCGGCCACCTGCTGCGGCGAGCCGACCACGGTGAAGTAGCGGCCGCCCAGTGCGTGCTGGTCCAGCAGCTTGCGCCGGGTCCAGTCGTTGTTCTGCAGGTTCTTGGTGGCCGACTGGATGGCATTGCTCTTCACGTACTGGATGGGTTCGTCGATCTCGTACTGGGAAAAATCGATCCCGGTGGACGCGGAAAAATGCGCCACCCCGGCTTCGGCGCTGGCGTGGCTGCGGTACTCGGCGTGCTTCTTCCAGGCCAGTTCCTCGGTCTCGCCGACGATCACGTTGAGGCCCATGAACACCTTGATGTCCTCGGGGTTGCGTCCGGCGGCCACGGCGCTGGCGCGGACCTTGTCCACCTGGGCCTTGGTCGCCGCCTTGTTCTGTCCGCTGATGAACACGCACTCGGCGTGGCGCCCGGCGAACAGCAGGCCGCGATCCGAGCTGCCGGCCTGGAACAGCACCGGGGTGCGTTGCGGCGACGGTTCGCACAGGTGGTAACCACTGACCTGGTAGAACTCGCCCTGGTGCTCGACCTTGTGCACTTTTTCCGGCTGGGCATAGATGCGTTGCTCGCGGTCATTGAGTACCGCGTCGTCTTCCCAGCTGCCTTCCCAGAGTTTGTACAGCACCTCCAGGTACTCGTCGGCCTGGTCGTAGCGGCGGTCGTGCTCGATCTGCTCCTTGAGCCCCATGGCCTGGGCGGCGCTGTCCAGGTAGCCGGTGACGATGTTCCAGCCGACTCGGCCACGGCTCAGGTGGTCGAGGGTGGAAAGGCGCCGGGCGAACAGGTAGGGCGCCTCGTAGGTGAGGTTGGCGGTGAGGCCGAAGCCCAGGTTCTTGGTGACAGCGGCCATGGCCGAAACCAGCAGCAGCGGGTCGTTCACCGGCAGTTGGATCGACTCCTTGAGGGGCACGTCCACCGAGTTCTGGTAGACGTCGTAGACCCCGACGATGTCAGCGATGAACAGCCCGTCGAACAGCCCGCGCTCCAGCAGTTGGGCCAGTTCGGTCCAGTATTCGAGGGTCTTGTACTGGGTCGAATTGTCCCGCGGGTGGGTCCACAGGCCGTGGTTGATGTGCCCGATGCAGTTCATGTTGAAGGCGTTGAGCAGGATCTTTTTCTTCACCGTTTCAGGAGCGGCCATCAAATGGTCCCCCGCAGCGGCGGGTTCTGCTGATTCAGGTAGTAGTTGCCCACCGCGTGGTACTTCCAGCGCACCGGGTCGTGCAGGGTGTGCACCCGGGCGTTGCGCCAGTGGCGGTCCAGGCCATGTTCGGCCAGGGTTGCCTGGCTGCCTGCCAGTTCGAACAGGGTGCTGCCGGCGGCCAGGGAGATTTCCGTGCTCAGGGCGCGGACCTCAGCCACGGCGATGGACGCGGCGGCCACGGTGTCGGCGTTGGTCTCGGCCTGGGCCTTGTCGAGGAATTCCCCGGCGCGCTCCAGCAGGGCCTCGGTGGCGTGCAGGCGGATGCTCAGGTGGCCGAAGCTCTTGATGGTCAGCGGGTCTTCAGTGGCCTTGTCGTGGCCGGAGTCGATCCATGGCCGGGTCTTGGTGCGAACGAAGCGCAGGGCGTCCTCGTAGGCGGCGCGGGCGATGCCGGTGTCGATGGCGGCGTGGAGAATCTGCGCCAAGGGGCCGACCGGGGTCGGGCGTTCGAAGGCGCTCTGGAACGGCACCACGTCGGCCTCGTCCACCCACACGTTTTCGAATTGCACCGAGCCGCTGCCGGTGGTGCGCTGGCCGAAGCCGCTCCAGTCGTCGATCACGTTCAGGCCCTGGGCGTCGGCGGGGACGAAGGCCAGTTGCTGCACGCCGTGCTCATCCACCACCGAGGTGGGAATGCGCTGGGCATAGATGGCGCCGGTGGCGTAGAACTTGCGCCCGTCGATGCGGTAGCCCTGGTCGCTGCTGTCGCGGCTCAGGCGGGTGGTGCGGTCGTGGGCGGTCTTGGTGCCGAGCTCGGCCAGGGCATTGCCGAAACGGCGGCCGGCCAGGACTTCGGCGTACAGCCGCTGTTTCTGCTGAGGGCTGCCGTTCACCCGTAGCACTTCCAGGGCGTAGAAATGGTTTTGCGGAATCTGCCCCAGGGAGGCGTCGGCCTCGGCGATCAGGGCAATGACCTTGGCCAGGGTGACGTTGGACACACCGGCGCCGCCGTATTCCTTAGGCACGCTGATGCCCCACAGGCCAGAGCGGGTGAAGGCTTCCAGCTCGGGGTGCGGCAGGCGCCGTTCGCGGTCGCGCAGGGCGCTGTCGCGTTTGAAATCTTCCGCCAGGTCGCTGGCGACAATCAGGGCTTGTTCATCGCTGGTGATGACCGCGACGTGTTGAGAAAGAGACATGTGTTTCTCCAGAGATCTGGTCAAAAGCGTTCTGGGCGGTTAAATCCAGGAATGCCGAGCCGGCAGCGTGCCGTTCAGGTGGTAGGCGCCGACAGCGTGGTACTTCCAGCGCACCGGGTCGTGCAGGGTGTGCACCCGGGCGTTGCGCCAGTGACGGTCGAGGTTGAATTCGGCGAGGGTGGCGCGGCTGCCGGCCAGCTCGAAGAGCTTTTCGCTGGCCAGCAGCGAGATCTCGGTGGTCAGCACCTTGGCTTCGGCCACGGCGATGGATGCGCGGGCGGCGGACTCGGCGGTAATCGGCGCCGCGCTGACCTGATCCAGCACCTGCCCGGCCTTGCGCAGCAGGGCTTCGGCGGCGTGCAGTTCGATCTGCAGCTTGCCGATGTCGGCGATCACATACAGGTCATCGCTGGCCCGCTCGACGTTGGCGTCGATCCACGGGCGGGCACGTTCACGGACAAAGGCGATGGCATCGGCCACGGCTTCCCGGGCAATGCCGGCGTCGATGGCGGCCTGGATCAGTTGGGAAACCGCACCCTGGATATTGGGCGACTCGTTGATCCGCCAGTTGTCCAGCACCAGCTCGGACTCGACCCGCACATCGTTGAGCAGGATGGTGCCGCTGGCGGTGGTGCGCTGACCGAAGCCGGACCAGTCGTCGACGATGCGCAAGCCTGGGGTGCCACGGCGGACGAAGGCCAGCACCTGGCGGCCTTCCTCGTTGAGTGCCTTGACCGCTACCCAGTGGGCGAACAGGGCGCCGGTGGAGTAGAACTTCTGGCCATTGATCACATGGCCGTCGGCGTCGGCGGTGATCCGCGCCTTGAGTTCCAGGGTGTTCTTGGTGCCGCGTTCCGGCCCGGCATTGCCGATGCGCCAGCCTTCCAGGACGCTCTGCAGCAGCTGTTTTTTCTGCCGCTCGGTGCCGCAGCCGAGAATCAGGTTGAGAATGCCGAACTGGTTCTGCGGGATCTGTCCCAGGGCCGGGTCGGCCGCGGAAACGATCGCGAAGACCTCAGCCAGGGTGACGAAGGAAACCTGTGGCCCGCCGTAGGCGCGGGGGATGGAAATACTGCCCAGGCCGCTGCGGGTGAACTGTTCGATCTGCGCCCAGGGCAGCTTGCGCTGACGGTCACGTTGGGCGGCTTGCTGGCGGGCAACGTCCGCCAGTTCATGGGCGGCCTGAAGGGCTTCGGCGTCGTTGCGCAAAACCCGTGCGGGCAACAAAAGGGGAGCAATATCCAGGTCACTCTGGACCTGAGCTTCGACCAGACTGGACATCAGCGCCACTCCTTGGCTGCACGCAATGCCCTGGCGATCTGCACTGGGGTGATTGTGTTCCGGACCATACCTACCTCACATCTCATGGATATGCCGCGTTCGTGCGGCGAAATCAGAATCAAGAATGTCCGGTGGTCCGGTGCATATACCCTATGCGCGTATAAAAATTAAATAAACTAACTTTTAGGAATATGAATAGAAGGGGTTTACGTATACGGCAGGATGGCCGGTTGCGGCCCAGTGGCTGCGGGCTGGCGCGGTGTGCGGCAGAGGTCGGCGAGCATTTTTCGTCGGCAGAAAAGAACACGGACAGGGGGATAGAAACACGCGAAGTGAGGCGCTCAGCGGTGAACTTTAAGGCTGCGCCGCAGGCGTTACTGGTACTGATCCAGCTCGTGGGTGAGCGATTGCAGCAGTGACTCGGGGGGCAGCAACAGGCCTTGTCCGTGCACATCCGCAAACACCAGGCAGAGCGTGGCGTCGCGCTGCATGCCGGGCAGCCAGTGAGAGAGGAAATGGCTCAGCTCAATGGGCTTGGGTTCAAAGCCGTGCCATGGGCCATGGGCACACAAGGCGGCGAAGTCCGCCTCCGGCCAGAACGCGATGGCGCTGGCCTGGGCAGAGCCGGCGGTGGCCCAGCCGTCAGCGAACAGCCCCCAGATGACCTGGAAATCCGCCACCTTGCGAATCAGGTAGTCGCACCGGGCCTGGGGCGAGAGCCGGAGCAGGTTGTGGATTTTCTGTGGCGCCAGCATCAGGCCTCCATGGCCTGGAGTGGGAGCGGGCAGCCGGCGATGGGGGATTGAAGCTTCATGTGCCGGGTTGGAGAAACTTGCTCAGAAACTGTCGCGTGCGCTCTTGCTGAGGGTTGGCGAACAGCGCCTTGGCTTCGCCCTGTTCGACGATCACGCCCTTGTCGAAGAAGATCACTCGGTTGGCCACGTCCCGGGCGAAGCTCATCTCGTGGGTGACGATGACCATGGTGCGTTTCTCTTCGGCCAGGCTGCGGATGGTGGCCAGTACTTCGCCCACCAGCTCCGGATCGAGGGCCGAGGTGGGCTCGTCGAACAGAATCACCCGGGGTTCCATGGCCAGGGCCCGGGCAATCGCCACACGCTGTTGCTGGCCGCCGGACAGGCGCCTGGGGTAGCTGTCTTCCTTGCCCGCCAGGCCGACCTTGGCCAATAGCTTGCGGCCCAGGGTCAGGGCCTGGTCCCGTGGGGTTTTCTTTACCACCAGCGGGCCTTCGATGACGTTCTCCAGGGCGGTGCGGTGGGGGAACAGGTTGAAGTTCTGGAACACGAAACCCACTTGCTGGCGCAACTGGCGTATCCGGCCTTGTTGCTGGTTGAGGGGGATCTGGCTGTCGATGGCAATGTCGCCGATCCTGATGCGTCCGCTGGTCGGTTCTTCAAGAAAATTGAGGCAGCGCAGGAAGGTGGTCTTGCCCGAGCCGCTGGGGCCGATGATGGCAACCACTTCGCCTTCCTTGACCTCCAGGTCGATGCCGTTGAGTACGGTCTGGCCCTTGAACTGCTTGGTCAGTTTTTCCACCACGATCATGGCTTCAAGACTCCTGGTCGTGCCGATTGACCCGCTCTTCCAGACGGTTCTGCAGGTGCGCGAGCACGCTGGCGAGAATCCAGTAGATCAGAGCGGCGGCAAGATACATGGTGAAAATTTCGAAGGTGCGGGCGGTGATCAGCTGCGCCTGGCGGAACAGTTCCGGCACCTGGATGGTGGCGGCCAGGGCCGTATCCTTGACCAGGGAAATGAAACTGTTGCCCAGCGGCGGCAAGGCGGTGCGCATGGCTTGCGGGAGGATAGCCCGGCGTAGCGTCTGGGCCCGGGTCATGCCGATGCTGGCGGCCGCTTCCCATTGGCCGCGTTCGATGGAGCCGATGGCGGCCCTGAGGATTTCACAGGCGTAGGCCGCCATGTTCAGGGAAAAACCGATCAGCGCTGCGGGCAACGGGTCCAGTTCCAGCCCCAGTTGCGGCAGGCCGTAATAGATCACGAAGAGTTGCACCAACAGCGGCGTGCCGCGAAAGAACGACACGTAGACTCGGGCAATCCAGCTCAGCAGCTTGAAGCGCGACAGCCGCATCAAGGCCAGGCCAAAGCCCAGCAGCAGTCCGAAGAACATGCCGCCGAGGCTGAGGATGACCGTGTAGTACGCGCCCTTCAGGAGAAATGGCGCCGAATCCAGCGCCAGTTGCAGACCTGCTTCCATTATTGGGTGACGTCAGCGTTGAAGTATTTCTCCGAGAGCTTTTTCAGCGTGCCGTCGGCCCGCAGCTCTTCGATCGCCTTGTTCACCGCTGCCAGCAGCTCGGGTTCACCTTTGCGCAGGGCCACACCGGCTTCCTGGCGGGAGAAGGGTTCGCCGGAAACCACCAGGGTGTCCTTGGTTTTCTTGATCAACTCGAAGGCGGCCAGACGGTCCACCAGGATGGCGTCGATACGGCCTACGCGCAGGTCCTGGTACTTGGTCGGATCATCGTCGTAGGTCTTGATGATGGCGGTGGGGACGTTGTCCTTGAGCCATTGTTCGTAGTTGGTGCCCAGGCCCACGCCGACCTTGTGGCCACCCAGGTCGGCGGCAGTCTTGAACTTGCCTTCATCCTTTTTCTGGGTCAGGGCCTGGATCCCGGAGACGGTGTAGGGGGTGGAGAAATCGTACTTTTTCTTGCGCTCTTCAGAGATGGTCACCTGATTGACGACCGCGTCCAGGCGCTTGGACTCCAGGGCGGCGAGGATGCCGTCCCATTTGGTCGGTTGCAGCTTGACCTTGACCCCGAGCTTGTTCGCCAGGGCTTCGGAGAACTCCACTTCGAAGCCGGCCAGCTTGCCGTTTTCGTCGACGAAGCTGAACGGTGGATACGTGCCTTCCAGGCCAACGTTGATCACTCCCGCATCCTTGATTTTCTGCAGTTGCTCGCCGGCAACCGCTTGTCCCATCAATCCGGCACCGAGGGCCAGGCCCAGTGTGCCGATCAGCAGATTTCGACGCAGTACGGAAAAATTCATGACAAGCCCCTGTGATTTCTTATGCACGATGCGGGTGGGAGATGCAGGCCAATCGGTGAGCCGAAAGTAACGCTTTATCCTGCCTTAAATGCAGCTTATGCGTCTCGCGGCAAATGAGCCTGCGGCGCGACTATAAAGTGATGTCTATAGGTTTAAAAATAATATAAATTCACTTTGTTATTCCATTTGGTTTTATGTCGCATGAACGACTCACCCCTCGTAGGAGCTGGCTTGCCAGCGAAGGCGTCTTCGAGGGCGACGCCAGGTTTGCGGGCCTGTTCGCCGGCAAGCCGGCTCCTACAAAAAGCCTTCACGGCGCACATCCCGTAGGAACTGGCTTGCCAGCGAAGGCGTCTTCGAGGGCAACGCCAGGTTTGCGGGCCTATTCGCCGGCAAGCCGGCTCCTACAAAAAGCCTTCACGGTGCACATCCTGTAGGAGCTGGCTTGCCAGCGAAGGCGTCATCGGGGCGGCGCAAAGGATCAGGCGAAGGCGCCGGCATAGGCGAACAGCGCCGGGGCTCCACCGGTGTGCAGGAAGATGATCGGACCTTCGTTGAAACGCTGGCGACCGACGCCGTCCAGCAAGCCGGCCATGGCCTTGCCGGTGTATACCGGGTCCAGCAGCAGGCCTTCCTGGCTGGCCAGCAGCTTGACCGCCGCCAGGGTCCCGGCATTGGGTTCGCCGTAACGGGGAGCGAAGTACTCGTCCCACAACTGCACGTTGAAAGCCTCGGGCAGCTTCACTCCCAGCAGTTCGGCGGTGCGTTCGGCCAGGCCCTGGACCTTGGGCCGTTGGTCCTCGTCGCTGCGGGACACGGTCACGCCGATCACCGGCAGTTGCGGCAGTACTTCGCTCAAGGCCAGGGCCAGGCCGCTGTGGGTGCCGGCGCTGCCGGAGGCCAGCACCACCGCGGCAAACTCCAGGCCGCTGTCTTCGATCTGCTGTGCCAGTTCCAGGCCGGCACGCACGTAACCCAGGGCGCCCAGGGCATTGGAGCCGCCGATGGGCACAACGTAGGGTTTCTTGCCGTTGCTGCGCAGGCGCGCGGCCAGAGCGTGCAACTGTTCATCAGCCTGGTCGAGGTTTTCCACCAATTCGACCTTGGCGTCGAACAGGTCCAGCAGCAGGCGGTTGCCGTTGCCCAGGTAGTTGGGGTCTTCGGTGCCGATGGGATTTTCCAGCAGGGCCACGCAGCCCAGCCCCAGCTTGGCGGCCAGGGCTGCGGTCTGGCGTACGTGGTTGGACTGCAGGGCGCCGGCGGTAATCAGGGTATCGGCACCCTGGGCCAGGGCGTCGGCGGCCAGGTATTCGAGCTTGCGCAACTTGTTGCCGCCCATGGCCAGGGGTGTGGTGTCGTCGCGTTTGACGTAGATGTCGCGTCCGATCCAGGCTGACAGGCGTTCGAGTTTTTCCAGGGCGGTGGTAGAACCGAGCAGGTCGAGACGGTTAAAGCGGGCAAGCTGTTGTTTGATCATGAGTCCGCACGGAACAGGGAAGGTGCAAGGACTATAGGCAGCGATATTTGCCCGGGCAACCGCCAATCGCTTATGCGAAAAAGTGCTTGAAGCCACACAATTAGTTCTTAAGCGCGGCCCTGGCGGGGCGTAAAGTGATCGCCGTTTGCGCGGCCAGATTGTCCGGCTGCCCGAGTAAGGAGTCTTATCGTGAGCGAGCGTTCCAGCCATTGGCAATTGCAGACCATCGTGGGGCAATTGCGTGATGCCCGTGATCAGTGGCGTACCCGCAACGGTCGGGTCAGTGGCGAGCAGGGCGGGCGCGAATTGCCGTCGCGAGCGGCCATGGCGGAGATCCTGGAAGCCCTGTGCGGTGCTCTGTTCCCCATGCGCCTGGGGCCGGTGGACTTGCGCGAAGAGAGTGAAGACTTTTACGTCGGCCACACCCTGGACGCGGCGCTCAATGCCTTGCTGGCTCAGGCGCGCCTGGAGCTGCGTTATGTAGCGCGGCAGAACGGCGAGGCGGACGCCGAGGTCAACGCCAGGGCGATCCGCCTGATCCAGGATTTCGCCCTGGCCCTGCCGGGCCTGCGGGTGTTGCTGGACACCGACGTGCTGGCGGCCTACCACGGTGACCCGGCGGCCCGCAGTGTGGATGAAGTGCTGCTGTGCTACCCGGGCATCCTGGCGGTGATTCACCACCGCCTGGCGCACCATCTGTATCGCGCCGGCCTGCCGTTGCTGGCGCGGATCAGCTCGGAAATCGCTCACTCGGCCACCGGCATCGACATTCACCCCGGGGCGCAGATCGGCCGCAGCTTCTTCATCGACCATGGCACGGGCGTGGTGATCGGCGAGACCGCGATCATCGGCGAGCGGGTGCGTATCTACCAGGCGGTGACCCTGGGCGCCAAGCGCTTCCCGGCGGACGAAGATGGCCAGTTGCAGAAGGGCCACCCGCGCCACCCGATCGTCGAGGACGATGTGGTGATCTATGCCGGCGCGACCATCCTGGGGCGCATCACCATCGGCAAGGGCTCGACCATTGGCGGCAACGTCTGGCTGACCCGCAGCGTGCCGGCCGGTTGTAACCTGACCCAAGCCAACCTGCAGCACGACGACGGCTCGCAGAAGTAGGCGCTGGCTTGTGTAGGAGCTGGCTTGCCAGCGAAGGCGTCCCTGAGAGCGATGCAGGACTTGCCGGCCTCTTCGCCGGCAAGCCGGCTCCTACGGGAGTGAGGCCGTTTCCGAGCAGGGGCTTTTTCGGGCGGAACGATTGCGTGCGACATACGTCATACCCTTCCTTGAGCTAGCGTACTGACAGTACCGCTGAGCCCTGCGATTAGTCCTCGAGCGCCTATCCATGTTTAACTTGAACGCTCGTTCAAGTTAAACCGGTGGTTCGCTGCCCGCTCACAACAGGAGGCTTGCCTTTGCTGAGTCCGTACATTTCAGCCATGTTTCATCCCTTCGAGGTGCACCCTTCATGAGTGCGCCATCCACCTCCGCGAATACTCTGATTCGCATGAACCCTCCGGTGTTCTACTTCGCCGCGAGCTTTATCCTGATCTTCGGCGTGGTGGTGATTTCCATGCCGGAACAGGCCGGCGCCTGGCTCCTGGCGGCGCAAAACTGGGCGGCCAACACGGTCGGCTGGTACTACATGCTGGCGATGACCCTGTACCTGGTCTTCGTGGTGGTCACCGCCTTGTCCGGCTACGGCAAGATCAAGCTCGGTGCCGACCACGACGAACCCGAGTTCAGTTACCTGTCCTGGGCCGGCATGCTGTTCGCCGCCGGGATCAGCATCACCCTGTTCTTCTTCTGCGTCTCCGAGCCCCTGACCCATATGCTGCAACCGCCCCAGGGCGAGGCCGGCACTGCCGAGGCGGCACGTCAGGGCATGCAGTTGCTGTTTCTGCACTGGGGGCTGCATGGCTGGGGGGTGTTCGCGTTCGTTGGCATGGCCCTGGCCTATTTCGCCTACCGGCATAACCTGCCGCTGGCTCTGCGTTCGGCGCTGTATCCGCTGATCGGCAAGCGCATCAACGGTCCTATCGGCTACGCGGTGGACGGCTTCGGCATCATCGCCACGGTGTTCGGCCTGGGCGCCGACATGGGCTTTGGCGTGCTGCACCTGAACTCCGGTCTCGACTACCTGTTTGGCATTGCCCACACCCAGTGGATTCAGGTCGGCCTGATCACCTTGATGATGGGGGCGGCGATCATTGTTGCGGTGTCGGGAGTCGACAAGGGCGTGCGGGTGATGTCCGACATCAACATGCTGCTAGCGGTGGCGCTGCTGCTGTTCGTGCTGTTCGCCGGCCCCACCCAGCACCTGCTCAACACCCTGATCCAGAATCTTGGGGACTACCTGGGCGCTCTGCCGACCAAGAGTTTCGACGTCTATGCCTATAACAAGCCCAGCGACTGGCTGGGCGGCTGGACGGTGTTCTACTGGGCCTGGTGGATTGCATGGTCGCCGTTCGTGGGCCTGTTCATCGCGCGGATTTCCCGTGGCCGGACTATTCGTGAGTTCGTCTTCGGCGTGCTGTTGATTCCCCTGGGCTTCACCCTGGCGTGGATGTCGATCTTCGGTAACAGCGCCATCGACCAGGTGCTCAACCACGGCATGAGTGCCCTGGGCATGTCGGCCATCGACAACCCGTCGATGACCCTCTACCTGTTGCTGGAAACCTATCCCTGGAGCAAGACCGTGATCGCGGTCACGGTGTTCATCAGCTTCGTGTTCTTCGTCACCTCGGCGGACTCCGGCACCGTGGTGCTCTCGACCCTGTCGGCCAAAGGCGGCAACGCTGATGAGGATGGGCCGAAATGGCTGCGGGTGTTCTGGGGCGCGATGACCGCCCTGGTCACCAGTGCGCTGTTGTTCGCCGGCAGCATCGACTCGCTGAAGTCGGCGGTGGTGCTGACCTCGCTGCCGTTCTCGCTGATTCTGCTGTTGATGATGTGGGGGTTGCACAAGGCGTTCTACCTGGAGTCCCAGCGGCGTATCGCCCAACTGCATTCCCTGGCACCGGTAGCGCCTTCGCGACGGGGCAAGGGCGGTTGGCGCCAGCGCTTGAGCCAGGCGGTGCATTTCCCGTCCCGTGACGAGGTGTATCGCTTCCTCGATCAGACGGTGCGCCCGGCCATCGAAGAGGTAACCGCGGTGTTCGTCGAGAAAGGCCTGAACGTGGTGACCCAGCCGGACCCGGCCAATGACAATGTCAGCCTGGAAATCGGCCATGGCGACCAGCATCCGTTCATCTATCAGGTGCAGATGCGCGGGTACTTCACCCCGTCCTTCGCCCGTGGCGGCATGGGCCCCAAAGAGCTGCGCAACCGCCGTTACTACCGGGCCGAGGTGCACCTGGCCGAGGGCAGTCAGGACTACGATCTGATGGGCTACACCAAGGAGCAGATCATCAACGACATCCTCGACCAGTACGAACGCCACATGCAGTTCCTGCATTTGGTGCGCTGAGCCAGGCGCTCAGGCCCTGGTGAACAGCAGGTAGAGCACCAGGGCCAGTACCGGCACGGCAAACACCAGGCTGCCGACCATCAGCTCCGATCTCAGGGGCTGATGGGCGGTGACCATCCCCACTGCGCCGTTGATCACCGTCAACGCCAGCCACAATCCGATAAATCCATAGCTCAATGTCTGTCGGGCAAAGCCCAGTCGTTCGCCGATAAACAGCAGCAGCGCCAGCAGAATCAGGCCGAAGGTGATGATGATGGTGGTGTGCATGGAAAGCGTCTCCTGCAGGAGCGGTCGGACGATGTCGCGCCAGCCGGCACGGAGTGTTTGCCGGCCTGTTCATGGAGCATAGGTGGCAAATCAGAGCATCTGATGCAACGAGACGGGTCTCTTGGTCGGCAAGCCGTCTCCTGTGCTCACGAGCAGGCATTGGGATATCAGCGTATTGATTAACCAGGTGTGTACAGTGTGTATCTCGACGTGCTTGGTTGGATAAGGTGCCTGATGGTTCGGTATCCACAGGGCAGGGTTATGCGCTGTCGGGAGATGGTCGGCAAGATTGAGGTGGACGGCGAGCCCTTGCCTCAGGTGCACGAGATCGATGATCACCTGGATAACCCCGACTACGTCGGGGGCGTATGGGGCGTGGTGGAGTTCGACGTGACGCCGTATTTCGGCAAGTCGGTGCGCTTCAATGCCACCCTGCCGGAACACCTGCTGGAGCGCATCGATCAGACGGTCAAGCGTGACCAGCGCTACCGCTCGCGCTCCGGGTTCCTGGCTGCCGCGGCGCTGCGCGAACTGTCGGCCTGAGGCTAGGTGCTTTCACGCTCGATCACCTGGCATTGCAGCAGGTTCAGGCGCTGCACTTCGCCATGGGTTGGCAGTACCCCGAGACTCTCCAGGACCCGGGTTGCGGCCAATACGCCGATTTCCAGTGCCGGTGGTTTGATGGTGCTCAGGCTTGGCAGCAGCATCTCGGCAAAGGGGTAGTCGCCAAAGCCCAGCACCGCGCATTCTTCGGGAATCCTCAGCCCGGCTCGTTGCCCCGCCAGCAGGCCGCCAGCGGCCAGATTGTCGTTGGCGAAGATGATCGCGTCGGGGCGCTCTGAGCCGTCCATCAGGGTTTCCATGGCCTGTTTTCCGGCCTCGAAGGGGGCACGGTCGGCATCCGGGGCGAACACCCAGGACGGCAACTTAAGCTCGGCCAGCGTCGCCAGGTAGCCGTCGCGCCGTTCAAGGGCGCTGAAATCGCCAGGCGCGCTGTTCTGCACGAAGGCGATACGCCGATAGCCCTTGGCGTGCAGGTGGCGAACCGCGCTGACCCCCACCTGAAAGTGGGAAAAACCTATCTGCATGGGCTGGCGCTGTGGCTGGTAATCCCAGGTTTCGATCAGCGGGATCTCGGTTTCGGCGAGCATTTTTTCCGTGCCCGGGCTGTGGAAGTGGCTGGTCAGCACCAGAGCCGCCGGCGACCAGCCGAGAAAGGCCCGTACCGCGCTTTCTTCCTGTTTCGCGTCGAAGTAGCTGGACGCCAGCAGCAACTGATAGCCATGGCGGCTGAGGGTGTCGCTGAAGCCCTGGATGGTCTGGGCGAAGATCGGTCCGGAAATGTTCGGAATGACCATGGCGACGATCCTGCCCCGGGCCGACGCCAGCCCGCCGGCCACCAGATTGGGCACATAGCCGAGTTCGGCCACCACGGCGGCGATGCGTTCCCGGCGTTCGGGGGAGACGCTGTCCGGCTGGTTGAAGTAGCGCGATACGGTGATCGCCGAAACCCCGGCTTGGCGGGCCACGGTGTTCAGGGTCACGCGGCCGGCGCCGCGGCGCTTGCGCACAGGCGTTGGGTCAGTGGTCATGAGCGCTTTCCTTGGACTGAACCAAAAGGCATATAAAAGTAATTTTTCAGTATTGGACGCTCTATGAAGTGCTTGTCGATACTGGCGATGTTAGCGCTAACAAGGCGCCATGTCTGCTACTCGCTCGAGCGAATGCCCAAGACAGATTTCAGGCGCTGCCGGCGCAGATCGGCAGCGGTTCGGGGCATTTTCCAGCAGGTGCAGCATGCAGAATTTTCTTGGGGAACAGTTCAGGCTCCGGCAATCGATTCGTGCCGCTACGTCATTTCGTCCACATCTGGGCTGGCTATTGGCGGGGTTGGCTGCGGTGCCGTTACCGGGGGCCTACGCCGCCCAAAGCGCGGTAACGGCGCAGGATCAGGAGCCGACGCTGAAGTCGGTGACGGTCACCGCCACCCGCCGCGAAGAGTCGCTGCAGAAAGTGCCAGTGGCGGTTTCGGTGGTGGATGGCGAGCAGTTGGAGCGGGACAATCGCAACGGCGTGGCGAGCATCGTGCAGCAGGTGCCATCGCTGAATTTTCGTACCGGTGCTTCGAACAAGGACACTTCGCTGTTCATCCGCGGCGTGGGCACTATTTCCACGTCGCCCGGGGTCGAGCCGACGGTGGCCACGGTGATTGACGGTGTGGTTTACGGCCGGCCCGGGCAGGCCACCCTGGATTTGTTGGACCTGGAACGGATCGAGGTGCTGCGCGGTCCCCAGGGCACCCTGTTCGGCAAGAACGCCTCGGCCGGGGTGCTGAATATCGTCACCAGAGCCCCCACTGCCCAGACCCACGGCTACATCGATCAGTCCTACTACAGCGGCAATGAAAGTCGCACCCGCTTCGGCATTGGCGGCAGCCTGATTCCCGACACCCTCAAAGGCTCTGTCACCACCTTGTTCGGCAGCTACGACGGCAATGTGGATAACCGCCACAACGGCCAGGAGGTCAACGGCTACAACCGCAAGGGCGTGCGCGGCAAGTTGGAGTTCACCCCCAGCGCGGACCTCAAGTTCACCCTGGCCGCGGACTACATGCAGTCCCATGACGACGCGCCCAATGGCGTGGTCAGCAAGGCCCTGACCCCGGCCTTCGCCAATGCCCTGAACCCGGTCCGGGCCAGCAGCGACAACCGCGATATCAACACCGATACCCGGACCCACGTGGAGGACGTCAACAAGGGCTTGTCCGGGCAGCTGGACTGGAATCTGGGTGACTACACCCTGACTTCCATCACCGCCTGGCGTGGCTGGAACAACACCCAGTATCAGGATGGCGACCGACTCGGGAGCGTGACGGCAGCCTTCCCAGGGACCGCCGACAAGGGCGACCTGGACTACAACCAGTACTCGCAGGAATTGCGCCTGGCGTCGCCCAAGGGGCAGTTCCTGGAGTATGTCGGTGGCCTGTTCTACATGCATGGCAAGGACGAGGAGACCTACCAGCGCACCCTGACCACGACCACCGGCGTCAACCGCGGGATTGCCGACTACAGCACCACCAATGACAGCTATGCGGTGTTTGGTGAAAGCACGCTGAATTTCACCGAGGATTTTCGGGGCATTGCCGGCTTGCGCTGGACCCATGACGACCTGAAATACGACCACCGGCGGGTCTCGACTTCGGCCACCACGGTCAGTGGTATCCAGCCGGGTACCCGCAGCTCCGGCTCGGTGGACGAAGATGGCTGGTCGGGTCGCCTGGGGCTGCAATACGACCTCAGCGACAGCATCACCAGCTACCTGACCTATTCCCGAGGCTACAAGGGGCCGGCCTACAACGTCTTCTTCAACATGCAGCCCCGGGACACCGACGCGCTGAAGCCCGAGACTTCCAACACCTGGGAAGCCGGGATCAAGGCCAGCAGTTGGAACAATCGCCTGACCACCAATCTGGCGGTGTTCCACAGCGAGTACGACAACTACCAGGCCAACTTCTTCGACACCGTGGCCGGGCAGGTGGTGACTCGGCTGATCAACGCCGGCAGCGTCAGCACTGAAGGCGTCGAATTGGACTACGCCTTGCAGGCCACCCAGCAACTGAAGTTCTCTGGAGCCTTGGCCTACACCCGGGCGCGGATCGACGAGTTTGCCTGCCCGCCAGGGGCGGCTGCCTCGTGTAACGTCAATGGCAAACCCTTGCCCTTCAGTCCGGACTGGAAAAGCTACGTACGGGCCGACTACAGCATCCCGCTGGATAACGGCCTGGATATCGAGTTGGGCACCGACTACAGCTGGCAGAGCGAAGTGCAGTACGACATCAGCCAGAACCTCGACACCCGGCAGGGCGCCTACGGTATCTGGAACGCCAGCATCGCCCTGGCGGATTACAACGACGGTTGGCGCGTGGCCTTGCTGGGCAAGAACCTTGCCGACAAATCCTATTCGCCCTTGCTGGCCAGTGGCGGCAACTACATCTATCGCGCGGTGCCTCGCGATGACGAACGTTATTTCGGCGTACAGCTGCGCAAAGACTTCTGATGCCCTTGCCGTTGTAGGAGCCGGCTTGCCGGCGAATGGGTCAGCGAGATGGGCGCAGGTCTTGAGGGTGCTTTCGCTGGCAAGCCAGCTCCTACGGTGGAGGCGGTGATAGCGGCCGTTGTGTCTGTCACCAACAGGCTGTTGTAGGAGCCGGCTTGCCGGCGAATGGGCTAGCGAGATGGGCGCAGGTCTTGAGGGCGCTTTCGCTGGCAAGCCAGCTCCTACGGTGGGCGTTGGGGTGTCTCTTTTGCAGGATGAAACAAGGAGTGATCCATGTCCCGTTCCACTCGCCAGCTCAAGCTCGGCGCCTTTCTTATGGCCACTGGTCACCACGTAGCCGCCTGGCGTCATCCGGATGTGCCGGCCCAGGCAGGGCTGGATTTTGCAGTCTATAAAGAACTGGCGCAGATCGCCGAAGCCGCTCGCTTCGATGCACTGTTTGTCGCCGACAGCCTGGCAGCCGCTACGGGCACCATCGCCAGCCGCATGGCGCGCTCCGACTACTTCGAACCCTTGACTTTGCTTTCGGCCCTGGCGGCTGTGACCGAGCGTATAGGGCTTATTGCCACTAGCACTACGAGCTATAACGTACCGTACCACGTAGCACGTAAATTCGCTTCGCTGGACCATCTTTCAGGGGGGCGGGCGGGGTGGAATCTGGTGACTTCCGACAATGCCGCCGAAGCGCAGAACTTCGGTCGTGACGAACATTTCGGACATGCCGAACGTTATCGCAGAGCCCGTGAGTTCTATCAGGTGGTCACCGGGCTCTGGGACAGTTGGGAGGACGATGCTTTTGTCCGGAACAAGGCCAGTGGCGAGTATTTCGATCCGAATAAGCAGCATTTACTGGAGCATCGTGGCGAATTCTTTCGGGTCAAAGGGCCGTTGAATGTGGCGCGTCCGCCGCAGGGTTATCCGGTGATCGTTCAGGCCGGCTCTTCCGAGAGCGGTCGTCAGCTGGCGGCCCAGACTGCTGAAGTGGTGTTCACTGCGCAGCCCTCCCTGGCCGCCGCACAGGCCTTTTATGCCGACCTGAAAGGGCGTCTTGAGCAGTACGATCGTAGTACGGAATCGCTGAAAATCATGCCCGGGGTGTTCGTGGTAGTGGGGGACAGCGAAAACCAGGCCCGGGAAAAGTTCGAATCTTTCCAGGAGTTGGTGGAGCCCGAAGTGGGGGTGGCTCTGCTTGGGCGGATGCTGGGCAATTTCGATTTGTCTGGTTTTGCGCTGGATGCACCTTTGCCGCCATTGCCGCTGACCGACAGCGGTCAGCAGAGCCGCCAGAAGCTGCTCACCGAACTGGCCGGCAAGGACAACCTGACCCTGGCCCAGCTAGGGCGCAAGATTGCCGGCGGCCGTGGGCATTACAGTCTGATCGGTACGCCCGCGCAGATTGCCGATGAGCTGCAAGCCTGGTTCGAGGAGGGCGCGGCCGATGGTTTCAATGTGCTGGTGCCGCATCTGCCTGGCGGGTTACGCGATGTTGCCGACCGGGTGATTCCGGAACTGCAGCGGCGCGGGCTGTTCAGAACTGAATATGAAGGCCGCACGCTGCGGGAAAACCTGGGGTTGGCACGGCCGAAGAATCAGTTTGTGTAACAACGGTTTGTTGTAGGGGCTGGCTTGCCAACGAAGGTGCTCGTTAGGGCGGTGCCAGGCTTGAAGGCTTGTTCGCCGGCAAGCCGGCTCCTACAGGAATGTGAATTTATCGACGTTAGTCGTTTTGCAAAGATCTGACCCAGAGAGGATTCGATGACTTACATAGCTGCCGAAAACCGTTACGACTCCATTCCCTATCGCCGTGTCGGCCGCAGTGGCCTGGTGCTGCCGGCGCTGTCCCTGGGGCTTTGGCACAACTTTGGTGACAGCACGCCCATCGACACCCAGCGCGCCTTGCTGCGCACGGCTTTTGACCTGGGTATCAATCACTTCGATCTGGCCAACAACTATGGGCCGCCCTATGGCAGCGCCGAGATCAATTTCGGCCGGCTGCTGCGGGAAGATTTCAAGGCCTATCGCGATGAGTTGATCATCTCCAGCAAGGCCGGTTGGGACATGTGGCCAGGGCCTTACGGCCAGGGCGGAGGTTCGCGCAAGTATGTGCTGGCCAGCCTGGACCAGAGCCTGCAGCGCCTGGGTGTGGATTATGTGGATATCTTCTATTCCCATCGTTTCGACCCGGATACCCCGCTGGAGGAAACCGCCAGTGCCCTGGCCAGCGCAGTGCAACAGGGCAAGGCGTTGTACATCGGCATTTCTTCCTACTCCGGGGTGAAAACCCGGGAAATCGCCGCGCTGCTCAAGGAGTGGAAGGTGCCGCTGCTGATCCATCAGCCGGCCTACAACATGCTCAACCGCTGGGTGGAGAAGGATTTGCTGGATACCACCGACGAGCTTGGGGTTGGGGTCATCGCCTTTACGCCGCTCGCCCAGGGGCTGCTCACCGACAAGTACCTCAATGGCATTCCCGAGGATGCGCGAGTCAATCGTCCGGGCGGTGGTTCGTTGCAGGCCGCTCATTTGTCCGAGGCCAATATCGCCCACGTGCGGGCCCTCAACGAGATCGCCAGGAATCGCGGCCAGAGCCTGGCGCAGTTGGCCCTGGCGTGGACCCTGCGCGATCCGCGGGTGACGTCGGCGCTGATTGGGGCGAGCCGGCCGGAGCAGATCATCGAGAACGTCGGAGCCTTGCAGAATCTGAGTTTTACCGTGGAGGAACTGGCGGAAATCGATCATTTCGCCAAAGAGGGTCGGATCAACCTGTGGGAAAGACCATCGACGGCAGAGTAAAACCTTCAGGGTCTGCGCTGAGCAAACAGCCCCCAACAGAGCCATCTGTAGGGGGCTGTCTGGCCGCCTGGAGCGGGGCGGTGGGTGAAGCTCTCGGACCCAGTCATTGCGCTGGAGCGGGGGTGTTGGCGCTGACTTTCAGCGAGGTCTGGGTGCTGGCTACGGCCCGATCCTGAGAGTCGTCCAGGTCGACTTTCGCGGTGACCGACAGGCCCGGTCGCAGGCGCTCGAGACCCGGTTGGTCGGCGTTGAAGCGAATGCGTACCGGAACCCGCTGCACTATCTTGGTGAAGTTGCCGGTTCCCGGTTCAAAGGGCAGCAGGGCGAAGGTCGAACCTGAACCCGGCGCCAGACTTTCCACGGTGCCGACGATGCTCACGCCCGGCAAGGCATCGATCTTGATGCGGGTGGATTGGCCCGGGTACATGTGCTGAGTCTGGGTTTCCTTGAAGTTGGCCAGTACATAAAGGTCATGCAGCGGCACCAGGGTCAGCATGCGTGAGCCCGGTTGCACATAGTCCCCTACTTGAATCTGCCGATTGCCTACGGTGCCATCCATTGGCGCATAGACCGTGGTGTGTCGCAGGTCCTGTTGCGCCAGCTCCAGTCGGGCTTTCGCTGTCACCACCTTGGCCTTGGCCATTTGCAGCTGCGCCTGCAGGCGTTCGCGTTGGGCTGAAGTGACGGCAAGGTCGTTTTCCGCCACTTGCAGCATGGCCTGGGCATAGGCAAGACCTTGCTCTGCCGAGATCGCCTGGGTGCTGTACTTCTCTACTTCGTTGCGCGCCACGGCGCCGGTCGTGACCAGGGTATCGAAACGGTTGCGTTCAGCTCCTGCGCGCTTGGACTCGGCCTGGTTGGTGCGGATTGAGGTGCGGGCCGCCAGTACCCGAGCGTTGGCCAGGCGCTGCTCGGCATCCTGGATCGTCAGGGCTGCTTGGGCCAGGGCGACCTGGGCTTGATTGTCGGCGAGATCGCCTTCGGCCAGGGCGACTCGGCTATCGAACTCTTCGCTGTTGATGCGCACCAGGGGCTGTCCGGCAGTCACAGTCTGGTGGTCCTTGACCAGGACTTCGGTCACCAGGCCATGAACCCGTGGCGCGACGGAGGTGGCATCGGCAGCGATGTAGGCGTCGTCCGTGGCTTCAGTTGAAGGCGCCATCAGCACCCAGCCCACCCCGACCGCCACCAATGTCATGGCGATGGCGCCAGCGATCAGAGGGCGTTTGGAGCGCTTGCGCGGCTTTTCCGTCTCTTGCGCGGCTTGCAGGATGGCGTTCTGAGTCTGGGTGCTCTGCTCCATGTTGAAGCTCCATGCTGATTTGAATTACGATCATAATATTCATATGACGGTCGCAATACTACAGGGAAGTACCTACCGTGACGACAAGCGTATCCGACCTCCCTGACGCAGGCGCACAGCCTGGTCAACAGTCCACCCGACGCAAGTTTCTGGTCTTCACCATCATGGCTTTTGGCATGTTCATGGCGTTGATCGATATCCAGATCGTGGCGGCATCCCTGAACGATGTGCAGGCCGGACTCAGTGCCGGTCCTGATGAAGTGAGCTGGGTGCAGACCGCCTATCTGATCGCCGAACTGATCATGATTCCCTTCTCGGCCTTCCTCGCCCAGGCGATTTCCACCCGCTGGCTGTTCTCTGCCAGTGCGGCATTCTTTACCCTGTTCAGCATTGGCTGCGGGATGGCCTGGAACATCGAGTCGATGATTGTATTGCGGGCCCTGCAGGGCTTCGCCGGCGGGGCCATGGTACCTACGGTGTTTGCCGTGGGTTTCGTGTTGTTCGAGGGCAAGCAACGGGCGATGGTCCCGGCCATTCTCGGCATGACCGCGGTGCTGGCGCCGACGCTGGGCCCCACGGTGGGCGGGTTGGTGACCTTCTACCTGGACTGGCGCTGGATCTTCTTTATCAACGTGCTGCCAGGGCTGCTGATCTGTATTGGCGCTGCGCTGCTGATCGATGTGGATCGTCCCGATCTGTCGATGTTGCGGCGTATCGACTGGCTGCACTTTGTGGCCATGGCCCTGGCATTGGGCTGCTTCGAGTACGTGTTGGAGGAGGGGCCGCGCAAGGACTGGTTCAGCGATAGCGCGATTGTCATTGCGGCCTGGGTTTCCATTGTCTCCTTTGGTTTGTTTATTGAGCGCTCGCTGTATTCGAATAATCCGATTGTGTCGTTGGTGCCCTTTCGCGACCGGACCTTTTCCATCGCCTGTCTGTTGAACCTGGTGATTGGTTTCGGCCTGTATTCCTCGACTTATCTGGTCCCGGTGTTTCTCGGTCGAGTGCGTGGCTTCGACAGCCTGGAAATCGGCACCACCGTTTTCGTCGTGGGGATCGGGCAACTGGTGAGTACCATCATTGCCGCCCGGGCTTCGGAGAAGGTTGATCGTCGCTTGATCATCTCGGTGGGCTTTCTGGGGCTGGCACTGAGCCTGTGGCTGACTTCCCGGGTCACGTCCAACTGGGGATTCGATGAGCTGCTGGTTCCTCAAGTTGCCCGGGGCCTGTTCCTGATGCTCTGCATCGTTCCCAGCGTGAACATGGCCTTGAGTTCTTTCCAGGGCGTCGAATTGCGTCAGGCCTCCGGTCTGTTCAACTTGATGCGCAACCTGGGAGGCGCCATTGGCATCGCAACGGTCAATACCTGGCTGCAGGACGACGCCCGAACCCAGGTGCTGCGTCTGTCGGAATCTTTGGGTGCCAAGGCTGTTGCGGCCCAGGAACTGATGGGGCAACTGGCCCTGAAGATCGCTGCCGATACTCCCGACTCCAGCCACGCATTCCTGATGGCCCAGGGCATTCTCGGCAGATTGGTGGGGCGTGAAGCCCTGACCCTGGCGTTTGGCGATGTATTTCGCCTGATGGCCATGATGTTCGTGGTGGCGCTGTTGCTGGTGCCGCTGTGCAAGGTTCCCCCGGCCGCACCAGGCACGGCCGAGGATGAGAAGTGATGGCTCCAGTGCTTGCTGATTAGATGATCGGTGGGCCGGACCTGGCCTTGCGCAACTGGCTCGGAGTGCAGCCCATGCTCTTCCACATCAATCGACGTAGTGCCGTCGCGTCGGAATAGCCCACTTTAAAGGCAACTTCTTCAATGCTCATATTGGTAGTTTCCAATAAACTTTGAACATGTTGCAGGCGAACTTTCTGAATGAAGGCCATGGGCGGCTTACCCGTGGCGCTGCGGATTCTGCGCGATAAGGTCTTCTCGGTGATCCGTAAATGCTCGGCAATGGTGCTCAATGGCGGAACGTTGGGCAGGCAGTCCTCGATGAACTTCTCCAGCATCAGTACTTCGCGATTTTCTGTTTGTAAGTTGGATAGGGCCATGTAGTGATATTGCGCAGGTCGACCATCTATCAGTAGATAGCGCATGGTCAGTTCGGCAATTTGATTGCCCATCTTATTGCGCAGTACATAGAGCATCAGGTCCATTTGCGACATGCCTGCGCCTGCAGTAATCATATTTCCGTCATGAATAAGCATGCGCTTTGTGTCGAGTATCGCCTCGGGATATCGCTGCTTGAAGGTGTCGTACAGTTGCCAGTGAGTGGTGACGGTCCGGCCCTCGAGAATCCCTGCCTCCCCCAGAACGAAAACCGCCGAGCAGGACGCCGCAGTCTCTTGCCCGCGCAGGTGATGTTCTTGCACCAGCTTGCTCAGCTTGCGGATGTCGTTGTGCCCGAGCCGGTCAATGAGCTCGGTGGACTGACTGAGGCCCGGCTGCCTCTTTTCCCGGCGACAGCCAAAGAAATCCAGCTCCTGGGTGTTTTCCAGCCCCAGCCCAGGGATGACCAGCATGCTGCCTTCAATGGTCTGGGCCTTGTCCAGCGGCAGTGCATCCAGGCGCATGCCATTGCGCATTCGTACGGACTCACTGCTGCCGATGATCTTCCAGGTAATGGTGGGGCGTCCCATGACTTCGGCGACCTGGTTGGCAGTACGCAGCACATCCAGGGTGATCGCCACACTTGACCCCATGGCTCCTTCCAGCGCGATCAACGTGAGCACATCCATGTCCATTTTCTCCCTGTAAGTGTCCATTTGTGCATTAGCAAAATATACAAGCTGATGGCAGACTTCTCAACGCGTCCAAATCTAACTTTCTCTGCCCACGCTATTCCCAGTGGGACATATAAGAAAAAATGCATTCATCAAGTGAATGCTTCGCTCTGTCAATAAAATGACATCTTGTCTACTGCCTAGTAAGAGCTCCCCTTCTTAGGGGCGTTTGTTCGGTTCCTTAGTGCTGAAAATAATAAACGACCATTAGGTCAATATATGGCTCTCCATTTAAAAAGGATTTTGAATGAACTACGCCGTGCCTCGTGATTATCTAAATGATGTCAATCAAACCTTCTCGGCGCATCTAGCAGTGGATGATCTGGCGCTGGCCGGCACCCTGGGAATCGAATGTTTAAGTTCGGTTACCGAAGTACTGGCTTATCGCGCCTGGCTTCAACCTGATGCGACAGCCTTTATTCACTTGCTCGATGGCGAGCAAGAGGAGGCGCCCATCAGCTACGCCGAACTGTGGCAGCGTAGTCAACGATTGGCCGCGGCGCTGCAGATTTTCGAGCCCCGGGGAAAACGGGTGCTGATGCTGTTCGAGACCGGTATCGACTACATCGTTTCGCTGTTCGGTCTGTTCCTGGCCGGTGCGGTGGCGATTCCCGCTTTCCCGCCAGTGGGGACCCGAGGCCTGGAGCGTCTGGCGTTGATCTGTGCCGACGCCCATCCGCAGATCGTGCTGACCAGCTCGCGTTTCATGCGCTCCCAGGAGCGGGTCAACGCCTTGCTGCAGGGTGATGTGCCCGCGCCGCAATGGGTCGATCCGCAAGAGCTGGCCACAGAGAATTCATCTTGGCAGGGGCAGGCTGTGACCCCCGGTCAATTGGCCCTGCTGCAATACACCTCGGGTTCCACCTCCGCGCCCAAGGGCGTGATGCTGACCCACGCCAACCTCTATAGCAATTGCCGCAGCGCCAGCCAATGGATGGGCGAGGCCAAGGATCGCGTGGGCTGCAGCTGGCTGCCGCCCTATCACGACATGGGCCTGATGGGCGGCATATTGCAGCCGATCTACGACGCCTTTCCCACCGTGCTCATCAGCCCCGGGCATTTTGTCCAGCGGCCATTGCGCTGGCTGGATGCGGTGTCCAGGTATGGCGCCGACGTCACCATCGCGCCGAACTTCGCCTTTGATCTGTGTGTTGAAAACATCACCGATGACGAGCTGGCAGCCCTCGATCTGAGCAAACTCAAGGCCATCTACTGTGGGGCCGAACCGGTCCGGCAAAGCACCCTGGCGCGTTTCTCCGAGCGCTTTGCCGCCGCCGGCTTCAACCCTGCGGCCCTGGGCCCCTGCTATGGGCTGGCCGAGGCGACGGTGCTGGTTTCGGGCAAACCCCATGACGAACCGGCATTCAATACCCAGGTGGATCGGGACCAGCTCGCCACCGGGACCTTGGCCATTGTCGACGCCGAGGATGGGTTCGCGCTGCCATTGGTCAGCAGCGGACGGGTGGCCCCGGGCTTGCGCCTGGCGATTGTCGATCCCGTCAGCCTGCAGCCGGTCGCCGACGGCCAGATCGGTGAGATCTGGGTCCAGGGCGACAACGTGGGGGCCGGTTACTGGGGCAAGGAGGTGTTGAGCGAGCAAGTGTTCCGCGCCAAGTTGCCGGGCGTCGACGGACACTTCATGCGCACCGGCGACCTGGGGGCCTTGTATCGGGATGAACTGTTCGTCACCGGCCGCCTCAAGGATCTGATCATCATCGCCGGTCGCAACCTGTATCCCCAGGACCTGGAGCTGGCGGTCGAGAGCGCAGACCCGCGCATCCGCAGCAATGGTTGTGTGGCGGTGGGCGTGGATAACGGCCAGCAGGAGCAGTTGGCGATCGTGGTCGAGATCAAGCGCAGCGAAAAGCTCGACGAAGCCCAGCAGGAACAACTGCGCCAGCTGATCACCAGCACCCTGGTCAGCCAGTTTGGCGTGTCCCCGGCGCGTATCCATCTGGCGCCCATGGGCGGCATCCCGCTGACCACCAGCGGCAAGGTCCAGCGTCAGGCCACCCGGCAGGCCCTGCTCAACGACAGCCTGGCGCGTTACGGAGCCGGACGTTCGGCTGCAGCGGCCTCGGCACAACCCCTTAAAACCCCTACGGATGCTCTGTCATGACGGCCATGAATCCTCATATCGACCGTACCGGTCATCGCGAGCGTCAACTGGCCTGGCTGACCGTGGGTGTGCCGGCGGTGGGCACCGTGGTCGCTCTGGTCCTGGCCTGGCAGCAGGGCATTGGCTGGCTGGAATTTGCTGCGCTGGCCAGCATGTACCTGCTGACCGCTCTGGGGGTGGAAGTGGGGATGCACCGCTTCTTTTCCCACCATGCGTTCAAGGCCGGCCCGGTGGTCACTGCGTTGTTCGGTATCGCCGGTTCGATGGCGGCCCAGGGCCCGATCCTGTTCTGGGCGGCCACCCATCGCCAGCATCACGCCTTCACCGACAAGGAAGGCGACCCGCACTCGCCGCGTCCGCTCAAGGAAGGCTTTGTCGGCAATATCCAAGGCTGGTGGCACGCCCATCTGGGCTGGCTGTTCAGCCTGAGAAAGCAGAACTGGAGCCAGTTCGTTCCCGACCTGATTCGCGACCGGCTGATCATGCAGATCAACCAGCGCTACTACCTGTGGATCATTCTCGGCCTGCTGCTTCCTACCTTGGTGTGCGGGCTGATTACCCGCAGTTGGGAAGGCGCACTGAGTGGCCTGTTGTGGGGCGGTTTTGTGCGGATCTTCCTGGTGGACCACGCCACCTGGTGCATCAACTCCTTCGCCCATCGGGTCGGCGGCCGTGACCATCCGACTCGGGACACCAGCCGCAATGTGTTCTGGCTGGCGATTCCAACGGTCGGCGGCGGTTGGCACAACAACCACCACGCCTTTCCGGCGCTGGCTCACGCCGGGCTCAAGCCCTGGCAGCTGGACATCGGTGGCTGGTTCATCGAGTTGCTGGCCTTGTGCGGTCTGGCTTGGGACGTGAAGCGTCCTGGTGCGCCCGCCGCTGCAGAACCTACAGAAAGCTGATTGCCGGTACTTACCTCACAGGAAGCTATTCATGGACGAGATCCTCACAACCACAGCAACTCCAGAGATCAACGGGGTCGCGCAGCTGAGTCCGGCAGCCGCCAGAACCAAGGCGCGCATTGCGCTGGCGGTGATGCTGGTTCCCTTGTTCGGTGCCTTCGAGGCGATCCGCCTGTGGGTCACCGGTCAGGTGCACGCCCTGGACTTCATCCTCTTCGGGGCGTTCTACGCGATCCAGATGTTCGGCGTCTCCATGGGCTATCACCGCTACCTGGCCCATCGCGCCTTCAAGACCTCGCGCCTGATGAGCAGCCTGATGCTGATCGCCGGCTCCATGGCGGCCCAGGGTCCGATCCTGTTCTGGGTCACCACCCATCGCCGGCATCACACCTACAGCGACCAGCACGGTGATCCGCATTCGCCGAACCTGATGGGCCAGAGCCGCCTGGAGCGCGCCAAGGGCCTGTGGCATGCGCACATGCCGTGGATGCTGGCGCCGGACATGTCGAGCTGGAACTTCTTCGCCCCCGACATCCTGCGTGACCGTCGTTTGTTCTTCTACAACCAGACCTACCTGTTCTGGGTCGCTCTGGGCGTGGTGCTGCCGGGGATCATTGGCGGCCTGGTCACCCAGAGCTGGTCCGGTGCCTGGAGCGGCCTGATTTTTGGCGGCCTGGCGCGGATCTTCGTTGCCAACCAGGCGGCCTGGTGCGTGGGCTCCATTTGCCACCGCTATGGCGCCCGGCCGTTCGTGACCCACGACCAGAGCACCAACAACTGGATTGTCGCGTTCCTCACCTTTGGCGAGGGGCTGCAAAACAATCACCACGCATTCCCTGCCTGGTACCGGCATGGCGTGCATTGGTGGGAGCCCGACTTGTCGGGCTGGACACTGGCGTTAATGGGCAAGCTGAGACTGGTCTCAGACCTGCGTTCACCGTCCCAGGCAATGATCGACAAAGTCCGTAAGCGTCAGGCCGCATCCTGAGCAACGGGATCGTCTGATCTGTAAACCATCCTACTCATCAAGGAAGATCCTATGGCCAACTTCATTTCCAATTTGCTGAGCACTCTGAGCTTCTCGGAGAAAAAACAGGCGGCGGTCGAACTCAACGAAGAGAGCATCAAGCATTGGCTGGTGCAGAAAATGGGTGCGCTGCTGAAGATCGATCCGTCCCAGGTCGATACCGCCCGCAGCTTCGAGTCCTACGGCCTCGACTCGCTGGTGGCGGTGAAGGTGGCGGGCGACCTGGAGAAGTTCATGGAGCAGCGCCTGTCCCCGGCCCTGCTGTTCGAATACTCCAGCATCGATGACTTGTCCAAATACCTGGCCAACGAACTGACCACATCCGAAGTTTGACTTCGCAGGAGCTTGGCCATGGCCATTGCACAGATGCCTTCGCAAAAAAACGATAAATTCAATGACCTGCTCCGACGCTCACAGGAGATCGAAGGCCTGCGTCTGACTGACGCAATCCCTAAGCACCTGTATCAGCCTCGGGTATGGCGCGGGATGCTCAGCTTCGTCGTCAGCTACATGCTCTACATCGGTGCGATAGTGGCGGTCGCCCACGTGCACTGGATGTTCTACCTGCCGCTGTGGCTGGTGGCGGGCCTGGGCGGCTGGGGCTTGTTCTGTGTGGCTCACGATTGCGGGCACAACTCGTTCTCGCGCAATCGCAGCTTCAACCACATCCTCGGGCATATCGCCTTGCTGCCGTTGCTGTACCCGTTCCACGGCTGGCGCCACATGCACAACATGCACCACGCCAACACCAACAACCTGGAAATGGACGTCGACTGGCGCCCGGTACTGCGCGTGCAATACGACGCCATGCCCTGGTGGGACAAGCTGGTCTACAGCAGCACCCGCACCTGGCTGTTCTGGCTGGGCACGGTCAACTACCAGCGTCACTCGGGCTTTCGCCCGTCGATGTTCCACAAGCTCGAAGCGCGCAACGAAGTGCGTCGTTCGATCCTGTTCATGGTGGTGGCTGCGCTGATCTACCTGCCGACCCTGGTGTACTTCACCGGCTTCACCGGGCTGTTCCTGTACTTCGTCGCCCCGTGGCTGGCGACCCATGCCTGGTTCAGCCTGACCACCATGATGCATCACATCAGCGATGAGACTCCGTTCCTGACCAAGGAGCACTGGAGCTTCAACAGCAGCCGACTGCTGCTGACCACTGACTACATGTACCCCAAGTGGTTGCTGTTCCTGACTCACTACATTTCGGTGCACACCGCGCACCACGTGGCGCCGATCATTCCCCACTACAACCTGCCCGAAGCCCAGGCAGCGCTGAAGACCGCCTTCCCGGGCATGGTCCGCGAGAAGCCCATGACCGTGCAGGATGTATGGCACGTGGCGCGCAATTGCCACCTGTACGACCCGGTCAATGGCTTCTATGAGTCCTTTGACCAGCCGGCCCAGGCGACCGGGGACCTCAGCACGCCAGGCGCCAAGGCGGCCAACAGCCCGCTGACCCTGAAGCAGCAAATGCTGCGCAGCTACATGGGCGTGCTGGGGACACTCTCGGTGGACACCGCCGGCGCCAAGGCCACGGACCTGTTCGGCTATACCCGGGAATACATCAAGCAGCCGGACAAGGAAATGAGTCCCCTGGGCGCCCAGCGTTTCCATATCAAGGGCATTGCGGGCGTTCCCCATGGCTACCAGTGGGGCACGGGCGACCAGACCATTCTCCTGGTCCATGGCTGGGGGGCGGACAGTCGCAGCCTGTACTCCTTTACTCGTGCACTGCAGCGCCAGGGCTTCAAGGTCGCAACCTTCGATGCTCCGGCCCACGGCATCTCGCCGGGCTCGCTGAGCACCATGACCGAGTTCAAGGATGCGGTGAAAGCGGCCATTGTCGCCCTGGGCGATGTGGTGGGGATCGTCGCTCACTCCCTGGGCGGTATCGCCGCCACCGGTGCCCTGGCCGAACTGGCCGAGACCCATCGGATCAAGGCCCTGTGCCTGCTGGGTTCGCCGGCCAACCTGCCGGTGGTGATCCAGCGCTGGGCCAATGGCTACCTCAAACTCAAGCCGCAAATCGTCGATGCCATGCACCGCGAACTGTGGAAGCGCAATGGTGTGCCGGTCCAGCATTGGGACATCCCGGCGCTGGGCAATGCCCTGCAACTGCCGACGCTGGTGCTGCATGACCTCAACGACCCGATCGTGCCGTTCTGCGAGGCGCAGCAGATCACCACGCTGATGCCTTGGGCGAAGCTGGAGCCGGTGTCCGGGCTCGGCCACGTGCGCATCCTCTCCGATGCTGCAGTGGTGGAGCAGGTGGCGCAGTTCCTGGCACAGAACATCAAGGTGGCCGAAGTGGCTCAGGCCAGCGCATGAGAACAACGCACAACCCTTTGATGATGGTTAACCACCCATGACGACCTATGCTGAAAACGCTGTGGCCGAGTCCGGCCTGTGGATGTGCCTGATTTGCGGCTGGATCTACGATCAACGGCTTGGCGATCCCGATTCGGGGGTGCCTCCGGGCACCGCCTGGGACGACATTGCCGAAGACTGGACCTGCCCGGAATGTGGCGTGAGCAAGTTGGACTTCAACATGGTGAAGCTGTAAGCCAACGCTTGAAACCTGTAGTCGATGAGGAAGGAAGATGGCGACCCAAGAGCAACCGTCGGCACCTGCCAAGGGCCGGCGCCGCAGCTTCAGGAAAATGCTCTTCAAGGGCATTTATAACGGGGTTCTGGGGCTGCTGCGTTGCAGTTTCTGGATTGAGTCGCGGCTGCTTCCTCGGCGTGCTGCGGTGCGGGCGCTGAAGATGTTCACCACACCGCAACGGCTGCGCCAGCATTTTCCGCTGACGCTGCCCAGCGCCACGGTGCAGGACCTGGACACCGAGGAAGGGCGGCTGCGTTGCTTCCGCTGGACCCCGCAACAGGTCCGCCGGCGGGTGGTGCTGGTGCATGGCTGGAGTGGCGCCAGTACCCAGTGGCAGTACCTGATTCCGCTGTTGCTGGAGGAGGGCTGTGAAGTGCTGTCCTTCGACTGCATCGGCCATGGCGGCAGCGGTGGCCGGCAAGCCTCGCTGCCGACCTTCGTCAGCATGCTGGATCAGGTGCAGAAACAACTGGGGCCGTTTGATACGGTGATCGGGCATTCCCTGGGCGGCGCTGCCGCCGGGTATGCCTTGAGCATCCCGGTCGGCAAGGACTTCCAGCGTGCAGTACTGGTTGCCGCGCCGGCCGACATCGAAAACGTCGTACGGCGTTTTGCGGCCTTTCTGTGGATCAACGATGACGTCAGACAACGCATGCAACTTCTGGTTGAGCAACGCTATCAGAAGGACATGAGCAGCCTGGCGGTCAGTCGTTATGGCCACCAGGTGGATATCCCGGTGCTGCTGGTGCATGACCAGCAGGATCAGGAAGTCCCGGCAGATGACCTGCAAACCTTCGCTGAAGGCTTGCGTCACCGGCAAGTCCTGCAAACCCGAGGGCTTGGCCACCTGAAAATTCTCAAGGACAACGCGACCATGGGAGCCGTGGTCGATTTTGTCTGTGCAAAGGACGGCAATCAATGAGTGAAAAATACGATGTGATCGTTATCGGCGCGGGTCCCGGCGGCTACGTCGCGGCGATCCGAGCTGCGCAACTGGGACTGAAGACGGTCTGTATCGAGCGCTACAAGGGCAAGGACGGCAAGACCGCTCTGGGCGGCACCTGCCTGAACGTGGGCTGCATTCCCTCCAAGGCGTTGCTGGACAGCTCCCATCACTATTACGAGGCGCGCAACGGTTTCGAGGTGCACGGCATCGGCATCAGCAATCCGCAGATGGACGTGCCGGCCATGCTGGCGCGCAAGGACGGCGTGGTACGCAATTTCAACGGCGGCATCGCCTCGCTGTTCAAGGCCAATGGCGTGGCCCTGCTGGAAGGTCACGGCAAGTTGCTGGCCAACAAGGAAGTGGAGGTCACCGCGGCCGATGGCAGCACCCAGCGCATCAGCGCCACCAGCATCATTCTCGCCCCCGGCTCACGGCCTATCGATATCGCCGCCGCGCCGCTGACGGACAAGGTGATCGTCGACTCCACCGGAGCCCTGGAATTCACCCGCGTGCCCAAGCGCCTGGGGGTGATCGGCGCCGGTGTCATCGGTCTGGAGCTGGGCTCGGTCTGGGCCCGCCTGGGCGCCGAAGTGACGGTACTCGAAGCCCTCGACAGCTTCCTGCCGGCAGTGGACGTACAGATCGCCAAGGAAGCGCAGAAGATCCTTGGCAAGCAAGGCCTGGATATCCGTCTGGGTGCCCGGGTGACGGCGTCCGAAGTGCAGGGCGACAGCGTCAAGGTCAGCCTCAGCGAGGCCGGCGAAGACAAGCAGCAGACCTTCGACCGCCTGATCGTCGCCGTGGGTCGTCGGCCCCTGACCACCGACCTGTTGGCGCCTGACAGTGGCGTACAGCTGGATGAGCGCGGCTTCATCCACGTCGACGGTCAGTGCCTGACCAGCGTGCCGGGGGTGTTCGCCATTGGCGACGTGGTACGCGGCCCGATGCTGGCGCACAAGGCTTCGGAAGAAGGGGTGATGGTGGCCGAGAGCCTTGCCGGGCATCACCATCCGCTCAATTACGAACTGATCCCGTCAGTGATCTACACCCACCCGGAAATCGCCTGGGTCGGCCAGACCGAACAGGCCCTCAAGGCCCAGGGCATCGAGCTGAACATCGGCACCTTCCCGTTCTCCGCCAGCAGCCGCGCCATGGCGGCCAACGACACCGCCGGCTTGGTCAAGGTCATTGCCGATGCGGGCACCGACCGGGTACTTGGGGTGCATGTGATAGGACCGGGCGCTGCGGAACTGGTCCAGGAAGGCGCGATCGGCATGGAGTTCGGCACCAGCGCCGAAGACCTGGGGATGATGGTGTTCTCCCACCCGACCCTGTCCGAAGCCCTGCATGAAGCCGCCCTGTCGGTGAATGGCCAGGCGATTCATATCGGCAATCGCAAGAAGAAAGCTCCCGCCAGCGTGAAATAGCCAGCCTTCCCCGACCTCGCTCAGCGGGGCCGGGGCTTGCTGCATCCCCCGCGTTTCAGCGAAAGAACGGTACATCCCCAAGAATGGTCGCGCGGTGCATGACTCGGCGCTGTGGACGGTAGTCGTCCACCGCATAGTGCTGGGTCACGCGGTTGTCCCAGAACGCCACGTCATTTTCCTGCCAGCGCCAGCGGATGGTGAATTCCGGGCGGGTGGCGTGGGTGAACAGCAGCTTGAGGATGGCTGCGCTTTCGCTCTCGGACAGTTCGTTGATCTTGGTGGTGAAGCCGTCGTTGACGAACAGCGACTTGCGTCCGCTCACCGGATGGGTGCGGATAACCGGGTGCGACAGCGGTGGGTTCTTGCGTCGGGTTTCCTCCCAGCGCGCCAGGTCTTCGGGGGTGTTGCCGAAGCGCTCCAGAGGGAAGGACTTGATGAACTCGTGGGTGGCGGTCAGGCCCTGCAGCAGGTTTTTCATCGGCTCGGACAAGGCTTCGTAGGCGGCGATGCCGCTGGCCCACAGCGTGTCGCCGCCAAATTCCGGCAGCAGCTTGGCGCTGAGCACCGCGCCCATGGCGGGGGTCGGCAGGAAGGTTACGTCGGTGTGCCAGATGGCGTTGTCGCGCACGTCGGTTTCGGCGGTGTCGAGGATCAGCACTTGCGGTTGGTCCGGCACATTGGGGTAGATCGGGTGAATGTGCAGGTCACCGAAGTGGGCGGCAAAGCGCGCCTGTTGCTGTGGGTTGATCGGCTGGTCGCGGAAGAACAGCACCTGGTGCTTGAGCAGTGCCTGCTCGATGGCATCGCGCTGCTCGACGCTGAGCGGCTGGCTGATATCGACGCCACTGATCTGGGCGCCGAGGGCGGAGCTTAAAGGGGTGAGGGTCAGGCTCATGGTTGTTCTCGTATTCGCTGTGTGTAGGAGCCGGCCGGGAGGGCGGCGCTAAGCTTGCGGGCCTCTTCGCTGGCAAGCCGGCTCCTACACAGGAGAGGGGGATTTGTTGTCAGTGGGATTGGCCGTGCCAGGGCACCAGCTTGCGTTGCAGGGCGCGCAGGCCCATCTCCATGGCGAAGGCGATCAGGGCAATCACCAGTATCCCCAGCACCACTACATCGGTGACCAGGAATTGCGCGGCGGACTGCACCATGAAACCCAGGCCACTGGTGGCGGCAATCAGCTCCGCCGCCACCAGGGTCGACCAGCCCACGCCCAGGCCGATGCGCACGCCGGTGAGGATGTCCGGCAAGGCACTGGGCAGGATCACGTGGCGAATCAGCTGCGCCCGGGTCGCGCCCAGGGACTGGGCGGCGCGCAGCTTGGCCGGGTCGACGGTGCGCACGCCGGTGGCGGTGGCGATGGCGATCGGGGCGAAGATGGCGAGGTAGATCAGCAGCACCTTGGACAGCTCGCCAATGCCGCACCAGATAACGATCAGCGGCAGATAGGCCAGTGGCGGTATCGGCCGGTAGAACTCGATCAGTGGGTCCAGCACGCCACGGGCGATGCGGTTGGCGCCAATGGCGATGCCCACCGGAATGGCCGTCAGCACGGCAAAGCCCAGGGCCAGGCCGATGCGTTGCAGGCTTGCCGCCAGGTGCTGCCAGAGGGTGGAATCCATGTAGCCGCTGGTGGCCAGCAACCAACCTTTTTGCAGAACGGCGGCCGGTGGCGGCAGGAACAGCGGTTCGATCAGGCCGGTGGCGGTCACCGCCCACCACAGGGCCAGCAGGATGATCAGGGTCAGCACGCTGATCCAGCGGGTGCTCAGGCTGCGGCGCACCGGCAATGGCGCTTTCGGGTTGGCATCGCCGGTGGCGGTGGCGGGAATCTCGTAGCTGGTCATGGGCGCTCCTGCTGCTGGGTGGCGCTGCGTTGGGAGAACACCCGGGACAGCACGTGTTCGCGGGTTTCGATGAACAACGGGTCGGACTTGATCGCCCGCGCCGATTCGCCGGCGGCGTAGCGCTGGCCGAAGTCCAGGTTCAGGCGTTCGACGATCTGCCCCGGGTTGGGGGCCAGGAGGATCAGGTCGGTGGCGAGGAACACCGCTTCTTCGATGTCGTGGGTAATCAGGAATACCGGCTTGGCGGTGCGGCGCCAGACTTGCAGCAACAGCTCCTGCATCTGCTCGCGGGTGAAGGCATCCAGGGCACCGAAGGGTTCGTCCATCAGCAGCACTCGCGGGTCGGCGGCCAGGGCGCGGGCCAGGCCCACGCGCTGTTTCTGCCCACCGGAGAGCTGCCAGACACGGCGCTTTTCGAAACCGGCAAGGTCCACCAGGGCGAGCATCTCCCGAGCCCGGGCTTCACGCCGGTCTCGAGCTACTCCGGCCAGCTCCAGGCCGAAGGCGACATTGGCCAGCACGTCCTGCCAGGGCAGCAGGGCGTCGTCCTGGAACACTACGCCACGCTCGGCGCTGGGGCCCTTGACCGGCACGCCGTCGAGGCTGATGCGCCCGGCGCTGGGGTCGACGAACCCGGCAATCAGGTTCAGCAGCGAAGTCTTGCCGCTGCCGGAGGGGCCCAGGGCGACCAGCAGTTGCTGTGGCCCCAGGGTCAGGGAAATATCCGCCAGCACCGGTTCGGCGGCGCCGGGGTACTGTGCGCTGATGCGCTCCAGTTGTAGCAAGGCCATGACGGCTATCTCCTGTCCGGTCGCGGGTTATTCAGTGATGAACTTGGCGCTGACGTAAGGGGCGTAGTCCGGCAGTACCGCCTCGACCTTGCCTTGCTCCTTGAGGAACACCGCGGTGTCGGTGATGGCCTTGGTGGTCGGGGCGCCGAGGCTGACCACCTGATCGGCGGCCAGTGGGTAGACGTTGCCTTGCAGCAGCAGCGGGATATCGCTGGCCTTGGCCCCGGAGAGCTTCACCAGTTTGTCGACGTTGCCCTGGTTGGCCAGCCAGGCTTGCGGGTCTTTGCGGTATTGGGCATAGGCATCCAGGGTCACCTTGGCGAAGGCCGTGACAATTTCCGGGTGCTTCTCGGCGAAGTCCTTGCGCACGATCCAGGCATCGAAGGTCGGCGCGCCGAACTTGGCCAGCTCACCGGAGGTGATCAGCACCTTGCCGTTTTCCTTGGCCACACCCAGGGCTGGGTCCCACACGTAGGTGGCATCGATATCGCCGCGTTTCCAGGCGGCAATGATCGCCGGTGGCGCGAGGTTGAGGATCTGCACTTTCGAGGAGTCGATGTTCCAGTGTTTCAGCGCCGCCAGCAGGCTGTAGTGGCCGGTGGAAACGAACGGCACGGCGACCTTCTTGCCGACCAGATCCTGAGGGCTCTTGATCCCGGAACCGTCGCGGGCCACCAGGGCTTCGGCGGCGCCGATCTGGGTGGCGATGAGGAAGGTTTCCACCGGCACCTTGCGGGTGATGGCGGCGGTCAGCGGGCTGGAGCCCAGGTAGCCGATCTGCACATCGCCGGAAGCGATAGCAGCGATGACGTCGGCACCGTTATCGAATTTGCGCCAGTTGATCTTGGCCTGGGTGGCTTTTTCATAGCTGCCGTCGGCTTGGGCGACCTTGGCCGGGTCGACGGTGGTCTGATAGGCGACGGTAACGTCGGCCGCCTGGGCAAAGAAACTCGCAGCGGCCAGGGACGCGGCCGCCAGGAGGCGAAGGGGGAAATGCAGCTTCATGGGGGTGCTCCTCATAGGCGGCCGGTGATCGGCGTGGGAGGAGACTAAATGATCTAAGAATGCAGAAATAAATAACTTATTTGCATTAGCTTATGAGGGGAAATTCGTGGGCCTGGCCCGCAGGCTATTGTGGCGAGGGAGCAAGCTCCCTCGCCACGGATCTAGTTGCTGATGGCCAGGATGCTGGCCTGGTAGGCGCCGACGAACACGTCGAAATCACCCACTTCGTTTTGCTCAAGCTCGGTTTGCTGTTCCAGGGATTTGCGCGCCGCGTCTTCGAAGGCGGCTTGTTCTTCCTTGGCCAGGGGCTGGCTGCGGAAGTACTCGGCATGCACCTGACTCTGGCGCAGGGAGAACTGGCTGAAGCTTTCCTTGTGTTCGCTCATGGCCGCCAGCACCTGGGCCGAAGGCGTCAGGGACGAGTCCTTGACCTTGGCCAGTTGGGCGTCCAGCGCCTTGCTGTGCACGTCGCTGCCGTGGCTCTGGTCGAGTAGGGCGGCCAACGGCGCGATCTGCTCCAGCAGTTCGGCGGCCCATTCTTTCATTTCCACCGGCTGGCCCCGGCGTTGCAGTTGCAGGCCCGGGCGGCGGCCTTCCTTGACCACGGCGAGGAAGTTCGAGGTGGCGTTGCCGCACTCGTTGTTCTCGAACAGCGGGCTGTCGTTCAAGGCGCAGTACAGCAGGAAGGCGTCGAGGAAACGGGCTTCCTGGACATCGATGCCCAGGGGCAGGAAGGGGTTGATGTCCAGGCAACGGACTTCGACGTACTGGATGCCCCGGGCCATCAGCGCCTGGATCGGCCGTTCGCCGGTGTAGGTCACGCGTTTGGGGCGGATGTTGGAGTAGTACTCGTTTTCGATCTGCAGGATGTTGGTGTTGAGCTGAACCCACTCGCCATCCTTGTGGGTGCCGACCTCCACGTAAGGCGCGTAAGGCGTGGCCACGGCCTTGCGCAGGCTGTCGGTGTAGCTGTTCAGATCGTTGTAGCAAGGGGTCAGGCCGGCCTGGGCCTGGCTCTGGTAGCCCAGGTCGCTCATGCGCAGGCTGGTGGCGTAGGGCAGGTACAGGGTTTCGGCGTCCAACTGTTCCAGCTGGTGCGAACGGCCGCGCAGGAAGCCCGCGTCCAGGGCCGGCGAGGCACCGAACAGGTACATCAAGAGCCAGCTGTAGCGACGGAAATTGCGGATCAACGCGATATAGGCCGAGGACTGGTAGTCACGGTCGCTGCCGACAAAGCCTTCCGCGTCCTTGAGCAGCGGCCACAGCTGTTCCGGCAGGGAGAAGTTGTAGTGGATGCCGGCAATGCACTGCATGGTCTTGCCGTAGCGCAGGGCCAGGCCCTTGCGGTACACGTACTTGAGCTGACCGATGTTGGAGGTGCCGTAATAGGCGATCGGGATGTCTTCCTCGGCCGGCAATGGGCACGGCATCGATGGACTCCACAGGTACTCGTTGCCGAGCTTGCTGTAGGCGAAGCGATGAATCTTGTCGAGGCTGGCCAGGGTGTCCGCCGGGTCCGCGAGGGCCGGTGTGATGAATTCCAGCAGCGACTCGGAGTAGTCGGTGGTGATCTGTTCGTTGGTCAGCGCGGAACCCAGTTCTTCCGGGTGCGGGGTCTGTGCCAGGCGGCCTTCGCCGGTGACACGCAGGCATTCACGTTCGATACCGTGCAGGCACTGCTCGAGCAGGGAGAGGTTAGCGCGCTCGCCGAGCAGAGCCAGGCGGCGGTTGAGAAGTTCGCTCAAGTTGGATTCCTTCACGCGTCAGTCGCCCCAATATGGGGGTGGGCAGGACGGTCTACAAGGGTGAAGTTAAAACTGGCGTTTTCGCCTTGTTTTTGAGTCAAGCCGACTCGCCTGGAAACGCCAACACTCCATCCTTGAATCTGGCTTCAGCGCGGGCAAGAAAACCCCGACGCCGCTTTCGCAGCGCCGAAATTAACCCAATTTGAGGGCAGGCAGCTATAGGACCGCGAAGGTGCCTTGTGCTTTTGCGACCAGTTTGTCGCCCTGGATCACATCCGCTTCCACCACCAGGGTGCGGCGGCCGGGGTGGATCACCTTGGCCCGGCACAGCACCTCGCCCTCGGCCACGGCGCGGATGTAGTTGATCTTGCACTCGATGGTGGCGCTCTGCTGGTCAAAGCCGTGGGTGCTGGAACAGGCCAGCCCCATGGCAATGTCCACCAGGCTGAAGATCGCCCCGCCGTGGAGCTTCTGCCCGCGATTGCGCAACTGCGGGGTCAGCTCCAGAGCGACGTCCGCCTCGCCTGTTTCCAAGCGTTGCAGACGGCAACCGAGCAATTGGCTGAAGGCGCTTTCGGTCAGACCGGCGGGGATCTGCATCAGCGTTTCTTCAACTGCTTGGCGTTGGCGAACAGCGAGGCCATGGCGTTGTTGCTTGGAGCGGCAGCGGTGGTTTCCTTGCGTGGCGCATTGCCCTGGGAGGAGCGGGGCGCCGAGCCTGGACGAGAACCGCGGGCACCGTCGATCTTCTCGCCCGGGGTGTCGCTCATGCGCATCGACAGGCCCACGCGTTTACGCGGGATGTCGACTTCCATGACCTTGACCTTGACCACGTCGCCGGCCTTCACCGCTTCACGCGGGTCCTTGATGAACTTCTCCGACAGCGCCGAGATGTGCACCAGGCCGTCCTGGTGCACGCCGATGTCGACGAAGGCGCCGAAGTTGGTGACGTTGGTCACCACGCCTTCGAGGATCATCCCCAGTTGCAGGTCCTTGAGGTCTTCGACGCCGTCCTGGAACTCGGCAGTCTTGAACTCCGGACGCGGGTCGCGGCCGGGCTTGTCCAGTTCCTGGAGGATGTCGGTGACGGTGGGCAGGCCGAAGGTTTCGTCGGTGAATTTCTTCGGGTCCAGGCGCTTGAGGAAGCCGCTGTCGCCGATCAGCGAGCGAATGTCACGGCCGGTGTCGGCGGCGATGCGCTGCACCAGCGGGTAGGCTTCCGGGTGGACCGCCGAGGCGTCCAGCGGGTTGTCGCCGTTCATGACGCGCAGGAAGCCGGCGGCCTGTTCGAAGGTCTTTTCACCCAGGCGGGCGACCTTTTTCAGCGCGGCGCGGGTCTTGAAGGCACCGTGTTCGTCGCGGTGACTGACGATGTTCTGCGCCAGGGTCGCGTTGAGGCCGGAGATCCGCGCCAGCAGGGCCACGGAAGCGGTGTTGACGTCGACGCCGACGGCGTTCACGCAGTCCTCGACCACGGCGTCCAGGCCGCGGGCCAGTTTCAGCTGCGACACATCGTGCTGGTACTGGCCGACACCGATGGATTTCGGGTCGATCTTCACCAGTTCCGCCAGTGGATCCTGCAGGCGGCGGGCGATGGACACCGCGCCACGGATCGACACGTCCAGGTCCGGGAATTCCTTGGCCGCCAGTTCCGAGGCCGAGTACACCGATGCACCGGCTTCGGAAACCATGACCTTGGTCATTTTCATGGCTGGGTATTTTTTGATCAGCTCGGCGGCCAGCTTGTCGGTCTCGCGGCTGGCGGTGCCGTTGCCGATGGCGATCAGGTCCACCGCGTGCTTGGCGCACAAGGCGGCCAGGGTGGCCAGGGTCTGGTCCCACTTGTTGTGGGGTACGTGCGGGTAGACCGTGGCGTGATCCAGCAGCTTGCCGGTGGCATCCACCACCGCCACCTTGCAGCCGGTGCGCAGGCCCGGATCCAGGCCCAGGGTGGCGCGCGGGCCGGCCGGGGCGGCCAGCAGCAGGTCGTGCAGGTTGTGGGCAAAAACGTTGATCGCCTCGGTTTCCGCGCCGTCGCGCAGCTCGCCCAGCAGGTCGGTTTCCAGGTGGGTGTAGAGCTTGACCTTCCAGGTCCAGCGCACCACTTCACCGAGCCATTTGTCGGCGGGGCGGTTCTGGTTCTGGATACCGAATTGCTGGCCGATCATGCCTTCGCATGGGTGCATGGTGCCCGGCAGCTCGTCACCGACTTTCAGGGCGGAGCTGAGAATGCCTTCGTTGCGGCCACGGAAAATCGCCAGGGCGCGGTGCGACGGCATGCTTTTCAGCGGTTCGTCGTGTTCGAAGTAGTCGCGGAACTTGGCGCCTTCCTCTTCCTTGCCGGCGACCACGCGGGCGCTGAGGGTGGCCTCCTGCTTGAGGAAGTTGCGCAGCTTGTCCAGCAGGCCGGCGTCCTCGGCGAAGCGCTCCATGAGGATGTACTTGGCGCCTTCCAGGGCGGCCTTGACGTCGGCTACGCCTTTCTCGGCGTTGACGAAGCGGGCGGCTTCGGCTTCCGGGGCCAGGCTCGGGTCGTTGAACAGGCCGTCCGCCAGTTCGCCGAGGCCGGCTTCCAGGGCGATCTGGCCCTTGGTGCGGCGCTTCTGCTTATAGGGCAGGTAAAGGTCTTCGAGGCGGGTCTTGGTGTCGGCCAGTTTGATGTCGCGGGCCAATTCCGGGGTCAGTTTGCCTTGTTCCTCGATGCTGGCGAGGATGCTGATCCGCCGTTCGTCGAGTTCTCGCAGGTAGCGCAGGCGCTCTTCCAGATGACGCAGTTGGGTGTCATCGAGGCTGCCGGTAACTTCTTTCCGGTAGCGGGCGATGAAGGGCACGGTGGAGCCTTCATCCAATAGAGCGACGGCCGCTTCGACCTGTTGTGGGCGTACGCCGAGTTCCTCGGCAATGCGGCTGTTGATGCTGTCCATAAAACCACCTGACAAATGTGTGAAAGCAGGCCCGCGGGCACGAAAATAAGGTCCGGCGAGTCTGGTTGAGCGGCCTGGCCCGCGCCGCCACCTGGATCAAAAGGCTGCCTGTTGACCCGTGAAATCGAAAAAATACTGCCGGCCCAGACAAATAAATAAACCGGCCGAAGTCGTACTGATCAGATATTGCCCAACACAAAAGGCGGCGCATTATACCCAGCGTTAGCCGTTGCGGGGTGATCGCCAGCCTCAGGCCGACAGCGGGTTTGCTGGCGATAGAGGAAAAATCTGCTAACAATGCACACGGTGCGTATAACGGCAGCTACGCCATAATGCGCACCGAGATTAGAGGAGCATCCAATGAGCAGCACTGCACAAACTGCTGAAGGCGAAAAAATTCTTATTGTTGACGACGATCCGGGTCTGAGCAGCCTGCTGGAGCGTTTCTTCGTCAGCAAGGGCTACCGTGCCCGTGCTGTACCGAACACCGAGCAAATGGACCGTCTGTTGGGTCGCGAAGTGTTCAATCTGGTGGTTCTCGACCTGATGCTGCCCGGCGAAGACGGCTTGACCGCATGCCGCCGCCTGCGCAGCGCCAACAACCAGATCCCGATCATCATGCTCACCGCCAAGGGCGACGAGCTGAGCCGCATCAAGGGCCTGGAACTGGGCGCCGACGATTACCTGGCCAAGCCGTTCAACCCTGACGAGCTGATGGCTCGGGTCAAGGCCGTGCTGCGTCGCCAGTCGGCTCCGGTGCCGGGTGCGCCGGGCAGCGAAGACGAAAGCGTGACCTTCGGTGACTACGAACTGTCCCTGGCCACTCGCGAGCTCAAGCGTGGCGATGAAGTGCACATGCTTACCACCGGTGAGTTTGCGGTGCTCAAGGCGCTGGTGATGAACGCCCGCCAACCGCTGACCCGGGACAAACTGATGAACCTGGCCCGTGGCCGCGAGTGGGATGCCCTTGAGCGTTCCATCGACGTGCAGATCTCCCGCCTGCGGCGGATGATCGAACCCGATCCTTCCAAGCCGCGCTATATCCAGACCGTCTGGGGCGTGGGTTATGTCTTCGTGCCGGATGGCACCGCGACCAAGTGATAGGTGATTTGTAGGAGCGAACGCCCGGGCCGGCAACGACCCGGGCGTTCGCATTCCGCAACTGTGCGAGCGCGAGTCGCTCCTGCAAAGTGTGTATTGGCTGTTATGAAAACCCCGTTGTGGTTCCCCCAGAGTTTCTTCTCCCGCACCCTGTGGCTGGTGCTGATCGTGGTGCTGTTTTCCAAGGCATTGACCCTGGTTTATCTGTTGATGAACGAGGACGTGCTGGTGGACCGGCAATACAGCCACGGTGTGGCCCTGACCCTGCGCGCCTACTGGGCCGCCGACGAATCCAACCGCGACCAGATCGCCGAGGCCGCAGGGCTGATCAAGGTGGTGGGCAGCGGCGTGCCGGCCGGCGAGCAGCACTGGCCCTACAGTGAGATTTATCAGCGGCAGATGCAGGCTGAACTGGGTGCCGACACCGAAGTGCGCCTGCGCATGCATGCACCTCCGGCACTTTGGGTACGGGCGCCGAGCCTGGGGGATGGCTGGCTCAAGGTGCCGCTGTATCCCCACCCGCTGCGAGGGCAGAAGATCTGGAGCGTGCTGGGCTGGTTCCTGGCCATCGGCCTGCTTTCCACCGCCTCGGCGTGGATCTTCGTCAGCCAGCTCAACCAGCCCCTCAAGCGTCTCGTCTACGCCGCTCGGCAACTGGGCCAGGGGCGCAGTGTGCGCCTGCCCATCAGCGACACACCGAGCGAGATGACCGAGGTCTATCGCGCCTTCAACCAGATGGCCGAAGACGTGGAGCAGGCGGGGCGTGAACGGGAGCTGATGCTGGCCGGGGTATCTCATGACTTGCGCACGCCGCTGACCCGCCTGCGGCTGTCACTGGAATTGATGGGCGCTCACACCGACCTGACCGACGATATGGTCCGGGATATCGAGGACATGGATGCGATCCTCGACCAGTTCCTGGCGTTTATCCGCGACGGTCGCGACGAGTCGGTGGAAGAGGTCGATCTCAGCGATCTGGTGCGCGAAGTGGCAGCGCCCTACAACCAGAATGAAGAGCGGGTGCACCTGCGCCTGGAGCCGATCCAGCCGTTCCCGCTGCGTCGGGTGTCGATGAAGCGTCTGCTCAACAACCTGATCGGCAACGCCTTGAATCACGCGGGCACGGAAGTCGAAGTGGCGGCCTATGTGTCCGGCGACACCAATGCCCCTTACGTGGTGCTGAGCGTGATGGATCGTGGTGCGGGGATCGACCCTTCGGAGCTGGAAGCGATCTTCAACCCCTTCACCCGTGGCGACCGTGCCCGGGGTGGCAAGGGCACCGGCCTGGGGTTGGCCATCGTCAAACGGATTGCCGCCATGCATGGCGGCAATGTGGAGCTGCGCAACCGCCCCGACGGCGGCCTGGAAGCGCGGGTGCGCTTGCCATTGGGGCTGCTGCTGCCCCGTGATGCGGATTGATCAGGGCTTCGCTCCTATAGGCAGCACATCGCCCGTAGGAGCTGGCTTGCCAGCGAAAGGCCGGCAACGCGATCCCTAGCCTTTGCCCTTGGTCCGGGTCATATTCGGCCCGCCATTCTTCTCGATGTGTTCGATGATGATCCCTGCCACGTTCTTGCCGGTGGTGGTCTCGATCCCTTCCAGGCCCGGTGAGGAATTGACTTCCATCACCAGCGGCCCGTGATTGGAGCGCAGGATATCCACCCCCGCCACGCTCAGGCCCATGACCTTGGCCGCCCGTAGCGCGGTCATGCGTTCTTCCGGGGTGATCTTGATCAGGCTGGCGCTGCCGCCACGATGCAGATTGGAGCGGAACTCCCCCGGTTTGGCCTGACGTTTCATTGCCGCAATCACCTTGTCCCCCACCACGAAGCAGCGAATGTCGGCGCCGCCGGCTTCCTTGATGTACTCCTGGACCATGATGTTCTGCTTCAGGCCCATGAAGGCCTCGATCACCGACTCCGCCGCGGTGGCGGTTTCGCACAGCACCACGCCGATACCCTGGGTGCCTTCCAATACCTTGATCACCAGGGGCGCGCCGTTGACCATTTCGATCAGGTCGGGAATGTCGTCCGGCGAGTGGGCAAAGCCGGTCACGGGCAGGCCGATGCCGCGCCGTGACAGCAGCTGCAGCGAACGCAGCTTGTCCCGGGAGCGGGCGATGGCCACCGACTCATTGAGGGGGAACACCCCCATCATTTCGAATTGGCGCAGCACTGCGCAGCCGTAGAACGTCACCGAGGCGCCAATGCGCGGGATCACCGCGTCGAAGCCCTCCAGGGGCTTGCCGCGATAGTGGATCTGCGGCTTGTGGCTGGCGATGTTCATATAGGCGCGCAGGGTGTCGACCACTACCATTTCATGGCCACGCTCGGTGCCGGCCTCGACCAGACGACGAGTGGAATACAGACGCGGGTTACGCGACAGCACAGCGATCTTCATGCAACACCTGTGGCAGAGGTAGTGGATACCGGGAACACCGGTTTGTCTTGTACGTACTTGATGCCCGGATTGACCACCAACTGGCCGTCGATCAGGGCCTTGGAACCCAGCAGCAGGCGATAGCGCATGGCCTTGCGGCAGGCGAGGGTAAATTCCACCCGCCACACGCGATCCCCCAGGGCCAGGGTGGTGCTGATCACATAGCGCACCTGGGCCTGGCCGTTGGAGCTTTTAATGGTTTTCATCGCCACCAGCGGCGCTTCGCAGCGCCGGTGACGCAACTGCACCACACTGCCCAAGTGGGCATTGAAGCGCACCCACTGCTCACCGTCGCGCTCGAAGGGCTCGATCTCGGTGGCATGCAGGCTGGAGGTACTGGCCCCGGTATCGATCTTGGCGCGCAGGCCGGCCACTCCCAGATCAGGAAGCGCCACCCATTCGCGCAGACCGACAACGGTCAAATGGTCAAAAGTCTTCAAATATGGGAAATCCGCAATTAGCTTTTCCAGGCCGCAGCCGGAACCTCGGCCAGGGCTTTGAATGCAGGTTTGGCGAACCAGTAACCCTGCATCAGATAAATTCCACAGTCGCCGAGAAAGTCCCGTTCATCGGCGCTTTCAACGCCTTCGGCAATGACTGTAACCCCCAACTCCGCACACATTGTGACAATCGCGCGGATGATCGCCTGGCGTACGCGATCCTGATGGACATCGCGCACCAGCGCCATGTCGAGCTTGATCAGGTCGGGTTGGAAATCCGCCAGCAGGTTCAGCCCCGAGTACCCCGCGCCGAAGTCATCGATGGCGGTCTTGAAGCCGAATTCGCGGTATTCACGCAGAATATTGGTCAAATGGCGACTGTTATCTACGTGCTGGCTTTCCAGGGTTTCGAAAATCAGCCGGTCCAGGGGAAAGTGCTGGGCGCGGGCGGCTTCCAGGGTGCTGCGGATACACAGTTCCGGCCGGTACACGGCGTTGGGCATGAAGTTGATCGACAGGTGGCTTTGCATCCCCAACTGTGCGGCCGTGGTGATGGCCTGGGTACGGCAAAGCTGGTCGAAACGGTAGCGATTGCTGTCGGTGACCTGATCCAGCACCGTTGCGGCGCCTTCGCCATTGGTCCCGCGCACCAGGGCCTCGTGGGCAAAGACCGACTGGTCCCGCAGATCGACTATGGGTTGGTAGGCGAAGGAAAAATCGAAGCCCAGGGGTTGGCTTTGCTGGCAACCTTCGCAGCGATTGCCGGGCGAGGTCAGGGTAGTGGGGAAGTCAGTCACAGGGACTCCTCGCGTATCAGGGCGCAACCTGGGTTATTTTAGGTGAGCGGCAGGATTTATGAGAGCCCGTAGGCGGGCTGTACAGTTGCGACATTTTTCACCGAGAGGAATTCCAGTGGCGCACAAGCAGGAAGAAGAGGACAAGGTTCGTCTGGATAAATGGCTGTGGGCAGCGCGCTTCTACAAGACTCGTGCCCTGGCCAAGGCGGCCATCGAAAGTGGCAAGGTGCATCACCGTGGCGAGCGCTGCAAACCGGGCAAGGAGCCGCGGGTAGGCGATGAATACCAGATTCGCGCCGGCTTCGACGAACGTACCGTGGTGGTCCAGGCCCTTTCCATTGTCCGTCGTGGCGCTCCCGAGGCGCAGACGCTCTACACGGAAACCGAAGCCAGCATCGCCAAGCGAGAAACCGCGGCGGCCCAGCGCAAGGCTGGTGCCCTGGGGGTCAGCACCGATGGCAAACCGAGCAAGAAACAGCGCCGTGATCTATTCAAATTCCACGGCAGCAGTCACGAATGAAACCGTAGGAGCCGGCTTGCCGGCGAATGGGCCCTTGAGGACGCCTTCGCCAGCCAGCCGCCTCCTGCAGGTCTGATCAGCGCAGCAGGCTGCTGGAACGGACCACGCTCATGCGCGATAGCACGGGCATCCGGGTCATCAGCTTGAACAGCGGGTGCGTCAGGCGCAGCAGGAAGTTCGACATCCGCGCCGCATACGGCGTGTAGTAGCCCCAGCCCAGGGCCAGCACCGCCAGCAGCACGCCGCCGATGTAGTCGTCCTGGCCCCAGTGCGCGCCCGCCACCAGGCGCGGCATCATGAACAGCAGGGTCAGGCCCCAAACGATCAGGAACTGGCCAGCGCTGCGGCTGAAGATCCCCATGAACAGGCCCCAGATCAGCAGCACCGAAGCGTGGTCGCCGGGGAAGCTCTGGCTGGAGCGGTCCTTGAGTTCCCAGGTCTTTTCCCAGCCGGGGAAGTAGTCGCTCATGTGCACGGCGCCTTCGAGCACCATGGACGGGCTGTTGTGTTGCCAGTTCATCAGCGCCACCAGCTTGGAAAACAGTGCGCGAATCACCACCATGAGAATCAGGATCGACAGGAAGCCGAAAAACGCGCGGCGCACGTCCACCGCCTTGAACACCCAGTCACCGCGAATCAGCAGGCTGAGCATGATCAGGCCGACCACGATATCGAAGGGGCGCAGGCTGGCCACGGCCCAGATGTGCAGCCAGGTGGAGTTTGTTGCCAGGGGAGTGTTGAGGTGACGGAACAGCCACTCGTCGAACATCAGGCAGTACATCTGCCCGGTCGGCCACAACCAGAATCCCAGCAGGGCCAAAGGGAGTAAATTGCACAGAACCAGCTTGCCCAGGTTCCACCTTGCTTGGAACAAACCCGGATTGTTCATAAAATATCTCCAATCACCGCAAAAACTGCACCTTCATGGTGCAAAATCGTAATTTTCGGTGCTTGTAACCTTTTTGTCATCATTCAGATACCCAGACCTATGACTGATTTGCCGGATACCGACTTCACTCAACGCTTCATCTTTGATGAGAACGACACCCGCGGCGAGCTGGTGGCGCTGGAGCGCAGTTACGCGGAAGTCCTCGCCAAACACCCCTATCCCGAGCCGGTTGCACAGTTGCTCGGCGAACTGATGGCGGCGGCATCGTTGCTGGTCGGCACCCTGAAATTCGATGGCTTGCTGATTCTCCAGGCCCGCTCCGAAGGCCCGGTGCCGCTGCTGATGATCGAGTGCTCCAGTGAGCGCGAGATCCGTGGCCTGGCCCGTTACGACGCGGCGCAGATCGCCCCCGACGCGACCCTCGCCGACCTGATGCCCAACGGCGTCCTGGCCCTGACCGTGGACCCGACACATGGCCAGCGCTACCAGGGCATTGTCGACCTGGACGGCGCCAGCCTGGCGGAATGCTTCACCAACTACTTCGTCATGTCGCAACAGACCGGTACCCGTTTCTGGCTCTACGCCGACGGCCGCAGTGCCCGTGGCCTGCTCCTGCAACAACTGCCCGCCGACCGCCTGCGCGATCAGGAAGAGCGCGACGCCAGCTGGCAGCATCTCACCGCCCTGGCCAGCACCCTGACCGCCGATGAACTGCTGAGCCTGGACAACGAAACCGTGCTGCACCGCCTGTACCACGAAGAAGCCGTGCGCCTGTTCGACGTGCAACCGCTGCGTTTCCGCTGCAGTTGCTCCCGTGAGCGCTCGGGCAATGCGCTGGTCAGCCTGGGGCTGGAAGATGCTCAGGAGCTGGTGGTGGAGCATGGCGGCAGCATCGAGATCGATTGCCAGTTCTGCAACGAGCGTTATCTGTTTGATGCCGCCGATATCGCGCAATTGTTTGCTGGAGCAGGCGTCGACACACCGTCAGATACTCGTCACTAAAACGGTTCAGCGCAGGTAAATCACCTGGCAAACGCCGGAATTACGCCGTACTGACGGGAGGACCCTACTATTTTTGGGCTTTTCTGGCATAATCCGGCGCACTTTTTTCGCGGTAGTAGTGCGCGAGTTTCTACTACAAAACGTTTGGAGCACTCGGCCAATGGCCGACGGGGAACCTCATGACGCAAGCCAATAACGCCGTGTACACCGATCTGAGTGTGGATGATCTGGTCAAAGAAGCCCTGAACCGCGGTGAGGGCGAACTGGCCGATACCGGCGCTCTGGTGGTTCGCACCGGTCATCGTACCGGCCGTTCGCCAGTGGACCGTTTCATCGTTGAAGAGCCCAGCACCCAGGACGCTATCGCCTGGGGCCCGATCAACCGCAAGTTCCCGGCGGCCAAGTTCGACGCCCTGTGGGACCGCGTTGAAGCCTACCTGGGCGAGCGCGAGCGTTTTGTTTCCCACGTGCATGTAGGTTCCGATCCGGCGCACTACCTGCCAGTGAAAATGACCACCGAGACTGCCTGGCACAACCTGTTCGGTCGTTGCCTGTTCATCAACCCCGAGCAGTACAACGCCGGTGGCAAAGACGAGTGGCAGATCCTCAACGCGCCAAACTTCGTTTGCGAGCCAGAGCGCGATGGCACCAACTCCGACGGCACCGTGATCATCAATTTCGCGGCCAAGAAAGTGCTGATCGCCGGCATGCGCTACGCCGGTGAAATGAAGAAAGCCCTGTTCTCCGTGCAGAACTTCCTGCTGCCAGCTGCTGACGTACTGCCGATGCACTGCGCCGCCAACATGGGCGAAGAGGGCGACGTGACCCTGTTCTTCGGCCTGTCGGGCACCGGCAAGACCACCCTGTCCGCCGACGAAAGCCGTTACCTGATCGGTGACGACGAACACGGCTGGGGCGTGGGCGTGGTGTTCAACATCGAAGGCGGTTGCTATGCCAAGTGCATCGACCTGTCGGAGAAGAACGAGCCGGTGATCTGGAAAGCCATCCAGCACGGCGCGGTCCTGGAAAACGTCGTTCTGGATGCCAACAAAAAGGCCGACTACGCCGACGACAGCCTGACCCAGAACAGCCGCGCCGCTTACCCGCGCGAGCTGATCGAAAAACGCGCACCGAAGAACCTCGGTGGCGAGCCTAACGCCGTGATCTTCCTGACCTGCGACCTGACCGGCGTACTGCCGCCGGTCTCGATCCTCAGCGAAGAACAAGCCGCCTACCACTTCCTGTCCGGCTACACCGCTCTGGTGGGCTCGACTGAAATGGGTTCGGGCTCGGGCATCAAGTCGACCTTCTCCACCTGCTTCGGCGCCCCGTTCTTCCCGCGTCCGGCGGGCGAGTACGCCGAGCTGCTGATCAAGCGCATCCGCGGCTTCGGCTCCAAGGTCTACCTGGTCAACACCGGCTGGACCGGCGGTGGCTACGGCGTGGGCAAACGCTTCAACATCCCCACCACCCGTGGCGTGATTGCAGCGATCCAGAGCGGCGCGCTGATCGGTGCCGAGACCGAGCACCTGGACATCATCAACCTGGACGTGCCGAAAGCCGTACCGGGCGTCGAAACCGGCCTGCTCAACCCACGCAACACCTGGGCTGACAAAGCCGCCTACGACGAAGCCGCCAAGGCCCTGGCCGGCCTGTTCATCGAGAACTTCAAGAAGTTCGACGTGAGCGACGCGATCAAGGCTGCAGGTCCAAAGCTGTAAGCCTCGGCCTGCCATGAAAAAGCCGCCCTTCGGGGCGGCTTTTTTGTGGGCTACAGAAAGGCTCACGTCTTCAGATGCAACACCAACGCCCCCAGCAACACCAGTACCACGCCGGTCACTTGCACCGCCGTCAGCCGCTCCTTGAAGAACACATAGCCCAGTACCGCAGCGATGCCGCCGGAGAGGGTGCTGATCACCGTCACCACCGACACCGAGCCGCTCATGGCGCCCCAGGAAAAGGCGAAGAACGCGCCGAGGTTCATCAGGCTGGTGGAGGCCAGCAGGCCGCAGTTTCTCAGCGGCGGGATCTTCAGCCCGTCCGCGACTTTAAGCACCATCAGCAGCATCACACCGCTGCCCACGGCGTAACCCAGCCAGAGCATGCTGATCGGCCCCAGTTGCGGCAGGGTGTAGCGGCCCTGTAGCCAGAAGCTGGTGCCGTACAGAACGGCCGAGAGCAGGGCGAAGAAGATCGAGCGGCCGGCGGCGGTGCTGTGGGGCAGTTTGCTGTCCGAGTGCAGGCTGGAGAGGATCACGCCGATCACGCATAACAGGATGCACATGAGTTGCAGCAGGCTGATCTGTTCGCCGCTGGCCCAGGACAGCAGGGTGGTGACCACGCCGTAGGAGGTCACCAATGGGGCGACGATGGAGGCTTTGCCCAGGGCGAAGGCCTTGCCCAGGGCCAGGGCGCCGGAGACGGTAAAGGCCGCGGCGAGCACGCCCATCAGCCAGACCTGCGCGGGCGCGGCCATGGCCTTGTAGAGGATGGCGGGAAAGATCGCCAGCAGCAGGCTCATCAGGGTGAACCCCAGGCTCTGGCTGAAGAACACCGCACGTTTCACGCCCACGGCGCGCACGTTGAGCCCCACGAGAAAATCGGTGCCGCCCCAGAGTAGGGCGGCGAGCAAGCCCATCAATACGTCCACTGACTGTCCTTGTCGATTGACGGGTTGGCGGAGCCCAACGGCCGTACTGTTTACTGCTGTGCGAGTCGAAACGCCGGGGCCATGCGTTCTTGTTCACGCCGTGACAGCCCCAGGGCCTGGGCCAGGGTGGGCCATTGGCGAACCACGCTCTGGCAGTGTTCGATGATGCCTTCTGCCTCTGCACGACCGAGGCGGAAATATGCCGCTACTTCCCGTGCCAGTTCAAGGTCCAGCGCATTGTCGGCTTCGCTGATGTTGAGTTTCAGCCCGCTGGCGTGGGCGCAGGGGTTCATGTCGTAGGCCGGTGACAGGCGCCAGCCGCGCCCGGGTTCGAGCATGAAGCCATGGTTGCGCAGGTGGTCGTCGCTGTTGGACACCAGCAGGTTGAAGACCATGCGCGACCACAGCTCACGCAAATCGGCACGGGTTTGCGCACCGTGGGCGATCAGCACTTCGGCCAGTTCCAGGTAGCTGGCGCCAGTGGAGGCGTCGTCGCCGTCGCTGCGATCGGTGAGGGTCATGGCCGAGGCAAAGTGCAGTCGGCCGCCCGCTTCGGTGCGGTCGAAGCGCTTGACCATGAAACAGTGCTGGTCGCTGGCGAAGCGTTGCGCCATTGCCTCGGGAACTCGCAAGCCGCAATGGCTGGCCAGGGCGTTGAGGAGCATCTCCCAGGCGCCGACGTCATGTTCGTCGCGGACGCTGGGAAACTTGGCGATCCACAGGTGGCCCTTGTCGTCGGCGACGCTGGCTTTGGGGCGGGCGCCGCCCAGTGATCCCCCCGGGGCGATCAGCATGCGCAACCATTGGCCGCCGTCGGCGGCGCTGTTGTGCGGATCGTTTTCCAGGGCGCGGCTGGCCTGTTCCAGGGCCCGCAGTTCGACGAAGGGCGGCGCCGCGAGGCCGTCGCGATCATCCAGGAACGGGCCTTGGTCATCGAGGCGGTAGCGCAGGGCGCCGACGCGATACAGATCATGCACCCCCAGCAGCAGGTCGGCGTCCTGCAGGCGGGTGCCGGCGGGCGCCAGGCCTTCGCGAATGTCCCGTTCCAGCCGGCGTTGCATCAGTAGATGGCCCCAGCGATCGGGGCTTGAGTCGGCAAACACGCCAAAGCGGTTTTGCTGCTGGCCGCTGAATTGCCGGCCGGTGAATCGCCCGATGCGCGGGTCCAGGGCAATGCTGGTCAGCTCGGGATCGAGCAGTGCGGCGGGGTCATATTCGAACTCGAAGACGCTGGCAGCGCGGACTGTCCCGAAATGCAGCCAGCCCAGGCGCCTTGGCCCGCCCAAAGACTCCCAATCGGCATATACAGCGATCAGGGTCATGGCTCATCGATCCTGGGTGTGCGCTTTTTCGCGGGCTTCAGGAGGCTGCTCAGCGACTGGGTATTGATCGGAAAGTCCGCCGAGGGCGGCGCTGGGGGGATCGGCTCGGCCGCGGCTTCATGCAGGGTCAGGCCGGCAGCAGGCGCCTTGGTCGAACGCAGGCTGGGGGCGCGGCTTGCTTTGCCTGGTGCGTTGCTGTCTCCCGGCAAGAGCCGGGCATCTTGCAACTGGCGGCCCAGCTCATCGCGGGCTGCCAGTTGCTCCAGGTCCTTTTCCAGCCCCAGCACCTGCATCACCGACAGGTAGGCACCCATGGTCACGCCGGACCCGCCCGATTCCAGGGAACGCAATGTGGTCAGTGACATGCCCGCGCGTTCGGCCACTTGCTTGGCGGTCAGCTTGCGCCGCAGTCGAGCCAGTTTCAGGCGTTCGCCAAAGGCATCGAGCAGCTTGCTTGTGGCCGGCAGGAGTGGGGCGGTTTTCTTAGCCATGTGCCATTATTCCTGTGTTTTTTAACTAAAACTGCCAGAATATTAGCACTTAATTTTGGGTGCGCCAGTTCGTTACTGAGCGAGTCAGGCCGCTGCTGCGGATGTTTTTCGAGGGCGGATTTGACCCTGCCGGGGTTAGAGCGCTTCCAGCACCTGGGTGTCCCAGCGCTGTTGCCTGATCGCCTGGTACAGCATGCCGATGGTCAGCGGCACCTTGTCGCCCCGGCCCTTGGCCCGGCGTTTCTGAAACGGGTCGAAGCCTTCGGGCTGGAAGTAGCGATAGCTGTCGAAGTCGACAAAGTCGATACCGAACTGCTCTTCCAGGGCGTGCAGCAAATGCCGGGCATCGGCGCCGTCGCAGCCCAGGTCGAGATTGATGGCGGTGCTCAGGCGCAGGGTCTTGCGCTCAGGCAGGCCGATTTCTTCATGCAGCAACTGCATCAGTTGGCGCATGGTGGCGTCGTCGGGAAAGCCAGGGGCCAGTTGCATGATCGGAGTTCACTTGCGGCGTTTGAGAAGGTGGAGTGTACGGCGATTCTCCGGCTGAGTTGCAAGTCACCAAGTGGTTGCGCCAGCGGGCCATTTCGAGAGCTTGGCACTGTTTTTTTGCCCGGTATTTCCCTGGTTGGACCGAGCATTGGCGGGCAAAACTGTGTATGGTTCGCCGCTGGCTGGTGGGCCGGGGCAGAGGCCCGGTCACCCTTATCTACAGGGATTTTGTTATGGCTTTTTTTCGCCTCGCGGCGCTGTTGTGGCTAGGGATGCTGGCGAGCTCGGTACAGGCTCAGGCGCTGTCGATCCAGGTGCTGGATGCGCTGGCCAAGGGCGCGCCGCTGGCCGATGCCCAGGTGCAGGTGCAACAGGGCGCGACTCAGGTTTCAGGAAGCACCGATGCCCAGGGCCGGGTAACCCTGACGGCCCAGGTAACCGATTCGCCGGCCAGTGAGTTGCTGATCCGTAAAGCCGGCTACGCCGACCTGCGGGTCAAGTGCCCGTGCCAGGGCTTGAATTACGCCCTGAGTCCGGTGCTGGACAACCCCGAAAGCCTGCGCGTGGTGGTGAGTTGGAGTGCGCCGGGTGAAGACCTCGATGCTCATCTGAGTTATCCCCACAAGCTGTTGTACTTCGCCACCGGCAAGGGGCCGGGAGCCCGTCTGGAGGCAGACAGCAGCGACAGCAGCCGCCCGGAAACCATCACCATCGATGAGCGTGTGCCGGGCGACGCCTACGTCTTTGCCGTGCACGACTTCACCAACAGCACCAACTACGAAGCGTTGCGCCTGGGCCGCAGCCAAGCGCGGGTCTTTGTCTATAAAGGCGCTGCGCTGATCCGCAGCTACCGCGTGCCGCAGAACCGCAAGGGCAATCTGTGGGTGGTGTTTCGCCTGACTGCCGATGGCCGCCTGCAGGATATCGATCGGCTGCTGCTAGGCAGCGAGGAGCCGGAGTCGGTCATGAGCGCGCTCGACCCGCTGCTGGAAAATGCCAAGTCCATCGATGAAGTGGTGGGCAAGGACTTCGGGCCGGTGGATGCCAAGAGCCTCAACCTCAAAGGCGAGGAGTCCTACCGCAAGGGCGATTTCGGCGGGGCGCGGATCTTCTACAGCGAAGCCATCGAGCTCGACCCGGGCTTTGCCCAGGCCTACAGCAACCTGGCCCTGGCCAATCGCAAGAACAGCCGTCCGGATGAGGCCCTTGCCGCTGATCGCAAGGCCATCGCCCTGGCCAGCGGCCCGGCCGCATCGACCATTCGCGCCAGTGCCTACTACGACATGGCGCGCATCTACGAGGACGCCGGGCAGTTGGCCACGGCGCTTGAACACTACCAAAAAGCCCGGGAGCAGAAGGCCAACCCGGTGTACGACAAGGCCATAGAGCGGCTGCAAAACCGCTGATCACACAGGCAGAAGTTATCTCCACAACGCGCCGGCAGTGGCGCGTTGTGCATTTATGGAGGTTGGTATGCGATTTCGTGTTTTCCCCTGGTTGCTGGCGCTGTGCCTGTCCGGCGGCGTGGCCCAGGCGGCCGGGCCGCAGGTGTTCGCCACCATCGACCGCAGTGGCTGGCCGAATGCCCTGACCAGCGCCGCGGAATTCGACACTGCCTCACGGGGTGAGATTCTGATGTTTGGCAAGGCGCTGCTGGCCAGCGAAGCCTTGGACGAACAGGCCTTGAAGCAGCGGCTCGGAGTCAGGCAGCTGGATCTGAAGTCAGTGAATCAGGTGCGTCAGCGCTTCTGGGAGTTGTTGCTGAACAACTACCGCCTGGCCAGCCAGGACTGCGAAGGTGCACCGTTCTGCCTGCCGGTGCGCAACCTCGGCGAGCTGCGGCAGTTGGTGGTCAGTTTCACCGGTGGCAGCAAGGCCACTTATGGCAGCTGGGCCGAGGCCAGTGCGCTGTTTCATCTTCAGTACCTGAATGAGCAGTTGCGCTTGGCGGCGCTGTTCCCGAGCGTCAGCAGCGAGATCCAGCGCATGGACCCGGCAGAGCGGCTGGGCGATGAACTGGCTGACCGTCAGTTCCTGCTGACCTTCGACGACGGCCCGAGCATGTACGACGGGCGTACAGACCAACTGATCGATGTGCTGCGTGCCCAGGATCTGCATGGCCTGTTCTTTGTCCTGGGAGACTCTTTTCAGGCGCGTCTGAGCCATTCATCGGCTGTGCAGATGCGCGAGTTGTACGACGGTCAGTGCGTTGGCGTACATGGCTGGGAGCACAAATCCCACTCCTCATGGCGCGAGTGGCAGAACTCGGTGATCCACAGCGCCAACCTGGTCAATCGCACCCTGACGGATGAATACCAGCCCTTGTTTCGTCCGCCCTACGGGCAACGACGCAGCGACAGCGCCGCGTTCTTCAAGGCCCAGGGGCTGCAACTGATGTTGTGGAACATCGACTCCCAGGACTGGAGCAAGAAGGTCAGTGCGCCGGCTGCCGTCCAGCGGGTGCAGACCCTGATGCTGCTCTGGCGGCGTGGCATCATCCTGTTCCATGACACCCACGCCAAGGCGCCCCAGGCGGTGCCGGCACTGCTCGAGGCCAATCGGCACAATGGCGTGCAATGGCTGGACTGCCGAAGCTTGCGTTAGGTCCTGTCGTCCCCTTCGCCCGGTATCATCCGGTATCTGTTTTTCCACGACCTTTTCTCGAACCGCCGACCTGTGCCGCTAGTCTTCAAGGACAGGTCAGCGGTCAAAGGAGTGACCCTTATGCACAGCACCCTCGAACAGGTCTTCGGTTATCCACAGTTTCGTCCGGGCCAGGAGGCCGCGATCAGCGCGGTGTTGGCCGGGCGCTCGGCGGCGGCGATCTTTCCCACTGGCTCCGGCAAGTCCCTGTGCTACCAGTTGCCGGCCTTGCTGCTGCCGCATCTGACCCTGGTGGTCTCGCCGCTGCTGGCGTTGATGCAGGATCAGTTGGCCTTTCTCCAGCGCCACGGCATCGCTGCCGCCAGCATCGATTCGGCACAGAGCCGCGATGACGCCAATGACGTCATGGCTCGGGCCCGCTCCGGTGAACTGAAGATCCTGATGATCTCGGTGGAACGTTTGAAGAACGAGCGCTTCCGCAACTTTTTGCAGCAGGTGCCGATTTCCCTGCTGGTGGTGGACGAGGCCCACTGCATCTCCGAATGGGGCCACAACTTCCGTCCCGACTACCTGAAGCTGCCGGACTACCAGCGCCAGTTCAACATTCCCCAGGCCCTGCTGCTGACGGCCACGGCGACGCCTAAGGTGATCGCCGACATGCAGGCCAAGTTCGCCATCGACGTGGCCGACGTGGTGACCACCGGCTTCTATCGGCCCAACCTCAACCTGCTGGTGGAACCGGTGCGCGGCGCCGACAAGCGCCAGCGCCTGGTGCAGTGGATGGGCGAGCGGGCCGGGCAGCCAAGCATTGTCTACGTGACCCTGCAAAAGACCGCCGAGCAGATCGCCGAGCACTTGAGTCGCCAGGGCATCGCCGCCGAGGCCTACCACGCGGGGTTGCCCCATGAGCAGCGCGAGTCGATCCAGCGGCGGTTCATGGAGGGGCGCAGCAACTGCATCGTCGCCACCATCGCCTTCGGCATGGGCATCGACAAGAGCGACATCCGTAACGTGGTGCACTTCGATCTGCCCAAGTCCATCGAGAACTACAGCCAGGAGATTGGCCGTGCCGGGCGCGACGGCCAGCCATCGGATTGCCTGGTGCTGGCCAACCGCGACAGCCTCAACGTGCTGGAGAATTTCGTCTACGGCGACACTCCTGAGTTGAGCGGCATTCGCTGTGTGCTGGATGAATTGCAGGCGTCGGTGCCGGAAGGACAATGGGAGTTTCTGCTCGGGCCTCTGGCGGACCAGAGCAACATCCGCCAGTTGCCACTCAAGACCCTGCTGGTGCAGTTGGAGTTGCGGGGCCTGATCGCCCCACGCTATGCCTACTTCGCTGAGTACCGCTTCAAGTTCCTGCTGGAGCCTGAGGCCTTGCTGGCGCGTTTCGAAGGCGAGCGCCGGGACTTCGTCCAGGCCGTCATCAACACCTCCAGCCGGGCCCGGACCTGGGCCACGGTGAATTTCGACGCGCTCTACGAGCAGTACCAGGCGCCGCGCAACCGGGTGGTCAAGGCCCTGGATTATTTCCAGGAGAAGGGTTGGGTGGAGCTGGAAAGTAAGCAGATGACCGAGGTCTACAGCCTGCTGCAAACCGACTTCGATGCCGGTGCCTTGAGCACAGACTTGCACGCTTACTTCACCCGGCATGAGGGCAGTGAGATTGCGCGGATTCACGCCATGCTCGACCTGTTTGCCACCGAGCAGTGTCTGGGGCATCGCCTGGCGCAGTATTTCGGTGATGATCAGGCGCCCCAGCGTTGTGGGCATTGTTCGGTCTGTCATGGCCAGGTACCACGACTGCCGGAACCACCCGTATTGCCCGCGCTTGTGGATAAAAACTTCAACGGGCTGTGCGGCGACTTTATCCACAGGCATCAGCAGCACACCGGCGATGTGCCGGGAGCGGAGCGGCTGACGCGCTTTCTCTGCGGCATCAGCGTGCCCTTGTTCACCAAACTCAAGGCGCGCAGTATCCCGGGGTTCGCGGCACTGGAGGACTATCCATACGCTGCCGTGCGTGAGTGGTGCGAGGCTCATCTGGCCGCCTGACAAGCCACCGGCGCAAGGGGCTCAAAAGGGTTTGCCCAGGCTTGGGTGTCTGCGGTGAAATGCCGGGCGATCAACCGATCGCCCGGCCTTCAATCCATGGGAGAGAGCCCCCGATGTCCGAGCCTATGCCGCAACGTGGCGACTATCGCCACTTCCAGCCAATCATCACCCGCTGGCACGACAACGACGTCTACGGCCATGTGAACAACGTCACCTACTACAGCTTCTTCGACACGGCGGTGAACACCTACCTGATCGAACAGGGCGGGCTGGATATCCATGACGGCGAGGTGGTGGGATTCGTGGTCAGCTCGGCCTGCGACTACTTCGCTTCCATCGCCTTTCCCGAGCGTATCGAGATCGGCCTGCGGGTCGGCAAGCTGGGCAACAGTTCGGTGCAGTACGAACTGGCGGTGTTCAAGGCGGGAGAAGCGGATGCCTGTGCGGCGGGGCGTTTCGTCCATGTGTTCGTGGATCGGCGGTCGAACCAGCCGGTGCCGATTCCGCCCGCGTTGCGAGCGGCCCTGGAGCACCTGCTGGTGGTTTGACCCCGATACCTGTCGGCCAGATCAGTCGCGATAGTGACGGTGTTTGCGATGCCCGTAGGCATGGCCACGGCCACGGTGGCCGTCGCGGTAGTAGCGGCGGTCGTCGCGGCCACGGTAGTCGCGATCTTCCCGGGCGCTTTCATTGCCCATGTAGTTGCCCAATGCGCCGCCGGCGCCACCGCCTGCCGCGGCCCCGATCAGGCTGCCGGTATTGCCGCCCATGCTGCGGCCGACCACGTTGCCGCCGGCTGCACCCAGGGCACCGCCAATGGCTGCCTGGCCACGGCTGCGTTTGTCTGCACCCACCGCACTGCCGCCTGCGCCGCCCAGGGCCGCGCCGATGGCCGAACCGGTATTGCCGCCGATCTGCTGACCGACCACCGAGCCTAGAACCCCGCCCAATGCGCCGCCCACACCTGCTTCAGTGGTGCCACCAGCAGAGGCGATGCCGCTGACCAGGCCAAGGGACAACAAGAGAATCGAGGAGAACTTCATACATGAGCCTCAAAGGGATGACGGCGCGATCCTGAGGCTGTACCACGACGCTTACAAACGAAATCCGACGAATAGCACGAGTTGTACACAATCTCGTAACTTATTGTTTTTATTGCGGAACTTAAGTGGTTTTTACGGGTCTTTAGCTACTTCGGAACGGCCGCTTTTATGCAAGAGCGGCCTTTTTTGTGTCCGCGATTCAGAGTCGTGGGGAAGCGTTCGCCGGCAAGCCGGCTCCTACGGCTTACCTGTCAACCATAGGGGCTGGCTTGCCAGCGAAGAGGCCCTCAAGTCAGGCATCAGGCCGAGCGAGCCATGATCAGGCCGTTGTCGCTGGCCGCTTCCAGGCGGATGGCGATGAACTTGGACGTTGGGGTGTGGCTGCCATCGCCGGTGCTTTCCAACGGTACCAGCGGGTTCACTTCCGGGTAGTAGGCCGCAGCCTGGCCGGCCGGGATGTCGAAGGCCAGCAAGGTGAAGCCCTTGACCCGACGCTCGCGGCCGTCATCCCACAGGGAAACGATGTCGGCTTTCTGCCCCGGCTTGAAGCCCAGGCGGATGATGTCCGCTTCGTTGGCGAACAGCACGTCACGCTGCCCCTTGACCCCGCGGTAGCGGTCATCGAGGCCGTAGATGGTGGTGTTGTACTGATCGTGGGAACGCATGGACTGCAGGATCAGGTCCGGCAGTTGCCCGGTGGCTCGGGTGCGTTCGTGGATCAGGTCCTTGGGCAGCAGGTTGGCGCGGAAATTGGCGCGTCCCGAAGGGGTGTTCCACTGGCGCGAGCCGGCGCTGTTGCCCAGGTAGAAACCGCCCGGGTGCTTGAGCCGTTCATTGAAGTCCTTGAAGCCGGGAATGGTGTCGGCGATCAGGTCACGGATGCGCCCGTAATCCGCTGCCAGCCAGTTCCAGTCCACCGGTTGGCTGCCCAGGGTCGCGGCAGCCATCCCGGCGAGGATCCATGGCTCGGAGCGCATCTGCGACGACAGTGGCTGCAACTGGCCGTTGGAGGCGTGGACCATGCTGAAGGAATCTTCCACGGTCACCGCTTGCGGGCCGCCGGCCTGCTGGTCGATGTCGGTGCGACCCAGGCATGGCAGGATCAGCGCGTCCTTGCCATGAGCCAAGTGGCTGCGGTTGAGCTTGGTGCTGATCTGCACGGTGAGGTCGCAATTGCTCAGGGCCTGGAAGGTCCGCGGGCTGTCCGGAGTGGCTTGGGCGAAGTTGCCCCCCAGGCCGATGAATACCTTCGAGCGGCCTTCGAGCATGGCGTGGATCGCCTCGACCACGTTGTGGCCGTTGTCCCGAGGAACCTTGAACTGGAAGCGCCGCTCCAGGGCATCGAGGAATGTCACAGGCGGGCGTTCGTTGATGCCCATGGTGCGGTCGCCCTGCACGTTGCTGTGGCCACGCACCGGACACAACCCGGCGCCAGGCCTGCCGACGTTGCCCCGCAGCAGCATCAGGTTGGCGATTTCCTGGATGGTCGGCACCGAGTGGCGGTGCTGGGTGATGCCCATGGCCCAGCACATGATCACGTTCTTGCCCTTGGCGTACATGCGTGCCGCTTGCTCGATTTCCACCAGGGTCAGGCCGGACTGCTCGACAATCTGCTCCCAGGGGGTGTCGTCGATGGTGCCCAGGTAATCGAGGACGTGGGCGGTGTGGGCGTTGAGGAAGTCATGGTCGAACACCGACGCCGTCCCGGCTTTCTGCGCATCGCGCTCCCACTGCAAAAGGAACTTGGCCATACCCCGCAGCAGCGCCATGTCGCCGCCCAGGGCCGGGCGGAAGTAGGCGGTGTTGGTCGGTCGATTGCCGTTGGTGAGCATTTCAAGCGGATTCTGCGGGTGTTGGAAGCGTTCCAGGCCGCGCTCCTTCAACGGGTTGACGCATACCACCTGGGCGCCGCGCTTGACTGCTTCGCGCAGCGGTTCGAGCATCCGCGGGTGGTTGGTGCCGGGGTTCTGGCCCCAGACGAAAATCGCGTCCGCGTGTTCGAAATCGTCAAAGGTCACGGTGCCCTTGCCGACCCCGACGCTTTGCGCCAGGGCTACGCCGCTGGCCTCGTGGCACATGTTCGAACAGTCGGGGAAGTTGTTGGTGCCGTAGGCGCGCACGAACAGTTGATACAGGTACGCCGCTTCGTTGCTGGCCCGGCCCGAGGTATAGAACTCGGCCATGTCCGGGCTGGGCAGGTTGCGCAGGTGCTTGGCGATCAGGCTGAAGGCATTTTCCCAGCTGATGGGCTGGTAGCGGTCGGTTTCGGCGTTGTAGCGCATTGGCTCGGTCAGCCGGCCCTGGTACTCCAGCCAGTAGTCACTTTGCTCCAGCAGGGAGGTGACGCTGTGCTTGGCGAAGAAGGCCGCGTCCACCCGGCGCTTGGTGGCTTCCCAGTTCACCGCCTTGGCGCCGTTCTCGCAGAATTTGACCATGCCGCTTTCCGGCGAATCGCCCCAGGCGCAGCCCGGACAGTCGAAGCCGCCGTTCTGGTTAGTCTTGAGCATCATGCGGATGTTCTTCAGCGCGTTGTCGCTGGTCAGCCAGGCCTGGGCCACGCTGATCAGGGCACCCCAGCCACCGGCCGGGCCCTTGTAGGGCTTGTAGCGGGCAACGGGTGTCTGATCGGCTTGGTTGTGTGTACTCACAGGGCTTCTCCATCGCGGGGCTGTGGACCCGCGGCGCACAGTTCTGCGGCAGGTGGGCAAGGTTGAGGCGGTGATGACGCGGCCATTGCACGGGCCTGGCGGGTGTCATCCGCTGACGGGCGCTCTGGGTGGTTGTGGGTCTGGCGGGCGCCGAGCGCGGCTGCGGGAGTTGCCAGGGCTGGCATTGAGTGAGGGACCAGCGGTCATCGGGTCCCAAGACTAAGCGCGGCATTGTGTCGCGTCTAATTGCTAGTACTGATCTATTGATAGATGGCGTCGATCAACAATGGCTGAAGGATTCCTGGTAGAGGCTGAAACAGGCTTGCGCCAGGGCCGAGCGCGGCGCGCTGCGGCGCATGATCAGGCCCAGGCGGGCCAGGGTCTGCGCGTCGGCGATGGGGTGCAGGCGCAAGTGTTCGGTGAGGATCTCCAGGCCACTGTCCAGGGGCATCACTGCGCAGCACAGGCCGCCGTGGACCATGCGCACGAGTTGATGGACGGCGTCGGTTTGCAGCACCGGCTGCGGCTGCAGCCCGCGAACATGGAAGTGGTGGTCGATGGACTGGCGAAAGTGCATGCCGCTGGTGAGCAGGCCCAGGGGCAGTTCGATCAGCGCCTCCCAGCTCAGGGGCTGTTCGCCGAAGCTGAAATACCGCTGGTCATAGAGCAGGCCCATGTGGGTCGGGTCCAGGGTCAGGGCGTCGAAGAGCTCGCTGTCCAGGCGATCCAGGTAGGACACGCCGAGGTCCAGGCGATTGCTCGCCAACTGTTCGAGGATCTGCTCCGAGCTCAGGGACGAGAGTTCGAAGCGCAGGTTGGGGTGTTCGGCATGCAGGCGCTGCATCAGCGGCAGAGGGTCGAAGCTCGATAACGGCACCACCCCCAGGCGCAGGGTGCCCACCAGATTGCCCCGGCACGCAGCGGCCTCTGCCAGCAAGCCGTCATAGGCGGTCATGACGCTCCGGGCCCAGGCCAGCACCCGTTCGCCGGGTGCGGTAAAGCCTTCGAAGCGCTGACCACGGTTGACCAGGGGCAGGTCGAGCTCTTCCTCGAGGCTGCGCAGGCGCATGGACAGGGTTGGCTGGGTGATATGGCAGCGCGCGGCGGCCTGGCCGAAGTGGCGGGTTTCGTCGAGGGCGATGAGGAATTTCAGCTGCTTGAGGTCCATCTTCGCTCCGGAGCGGCAAAAGCCCGGGATTCTACCGTGCCGGCAGGGCCTTGGGTCACTGGTCGCCCGGGAACCTCATTGCCCCAGGCTGGTCTAGTCTTTCGCGTCTGGATCTATCAACCAAGGAGTGTGCGACATGAGCATTTTCAGCTTTGTGAAAGAAGCCGGTGAAAAACTGATCGACCTGCTGACCCCGGGCAACGCCAATGCCAGCGAGCAGCTCAAGGAGCACATCGAAAAGGTCGGCCTGGGCAATCCCAATGTTCACGCCACGGTGGAAGGTGACAAGGTCACGGTGAGCGGTGAAGTGGCGACCCAGGAAGAGAAGGAAAAAATCCTCCTGGCCCTGGGCAACATCGCCGGTGTCGGCAGTGTCGAGGACCAGATAACGGTGACCGGTCCCGTGGCGGTTTCTGCGGTCTTCGTCACCGTGAAGAAGGGCGACACCCTGAGCGCCATCGCCAAGGTGCAATACGGCGACGCCAACAAGTACAACAAGATTTTCGAGGCCAACAAGCCGCTGCTGTCCCACCCGGACAAGATCTACCCGGGCCAGGTGCTGCGCATTCCTGAATGATCGACCCTCTTCTTCGCGGGCAAGCCCGCTCCTACGGGTTCTGTAGGAGCGGGCTTGCCCGCGAAGGGCTTCACAACCCTTCGATCAACGCCCGGTAATCCCCCACTGCCGCGAACTCGGCCGTGTCCTTCAGCCCTTTGCGGCTGTCCGGCTGGCTCACCGCGAGCAACTGCGCCACGCCGAAATCCCGCGCGCTGCGCAGAATTGGCAGGGTGTCGTCGATAAACAGGCTGCGGGCCGGATCGAATTGAATATCGGCCTGCAGTGCATCCCAGAACTGTGGATTCTCCTTGGGGAACCCGTAGTCGTGGGAACTGATCAGGCGCTCGAAGTAAGGCGCCAGTTCGATCCGCTCCAGCTTCAACGACAAGGAGTCACGATGAGCGTTGGTGATCAGTATCACCCGCTTGCCGGCCTTCTTGATCGCCGCGAGAAAAGTGTCGGCGTCCGGCCGCAGGGCGATCAGGTGAGCCGTCTCCAGCTTCAGTTCACGCACCGAGAGCTTGAGCTCGGCGCTCCAGAAGTCCAGGCAATACCACTGCAATTGGCCGGCGTTGCGTTCGAACAGCGGTTGCAGTTCCAGCTCGGCCATGGCCCGGCTGACCCCGTGCAACTCGGCGTAACGCTGGGGCAAGTGTTCCATCCAGAAGTGGTTGTCGTAGTGCAGGTCCAGCAGGGTGCCGTCCATATCCAGCAGGACGGTATCGATATCGCACCAGGGCAGCAGGGCCATTGAACACTTCTCCAGCGGTAAGAAAACAGCCTGTATAGTAACCCGCTATCGCCAAGGAGCCCGCTATGCGCCAGAAACCCACTGTACTCGCCCGCGAGATCGTCGCCACCAGTCGTCTGTTCTGTGTCGAAGAGGTGCAGTTGCGGTTCTCCAATGGCGTCGAGCGCACCTATGAGCGCCTGGTGGGCAAGGGGGCGGGTTACGGCGCGGTGATGATCGTGGCCATGCTCGATGCGGAGCATGCGGTGCTGGTGGAGGAGTATTGCGGTGGTACCGACGCCTACGAGCTGTCCCTGCCCAAGGGCCTGATCGAGCCGGGGGAAGATGTGCTGGCGGCGGCCGAGCGTGAACTCAAGGAAGAGGCCGGTTTTGGCGCACGGCAGCTGGAGCACCTGACCGAGCTGTCGCTGTCCCCGGGCTACATGAGCCAGAAGATCCAGGTGGTATTGGCCACCGATCTGTATGAAGAGCGCCTGGAGGGTGACGAGCCGGAGCCGATGCGGGTCGACAAGGTCAACCTGCGCGAGCTGGCCAGCCTGGCGCAGAATCCGCAATTCAGCGAAGGCCGGGCCCTGGCGGCGCTGTACCTGACCCGTGACCTGCTGAGCCAGCGCGGAGCCTTTCCAGCATGAGCATGAACTCGATGAATTTTCCCCATCCTTTATTGGCGCCGGTGGCCGAGCTGGCCTTGCGCGCCGGTGAGGCGATCCTGCCGTTCTGGCGTGCCGATGTGGCCGTCGAGCATAAGGCCGACGAGTCGCCGGTGACCGCTGCCGACCTCGCGGCCCATCACCTGATCGTGGCTGGCCTGACGGCACTGGACCCAAGCATTCCGGTGCTGTCCGAAGAAGATGCCGATATTCCCCAGGCCACTCGCGCCGGTTGGCAGCGCTGGTGGCTGGTGGACCCGCTAGACGGCACCAAGGAATTCATTTCCGGCAGTGAAGAGTTCACCGTCAACATCGCCCTGATCGAACAGGGGCGTGTGGTGTTTGGCGTGGTGTCGATGCCCACCAATGGCCGCTGCTACCTGGGCGGTGCCGGCCTGGGGGCCTGGCGCGTGGATCAGGGGCAGCCGCCGCAAGCGATCCAGGTGCGTGAGCAGCCGGGGCCGGGCGCAGCCTTTACCGTGGTGGCCAGTCGGCGCCATTCAAGCCCGGAGCAGGAGCGCTTGCTCAGTGGTTTGAGCGCTGCCCTGGGTGAGTTGCAATTGGCCAATATCGGCAGTTCGCTGAAGTTCTGCCTGCTGGCCGAAGGCGCGGCGGACTGTTATCCGCGCCTGGCGCCGACTTCCCAGTGGGACACCGCTGCGGCCCAGGGTGTGCTCGAAGGGGCGGGTGGAGAAGTGCTGGATCTTGCGGGCGCACCGTTCTGCTATCCACCCCGGGAGTCCTTGCTCAACGGCTTCTTCCTGGCGCTGCCGGCCAAGGCGCCGTGGCGCGGAAAGCTGCTGGAGCTGGCCCGCTCCTGATCGCCCCGCGGCGACTTGCCTCTGCCGCCCCTTGTGTAGGAGCCGGCTTGCCGGCGAAGGGGCCCTTGAGTTCTGTGCAAGAATTTCCCGCCTCTTCGCTGGCAAGCCAGCTCCTACAGATGTGAGCCGGCTCCGAAACGGGTTAGCGGTGCAGGACGTACTGGCCGGCAAAGCGTACGGCGTCTTCTTCGCTGCCGGCGTTGACCACGCGGCTGTGCAAGGTCAGGCGGGCACGACCGTAGCGCTGGTACATCGAGAGGAATTTCTTCCAGACCTTGTCATCAGGTGCAGTGCAGATCGCCACGGCATCGCCGGTTACCGGTAGCGGGTAGCTGATCTGCCCTTCCTGGATGACGATATGCCCGTCATCTATCCCTTGCTCCTTGAGCCGCAAATGCAGCCAGCCCCAACCGGCCAGCACGGCGCCGCAGTACAGGCTGCCGCCGAACATGGTGCTCTTGTGGTTGACGTTGGCGTCCAGCGGCAGTTGCAGGCGCAGTCGTTGAGCCTGCCAGTCGAGCACCTTCAGGCCCATGTCCCGGGTCAGGGGAATGTCGTGGTGAAGGATGGATTCCAGGTAGCGACTGTCGCGGTTCATGCACGGGCCTCAAGGGTCGAAGGGTTGACGGTGCGGCTCATTCGGATTCATCGCTGGCGTGGCTGGTGCCGCCGTCGGCGAAGCTCAAGCCGTGTTTGCGCAGCTTGTCGTGCAGGGTCTTGCGCGGTATTCCCAGGGCTTGGGCAAGGCTGCGCATCGAACTGTGGGGTTGCGTCAGTTCAGCGGCGATCAGGCTCTTTTCGAAGTGTTCCACCTGTTCGCTCAGGCCGCCTGCGATCAGCGTCGGAGCGGCGATGGCAGGGTGGTCCGGCTCGTTGTTGTCCAGGGCCAGTTCCAGGCCCAGGGCGAAGCGTTCAGCGGCGTTCTGCAGTTCCCGCACGTTGCCCGGCCAGCTATGCCGCAACAGCAGGGCACGATGTCCGGGTTGCAGTTCCTGGGGCGGCAGGCCGTGGCGGGTACTGGCTTCGTCGGCGAAGTGCTGGAACAGCATCAGCGCGTCTTCGCCGCGTTCGCGCAGCGGTGGAATGCGCAGCGGTGCCACATTCAGGCGGTAGTAAAGGTCGGCGCGAAAGCGCCCCTGGTCCGCGGCCTGGCGCAGGTCTTCCTTGGTCGCGGCGATGATGCGGATATCCAGGGGGATCAGCTGGTTGCCCCCCAGGCGCTCCACCACTCGCTCCTGGAGCAGGCGCAGCAACTTGACCTGGACATCCAGGCTCATGCTCTCGATTTCGTCGAGGAACAGGGTGCCGCCGTTGGCAAATTCGAACTTGCCGATGCGGCGTTTCTGCGCGCCGGTGAAGGCTCCCGGTTCGTGGCCGAACAGTTCGCTTTCCACCACCGATTCGGCCAATGCCCCGGCGTTGATCGCCACGAACGGTCCGTTGCGCCGCCCGGAAAGATCGTGCAGAGCGCGGGCTACCACTTCTTTGCCGGCGCCGGTTTCGCCCAGGATCAGCACATCGGCCCGGGTCGCCGCCAGGGCGCCGATCTGCTGGCGCAGACGCAGCATCGGCGCTGACTGGCCCACCAGCCGCGCGCTCAGTTCCTGGCGGTCACTGAGGGCCAGGCGCAGGCTGCGGTTGTCCAGCACCAGGCGCCGCCAGTCCAGGGCGCGGCGTACGCTGTCGAGCAGGGCATCGCTGGCGAAAGGCTTCTCCAGAAAGTCATAGGCGCCAGCGCGCATCGCCTGCACGGCCAGGGGCACATCGCCGTGACCGGTGATCAGCAACACCGGCAACTCGGGATCCTGGGCATGCAATTGGGTGAGCAGTTCCAGGCCGTCCATGCCGGGCATGCGGATGTCGCTGACCACCACCCCCGGCCAGTCCCGCTCCAGGCGCGGGGCCAGGCCCTGGGCTTGGGCCAGGGACAGCACCTTGAGGCCGGCCAGGTCCAGGGTCTGGCTCAGGGCCTGGCGCAGGTGAGGATCGTCGTCGATCAACACCACTTGCAGCTGAGGGTCGAGGCTGTCGGGACGGGTCATCGGTCACTTTCCAGGTTGTGTCGTGGCCGGCATCGCTGGGCCGGGCGTGGTTGCTAACGAATGGCCGCTGCGCTTCATACCCCGCGATCCTCGGAGGGCTGCAGGCTCACTCCGGGGGCCCCGGCGCGCAGGCGCAGGGTAATCAGGGCGCCGCCTTCGCGGTGGTTGGCGAACGACAATTCACCGCCGAAGGCGCGCATCAGGGTGTCGCAGATCGCCAGTCCCAGGCCCAGTCCCTGGGTCCGTGTCTTGGTGGTGTAGAACGGCTCTCCGGCGCGTCCCAGAGCCTCCATGCAGAAGCCCGGGCCATTGTCGCGGATGTACAGATTGACGCCTGTGGCGGTGGATTCGGCACTCAGCCAGAGTTTGCGCGGCGGACCCTTTTCGGTCAGGGCATCGAGGGCGTTGGCCAGCAGGTTACCGAGCACCTGGCGCAGACGGGTTTCCCCGGCCTCGACCCACAGGGTGGCGGCCGGCAGGTCGCGGATCAGCTCCACTTCCATGGCCCGGCGGCGCTTGGCCAGCAGGGCCAGGGCATCGTCCAGGGCCGGTTGCAGGGCGACGCTTTCCGGGGCGTGGTGATCGCGCCGGGCGAAGGCTCGCAGGTGGGCGATGATCGAGGCCATGCGCCCGGTCAGTTCGCTGATCAGCTTGAGGTTGCCCCGGGCGTCATCGGTGCGTTGATGGTCCAGCAGCACTTCGGCGTTTTCCGCGTAGCTGCGGATGGCCGCCAGGGGCTGGTTGAGTTCGTGGCTGATGCTCGCGGACATGGTGCCCAGGGCCGAGAGCTTGCCGGCCTGGACCAGATTGTCCTGGGCGCGCACCAGCTCCTGTTGAGCGGTTTCGCGCTCCAGTACTTCCTGTTTCAAGCGCCGGTTGAGGCTCTCCAGATCGCTGGTGCGCTCGGCCACGCGCCTCTCCAGCTCGCGTCGGGCCTTGGCTTCGAAGGCGATCCGCTCCAGGTAGTGGCGGCGGCGCTGCATCATCAGGCCGAGCAGCAGCATCAGCACCAGTAGCGCAGCGGCGCCGACCGCCACCACGGTGCGGACCGGGCGATCGATCAGGGTGCGCGGGGCGAGGATGCTGACGCTCCAGCGGGTTTCCTCGATCTGTTGCGTCTGGGTCAGCCAGGCATCGGGATTGAGGTTCAGTGGGCGCGGGTCCCGGGTTGGGTAGGGCTGGATGGCGACGATGGCCTGGCGTTCCTCGTCGCTCAGAGGACGGGTCGCACGAAAGCGCCATTCAGGGCGCGAGGTGAGGATCACCACACCATTGTGGTCGGTCATCAACAGCTGTTCCGGGGTTTTGCCCCACAGGCTTTCGGTGTGGTCCAGGTCTACCTTGACCACCAGCACGCCGAGTATCCGTTCGCCGTCGCGCACCGCAGCGGCGAAGAAGTAGCCACGCTTGGCCGAGGTGGTGCCCAGGCCGAAGAAGCGTCCCAGGCGTCCGGCCATGGCTTCGCTGAAGTAGGGGCGGAAGGCGAAATTGCGCCCGACGAAACTGTCGTGCTTGTCCCAGTTGGAGGCCGCCAGGGTCTTGCCGCTGGTGTCCATCAGGTACATGACTTCGGCGCCGGTCTGGGCGCTGATGTTTTTCAGCAGGCGGTTGGCGTTGCCCTGGGTCACGCCGTCGTCCGGGGCGCCCAGCACCGCCCGCAGCGCCGGCAGGTCGCCGAGGATCTGCGGCAGCACTTCGTAGCGGTGCAGGGTGCCCAGCAGGTTGGCCACGTAGAGGTCGAGGGTCTGGCGATTCTGGCTGGTCAGCTCGTTGCGATAGTAGCGCTCGGCCAAGTGCTCCAGCGGCCACAGCAACGGCGCCAGGCACAGGGCCAGCAGTGCCAGGCTGCGCCAGCGGGGACGACGGGGAAGAGGTGCGGTCATGGAAATGGCGCCTGTGGATACAGGCGCATTATGCCTAGCCCTGCTCGGCAAGACACTCGCGCAGTGCGCTGTGCCAGTCCGGCTGGATCACGCCCCACTCCCGAGCCAGGCGGCTGCAGTCCAGGCGTGAGTTCAGCGGCCGGGGAGCCGGGGTCGGGTAAGCGCTGGAGGGGATGGCTTCGAGCACCGCGCAAGGCTTGTCCAGGGCCAGCAACTGCTCGCCGATGGCCTGGGCGAAACCGAACCAGGAAGTCTCGCCGTGGGCGGTGAGGTGGTAGGTGCCCCAGGCGCCGTGATTCCCGGACTGCCAGCGTTCGATCAGGGCGCGGGTGCTGTTGGCGATGGTGCCGGCCCAGGTGGGCGCGCCGATCTGGTCGGCCACCACCCGCAGCTCGGGTCGTTCCTGCAGCAGGCGCTGCATGGTCAGCAGGAAATTCTTGCCGTGGCTGGAATAGACCCAGCTGGTGCGCAGGATCAGGTGCTGGCCCTGTACCTGGTTGATGGCCCGTTCGCCCGCCAGCTTGCTCTGGCCGTAGACCCCCAGCGGATTGGGCTCGTCCTCCTCCACGTAGGGCGTGTCCTTGCGGCCGTCGAACACGTAGTCGGTGGAGTAGTGAATCAGTGGCACACCCAGCGCCAGGGCCTCCTCGGCGAAGATCCCGGGAGCGCTGGCATTGATCGCAAAGGCCAGCTCCGGCTCGCTTTCGGCCTGATCGACGGCGGTGTGGGCGGCGGCGTTGATGATCAGGTGCGGGCGAATGGTGCGGACCTGCTGGCGGATCTGTTCCGGGTGGCTCAGGTCCAACTGGTCTCGACCAAGGACCACCAGTTCGCCCAGGTCGCCGAGCCGCTGCTGCAGCTCGCGGGAAACCTGGCCGTGCTGGCCGCTGATGAGGATTTTCAGGGGAGTGTTCATGGGAACAGATCGGCCTCGCTCAGCAGGGTGCCAGCCTGATCCTTGGCGGACAGTTGCGGGGGCTCGGTGAGCTCCCAGTCGATGGCCAGGGTCGGATCGTCCCAGCGAATGCTGCGCTCGGCGGACGGGGTGTAATAGTCGGTGGTCTTGTAGAGAAACTCGGCAAAGTCGCTGAGCACCACGAAACCGTGGGCGAACCCTTCGGGAACCCAGAGCTGGCGATGATTTTCGGCCGAGAGGCGTACGGCTACCCATTGACCAAAGTGCGCCGAGCTGCGACGGATATCGACAGCCACATCGAGCACTTCGCCCTGGGTCACGCGCACCAGTTTTCCCTGGGTGTTCTGCAACTGATAGTGCAGGCCACGCAGCACGCCTTTCTGCGAGCGTGAATGGTTGTCCTGGACGAACTGAGTATCCAGGCCTGTGGCATCGGCGAAGGCCTTGGCATTGAAACTCTCATAGAAAAACCCACGCTCGTCGCCGAACACCTTGGGCTCGATGATCAGCACGCCGGGCAGGTCGGTAGGGATGACCTTCATTGTGCCTCCCCGGCCAGGGTGAACAGGTACTGGCCATAGCCGGTCTTGCCGAAGTAGGCGGCGCGCTCCAGCAGGTGCTCACGGCTGATCCATTGGTTCTGGTAGGCGATTTCCTCCAGGCAGGCGACCTTCAAACCCTGGCGGTGCTCGATGGTCTGCACGTACTGCGAAGCCTCCAGCAGGCTATCGTGGGTGCCAGTGTCGAGCCAGGCAAAGCCCCGGCCAAAACGCTCCACATGCAGATCGCCACGCTTGAGGTAGGCGTTGTTGACGTCGGTGATCTCCAGTTCGCCGCGGGGCGACGGCTTGACCGCCTTGGCGATCTGCACCACGTCGTTGTCATAGAAATACAGGCCGGTGACGGCGTAGCTGGATTTTGGGTTCTTGGGCTTCTCTTCGATGGACAGGGCGCGGCCTTCGCTGTCGAAGTCGATGACCCCGAAGCGCTCCGGGTCCTTGACCCAGTAACCGAATACCGTAGCGCCGGAGCTGCGTTTGGCGGCATCGCACAGTTGTTCGCCGAAGTACTGTCCGTGAAAGATGTTGTCACCCAGGATCAGGCACACCGGGTCATTGCCGATGAACTCTTCACCAATCAGGAATGCCTGGGCCAGGCCATCCGGCGAAGGCTGTTCGGCATAGCTGAAGCGCACGCCGAACTGGCTGCCGTCACCCAGCAGGTTGCGGTACTGCGGCAAGTCCTGGGGGGTGGAGATAATCAGGATGTCCTGGATGCCGGCCAGCATCAGTACCGAGATCGGGTAATAGATCATCGGCTTGTCGTAGATCGGCAGCAGCTGCTTGGAGACACCGAGGGTGATGGGGTGCAGACGGGTGCCGGAGCCGCCCGCCAGAACAATGCCTTTAATCATGCAATCAGATCCTTGATGTCGGTGGAACCCAGGCGTTCGCCCTGGTAGCTGCCGTCTTGTACCCGGCGGCACCACTCGAGGTTTTCCAGGTACCACTGCACAGTCTTGCGCAGTCCGCTGGTGAAGGTTTCGTCCGGCACCCAGCCCAGCTCCCGCTCGATCTTGCCGGCGTCGATGGCGTAGCGCAGATCGTGGCCGGGGCGGTCCTGGACGAAGGTGATCAGGTCGGCATATTGCGCGACACCCTGGGGTTTGTGCGGGGCCAGTTCTTCCAGCAGGCTGCAGATGCCGCGTACCACGTCGATGTTCTTCTGCTCGTTATGGCCACCGATGTTGTAGGTCTCACCGACCACGCCCTCGGTCACCACCTTGAACAGCGCCCGGGCGTGATCCTCGACGTACAGCCAGTCGCGTACCTGCAGGCCATTGCCATAGACCGGCAGCGGTTTGCCTGCCAGGGCATTGAGAATCACCAGGGGGATCAACTTCTCGGGAAAGTGGAACGGGCCATAGTTGTTGGAACAGTTGGTGATCAGCACCGGCAGGCCATAGGTGCGCTGCCAGGCGCGGACCAGATGGTCGGACGCGGCCTTGCTGGCGGAGTAGGGCGAGCTGGGAGCGTAGGGCGTGGTTTCGGTGAACAGGTCGTCGACGCCATGCAGGTCGCCATAGACCTCGTCGGTGGAAATATGGTGGAAGCGGAAAGCGGCCTTTTCCGCTTCGGGCAGTTTGTGCCAGTACGCGCGGGTTGCCTCCAGCAGGCTGTAGGTGCCGACGATATTGGTCTGGATGAAGTCGGACGGCCCGTCGATGGAGCGGTCGACATGGGACTCGGCCGCCAGGTGCATGATCGCGTGGGGCTGGAAGCGTGCGAGCACGGCGCTGACGGTGGCCTGGTCGACGATATCGGCCTTGACGAATTCGTAGCGGCTGTCGCTGGCGATGCTCTGCAGCGATTCCAGGTTGCCTGCGTAGGTCAGTTTGTCCAGGTTCAGCACTTCGTGTTCTGTGTGCTGGATCAGATGGCGGACCAGAGCCGAGCCGATGAATCCGGCTCCGCCGGTGACGAGAATGCGCATGTTGGAGGGCCTGTGTCCTTGAAAACGATCATTTACCGCAAAAAATGCAGCATAGCTTGTCGACACGGCGCCTGAGGTGCAATAGGCGCCATCAGTCGATTTCACCGCGTACGGTCGGAAATTTCGCAAAGTGCAGCTTTGAAGCGGGGAAGGTGCCTGTCTGTTTCCCGTTCTTTGGGGTTGCGTAACGCCTTGGGCAATGGCGATATAAGCGGCTTATAACAATTCCAGGGATCGTTGTATGTTGCTCGCCACCTTGATCCACCGCGCCAGTCTGCCCAGCCCTCAGGTCACCGCACAGCAAGCGCTGGAGCTGCTGGAAACCCATTACGGCCTGCAAGGCACCGTGCAGTCCCTGGGGAGCCAGCAAGACCTCAACTATCGCCTCGACAGTCCCCAGGGCCGCTTTGTCCTGAAGATCTGCCGCGGCGACTATTCAGCCCTGGAGTTGCAGGCGCAGCACGCGGGCCTCCAGCATCTGCAGCAATACCCCGAATTGCGAGTACCCAGGGTGATTCCGGCGAAAAACGGTGCGGACCTGCTGTCCCTGGAGATTGCCGGGCAAGCGCTGCACGTGCGGCTGCTGGATTATATAGAGGGCCGCTCCCTGACCCACCTGCCGCACCTGGGGGACGAACTGGTGGCAGGCCTGGGCCGGCTCTGCGGGCAGATGGACCTGGCCCTGGAAGGTTTTCAGCATCCGGGGCTCGAGCGCACCCTGCAATGGGATGCCCGGCATGCCCAGGCGCTGATCGGGCACCTGTTACCGGTCATCCAGGACCCGCAGCAACGGGCCTTGATCGCAGACACCGCGCAGCGTGCCGAACGTCGCCTGCAGCCCTTGCAGGAGCTGTTGCCGGTGCAGGCGATCCACATGGACATCACCGATGACAACGTGGTCTGGCAGCGGGATGCCGCGCGCCATTGGCAGCTGCAGGGGGTGATCGATTTCGGCGACCTGATCCGGACCTGGCGCATCACCGATCTGTCGGTGACGTGCGCTGCACTGCTGCATCACGCCGAGGGCGATCCGCTGCGCATCCTGCCGGCGATCCAGGCCTATCACCAGATCAACCCGCTGCAACGGGCCGAGTTGCTGGCGCTCTGGCCTTTGATCGTGGCCCGGGCCGCGGTGCTGGTGCTCAGTGGCGAGCAGCAGGTCGGCATCGACCCGGGCAACGCCTACAGCCGCGCCAATCTGCTGCACGAGTGGGAGATTTTCCGGGTCGCCAGCGCCGTGTCTTTCGAGCTCATGGAAGCGGCGATCCTCAGCGCTGTCGGGGAGTCCTTGCCGGCCATTGGCAGTGACGGGTTCGTTCCGCTGCTGCCGAGCCTGGTGGGTCGCGAGTTCGCCCTGATCGACCTGGGAGTGCTCAGCCCGCACTTCGAAGCCGGTAATTGGGAGCAGCAGGGGATCGATGATCGCCTGTTGGCCGAAGCCGGTGTTGCCCATGGCCTGGCCGCCAGTCGCTACGGCCAATACCGTTTGTCGCGGACCTGTCCCGACAGAGCCCAGGAACCGCAAACCTGCCCGTTGCATGTGCAATTGCAAGTGCCGGCAGGCACGCCGGTAGAGGCGCCGTTCGCCGGTGTGCTGCACCGTGCCGAAAACGGCCTGTTGCGCCTGGATGGTCCGGCGCTGAGCGTGCGCCTGTGGGGCGTCGAGCCGTCGTTGCAGTCGGGCGCGGCCCTGGTCAAGGGGCAGGTACTGGGCGCCGTGGTAGCCGATGGCCGGCTCAAGGTGCAGCTGTGCCGAGCGGCTGAGCTGGAACCGCCGCTGTTCTGTAGCCCTTCCCGGGCGCTTGCCTGGCAAGCGTTGTGCCCTTCTCCGGCAGCCCTGCTGGGGCTGGCCTGCGATGCCGAGCCGGAACTGGACCCGCAGACCCTGCTGGAGCGTCGCGACGCCAGCTTTGCCCGCTCGCAAAAGCACTATTACGTCGACCCGCCGCGGATCGAGCGGGGCTGGCGCAATCACCTGATCGACATGCAAGGGCGCTCCTACCTGGACATGCTCAACAACGTCGCGGTGCTCGGCCACGGTCACCCACGCATGGCCGCCGAGGCGGCGCGCCAATGGTCGCTGCTCAATACCAACTCGCGTTTTCACTATGCCGCGATCGCCGAGTTCTCCGAGCGCCTGCTGGCCCTGGCGCCGGATTCCATGGACCGGGTGTTCCTGGTCAATAGCGGCACCGAGGCCAACGACCTGGCGATTCGCCTGGCCTGGGCCTACAGCGGTGGGCGCGACATGCTCAGCGTGCTGGAGGCCTATCACGGCTGGTCGGTGGCGGCCGATGCGGTGTCCACCTCCATCGCCGACAACCCCCAGGCGCTGACCAGCCGTCCGGACTGGGTGCACCCGGTAACGGCGCCCAATACCTATCGCGGCGAGTTTCGCGGCCAGGACAGTACAGCGCAGTACCTGCGCAGCGTTGACCAGCAGTTGCACAAGCTGGACGAGCAGCATCGCCAGTTGGCCGGGTTTATCTGTGAGCCGGTGTATGGCAACGCCGGGGGCATTTCCCTGCCGCCGGGTTATCTGCAGGAAGTCTACGAACGGGTTCGGGCCCGGGGTGGCGTATGCATCGCCGATGAGGTCCAGGTGGGCTATGGACGCATGGGCAAGTTCTTCTGGGGCTTCGAAGAGCAGGGCGTGGTGCCGGACATCATCACCATGGCCAAGGGCATGGGTAACGGCCAGCCTCTTGGGGCGGTGATCACCCGTCGCGAGATTGCCGAGGCGCTGGAGGCCGAGGGCTATTTCTTCTCTTCATCCGGCGGCAGCCCGGTCAGTTGCCGCATCGGCATCGCAGTGCTGGATGTGATGCAGGAGGAGGGCCTCTGGGAGAACGCCCAGGTGGTCGGTGAGCATTTCAGGCAGCGCCTGGAGGCGCTCAAGGATCTGCATCCCCTGGTGGGGGCGGTGCATGGCTCCGGCTTCTACCTGGGGCTGGAGCTGATCCGCAATCACCAGACCCTGGAGCCGGCCACCGAGGAGACCACTTTGCTGTGTGATCGTCTGCGACAACTGGGGATCTTCATGCAGCCCACCGGGGATCATTTGAACATCCTCAAGATCAAGCCGCCGATGGTCACCAGCCGGCGGAGCGTGGACTTCTTTGTCGACATGCTGTCGAAGGTGCTGGGCGAGGATCTGTAAGGCTTCGTCGTTCGCTTGCGTTCATTTCCATTCGCCGGCAAGCCGGCTCCTACACCTTTCTGTGGGGGCCGGCTGGCCGGCGAATGTGTTTATGCTTACTCGATTGTTATCGGTATTTTGTCGAATATTTTTTGGTTTAACGATTCTCCTGGCTTCTAAAGTCGATATTTATCGGATATAAAGTGGCCATCGCCGGGCGCAAGTTCATCGTGCCTTGCCCTTTTCCTATCCGTTGTCATCGACCGCGTCCATTGCCCGGGAGTTGTTCCATGAGCCGTATCGTTACTGTCGCCGCTACCCAGATGGCTTGTTCCTGGGACCTTGAGGCTAATCTGGAAACCGCAGAAAAACTGGTCCGTGAAGCCGCCGCCAAGGGCGCGCAGATCATCCTGATCCAGGAGTTGTTCGAGGCACCGTACTTCTGCCAGAAGCCCAACCCGGACTACCTGCAACTGGCCACCACGGTCGATAGCAACGTCGCCATCGCGCACTTCCAGAAAGTCGCCAGGGAGTTGCAAGTGGTGCTGCCCATCAGCTTCTACGAGCTGGCGGGGCGCGCGCGATTCAACAGCATCGCGATCATCGATGCCGATGGCAGCAACCTCGGGATTTATCGGAAAAGCCATATCCCGGACGGTCCCGGTTACCACGAGAAGTACTACTTCAACCCGGGCGACACCGGCTTCAAGGTGTGGAACACCCGCTACGCGAAGATCGGCGTGGGCATCTGCTGGGATCAGTGGTTCCCCGAGTGCGCCCGCAGCATGGCCCTGCAAGGGGCGGAACTGCTCTTCTACCCCACCGCCATCGGCAGCGAGCCTCACGACAAGAGCATTTCCTCCCGTGACCACTGGCAGCGTGTGCAACAGGGCCACGCCGGGGCCAACCTGATGCCGTTGATCGCCAGCAACCGCATCGGCAATGAAGAGCAGGACGGCTACGACATCACCTTCTACGGTTCATCCTTCATCGCCAATCAGTTCGGCGAGAAGGTTCAGGAGCTCAACCAAACCGAAGAAGGTATCCTTGTGCACAGCTTCGACCTCGACGAGCTCGAGCACATCCGCAGCGCCTGGGGCAGTTTCCGTGACCGTCGTCCGAACCTCTATGGCGCGCTGAAAACCCTCGACGGTTCCCTGGAGTCCTGAACACTATGAGCACTTTGCACAGCACGCCGCGCGCCGACGGTTTCTACATGCCGGCCGAATGGGCGACCCAGACCCAGACCTGGATGATCTGGCCCGAGCGTCCGGACAACTGGCGTCTGGGCGGTAAGCCGGCCCAGGCTGCCCACGCGGCGGTGGCCAAGGCCATCGCCCGCTTCGAACCGGTGACCGTGGCCGTGTCCGCGGCCCAGTATGAAAATGCCCGGGCGCGCCTGGACGTACCCAATATCCGTGTAGTGGAGATGTCCAGCGACGACGCCTGGGTCCGCGACACCGGTCCGACCTTCGTCATCAACCACAGCGGCGAAGTGCGCGGTGTGCACTGGGGCTTCAACTCTTGGGGCGGCTTCGAAGGCGGCCTCTACGCGCCGTGGAACCGTGACGAGCAGGTGGCCAGCAAGGTGCTGGAGATCGAGCGTTGCCAGGAGTACCGCACCGAAGGCTTCGTGCTCGAAGGCGGTTCGATTCACGTCGACGGCGAAGGCACGCTGATCACCACCGAAGAATGCCTGCTCAATCACAACCGCAACCCGCATCTGTCCCGTGAGCAGATCGAGGCGGTGCTGCGCGAGCACCTGGCGGTGGAGCAGATCGTCTGGCTGCCGGATGGCCTGTACAACGACGAAACCGACGGTCATGTGGATAACTTCTGCTGCTACGTGCGCCCGGGCGAAGTGCTGCTGGCCTGGACCGACGACCCCCAGGACCCGAACTATCCTCGCTGCCAGGCGGCCATGCAGGTGCTGGAAAACACCCGCGACGCCAAGGGCCGCACTTTCAAGGTGCACAAGATGCCGATTCCCGGTCCGCTGTATGCCACCGAAGAGGAATGTGCTGGTGTGGATGCGGTGCAAGGCAGCCAGGAGCGCAATCCTTCAGTGCGCCTGGCGGGTTCCTACGTGAACTTCCTGATCGTCAACGGTGGGATCATTGCACCGAGCTTTGACGACCCGATGGATGCCCAGGCCAAGGCCATTCTGCAGGAGCTGTTTCCCGAGCATGAAGTGGTGATGGTGCCAGGGCGCGAACTGTTACTGGGTGGCGGCAATATCCATTGCCTTACCCAACAACAGCCCGCGCCGCAGCGGAATTGAGTGCCGTTGTAACAGATGTTGTCGCCTGTTTGACGGCGTCGGACCGGTTCCGCCGCTGATGCTTTTCAGCGAGCCCGCAGCCCAGATGGGTTGCGGGCTTTTTCATGGCCGTATGTCGAGCCACCTGGCACTTTGGCATAGCTCTTGTATCTGTCTCGTGGTGATTCTGAGACAGGTGGAACTTTTGTTGTTCTGTCATAAACCTTGGATAAGTTAGGCCGCTCAGGAACCAGGAGAGAGCGCTGGAATGAATATGGTCAGCGAGCGGGCACCCCATCCCTTGGCAATGAATAACGAGTCGCTGCAGGTGCTGGTGCAATGGTTGAAGTCCAATGGAACGCGTCAGATCAGGGAACCTGATCCGCGCCGGATCATCATTGATCGTTACCCCGCTGGATTGCTCAGCGAGGCGGAACTGCAAGCACTGTGGGATGTGGTGAAAGGATAGAAAGACAATGGATTGTAAAAAGCGCTGCCGGGATGGCAGCGCTTTTTTTTGGCCGCTCTTTTAGAAGCGGTAGTTGCCGGTGACCACCAGGCTGCGGGGCTCCCCCGGCTGGATCTGGAAGGCACTGGTGGCGGAGCTGTAGTACTCGCGGTCGGCAATGTTGTTCAACGCCGCGCGCACGTCCCAGTCCTTGTGCCGGTAGCCGGCCAGGGCATCCCAGCGGCCGTAGCCCGGTAGCACCACGGTGTTGGCGCCATCGGCGTAGCGGTCGCCCACCAGGGTCAGGCCGGTCTCGGCGTACCAGCCCAGTTCCGGTTTCCAGGTGATGAACAGGCTGCCATTGCGCTTGGCCACGTTATTCACCCGCTTGTCTTCGAAACCGTTGTTGTCCTTGACCACCACCGCGTCCTGCAGGCCGATGCCACCACGCAGGTACCAGTTGCCGACGATCTTGCCGTTGGCAGTCAACTCGATACCCCGGGAGCGTTGCAGGCCGGTCATCAGGATGATGTTGCGATCCAGCGGATCGGTGGTGCGACGGTTGTAGAGCTCCAGCTCGTACACCGCCAGGGTGGTGCTCAGGCGTTCGCCCAGCCAGTCGCTCTTGACCCCGACTTCCTTCTGCCGGGTCAGCTCCGGGCTCAGGTCGTTGCCGTTGCCGGCCGCGTTCGGGGTGATGCCGATCAGGCCGCCGCCTACCGGTGAGAACGATTTGCTCCACGAGGCATAGAACGAGTGGTGCTCCAGCGGCGTCCAGACTGCCCCCAGGCGCGGACTGACGCTGTGACTGTCGCGGCTGTCGGACACCCCGGTACGGCGGTTGGTGGTCTCGACATCGAAGTTGTCGTAGCGCAGGCCGGCGAGCAATTGCCATTGATCGTTCAGGCGCAGTTGGTCCTGCACGTAGAGCGCTCGGCTTTCGACCTCGGTGTGGTTGTTGCTGGAAACCTGCATGCGGCCGGTGTGGCTCTGGTACGGATTGGGGTTGTACAGATCCACGGCGGGCACCGCCTGGCTGCCCGGTCCGGAAGTGGCGGCGTTGTAGAGGATCGGGTCGCGGCGCTGGCTGCCGATCTCGATGCCGGTGAGCAGGCGGTGTTCCAGGCCAAAGGTGTCGAAGCGGCCTTCGAGCTCGGTGTTGTTGTAGATGTTGCGAGTCTTCAGGTCCTGCTGCCAGCGCTGGCGCTGTACTTTGCCGGTGTTGGCGTTGTAGCCGGTCTGGTAGGTGTTGTCGAAGTCGCTGTCGAGCTTGAACACGGCCAGTGTGTGGCGCAGTTGCCAGTTGTCGTTGAGCTCGTAGGTCAGCTTGGAGCGCAAGGACTGGGATTTGTCGTCGATGTAATCGCGGTGGTCGCCGTAGGTGGTTTCCCGGCCGACGTTCGCCGGACGTCCGTTGAGGCTGGTGATACCGCGGTCCGGGGTGCGGTTGTAGCGGCTGTATTCGTACTGCACCAGCCAGTTCAAGTCCGGGGTCAGTTGCCAGCTCATGGACGGTGCAAACAGCTGGCGGTTGCCACTGACGCCGTCGCGGAAACTGTTTTGGTCCTGGTTGCCCAGGTTCAGGCGCAGGCTGATGTTTTCTGCCGGATCGGCACTGAGGTCGGCGTACAGGCTGCGCAGATCCTGGCTGCCGCCCTGGACCTCGACGCTGGAGCGGCGGCCGAATTCCGGCAGCTTGCTCACCCGGTTGACGATGCCGCCCTGGCTGCCACGACCGTAGAGCACTGCCGCTGGGCCCTTGAGTACTTCGATGCGCTCGATGTTGTGCAGATCGCGCACGTATTGGCTGTCGTCGCGGACGCCGTCCAGGTAGAAGTCGTTGCTGGCATCGAAACCCCGAATCCGCAGGCTGTCGAAGCGGGTGTCGGAGCCGCTGCTGACGTTGGGAATGCCGCTTAGGGCGCTGCCCAGATCGTTGTGGCCGTAGTCCAGTACGTTGGCGGTCTTGATCGTGTCGATGGCCTGGGGCACATAGCGCGCTGCGGTGGCGGTGCGGGTCGCGGTGCTGACTTCCTTGACCCGGGGATCGTCGGGGTCGGCCTCGGCTTCGGCGCTGATGGAGGTCGTTGGCAGGGTGGTGCTGGCGGCACAGGCAAAACCGGCAGTCAGCAGGGTGCAGAGTCCCAGTGACAGGGGCGTAAGGCGGAAATGGGCAGGCATCTGAAGCGCATCCGAAAGGAAGGTGAGTCGAGGGGTGCGAATGATAATGCGTGCTATTTACTTATGTTAATTATTCGCTAAAAGTTCCCTTGCTCTATTGTTTCTAATTGTGTCGACGGCGTATCTGCCCGCATACACGGGCTAAACGGACCGATTCGACCGGATACAGCAACAGACTAAAAACCATTTCGAGGTTTTTTCCCTGACGTCCGGGGCATAGTCTGCGTGCCATCGAATTCTCAAGATCCTGTTGGAGTCCCCCATGTCCTCGGCCACCCTTCACTACATTTATGACCCGCTGTGCGGTTGGTGCTATGGCGCCAAGCCACTGGTCCAGGCTGCCCAGGCAGTGCTGCCGGTGGTGGCCCATGCCGGGGGCATGATGACCGGCCGCAACCGCCAGTCGGTGTCGCCGCAGCTGCGTGATTACGTCATGCCCCATGACCGGCGCATCGCCGAGTACACCGGGCAACCTTTTGGCGAGGCTTATTTCGAGGGCTTGTTGCGTGACCACTCGGCGGTTTTCGACTCGGCACCGCCGATCGCCGCTGTATTGGCGGCCGAAGCCTTGGGCGGTCGTGGACTGGAGTTGCTGGGGCGCCTGCAGACGGCCCACTACCTGGAAGGCCGGCGGATTGCCGATCGCGACGTCCTGCTGGAACTGGCGCAGACCCTGGGTTTTGCCCCGCAGCCGTTCGCCGTCGCCTACGATCAGGCGGTGGCCCTTGAGCTGGATGAGCATATAAAGAGCAGCCGGGCGCTGTTGGCCAAAGTCGGCGGCCAGGGTTTCCCGACCCTGGCGCTGGAGCGGGACGGCCGCTATCAATTGCTCGATGTCAGCCCCTGGCTGGGCAAGCCCGAGGCCTTCGCGCAGTGGCTGAAGGCTTCCCAGGGCGCCAGTAGCGACCCTCAACATGGCGCGCTCCAGGCCTGTGGCCTGGACGGTTGCGCGCTCTGATCTCACCTGACCTGTGTGGAGTCACCCATGGATAACCTAGCGTTGATCAAAAGCACCTACGAAGGTGCCAACTCCCAGGAAAATGCGCGCAACACCGCGGCGGCCCTGGCCCCCGATGCGCGCTGGACCGAAGCGGCGGGCTTTCCCTATGCCGGCACCTACGTCGGTTTCGAGGCGGTGCTGGAGCATGTTTTCAAGCGCCTGGGATCGGAGTGGCAGGACTTCACCTTCAAGGTGGAAAACTATGTGGCCCAGGGCGACAAGGTGTTCGCCTATGGCAACTATCAGGGCATCTATAAAGGCTCGGGCAAGCCTATTGATGTGCGAGTGGCCCATCTATGGACGCTGAAAGAGGGCAAGGTCACCCATTTCGAACAGTTCGTCGACAGTCACAGTGTGCAGCTGGCAATGCTCTAGCCCGCAGTTCTTAGAATATTTTCAGCTATTCAAAGACGATTCACGAAATTGACACGTTGTTAAAGGCGCGGATAGGATTCGCCCCAACGCCTGTGGCCAAGAGCCATATTTCAGAATAATAAAAGGCCCGCCGCGATCACCCGCGGTCGGGCTTTTTTGTTTCGACGGTAGAAGAGCGTTCAAACGCCATAGCCGAAAGAGCTCACAGCGCGTCATCAAACCGTAATAAGGAAAATAAAATGTCGAAACAGCGGATCTGCTTGATTGCACTGGGGATTTTGAGCGCTACACAGGCCATGGCCGACGGCCAGGCCGATGCCAAGGGCTTCGTCGAAGACAGCAGCCTGAAAGTGCTGCTGCGCAACGCCTACATCAACCGTGACTACAAAGACGGTAACAAGGACAAGGCCGAGTGGGGCCAGGCTGCCATCGGCACCTTCTCCTCGGGTTTCACTCAGGGCACCGTGGGCGTGGGCGTTGACGCCTTCGGCCTGTACGCACTGCGTCTGGACGGTGGCAAGGGCCGCAGCGGTGCTGGCGGTATCGACTTCTTCAAGCAAGGCGACAGCGGCAACGCCGCCGATGACCTGAGCAAGTTCGGTGCAGCGGTCAAGTTCCGCCTGTCCAACACTGTGCTGACCTACGGTGATCAGATGCCGGCCCTGCCGGTGCTGAACTACGACAACTCGCGTCTGCTGCCGGAAAGCTACACCGGTACCCTGATCACCTCCAAGGAGATCAAGGGCCTGGAGCTGAACGCCGGTCACTTCACCGCCGAATCGCGCAAGAGCGCCGAAGGCCGTGACAGTGGTGGCCTGAAGTCGATCAACGTATTGGGCGGTAGCTACCAGTTCACCGAACAGTTCAAGGGCGCGCTGTACGCTTCCGACGTCGAAGACGTGCTGAAGAAACAATACGTGAACCTGAACTACGTGTTCCCACTGGCCACCGACCAGTCCCTGACCCTGGACTTCAACGGTTACCGTACCGAGCTGGACAAGTCCTACGCGCAGAAGGCCAAGGCTGGCGGCGAAGACAACAAGATCTGGAGCCTGGCAGCCACTTTCGCCACTGGCCCGCATTCCTTCACCCTGGCGCACCAGCGCAGCACCGGCGACAGCCACCTGGGCTATGCCTACGGCGGCTACCAGCGTGGTCAGAACCGCGTGGGCGATGGCGGCAACACCATCTACCTGGCCAACTCCTACTGGTCCGACTTCAACGCTGAAGACGAGCGCAGCTGGCAGCTGGGCTACGGTCTGGACTTCGGCGCCTTCGGCGTACCGGGCCTGACCTACAACGTGGCCTACGTGCGTGGCGACAACATCACCACCTCGACCACCACTGGCGGCAGCGAGCGGGAAATCTTCAACCAGCTGAAGTACGTGGTACAGAGCGGTCCAGCCAAGGACCTGAGTGTGAAAGTACGTAGCTCGGTACTGCGGGTTTCGCAGAAGTCTTCCGAGTACAACGTGGGTGGCAACGAACTGCGTGTGTTCGTCGACTACCCGATCAACGTGTTCTGATGAACGCCTGATCACCGCCTGACTTCAGGTGGCGCAATGGAAAAAGCCCCGACTGGTTCGGGGCTTTTTTGTGCCTGCGATCTGAGCGCAATGAGGCCGCCAGAGTGGGGGAGGGGCGTGGTCGGGAAGAATGTGCGGTGAACGGGCGTGTCGCGTTGCTTTTCGGGCGTTTCCCACTAGCTTTATGCCATCAGGGATGAGGTTTCAGCCGCAATGGATGCGGGACAAGTTGCTGCGTAACGCCGATCCCTGTGCTTGGCCGATGTTGTTTCGTCCTGCCGCCGCTCTGCTGCGGGTCGTCCGGTCTCTACCTTCCTGGAGCACAGGAGAACACCATGAAAGCAACCCAGCCGATCAACGCCTTGGGCACAGGAATCCTGTTGTCAGTGGCGTGCGCGATTACCCCAGCAACGGCCGAAGCAGCCGCACGGACATTCGAGAATCCCGGCAGCCTGGAACAGCAGGCGCCGCGACAGAAAACCGGAGAAACCACACTGCTGATGTCGTCCAAGGCCACTGTCTTGAGCACTCTTCCAGCATCCTCCCAGGGCGGTATCGAACGCGCTCTGATCCTGAACATCGATTACACCAAGAGCACGATTTTTGACCCGGCCACCGGGCGCAATGTGCCAGTGAACCTGCGCAGCTATCAGGGCACCGGGGTCAATCCCCAGGCCCCCTTCGTGGCCCCGACCATCGATGTGACGCCGGGCGACACCGTACGCATCACCCTCAACAACAAGCTCAAGGCCAAGGACGACCAGCCGTGCAGTGCCCATTCCGCCGAGCCCGACAAGCCCCAGTGCTTCAACAGCACCAACCTGCACTCCCATGGTTTGTGGGTCAGTCCCGCCGGTAACAGCGACAACGTGCTGTTGTCGATCAATCCCCAGATCAGCTTCCAGTACGAGTACAACATCCCCGCCGACCACCCGGCCGGAACCTTCTGGTACCACCCCCATCGGCATGGTTCCACCGCGTTGCAGGTCGCCAGTGGCATGGCCGGAGCGTTGATCATCCACGGCAGCCGGCTGCCGAGTGGGCAAGCCAACGGTGATATCGACACCTTGCTCAAGTCGGCCGATGGCCAGGCCTTTACCGAGCGCCTGCTGGTATTGCAGCAAATTCCCTATGCCTGCAAAGGGGTCAAGACCGACCCTGTGACGGGCGACAAGAGCGTGGATTGGCAATGCGATCCGGGCGAGGTCGGCGTGGTCGAGGACTTTGCCCAGTTCACGCCGAAGAGCTGGGGCCAGTCGGGACGCTACACCAGTATCAATGGCCAGGTGCAGCCGATCTTCGACAAGGCCCGCACCGGTCAGGTGGAACGTTGGCGCCTGGTCCATGCGGGCATACGCGACACCATCAAGCTGGAGTTTCGCAAGCTCGCCGACAGCGCCCTGCAAAAGAGCAATGCGGGCGTTGCCGCAGCGGATGCCGATGCTTTCGTCAGTCAGCAATGCGTCGGCGAACCGGTGGACTATCAAGTCATCGCTGCCGATGGTCTGACCCTGGGCCAGGCGCAAACACTTAGCCAGGTCACCTTGCAGCCCGGCTATCGCAACGACCTGCTGATGCTCTTCCCGCAAGCCGGACGCTACTGCGTGGTCGACGCTGCGCAAACGGCCAATGGCGGCGTGTCCCAGGCAGCGAGTGGCCGGCAGATACTCGGGTTTGTCGATGTCGAGCAAGGCACCGAGGTCAAGGACAGCAATGCCTACTTGACCCAGGTGCTGGTGGATTCGGCGCAGCGCAATATGCCGTCCGATGTGCAGAGCCAGATCGTCAATGACCTCAAGAGCGGGATGAAGCTAACCCGGTTCGTTCCTCACGAGAGCGTCCGCGACGAGGAAGTGAAGGACCGGCCGGAGGAGCGGCTGATGTTCTACATCAACCGAGATGACGAGAAAAATCCCAAGTTCGAGGTGGGCACCAGCATGGACGACGTCAAGCCGTATGAGCCAGGAACCATCAATCGCCACCTGACCCTGGGCACGGCGCAAACCTGGGTGCTGAGTTCCGGTTATGCCAGCCACCCGTTCCACATTCACGTCAATCCGTTCCAGGTGGTGAAGATCATCGGTCCGGACGGCACCGACCTCAGCGAGCCGGGGGCGATCGACCCGACCGACCCCACCGACAAGCAGTACGCCGGGCTCAAGGGCGTGTGGAAAGACACCCTGTTCGTCAAGGGACCGGACAAGCAGGGGCGCCCTTACACCCTGTACACGCGCACTCGGTATGAACGTTACATCGGCGAGTTCGTCCTGCACTGCCACATCCTCGATCACGAGGACCAGGGCATGATGCAGAACGTCAGCATCGAGCTGTCCGATGGTCAGGGCGGTACCGCGCCCATGCACCATTGATCGCCTGACAGGCGGCAAGGGAGGGCGCCTGCGGGGGCGTCCTCTCATGCATTGCGCTGCATGGCATAGCGCGGCCCCGCGCCTGACCCTTCTTTGTTAAAGTTCCACTCCCTCTTTTGCATCACGGATGATTTCGATGTTCCGTACCCTGCTATCCGGCCTGTGCCTGCTGAGCGTCGCCAGCATCGCCCACGGCCAGCAAGCGACTGCGTCCGAGCAGCTGCTGAGCGAGTTTTCCCGCTGCGATGGGCAATTCTTCCAGAGCCTGAACACGGCCCGACTACCGGCGGGCACCCTGAGTCTGGCCCGATACGGTGCAGTGAGTGCGCCCAAGGTCCTGAACCCCTTGCAGGAAGGCGGTCGCTACCAGGCCTTCGACCAGCCGCTGCTGGTCAACGGCGTGCGCCTGGTGGGCTACTACAACGAGGCCCAGTCGCTGAAATCGGTGGGCAACCTGCTGTTCTGGGGCTTTATCGCCGAGGGCGAACCCAAGGATGTAGCCGCCGCGCTCAAGCCATTGTTGCGCGACAACAGCCGCCTGAAAGCCGATCGCAGCGCCATGACCCGGGTGGAGATCCGCCGTGTCGGCGATCCGATCGACCAGTGGCGTACCGAAGGCTTGGCGGGAGGTGGCGTGGCCACGCCGTTCGGTTTCGTCGAGCGTGTGTTGAGCATCGACACAGGCACCACCGGCGCCCCGATCTCCGGGCGCACCACGATCTTCTGCAGCCTGCAGGGCACGGTCACCGCGCCGCTGCTGCAGGTCTATCGCCCTGACCTCAACGCTCACCTGCTGGATTGAAAAACATGCCTTCATTGTCTGTTCGCGGGTCGATCCTGCTGCTGTGCATTCTCGCTGTCACCGGCTGCGCCAGCCTGCAGAGCCAGGACCAGATCAACTACGCCCATTGCCGTCTGGTGGGCCAGGCCTCCAAGGCCGAGAAGTTCGATGTGGTGCTGCAAGAGGCCGATCTGTGCCTGTCGAAAAACCAACTGTCCAAGCCGATGCAGAGCCTGGTGTACTGGTTGCAGTCCGATGCCTACGCCAGCTTCAAGCGTTACCCGGAAGCCATCAGCGCCAAGGAAAAATCCATCGAGCTGGGCCCCAAGCCCGATGCCCGTGCGGTGCTGGACCTGAGCCGTCTTTATCGTGAGTCGGGCAACCCGCAAAAGGCCCTGGAACTGGTGCAATCCAACCTCGACGCCAACCTGGGCGAGGCGGGCAAGGGCACCGGCTTCAACATGCCGACCTACTACCACCTGGGCCAGACCCTCTACGACCTGGGCCAATACCGCGAGGCGGCCGAAGCCTACAGCGCCGGCCTGCAGAAGCAGCCGGACTATGCCTGGGCCTTCTACCACCGGGGTTTGGCCTACGACAAACTGGGCCTGACCGACGATGCCCGCGCCGACTTTACCCAGTTCGCCAAGCGGGTGAACCCGAAGTACGTCGAACCGCAGCACCAGGCCAAGCTGGCCGAATACAAGATCAGCCTGCCCTGAGCAGAGCCTTGCCGGCGCAATGCAAAAGGCTCGCCGTTTGGCGAGCCTTTTTTCAGCAACCTGGCCCTTCAGTCATCCGGATTGATCGCGAATTTCAACTGATCGCCTTCCAGGTACACCACCGCCTCCCGGCCATGGATATCCACAGGACGGGCTGAAATCGCCTCATGCTCCGGGACGATCTTGGACAGCACCTTGTACTGCACGTCGACCCGCCAGATGCAGGCCCGCGGCCCTTCGTTGTCGAAGTACATCACCGGGCGGGTTTCGCTCCAGGTGGGATTGACGATGCTCCAGCCAGCCTCGACGTCATTGTGCTCGGTGACGTTCTCGGTGTAGGTGTTGTTGCTCTGCTGGTCGTAGTCCAGGGACAGGCTGTAGTTCTCCTGATTGAGATCCTGGCCGACCCGCGCCCGGGCATGGCGCAGGGTGTTGGAGAGCGACTGGAACACCTGCTGGCTGGCTTCGGGAGCACTGCGCGAGCCCAGGCGATAGCTCATGCCTTGCTGCAGTTCGCCGCCGCTGCGCTGGCGGTAATAGAGCACGCCGTCGACGATGCCGGCGAGGCGCTGGCCCTGATCGTTGGCCCCCGGAGAGGCCCAGCCGACAAAGCCGATATCCCGGGCAATGGGATGCAGACCGGGCTGGTCATCGGCGTATTCGTAGAGTGTGCCGACATAGCCTTCCCGCCCTTTCTGGTACTGACCGACGAACAGCACCACATGCAGCACGCCATCAAGCACCTGGGCGTCGACGATCTGCTGATCGCCCTGGGCAGGAGCGGCGGTGAACCTGGCCAGGGTGAAGCGCTGCCAGTCTTCAGGGTCCTGCAGGCGGTACTGCCGGGTGGGGTCCATCGGCAGCAGCTCGCCCTTGCCGGGCGCCGGAGGAAGGGGCAACAGCGTGAGCATCTTCACCTGGGCCCGGTAGGCCCCCTCCAGGCAGTCGCTGTCGATACAGGTGTCGCGTACCTCCCGCAGCCACTGGGCTTGCAACAGGCGAAACACCTGCAGGTGCTTGAGCGCCTTGTAGCGGCGGTTCAGTTCATCGTCCTTGGCGGACAGGGTTGGCGTGTCGCAGACGGTTTTCTCCACCCGGGTCGAGGCCTTGGCGCAGTCGAAACCGGCGGCCTGCAACTGGGGCATGAACGCAGCCAGGGCCAGGCCCGTGGCGGCAAGCGACAGCAGAGGAAACTTCATCAAAACATCCTTGTAGGCAAACGAGCTTGGATCAGGGGGAGGGGAAGGTCTGCAGATAGGCCAACAGATTATCGATTTTTTCTTCATCGCTCAGCCCCCAGAAAATCATCCGGGTGCCGGGTACCACGGCTTTCGGGTCTTCCAGGTACTGGATGAGCTTGTCCCGGGTCCAGACGATGCCCGACGACTTCATTGCCGTCGAATACTGGTAGTCCTGGGCACTGCCTGCCGGGCGATCGATGATGCCGTTGAGCTGCGGCCCGAACGAACTGCGCACCGAAGGCCCGATATTGTGGCAGCCGCTGCACAGGCGCTTGAACAGCTTGCCACCGGCTTCGGCATCGCCGGCCAGGGCGGGGGAGGTAAGGAGCGTGGAACTGACCAGCAGGGCCAGGATCGATACGGCGATGCGCTTCATGTTCAGCCTGTGTGTCACTGGAATCGGCGGCTATTTGATCATGAAGAGCATCTGTTTGGGGCAGTGACAGCTCCTGCACGGAGTGGCAGTTTTACTGTGAAGGCCTCAGAAGCGCCCGCTAATACCCAGCAGTGGCCCCTTCTGGACAATGTCGTAGACGAAACCGTCATGGCGATAGTTCACTCCCATGGCCCGGTAACCAACCACCGCAGAAAAGCCCGGCAAGAACTCCCAGCCCGCCAGCGCGGCCAGATCCCAGTCTTCCCGAGACTGTCCCGCGCCCGCCATTCCCCATGACGACAACCAGAAGCGCTCATTCACCGCATAGTGCCCACGCAGCCCCGCCATGGCATCGGCCCAGGTAGCCCGGTCGGATCCGGACAGGCCGCCGGCAGGCCCGCCATGCAGGCTGATGGTGGTGCTGCTGTACCAGACACGCACTCCGCCGGCCACGTCCAGCCGATGACTTTCATCACCCAAGACGGTGTACCCGCCTCCCAGAAATCCGGAAGCCGTCTTGCCTTCCACCTCAAGCTTGGAGGCCGGGGCGCCCGCTGGCAGGCGGTTGCGGGTATCGGTGTCGATGTACATCAGGTCGGTGAGCACGCTGTAGGGCCCGCGTCGCGCCTCGCCCATCAGCATCACCGACATATCGACAGTGCGCGCGATGTCCGAGAAGTCGGACTGTATAAACTGGGTCCCGGTGCTGCGGTGGCCTACGTGTCCGCGAATACCGGCGCCCCACAGGTAGGGACCGCCGTTGAAGTGCCAGTCATCGCTGTCTGCCGCCATGGCCACAGTCGGCAGACTGCAGCCGGCTGTGGCGAAGGCGCCAACCAGCAGTGCCAAGCGGGCGCGCTTGCGCAGCAAAGGCGAGCGGAGGTTGTCGCTGTGCATCATGGGGTTTCTCCGATCAGTGCTGGGTCAGCGAGAGCGCGACGCGCTCTGCCGCACAGTCCTCTGTCGGCTTCAGACCGGCCTTCTGAGCCGTCTTGACCTCCTCTTTCGCGGCCGCCAGATCCGCCAGGAACTCCGGATTGCCATGCAGGCTCGCCACCGTGGCGGCGCCCATGATGCGGCCTGCATCCACGTCGCTCTGCCAGTGTGCATCGCAGATGACCCGGCTCTGGCCGTATGCCAACCCGCGGGTCATCAGTTCGGTGGCACGCTCAGGCTGAATCTCGGCGAGAACCAAGCCCCAGGCCCAGCCGGCGGCAGAGTGGCCGGACGGCCAGGAACCGTCCGTGAGCAACAGCGGTTCCATGTCCTTGCGGCACGTTCCTTCCTCATGCACCACGAAGGGACGGGGACGGTTGTAGGCATTCTTCCCGGCATAGGTAGAACCGCCGGCATCGCTCAGGGTGCGTTGCATCAAGCGATAAAGATGCGGTGTATTTTCCTCGGTGATTGGCGTATCCAGGGCGCAGGAAAATGTTTTCGCCGGGCCTGGGAACGACAGTTCCGCATCCGTTGCCGCGAGTTTCTCCCGGGCGGTGCCGCGCAGCGCCAGCGCTGCACGCCGGGCTTCTTCATCCCGCGCCAGCGCTGCAGAATCTGGCTTGGGGGGCGCGCCGAGCAGCGCCAGGCGTACAGGCAAGTCAGCCGGGTCCAGGTAGCCTGGGGCCAGCTTGAAGTTCGGGTCCGTGACCGTGGTGGCGGCATCTTCGGCGAACACCGATCCCGACCCGAACAGGCCGGCCAGGGACAGGATCATCCCCCACGGCTTATGTAGTTTTTTCATCGATTGCTCCTTGATCTATCCCTGTATCGAATGGCGCCGATATCTCCGGTCGATCAAAACCGGTACAGCGCGTTCAGATAGGCGCCTGCGCCCACCTTTTCTCCCGTCAGCGGGCTGTTGCGGGCATCGGAGACCAGCGCGTAGGTCTTGATGCCGCCCTCTAGCGCCAACTGTGGTTGCCATTGCCAGGTGAGGCCCAGTTTCAGGGTCACGTCGCGCATCCCGCCGCCTGGGTGGTATTCATCGAACCGGGTACGTGCCGCTTGCTGAGCGGTGACGCCGAAGCGCGCCATCATGTCGTTCTCGTTGCTCCAGGTGCCGTACAGCGTCGAGTCCAGGGTCAAGGTCGAGGACAATGCATAGTCCGTGGCAACCCCGGCCTCCAGGTACGCGGTACGGCCCAGGTGTTCGCCACCGTAATTTCGGCTTTGGCTCGATTGCAGGCCGCGCACGAACAGGCGGCCGGCCGGCAGGATCCAATAGACTTCCGCTCCCACCAGGGCGGTGCTGTCCAGATTGCCCATGCCTTTCAAGTAGTCGTCACGGCCGTCCAGGGTATGAATCCGCTCCTTGCGCCCCTGGTCATAGCCAATCAACAGCGCCACCCCGAAAGGCGACAGCCCCGGCAAGTCCCAACGCAGTCCCTCTGGGAAGGCCGCGGTAAAGGTGCCCCAGTCTTGGGTAGGCAAGACCGCCTCGAGTTTCAGCGAAGGGAAAGCGGCATACCGTGAGGAACCTTCGTACAAGGGACCAACGGCCAATCCGCCGCCTACTGTCACGGACGCAGTGCCGTTTGCATCGTCCGCCTGTGCCGGCAATACCGTGGCCAAGGCGCTAATGAGCAGCAGTTGATGCAGCAAGAAGTGATAAGCACCTTGGGTTGTCATTGTTTATTTCCTTGGCTGTAGAACTCTTCAAGGCAGAGATGCCCCCGACTTGATTGGCACTATCGGGCGTGGCGGCGTTTGCGCTTATTTGTAAGTTTCAGCACTTCTTAGTGGATGCCTTGACTAGAGCCCGATGGGCTGCGGCTGGGGAAAACTCCACTGGCCATTGAGTATTTCGTTGCTTGGCCGATAGAGCCTGACCGTATAGTTCCAACCGGGCGTGGTCGGCAGGCAATTGACGATCTTGGCGTCGCAAGCCCCGAACTGGATGACAATCGAGCCGTCATCACTTTTCTGGGCCGTGAGGTTATTCAGTGAATAGACGTCATATGGGTTTTTCTGGAAGTACCCGTCGGCGTTATACACACTCACCGACCAGAAACTGTTGACCGGCACCTGCCCGACCTTGAGGCGGTAAACGGTTTTTCCATCGTTGCGCGGTATCACGCCGCCGAGGTAGATGGCGTCCTTGCTGGGATTTCCGCCCCAGCCGGTCGCTGTTCCGATCAGGTGATGGATCGGATTGACCCTGCCCTTGGGGCCAAAGGACTGGTTGTAGTTGGGTATTGTCGAACCCAGGACAGCCAGGGCATCGCGCATCTGTTTCTGGCTGGCCTGATCCCACTTGGGAACCACGAATTCCCCGGCCTTGGCCTGGCTGACCCTGATTGCGTCCTGCAGTACATGCACCTGCTCAAGGTCTTTGCGCTCCGTGGGATCGAAGAACAGGCGGACGGCGACGAAGACATAGCGGGTACCGATCACCTCTTTCGTCAGCGTATGGTCGCCGGCACCGTAAATGACCGCGGGTACGTAGTGGTCTTCATTGACCACTTGCATCGACATGAACCGCCCGCCGGCTTCAGGCAATGTGATGGTGACCGGGCCGGCATCGAGGTCGAACACGGCCGACGAATACAGCGTGTCGCGATTCATGCGGATGACATTCTGCGCGTCGATGGGAACCGGTTCGCGGTTATGTACAAACCGACCCAGGCCGCCATCCGCGACGGTCTTGCCCATGTAGAGGTCGGACTCGGCACGGATAAAATTGTCGACACCTACCAAGAGCGTCGTATCAGCGGACGGCTGAGCATTAACGCTGCCGAAAGTTGCCAATGTCAGAGCGACAATGCAGGCCGTGGATGAACAGGACATTTAAACCTCGTGGGCGTTTAAGTGGGCATCAGCTGTTCAAACTTTATAAGAACACCCTGCTGGAAACTTGCCATTTGGTGCCAAAAGCCAAGCGAGCGCGTGCCGCGAAGACGGACTTGGAAGTCAGCCAGTTACTTGGGCGCAAGAGGGGCGAGGGAGGAAGAAAAGTCAGTTAGCGATCGTGTTTCAAGATGGCGCGATAGCGCGACGGTGAACTCCCGGTCCAACGCTTGAAGGCACGGGTGAAGTGCGCTTGATCGCTGTAGCCCACCATGTAGGCAATTTCGGTCGCGGTGTATCTGCCGCTGGCAATGAGTTGAAGTGCTTCACTGCGGCGAGTCTCGTCACGCAAGTCTTCGAAGTCGATACCGCAGGATTTAAGACGCCGCTGCAATGTTCGAGAAGACAGCCCCATGTTCCTCGAGATCACGCCAAGTTTGGATTGATCCTGGTCCGCTATCCGCTCGATGAGCACCCCTGCTGCTTGCGCTGTCGACCTCAAGGCTTCGGTGACTTTCCAGGCATCATCCCGACCGGGCTGCAGGGGGGTGTCGAGCAGCTCACGGTCGAATTCGATCATGTTGTGCTGCGCGTTCATTTCCAGATGAGGCCCCAGGTACTCCTCCAGCGCCTCATCTCCTCTTTCCCTTGGGTTTTGCAGATGCACGCGTATGGCGCCAGGCTCACCGGACATGAGCGGTACTTTTCTGAGCAGCGCCAGCGTGCCGAGAATGACCTGCTTCGGATCCGCCCCGTGCTGCCCGGTAAATCGGTGGATCAGTTTCGTCGTACGGCCTTCGGTGACGATTCTGACTTCTCCTCCCTGATGCAGTAAGTCCGTGTGGATCGACGCCACTGCACAGGCCTGAGCGAGGTTGCTTGAGCCCAATATCAATTCGCCCCAGGCGCCGAGTGAGCGTACTTCGATCAGGTGTCCCACACAGGCCCCCCCGAAAGGGTCCTGGGCGATAGCAGCCATTTCGTTGGCTATGTGAAAGCAGACCGCCCGGGGTACCCAGGCATCAGGGTTTTGAAAAACATGAGGAGAAATGCCGTAACGCCGAAAGAACTCCAGCGGCGACACCCCACGCAGGCTCAGGTAGGGGGCAATTTGCCGAAGAGTACTGAGTTTGATGGATGGCGTAGCGTTCGTCATAAGCGGTTGCCCCTTTTTAAAGGCCATGCGCGTGAACGCCCTCCTGGCCCGCAGGGAAACACTAGCGCAAAACTTTTGCCGAAGTCGTGCTAACTGCAACGCAGCGAACACAATGGTTTCGCCCTTCGCACCGCAGCGCGCATATAGGGAGTTCAAGGAGCAAGCTGTTTTAGAAAGGACAAGGCTAGGTGGATGGTGAGTGTTATCTGGGAACGAGGTCCTGGTGACCTTGCGAGCCATCGGCCGCTGATCGCACGTTGTGAGAACCACACAGGGCGTGGCTGAGCCTTAAAGATGCTGGCTGCCTGAATGGCGCTCGAAGACAGCCGTTGTTCTATCTATTCTGCGGCTGTGGATAACTTGAGCGGGCGTCTATGAAATTACCCAGGATCCAGAAACAACAAAGCCCCTGCATTTCTGCAGGGGCTTCGTTTTGTATGGTGCCGGCACCAGACGAACGGTATGTTTCGGCGAGACTAGGTTTTCCGGGCGTCTGGAGTTCGCTGGAAAATTCGGCGTACCCCAACTAGTAACTATAAATAAATCAGCTAGTTATGGCGTTCGGTGGAATCGAACTCGGGATTTTTTAGATGTCAGCACGTTGTCCGTCTGCAAGTAATTCAGAGCCGCATACGGAATGGTAAACCTCCCGAATTCGAACGTTGTTGATCATCCCCTCCGTCGAGAATAGGTAGGAATCCGCCAAAAGCTGCCGTGGCGACAGGCAGCAGACTGCCAAAAGCAGCCGTTCGATGTGTCTAGACACTCCGGGGCGATTCACTTCTATGCGGGCTTGAGGCAGTAAAATTACCCTTTCGTACCGCGTGGGTCGTTTCCTGGGGAGATCGTGTCCTTAGCTCTAAATTGCCCATCCCTTCCTTTTGTGGTCATTTCACCGCCGCCCTGATTTCGAAGCATTTCGCGAGCAGCCTCCTGTGCTTCGGCCTGGGTTTTATGGACACTGGATGCTCTGTCAGCATCATTGCGTTTATTTTCCCAAGTCCCATCCGGCCGCTGGGAAATCGTTCTATCTTGGGGCTTACTCATTGGCGGGTCTCCTTGAAGTTTTTACCCATTTTATTTATAGACCAGATCCCACTATCCGGCCCCTTAACCCACCAAATCTGGGACCTCTTCACCCAAGCTTTTTCCGTCTCGGAAACTTAAGCGTGCCCTGCGCAGAGCGGGTGCTGGCCACCATTGGCGCGCACGATTGGCTTTCGTCATAACGTGGCGGAATGGGGTGAAGACCAGGAAAAAATGCGATTTGCCGTTCTATAAGGTCAGCCACTTTTAGGTAACAGTCGTGATAGCTCCCCGCGACGACTGGAACCACGTTGACATTAAGTGACCGCAGTAACGACGTGACAGGCGTTTCATTTGCTTCCGTATCGAGTGACACGTGATAGTAAAAAACCTGCCCCGTTTGGTGCCGACGTCGCCGTTTGTGCAACAAAAGCCACCAGAGATCGATCTCCGTAAAATCCAAGCCCAACCCCACAATATGTATGTGGTCACGCAAGAAATAATCCACCCAAGAATAGACGGAGCGATTTTCAGTAAAGTCGAGGTTTCCCCCTTTTACCGGGCTTCCAACGCGTCCGTGTGGATGACCTTTAACCTCGACCGAATCTGTTACGTAGTTGCGGATTTTTTGCAGGTACCCAGCGTAATGGTCAAACCCGAGAACCATTGACCCAGGTCGGGCTACATCACCATGTACATGCCAGACATCCTTTGTTCCGGCGGTATGCCGGCGAAAGAGGCTGTATCTCGATTCAGGCGCAAGGAACGTAGGGGAGTGGAGTGGTCCTGCAAAGACCTCCTCAATCGTGAAGTCATAGTTTGTGGTCATGATCACACTGAATAGACTACAAATTCTTTCGTGAGCCTCGACCGACTGAATTTGTTTGAGCAATCTGGCGAACTCAACCTTTACCGCATGCTCAGCTTTCTGGAATGACAGGGTAGATCTGGCACATAACTCCTCTATGAACATGGACAGTGGCTTTGATTCAATGCCGGGGACCAAATCCAGGCCATCAAATGCCAGCGCCAGCTCCTGAAGAATTTCGTTCCAACCTCTCTGCATCGCTACGCGGTTAATGCCATTTCCAAGAAGAAGGCTATGCATGAGGTGTCCAATTTATGCTGGTATCCAAGTTTTAGACGTGCGCAGAGATTGAGGTGTCAAAATTAGCCTACAGTGAACCCTACGGCATGGTTCAACTGTAATTCAGTCGCCAAAATTCAGCACGCGGTGATAGATAGCTTTCTGAATCAATCACAACTCATTCTTTCGTCGCGAAACTACAAACAAGTGATGGCAATGTGCGATGATCAAGCCAAACGCGCACTACCTGACAGGGATCCGTTATGGCAGCACCAGACTTTCGCCTCATAGCTTCAGCGAACAGCGACAAGAGCGGGCACTTCGACGACATAGGTGCAATTGGGAAGACAATCACACCTGAAATTATCATCGCTTTGTGCGGGCCGATGGGCACTCCGCTACATGACGTCGCGCAGACTTTCCAAGAGCTCCTGCTCGGGAATGACTATAGCTACGAAAAAGTAAACATCATTAGGCTGAGCGATGAAATTCGTAAGCAGAAAGCCTTGGCGGCTGAGAAATCAATACGCAACCTAATCGAAGCGGGAAATGAGCTTCGCGCCGAGTATGGAAACGAAATTCTGGCTCGGTTCGCGATTAGGCGAATCACTTTGGAGCGCGAGGAGGCTCAGCAAGCATCGGAAAAAGCTCGTGAACCTGACCTTTTCGAAACTGCAGAGTCGGCGGTCGTGCCTAAGGTCACTGTTCGATACTGCCACATCATCGACTCGATTAAACATATCGACGAGCTGAAGCTGCTGCGCTCCGTATACGGAGATATGCTCCATGTTGTGGGCGTGTATTCGCCAATTGAGATGCGAATCGCCAGACTTGAACGCTCTAAAGGCCCAGGCGATCACGTTCACGATCTAATCGATAGAGATTCTGGTGAAGAGATCGACCACGGTCAGCGGGTCGAAGACACGTTTCCTCAAGCTGACTTCTTCCTCCGCGTAGAAAAAACCACCGATACACATCGTAAAGGTCGGGTAAAACGCTTTCTTGACCTCATGCTGGGAACGGTGATTGCGACCCCTACACTGAATGAGCGGGCGATGTATGCGGCATTTTCAGCTGCACGAAATTCAGCTTGTCTTTCCCGGCAGGTAGGCGCCTCTATCACTAGTGTTGATGGTGAGATTCTCGCTACCGGCTGGAATGATGTACCCAAGGCTTTCGGTGGGCTTTATCAAACTGAAACGTATGGGAGCTCACCCGACGAAGATCGGCGTTGCTGGAACTTGGAGGGTGGTTTTTGCTCCAATGACCAAGAAAAAAGGGTCATGTCCAACGCAATTGTCGATCTCCTGGCCAGCGAAGGCCTTATCGAGGAAGACAAACGCGAACAGGTGTATCAGGTAATCCGGAAGAAATCACAGCTCAAGAGCCTTATTGAATTTTCGCGAGCTGTGCATGCCGAAATGCACGCGCTGCTGAGTGCTGGCGGTACTGATGGGGGAAAAATCCGGGGTGGAAAGTTGTTTGTCACCACCTATCCTTGTCACTCATGTGCTCGGCATATTGTTGCTGCGGGTGTCCGGGAGGTTTATTTCTTGGAACCCTACAGAAAGAGCCTCGCAACAAAGCTGCACGAGGATGCTATAACTGAAAATGAAAACGAGACAGATAAGGTCAGAGTGATGCCGTTCGACGGTGTGGCTCCCTCTCGATTCCTTCGTTTTTTCTCCGCTCACCCCCTGGGCCGGAAAAACGCCGAAGGAAATATGCACTCCAGGGAAGCGCATCCCGTCGCATTCGTCACAATAGAAGCTATTCCGACCCTTGAATCTCTCATCGTACAGGGACTATCCTCCCGCGGCATTTAGCGGATCTGGTTTGCTGCTAGGAATAGTGGAGTATTTTTATGAAGAACGTTGACGAAGCGGGCGTGCGTGAAGTCGGAGTTCAGTTGGCGCTCAGCTTTGACCCATATGACTCCAAAGATCAGTCATACCTACCCCTACCCGCTTTCATCGAATCTGCGAGAGCTTTCCCGCTACCTGAACGCAAGGTGCTGGCATTTCCCAAGCAACGGGTGCGCCCAGCTGAGGCAGGTTTAATCGCAAGGATTTTGCAGAGAACCCGACACTTCGTCTAAGCCCCCGGATAACTTCGGCATGCTTGTACATGGGCCGGGCCTTCTTAGCCAGGCCCGACCATAACCTCCTCACCTCTCCGAAGCTGCACAAACCTGCGTTTCAAGGCGTTTGCTTGCGGGGCTGTATGTTCTCGCCCACGCCTCGTCATGAGCTTGAAAAGGTTTTTTAACATGGGCAATCTTCAGGGTGCCCTCACCGAAAAACCAACATGGAAGCATTCCTCTCCAGCTACGCCAACACGATCACTTTCACGAGCATCCTCATCACCCTTCTCTGCACCTACGTCACTCTCATTCAACCGCCTCGCTAACGGGGAAACCGCATGAGAGGCTGATGCCTCCCCTCGATAGGTTCGACGTACGTGGATTTCCAAGGGGCAACCGCGTCTGAAATTTCCGGTTGCCTCATGCGTATGCCAAATGGTGGAGTGACCATCGAACCAAGTAGGTGGAGTTTTTTCTACAGCGCACCCTTCGTGGCCGCCGACGCCGCCCCATAGATTCGGCACCTAGCAAGGCGAAGCTCACCTGAGATTTGCATCTCCTACCAGCAAAACGATTGACTATTTCTGCGATCATCTTTTACAGATGTCCACATTTTATGGAATGTGGACATCGGTAATTTTGCACATTCGCAAACGCCAGCCAACGATCACTGTGTGCTTTGACCGTCCCGTAATGCCCGCCGCCAAACAGATCACGTAGCGCCTGTGGCCCGGCATAACTCAGTTGCCGGCCATAGCCAAAATTGCGCCCGTCCCGTCTACCTACCAATGCCATGATCAAACTCCTCTCGAAGCCAAACCTTTAAAACCTTCCCCACGTCATCCCGCCAAGAATGTTGAGTGTTATCAGGGATCAAGGCCCCTGCGACCTGTGAGGGGTGTCCACTAACGCGGGACTGGCGACTCCTTACGACCGGGAGCTTGGGCATCTCATGATCTGGCCTACTGAACACTTCCGAGAAAGTGGGCGGGTGGAGGCTGCACTGGCTGACGAGACCGGTGCCGCGAGATCCTGAGTCGGGTGAAGGCAGTGATGCGATGACCGGGGCATGCCTGACTGTCAGTCAGGTGCAGCCCATTCCCTGGACTGCGGCACCATCATCTGCATCGCTGTTGCTGGTGACTTCGGTGTTTGTCACGCCGATTGTCACGAGGGGGAATGCCGCAAGGCCTTGTACGAGTTGGGCTGCAGCAGCGGTTGGATCGCCCGTCTCTTTCCAGAAGAAAGAGACGGGCGCATTGGCGCAGTGAAATGGCCAAGCGGATAGGTTGCTGCAGGGCAGCTGGGTAGGGGGATGTATTTGCCGCAATGGCAATGATCTGAAGTAGGCATCCATCACTCGGTGAGTGACCGTGCGAGCCGCCGGACGCTAATCGCACTTTGGGTGAACCACCACGGTGTGGCATAGCCTTAAGGGTTCTGGCTACCTGGGTTGCTGTCAACGACAGCGCTTTGCCCGATCTTTTCTACGCCTGTGGATAATTTGGGTCAAGGCTCGAATTTTCGGGAATTCTTCGGCTGTGGATGAAATTATCCACCGGTGGAAATCTATGGTTTTCCACAGACAATTTGCGTGGGTTTTAGATTTTTTAAATGAGGTCCATCCAAGCAGGGCGGCTTTGCAGCCCCGCTTGGATGGACCCGCGTGGGAAGGGCGGACAGCGGTGATCTCACAGGCTTACCTACGTTTGGATGCGCCACGGCTATTTTGTAGGGCCGTGATGTTGTCGCCGACTGGGTGAGCGAATTCGTGGGGTGTCACATGCCCATGGCGGTTGGCGTCGATGTAGTTGCTCCACCACACCATGATCAGCCTGCGCTGTTCGAGGAATTCGGCCTTGTGGATATACGCGGCACGCACACGGTTGCGTTCCTTGTGACTCATTTGTCTTTCGATGGCTGCGTCGGTCCATAACCCGGACTCCAGCAGGGAGCTACAGGCCATAGTCCTGAAGCCGTGGCCGCACACGTCCTTGCTGGTGTCATATCCGACGTTGCGCAGCATGGTGTTCACCGTGTTCTCGGACATGGGCTTCCAGTACTTGTGGTCGCCCGGTAGCACTAACTCTGAAAAGCGACTGAGGCTGCGCAGGCGCTCCAGTATTTCGATGACCTGCGGCGAGAGCGGGACCATTTGAATGTCGCCGTTCATCTTGGTCCCGCGTGTGGAGTTGCGTACCCCTTCAATCGGTGCGCGGGTGTCGGGGATTTCCCACATGGCGCGTTGGAAGTCGAATTCACTCCATCGAGCGAAGCGCAGTTCGCTGGAGCGGACGAATACATGCAACGTCAGCAGGACGGCGAGGCGTGTCAGTTCGCGGCCGTTGTAGTTGTCTATACGGTGTAGCAGTTCGGGTAGGCGGTTGAGGGGGAGGGCCGGGCGATGGACTGTGCGCGGCGCGTGAATCGAGCCTGCCAGATCCAGTGCAGGATTCATGGTGATCTGCCGGGCTCTTTTGGCCCCGCGCATGATGGTGGATAAGTAGTTCTGTACCCTTAACGCCACATCCATGGTGCCGCGTTCCTTGATGCGCTGGGTGATCTCTAGCAGGTCGTGGGTATCGAGTTCAGCGATGGGTCGTTGGCCGATCAGCGGGAAGACGTGGGTGCGCAGTCGGCTCATTACGGTTTTCGCGTGTCCTTCGGTCCAGCGGCGGGACATATCAGCGTGCCACTCCAGGGCGACGGTTTCGAAAAGCAGTGCCGCCCGCTGGGCTACGATCTTGGCCTTCTTCTTTTCTTCCATTGGGTCGAGGTTGTCGAGCAGCAACGCCTTGGCTTCGTCTCGCTTACGTCGTGCGACGGAAAGGGTAACTATGGGGTAATTGCCGATGATGAGCGTACCTTCCTTGCCGTTGGGCTTGGTGTACTTCAAGCGCCAGGTCTTCACGCCATTGGGTTTGACGAAAAGGTACATGCCGCCACCGTCGAATAGTTTGTAGGCGCGCTCGCGGGTTTTGGCCGTGCGGCATTGCAGGTCGCTGAGAGGGATCGCTAGACGTGGCATAGGGGTACGCGCTCCTGACCGGAAAATCGCAGTACCCCTAACATACCCTCGGGGAAGGGGGATTTTGTTGGATCCCGACAGAGGGTCCTGGAACGAAAAAACCCGCCAAAGGGCGGGTTTTCGGGGCTTCCAGAGCATTCGGTGGAATGCAATGGAGCCTAATGTGGTGCCGGCACCAGGAGTCGAACCCGGGACCTACTGATTACAAGTCAGTTGCTCTACCAACTGAGCTATACCGGCGTGTTAGGGCGACGATTATAGCGATTGGCGGGGTTCTGTAAACCCCTGAAATCTGACTATTTTTGCGTGGCCTGTTGAGGGCGCTGGCCGCGCTCCTCGGTGAATCCTGTCAGCCGGGAAGATTGAGCGCTGCGCCCCTCTGGGCTGAGGGGCGTCGCAAGGCTCTGTGGCCAGGGTGGGCGTTGTGCCAGGAGGAGGCGGGCCTTGCCGCGTTGGCTATGCCTTGTCCTGTTTCTCCAGCTCGCTCTGGGCGTCATGGAACACGCTGTCGGGATAGGGGTACCACCAGCTCTGAATCCGTGGTTTGTGGTCGATGATGACCATCTTCGAACGGCGAAACGCGTCCAGTCCCTGGCGGCCCAGTTCGCTGCCGATCCCTGACATTTTCCAGCCGCTCAATGGCAGGGCGTCGTTGTCCACCAGGGGGTTGTTGATCCATACCATGCCCGCTTCAAGGCGTTCGGCCGCTTCCATCGATTCGGTCAGGTTGGTGGAAAACAGTGAAGCTCCCAGGCCGAATGGCGAGTCGTTGGCGCGGCGGATGGCCTCGTCGAAATCGGCGACGCGACAGACCGCCGCCACTGGCCCGAAGCATTCCTCTTGCAGGATCGCCATGTCACCGGTGACGCCACTGAGGATGGTCGGCTCGTAGAACCAGCCGACAGGGCGGTCCTGTGGGATGCGCCCGCCGCACAGCACGCGGGCGCCTTTGGACACGGCGTCTTCCACCAGGCGTATGACTTTGTCGCGTGCTGCTTCGCTGACCAGCGGTCCGATCTCGGAGCGCTCCAGGCCGTGGCCAATCCGCAGTTGGCGGGTCTGCTCGACGAAGCGGGCGACAAATGCCTCATAGATGTCGTCGACCACGTACAGGCGTTCGGCCGAGGTGCAGATCTGTCCGCTCAGATGAAAGGCGGCGGTCACTGCGCCCGCTACCGCGACGTCCAAAGGTGCGTGTTTGGAGATGATCATCGGATCGCTGCCACCGGCCTCGATCACGCAAGGCTTCATCAGATCGGCACAGGTCACGGCCACGGCGTGGGCAGCGGCGATACCTCCGGTAAAGGCCACCGCGTGGGTGCCGGATGATTGCACCAGCAATTGGGCGGTGAGGGCATCCCCCGGTACGCAACACACCAAGCCTGGCAACAGGCGGGTGAAGTGGCTGAGAAATTTCAGGGTGCAGAGGGTGGCGCTTTCCGCCGGTTTGATGATGCAGGCGTTGCCCGCAGCCAGGGAGGCCGCGACGGTCCAGCACATCAGCAGAATGGGGTAGTTGAAGGGCATGATGTGCACGCTGACCCCATAGGGCTCATAGCGCACATGCTGGAATGAGCCGGTTTGCGTGGTGCCTGCCACTTTGCCGGCATCGTCTCGTGCTATCTCCGCGTAGTAGCGGAAAACCGACGCACAGTTGGCCAGCTCGCCCATGGCTTCCGGAAAGGGCTTGCCGGTCTCCAGGGTCATCAGCCGCGCCACTTCACGGTTGAGGCCAGCCGCTTTCTCTATGCTCTCGGCCAGTTCGTGCAGGCGTGCGGCCCGGCTTCGGGTATCCACTCTGGCCCATTGCTGTTGCGCCGCATTGGCGGCATTCACGGCAGCTTGCACATCAGCCTTTTCGCCGAGGCCCATGCGCCCGACGCGCTCCAGGGTCGCCGGGTCGAAGACTTCGCGGAGCCGGCCGCTGGCGGGTGTCAGGTAGTGGGGATTGATAAAGTACAAAGCGCTTTCACAGGTAAAACTGGTCATTGTTCTGTCCTTGAAACCCTGGGTGAATGAAGAGCCCTCAGTAACGGCTTTCAGCGAATCATGTAGACCTTCTTGATCGTCTGGTGGACGGTGCAGGTGCCTTTCCAGTCCTGGCGAAAGAACGCGCTGCTGCCCGGGCGGATTTCGATCACTTCCCCGGACTCATGGACATAGGTGCAGCGCCCTTCAAGAAAGTGACAGAACTCATCCCGGGTCACATGGCACCTCCACTTGCCGGGAGTGCAGCGCCACAGGCCGCATTCCGACTGGCCTTGTGCGCCCTTGTGCAGAAGCACGCCGGCAACCCGTGACTGGCCTTCCAGCATCTCTGGTATCTCGCCCCAATCCTGCAGCTCGGTGATCTGCAGCGGGTCCTGTAGCAGCGGTGTGTTCATCGGTCGCGCTCCTTGTGTTGCACTCCCTTTCGAAGGTTGGGCCGGACCTCGCGCTTGAGGAGGTCATCGAGCAGGCGTGCGGCTTCTTCGGTGCCCTGGCGTGATTGCATCTGGGCGCTGGTGCGTTGCAGGCGTTGGCTCAGCACGCTGTCGTTGAGGCAGGCGCTCAGGGCTTCGGCCAGTTGCGCTTCGGTCCATTGGTAACGGTCGAGCCGGAAGCCGTGGCCGGTTTCCTGGGCCCGCATGGCGTTGTCATGGCCGTCCCAGACGTAGGGCATGACGATGGCCGGCTTACCGAAGTACAGGCACTCGGTGAAGCTGTTGTTGCCACCGTGGTGGATGACCACGTCCACCTGGGCGATCACCGAGGGCTGCGGCAGCCAGTCGGCAATCTGTACGTTGTCCGGCAATACCGGGTACTGGTCCAAGTGCTCGCCGACATTGACCAGGGCTCGATAGGGCAGTTTGCCGAGGGCGTCTATCAGGCGTTTGAGCAAGGGGATGTCACTGCTGCCCAGGCTGCCGAAGCTCACGTACAGCAATGGCTGGTGGCGTTGTACCGGGAACTCGGGGATCTCATAGGGGCTGTCCTTGCGCACGCTGCCTTGCAGGTAGTGGAAGCGCTCGGCAGGCAATGGGTGGCGTCGCTTGAAGCGGACGGCATCGGGATAGAGCAGCAGGTTCATGAACGGCGAGGGTTCGCAGAAGGTGCCCAGGGGATAGGGTTTCTCGCCCTGGGCCTGGAGGAAAAGGTTGAAGTCCTCGTGGATCGGGCGGATCACTTCCTCGAAGCGCGCTCGGAAACCGTCATGACCGGCTTTGTCCTGAACGCTCATCCCGGACAGGTGCGGCGGGATGTCCGGGTCGCCGATTTCATTCTCCGAGCAGGAAATGATGCGCACCCAGGGCGCGCGGTACTGCTTGATCGCGGGAAACATCACGACGTTGTCGACGCAGATCAGATCGGGTTCGACCCTCGCCAGCACCGCAGGCAGTTCCTTCTGCGCCCATTTCGCCGTATCGACGATCTCTGCCCAGCATTCCTTCACATAGGTGTCGATCTGCTCCAGGGGTGTTTTGCGAAAGTTCGGCAGGTGGCCGTTGATGAAGTCGACCCAGTAACGGGCCATCTCTGCGGCCGGCATCGGCGCGGACATGTTCACCCGGTGTTCCTCAAAGCCGAACCTGGCATACACGCCTTGCATGCCAGGGTCCGTGAGGAATACGGCCTTGTGCCCGAGTGCCTCGCAGGCCTGGGCGATACCCACAGAGTTCAACGCCGGCCCGTAGGCGGCTTCAGGAAAGAAGGCGATCACTTTTTGTGACATGGATAGAGGCTCCCGCCCGGGCATCAGCCGGGCTCGCTAGTCCTTTAGGGGGTTCCTATCGCGCACTGCAGCGCTCTCCAGAGCGAAGCGTTCCAGGTGTGTAAACGAAGATCAGTGAGACGCAGCAACGAACACGCCAGGGGTGTTCGGCAAGAGACGCTTAATAGGGCGGGACGAGCGTTGGCAGCGATCTGTTCATGCCGCGACGGCAAATCGGGCGCAGAAGGCGTCGAGTGCGCAGGGCAAGGGGAGCCGGTTGCCGGGGGCACACTGCAACGCGCGGAGGGGGCTGGTTGTGGTGCAAGGGATTGGGCTTGAGCACTGGGTTCACCTGAGTTTTTGGTTGCTGACTCAAAGGCACGGCCTTGGAAGCTAGTGCCGACTCAGGCGCCTGTCAAACAGCGGTTGCCTGGCCGATGATTCAGTGCAGACTGCCCTCACTCGGCCGATAGCCTGCTCAGCCGCTTATGCCGCTTCAGACAAAGGAAAGATCAGTCATGAACCCCGGAAATATCCCCTTGCTGGCGCTGCTGTCGTTGCTCGGCGCCTGCAGCGTCAAGCCGGTGCTGCCTTATTCGGAACCGCCCCTTGGCGTGCCGACGGCGCAGTTGCGGGTGATCACCAATGGCGAGGTGCGCGGTGAGGCCTATGCCGGTTGCCAGGGTGACAGCAAGCGCCTGGCCAAGGCCGGGCGTTTCGGCAGCGATCAACAGGCGAACATCAACTATCCGCAGTTCCCGCTGCAGCCGAGGCAGATCGACATGTTGCCGCGTTTCGCGCCGAAGCTGCCGTCCTATGTGGGTGCGATCCGTATGGGCGAGGGGGCTTACACCGAGGTCGTCACCGAGTATCGGGTGCCCGCCGGCAGGCCTTTTCTGCTGGAAGGGGGAGGTGTGGCTGCAGGCAGTTATGGCAGTACCTATCGCACCTGTGCGCCGGTGAAGAAGGTGGTGCTGTTCGAGCCGGGCAAGAGTTACGAAGCCTTTGTCGGCTTGAATTACATCCCGGTGGCCGGAGGCGAGGTGCAGGCGATGTGTGCGTTTGCGGTGTACCAGTTGCTGCCGCTGAGCAAACCGGGGGCAACCTTGCCGCTGGCGGTCCAGTCCAGGCCTCCAGCGGATCAGCGTTGCCCCGGTCAGTGAATGTCCCCGGCCGGCGTTCAGCCGTCCGGGGAGCCTTTGCCTAGGCCTCCCATCCTGCGTGGCTGACGGCTTTCTGCACCAGAGGGTGCAGGTCCGCTCCTTGCTGCTCGGTCTGCCAGGCCAGCAGTTCCTTGCGCATGGCCGGGGTCCAGTACATTTGCATGTGGTTGCGCACGTTGAGCACCGCCTGGTCCTGATTGGGCTCGTTGACGAAGTAGGCGGCGATCTGGTTGGCCATCTTGATCAAGTTGGCGGTGCTCATCGGCGCACCTCCGCCTTGCCATCCCGGGAGCGGCCGCGCTTGTCCAGCAGGCGATGCTGTTCATCGCTGAAGGCCTGGTAGCGTTTCTGCCATTCGGAAGGGTGATAGACGCGGCTGACTTCCACCGCCGTGACCTTGTACTCCGGACAGTTGGTGGCCCAGTCGGAGTTGTCGGTGGTGATCACGTTGGCCCCCGATTCGGGGAAGTGGAAGGTGGTGTAGACCACCCCCGGCGCCACTCGCTCGGTAACCCGGGCCCGCAGCACGGTCTGCCCGGCGCGGCTGCCGATGCCGACCCAGTCGCCTTCGTTGATGCCCCGGCTCTCGGCGTCGGTGGGGTGGATTTCCAGGCGGTCCTCGGCGTGCCAGGCGACGTTGTCGGTACGCCGGGTCTGGGCACCAACGTTGTACTGGCTGAGGATGCGCCCGGTGGTCAGCAGCAGCGGGTAGCGGCCATTGACCTTCTCGTCGGTGGGCACGTAGCCGGTGAGCATGAAGCGCCCCTTGCCGCGCACGAACTCGTCGATGTGCATGGTCGGCGTGCCGTCCGGCGCGGCGTCGTTGCACGGCCATTGCAGGCTGCCGTGGCGGTCCAGGCTGGCGTAGCTGACGCCGGTGAAGGTCGGGGTCAGGCGGGCGATTTCATCCATGATCTGCGAAGGATGGTTGTAGTGCATCGGGTAGCCCAGGGCCGCGGCCAGGGCCAGGGTGCCTTCCCAGTCGGCCTTGCCACCCAGGGGCTCCATGACCTTGCGCACCCGGGAGATGCGCCGTTCGGCGTTGGTGAAAGTGCCGTCCTTTTCCAGGAACGAGGAGCCCGGCAGGAACACGTGGGCGAACTTGGCGGTTTCGTTGAGGAAGATGTCCTGCACCACCACGCATTCCATGGCCGACAGGGCCGCGGTCACGTGCTGGGTATTGGGGTCGCTCTGGGCGATGTCCTCGCCCTGGCAGTACAGGCCCTTGAAGCTGCCGCCCAGGGCCGCTTCGAACATGTTGGGAATGCGCAGGCCGGGGTCGGCTTGCAGGGTGACGTTCCAGGCCTGCTCGAACTCCTGGCGCACCGCCTGGTTGGAGATGTGCCGATAGCCCGGCAGCTCGTGGGGGAAGGAGCCCATGTCGCAGGAGCCCTGGACGTTGTTCTGCCCCCGTAGCGGGTTCACCCCGACCCCTTCGCGACCGATGTTGCCGGTGACCATGGCCAGGTTGGCGATGCCCATCACCGAGGTGCTGCCCTGGCTGTGCTCGGTGACGCCCAGGCCGTAGTAAATCGCGGCGTTGCCGCCGGTGGCGTACAGGCGCGCGGCAGCGCGGATGTCGGTGGCGGGGACGCCGCAGATGGCGCCGAGCACTTCCGGCGAGTTGTCGGCGCGGCTGACGAAGGCGCTCCACTGGGCGAAGGCTTCCGGCTCGCAGCGGGCGTCGACGAACCCCTGGTTGACCAGCCCTTCGGTGACGATCACATGGGCCAGGGCATTGAGCATGGCGACGTTGGTGCCCGGGCGCAGAGCCAGGTGCAGCTCGGCGCGGGCGTGCACCGAGTCCACCAGATCGATGCGTCGCGGATCGATGACGATCAGCTTGGCCCCTTCACGCAGACGCCGCTTGAGTTGGGAGCCGAACACCGGGTGGGCGTCGCTGGGGTTGGCGCCCATTACCAGGATCACGTCGGCCTGCATCACCGAGTCGAAGCTCTGGGTCCCGGCGGATTCCCCCAGGGTCTGCTTGAGGCCGTAGCCGGTGGGCGAGTGGCAGACCCGCGCACAGGTGTCGACGTTGTTGTTGCCGAAGGCTGCCCGCACCAGTTTCTGCACCAGGTAGGTTTCTTCGTTGGTGCAGCGGCTGGAGGTGATACCGCCGATGGAGTCGCGGCCGTACTTGAACTGGATGCGCCGCAGCTCGCTGGCGGCGTAGGTCACCGCTTCGTCCCAGCTGACTTCCTGCCACGGGTCGCTGATGTGTTTGCGGATCATCGGTTTGGTGATGCGGTCAGGGTGAGTGGCGTAGCCCCAGGCGAAGCGGCCCTTGACGCAGGAATGGCCGTGGTTGGCCTGGCCGTTCTTGTCCGGAACCATGCGCACCAGCTGGTCGCCCTTCATCTCGGCGCGGAACGAGCAGCCCACCCCGCAGTAGGCGCAGGTGGTGATCACCGCCCGCTCCGGCTGGCCGATTTCCACCACGCTTTTTTCCATCAGGGTCGCCGTCGGGCAGGCCTGCACGCAGGCGCCGCAGGACACGCATTCGGAGTCGAGGAAGTTGTCGCCACCGGCTGCCGCGACCCGGGATTCGAAGCCGCGGCCGCTGATGGTCAGGGCGAAGGTGCCCTGGGTTTCCTCGCAGGCGCGCACGCAGCGGTTGCAGACGATGCACTTGCTCGGGTCGTAGTCGAAGTAGGGGTTGGAGGTGTCTTTCTGATCGTCCAGGTGGTTGGCGCCGTCATAGCCGTAGCGCACTTCCCGCAGGCCCACCTGGCCGGCCACGGTCTGCAGTTCGCAGTTGCCGTTGGCCGAGCAGGTCAGGCAGTCGAGCGGGTGGTCGGAGATGTACAGCTCCATCACGTTGCGGCGCAGGGTCGCCAGCTTTGGCGTTTGCGTATGCACCACCATGCCTTCGCTGACCGGGGTGGTGCAGGAAGCCGGGTAGCCGCGCATGCCGTCGATTTCCACCAGGCACATGCGGCACGAGCCGAAGGCTTCCAGGCTGTCGGTGGCGCAGAGCTTGGGGATGGTGGTGCCCAGCAGGGCGGCGGCGCGCATCACCGAGGTGCCCTGGGGCACGCTGATGTTGCGTCCGTCGATGTTCAGGCTGACTTGCACCTGGCTGTCGCGGGCTGGGGTGCCGAAGTCCACGGCATTGAGGTCGATGTCTGTGGCTGGGTCGAAAATACTGATCATTGGTCGGCCTCCGAGGGCTGCAGACCGAAGTCGGCGGGAAAGTGCTTCAGGGCGCTGGCCACCGGATAGGACGTCATCCCGCCCAGGGCGCACAGCGAGCCGTATTGCAGGGTGTCGCACAGGTCTTTGAGGATCAGCGCCTGCTCATCGCGCCGGCCTTGATCGGGGGCTGCCAGCAGGCGGTCGATGACCTCCACGCCGCGGGTCGAGCCGATGCGGCACGGGGTGCATTTGCCGCAGGATTCCTCGGCGCAGAATTGCAGGGCGAAGCGCGCCATGTGGGCCATGTCCAGGCTGTCATCGGCCACCACCACACCGCCGTGGCCGAGCATCGCGCCCATGGCGGCGAAGGCTTCGTAATCCAGCGGCGTATCGAACTGTGCAGGGGGCACCCAGGCGCCGAGCGGGCCGCCGACTTGCGCAGCCTTCAGCGGCCGACCGCTGGCGGTGCCGCCGCCGTAGCCTTCCACCAGCTCGCGCAGGGTCAGGCCGAAGGCCCGTTCCACCAGGCCGCCGTGACGCACATTGCCCGCCAGTTGGAAGGGCATGGTGCCCAGGGAGCGGCCCATGCCGTAGTCGCGATAAAACGGCGCGCCCTTTTCCAGGATCAGTGGCACCGAGGCCAGGGTCAGCACGTTGTGCACCAGGGTCGGCTGGCCGAACAGGCCTTGCAGCGCCGGGATCGGCGGCTTGGCGCGAACGATGCCGCGCTTGCCTTCCAGGGAGTCCAGCAGGGCGGTTTCTTCGCCGCAGATATAAGCCCCGGCACCGACCCGCACCTCCATGTCGAACGCCTGGCCGCTACCGCCGGCATTGGCCCCGAGATAACCGGCATCCCGGGCGATTTCCAGGGCTTCGCGCAGGGTCGCCACCGCCTGGGGATATTCCGAGCGCACGTAGATGTAGCCGTAGCTGGCGCCGACCGCGATACCGGCAATGGCCATGCCTTCGATCAGCAGGAACGGGTCGCCTTCCATCAGCATGCGGTCGGCGAAGGTGCCGGAGTCGCCCTCGTCGGCGTTGCACACCACGTACTTCTGCTGCTGCGGCGTGTCGCGCACGGTGCGCCATTTGATCCCGGCGGGGAAGGCCGCGCCGCCGCGGCCCCGCAGGCCGGAGTCGAGCACCGCGGCCACGGTCTGGTCACCGCCCAGGGCGACGGCGCGGCTCAGGCCCTCGAAGCCGCCGTGGGCCCGATAGTCCGCCAGGGACAGCGGCCGGGTAATGCCGGCGCGGGCGAACAGCAGGCGTTGCTGGCTCTTCAGGTAGGGCAGGTCTTCCACCCGGCCCAGGGCCAGGGGATGGCTGGCGGGAGCGTCTTGCAGGGCGTTCAGCAGCGAGGGTACGTCGGCGACGCTCACCGGGCCGAAGCCCAGGCGTCCGTCCGGGGTATCGACTTCCAGCAGCGGTTCCAGCCAGTACAGGCCACGGGAGCTGGTGCGTTGCAGTTGCAGCGGTAGTTGGTGCTGCTCGGCCTGGGCGGCGATGGCGTCGGCCACCGCGTCGGCGCCCACGGCCCGGGCCAGGGAATCACAGGGCAGATAGAGGCTTGGCATCACGCGTCCTCCCGGCAACTGTCCAGCAGCGCATCCAGACGTTCGGCGCTGACCCGGGCATGCAACTGTCCGTCCAGCTCCAGGGCCGGCGAACAGGCACAGGCCCCCAGGCAGTACACCGGCCGCAGGCTGATGGAGCCGTCGGCGCTGCTACCGTGGTCATCCAGTTGCAGGCGTGCGCGCAGTTGCGCCGCCAGCTGCTCGGCGCCGCGGCTCTGGCAGGACTCGGCGCGGCACAGGCGCAGGATGTGGCGCGCCGGCGGTGCGGTACGAAAATCATGGTAGAAGCTGATCACCCCGCGCACTTCCGCCTGGCTCTGATTGAGTGCATGGGCGATTTCGGGGACGGCCAGATCGGGGATGTAGCCGAGCTCTTCCTGGATCTGGTGGAGAATCGGCAACAGCGCACCCGGGGAGCCTTTGTGACGCTCCAGCAGGGTGTGGATCAACGGCAGATGCAGTGTTTCATCAGGCATACAGCAATTCCTCACGGTCACGGACAAACCTGGTGGTTGTCGGCTGTCCGAAAGTGTCGGCTGCGGCACTTGTTGCCACGTCACGGTAGCGCGGCGTTTCAGGCCGTTGGCCATGCACCCTGAATGGGTATCTTGTTGTACCCGGTGCGGTCGTTGCCGCACCTGTTCAGGGCATAAAGGGCAGCTTGACACGCTGCCTCTGATTGATCCGCACGAAAGCGACTTGCTCAGTTCCGAATACGACCACCCGTTGAGTCTAGAAGAGCCTGGGCAACCGAGTGAGCGAGCTGCGCACTATCGGACAAAACCGGGGGGACTAGGCATGACTTCGGTCAGCTCGGTGGCGAATAGCCGGACGCGGGGGAGGGCTGTGGAGGGGCTGTGTGGCGAGGCCGCTTGCTCCCTCGCCACAGGGGGCAATCAGGAGCGGGCGCGGCGCTGGGCGGCGTACTGCAGGGCCAGGCGGCCCATGAGCACCAGCAGGGTCAGGCCGATCAGCAGCACCGAGATCGCCGCCACGCTAGGATCGACGTTATCCCGCAGGCCGCTCCAGATCCGCCGGGGCAGGGTGTTGACGTCGACACTGGTGATGAACAGGGTCACCGCCACCTCCTCCCAGGACAGGGCAAAGCTCAGCAGCGCGGTGGAGAAGATCCCCAGCTTGAGGTTCGGCAGCATCACCAGGAAGGTGGTCTGCATCAGGCTGGCCCCCAGGTTGCGCGAGGCCAGCTCGATGCGCCGGTCCACTTGGCTCAGGGCCACCAGCATGGTCACCACGCCATAGGGCACCACCATCACCACGTGGGCGATCACCACCCCGGGCAGGGTGTCGTAGCCCCAGCCCGGGGCGATGCGCCCGAGGTTGGTTTCCATGAAGTACAGCACCAGCGCCGAGATCACCGGCGGAATGGCCATGGGCAGCAGCACCAGGCCGATCAGCAGGGTTGCCAGACGCGAGCGCAGGTACCAGATGCCGAGGCTGAAGCTCACCGCCAGCAAGGTGGCGATCAGGCTGGTGGCACTGGCGATGGCCAGGCTCTGGCCGATGCTCGACAGCCAGTCGGGGTTGCTCAGCAATGCCTCGTAGTGACGCAGCGACCAGTTGCCCTCGGGCATCGACAGGTAGCGCTTGGCGGTGAAGGACACCGGGATCACCGTCAGCAGCGGGAACAGCATGAAGGCCATGGCGACCACGGCGATCAGCCGGGTACTCAATGCAGTGCGATGTGTATTCATAGTGACCTCAACCCACCAGTCGATTGACACGGGTGATGCGCAGCAGCAGCCAGATCAGCGCGCTGACCAGGGTCAGCAGCACCAGGCTCAGGGCCGCGCCCAGACCCCAGTTGCTGGTCTGGAACATCTGCAGGAACACGTACTCGGCGATCATTACCGTCTGCCCGCCACCCAGCAGCACCGGGGTGATGAAAAAGCCCAGGCAGAACACGAACACCATGATGAAGGCCCCCAGCAGCCCCGGCAGGGTCTGGGGCAGCAGCACTTGCCAGAAGGTCCGCAGCGCACCGGCCCCCAGGCCGCGGGAGGCCAGCAGCACCCGTTGATCCAGCTGGCGCATGCTCGACAGCAGCGGGAACAGCGCATAGGGGATCATGAAGTGCAGCATGCCGATCACCACCCCCAGTTCGTTGCGGGTCAGTTGCAAGGGGTGATCGATCCAGCCCAGGGACAGCAGGCTGTCGTTGACCACGCCGTTGCTGCGCAGGGCGATCAGCCAGCCGAAGGCCCGCACCAGCACCGAGATCCAGAACGGGATGAACACGCAGATTTCCACCATGCGCTGCCAGAACGGCGGGCTGAACACCCAGCAGTAGGCCAGCAGGTAGCCGATCACCAGGGCCAGCAGGCTCACGGTCAGGCACAGGCGCAGGGTGCGCAGGAGCATGTCGTGGATCGCCGGGTCCGTGGCGATGCGCTGGTACTGCTCAATCCCGGGCTCGGGCAGGGTGAAGCTCCAGCTCACCACGCCGAAGAACGGTAACAGGTAGAACACCACCAGCAGCAACGGCAGGGGAAACAGCAGCAGGCTGCGTTCCAGGCGTGCGGTTCGGGTTGCACTCATGGTCGACGGCTCACTTGGACAGGTGGGTCAGGTACTGCTCCAGGGTGCTGGAGTAGTGGTCGGCGTACCACTGGGTGTTGAGGAAGATCTGCTTCTTCATGTTGGCTTCGGAGGCGCAGTTGATCTCCCGCTGTTCGGCGCTCATCAACTGTTGCGTGGCGGCGTTGGACGGGCCGTTGCCCAGGGCTTCGAACAGCTTCAGCTGCCCGGCGGGCTGCAAGGCGTGCTGGATGAACTGCATGGCCGGCGCGGCGCCTGCCGGGTTGTCCTTGAGCACGCCCCAACTGCTGGCGTTGAGGAAGGCATTGTCGAAGCCCCACTTGATGCGGCCCTCGCTGTCCTCATGGAGCAGGGTGGCGCGGGTGTGCCAGATGGCGCCCATGGAGGCTTCGCCTTCGATCATCAACTGCTGGCTTTCGGCGCCCGAGCCCCAGAATGAAAGGACGTGGGGCTTGAGTTCATCGATCTTGCGCAAGGCCCGAGGCACGTCCAGCGGGTACAGCTGGTCAGCGGCCACGCCGTCGGCCAGCAGCGCAGCCTCGAGCATGCCGTTCATCCACTTGTAGAGGGTGCGCTTGCCGGGGAATTTCTCCACGTTCCAGAAATCCGCCCAATCCTTGGGGCCGTTGTTGCCGTATTTCTGACTGTCCAGGCGATCACGTAGCTGAACAGGTAACCGGCGACGCCGTGTTCGTGGGACAGCTCCGGGGCCACCAGATCCCGTTGCACCACGCTGTAGTCCAGGGGCTGGAGGACCTTGTCGCGGCCCAGGGTCATGGCGCTGTAGCTGTCCACGTCCACCACGTCCCAGCTCGGCCGGCCACTGGCCAGCTGCGAACGGATCGCCCCTTCGGTGGGGCCGGCGCCGTCGATGCGCACCGGGATGCCGGTGCTCTGGGTGAAGCTGTCGGTCCAGGCACTGCGGAAGGCGTTGAGCGCATCGCCGCCCCAGTTGACCACCACCAGGGGTTTGTCCGCCGCCCAGCTGATGCCACTGCGCAGCGCCAGGGGCACTGCGGCCAGCAGCCCCATGGCCTGGATGAAAGTGCGGCGGCTGACCTGCCCGCCACGGGCTTTTTCGATAAGGATTTCGATGCAGTCGCGTTGATGGTGCTGGCTCATGGGGCAAGTCCTCGCGAGGCCGACGTGCAAGGCGCCGGCCGATATTGTTATTGGCTTTCTACGAAAACGATCGACAGAGAGCGTGGCCGGTTCAGGCTTCCAGCAGGAAGCTGTGGCGCACCGGCCAGCTCAGCCACACCGGGGTGCCACTGGGCAAGCGGGCGCCGGGATGATCGCCGGGCACCGAAAGGTTCACCGGCGCCAGTTCCGGGCTGATATTCAGCGCCAGGTGGGTGCTGGAGCCCTGGTACACCCGGTCACCGAGGCAGGCGGGCAGCACGTTGTGCTCGCCCGCTTGCGGTCGCTCGGTGTGCAGCGTCATGTGTTCCGGACGCACCGCCAGCAACTGCGGCTGGCTGCTGATTTCCCCGTTTGTGGTGGCGTGCAGCGGGCTGTCGCCAAAGCGCCCGCTGGCCTGGCTGCCGTTGCGGGAGAGGCCCTGCAGCGGAAACAGGTTCATCTTGCCGAGGAACTCGGCGACGAAGCGGTTTTTCGGCCGGTCGTAGATGGCTTCCGGGGTGTCGATCTGCGCCAGCCGTCCCTGGTTGAAGATGGCGATCCGGGTCGACAGGGCCAGGGCTTCGCCCTGGTCGTGGGTGACGAAGACGAAGCTGGTGCCGACCTGGCGGTGGATGCGCTGCAGCTCGGTCTGCAGTTGTTCGCGCAGGTTCTTGTCCAGGGCCGACAGCGGCTCGTCCAGCAGCAACATGTCCGGTTCGAATACCAGAGCCCGGGCGATGGCCACCCGTTGCTGCTGGCCGCCGGACAGCTCGGAAGGTTTCTTGTGCAGGTGAGCTCCCAGGCCCACCACTTCGAGGATGTGCTTGACCCGGCGCTGGCGCTCCTCGGCCTTCACCCCACGAATGCGCAGCGGGTAGGCGACGTTGTCGGCCACGCTCATGTGCGGGAACAGGGCGTAGCCCTGGAACACCATGCCGTAGTTGCGTTTCTCTGCCGGGCGCCGGCTGATGTCGATGCCACGCTCCAGCAGCTTGCCGGCGCTGGGGGTGAGAAAGCCCGCGAGGATCATCAACAGGGTGGTCTTGCCTGAGCCGGAAGGGCCCAGCAGGGTGAGGAATTCGCCTTGGCGAACGTCCAGATCGATGCCGTCCAGGGCAGTGAAGTTGCCGTAATACTGGCTGATTCCTTGGGCGCTGAGTTGAGTCGAGGGGCTACTGGACACTACAGAGATCTCCCGGAAACCCACCTGCACGATTGAGTTTTTATTGTGTGTGCAGCAGGTGGTGGACTCATTATTGTGAAAAGCAACGCCACATCAATGGAATAATTTTTGCCTCATTGGTGAGTGAAATTTCCCAGTCGTTGCCCCCTTCAAGGGTCGATCAGCGGGTTGTCACTGATGCTTTGGGCACTGATCTGCAGCTGGTTTTTCAGCCAGTCGCTGAACGCCTGGACCGCCGGCCGCTCGGCCTTGGCCGGATCGATCACCAGGAAATAACCGCGCAGGGCGCTGATGCTGATATCGAACGGGCGCACCAGCAGCCCCCGGGCCAGGGCGTCGCCGCTGAGCAGGTTGTCGCCGATGGCCACGCCCTGGGCGGCGATGCAGGCGGACTGCGCGCAATGGGCGTCGGAGAAGGTAATGCCACGGTCAGGGTTGACCTGGCTGGCACCGGCGGCCGCCAGCCAGACCCGCCAGTCGCTGGTGTCGCTCATGTGGATCAACGGGAAGTCCTTGAGGTCCAGCGGGCTCTTCAGGCCGCCGATGGCATGGATCAGGCGCGGGCTGCAGACCGGTGAATAGCGCAGGGTGACGATCTGCTCCACCAGCAGCCCCGGCCAGTCGCCGATGCCATAGGCGATGAACAGGTCGGCCTCGGCGTCGCTGGTGTCGTCCTGGGCCCGAGGGCTGACCACCTGCAACTGCACCTGGGGGTATTGGCGCAGGAAGCCGTTGATGTGATTGCACAGCCAGAAACTGGCGAACCCCGGGTTGCAGCTGATGCGCAATTTGCCCGACACCGCCAGGCCGTCGAAGCGCCGTCCGGCGTCCTGGATATCCGCCAGGATGCGCCGCACTTCCCGGGCATAGCACTCGCCCTGATAGGTCAGGCCGATGCCGCGTCCCACCCGTTCGGTGAGGGCAAAACCCAGGCTCTGTTCGAGGCTGATGATCTGGTGGCTGATGGCGCTGCGGGTCAGGCTCAACTGCTGGGCGGCAGCGGTCACGCTACCGAGCCGGGCCACGGCGTCGAGGGCGCGCAGGGCAGTGATCGAGGGATAGCGCATGCAAACTCCGGGTCAAGGAAACCTGTCTTCGAAGGGAACCGGCCGGTGCCAGGATGCTGCCCAGGCAGGACCCCGAGAGGGGCTGGCCGCGTCGCAGTATGGGCCGTGGCGGCACCGAACTGGTCAATTTTCTTTGACATTGCTGGCGAAAAAATTCGATTGATGTCATCACCGCTTCACCAATACTGGACCTCGATCCGGGCTGCAACCGACCGGACCATCCCTATAACAACAAGAGGTCCTGCAGGTCTTGCGCGGGCGCCGAGGCGTCCTGGCAGCGGCCGGCCGGAACCTGGATAACCAGGAGTGCCGCGGATGTCCCGCTACAAAGAATTCGCTCTCGATTGGGTTGAACGCCACCGCCAGCAACTGTCGGACTGGCACCAGATCATCTGGCATTACGCCGAGCCGGCGTTCCGTGAATACAAGTCCTGCGCCTGGTATGTCGAGCTGCTGGAGGCCGAGGGTTTCATCGTCGAGCGCGGCAGTGGCGGCATGCCCACGGCCTTCTGCGCCACCTTTACCCAAGGCCAGGGACCGCTGCTGGCCACCTATGGCGAGTACGATGCGGTGCCCGGCAACTGCCAGGCGGCCACCACTCGCAAACAGCCCCGGGACGGCCTGTCGCGTTTCGCCCCGGGGCACACCGATCCGCACTCGGCCCTGGGCATCAGCGCCCTCGGTGGGGCCCTGGCGGCCAAGGCGACCATGGTGGAATTCGGCTTGCAGGGCAGCATCAGGTTCTTCGGCGAGCCGGCGGAAAAGCTCCGCGCCTCCAAGCCGGTCCACGCCGCCAAGGGTTATTACGACGACCTCGACGCCGCCATCAGCTTTCACCCCACCTACATGTTGCCGCTGAACAACACCACCACCTGGGACACCCACTGCGGCATCGCCTACGCCTACATCTACAGCTTCACCTGCGAAGACCCGCAGAACTGGATCGCTGCCGACCGCTACAGCCCCATTCCGCAGAATCACTTGGCGGCCCGGGCTCCGGGGGCCAACGATGCCCTGGTGCATTTCTATACCCTCAACGAAAGCCTACGCCGCTCGACCCTGCCGTTCACCGGCCTGTGGAGCTACAACGAGGCGATCCTCACCGCCGGCCAGGCCACCGCCGACAACCTGCCGCCGCACCTGTCGCAGATCCAGTACCTGCTGCGTTGCGACTCCATCGAACAGGCTGAAACCATCTCCCAAGTGATGGACAACAACGCCGCTGCCGCGGCCATGGCCACCGGTTGTCGCTGGAAAAAGACCTGGGTCTGCAAGTCCCGGGGCGGCCTGCCCAACCACGTCATGGCCCAGGCCACCTACGACAACCTGGCGGCGGTGGGCGCCCCGCAGTGGGACGAAGAAGCCCGAGAAATCGCCCGCGAGATCCAGCGCAACCTCGGTCTGGAAGCCATGGAACGACCCTTCCTGCCGGCCACCGAAGCCTTGATCGAGCCCCAGGAATGCGAGCGCCAGATGCGTCTGCAGATGCCGGCCTGGCAGAACTACCTGACCTCCGACGACTACCCGGAATACACCTGGCACTGCCCGACCGTGCGCCTGCTGGTGGCCCGACCGATGCTCAGCGCGCCGTCGGGGACGGTCTATCCGGACTGGGTGTCCAACGCCCTGGGGGGCATCCGCCAGACCATCGATCCGATGATCGAGGTCGCCGCCAAGACCATTGCCGCGACTCTGGTGGACCTGCTCACCGACGAGGCGTTGCTCAGCGCGGCCAAGGCCGAGTTCATCGAGCGCACCGGTGGCGGCATCGGCGGCAGTCGCTGGCAGGCGCCGCTGCTGCCCAAGGACTTCCAGGTACCCCACGACTTCCGCTGGCCGGAATACATCAGCACGGCCCGAGGCGAAGAGTGGTGGATTCCGGCGCGGGCCGATGAGTAGGAGCCGGTATCAGGCCCTTGCCTGAGGTCGTTGCAAGGCACCTGAGCGAAGGTCGTTATGCCCGTTCGCTCAGGTGTTTATGCACAACGGATGGGTTGCCAGGGTCGGGAACTGTCGGATTTGTGGAGCCGTTCTCATCTTTATGCAACTGGCTGTTTTTTCGGGCTTTTATTTTGTGAACAAAAAATGACCAGCCTGTGAAGGGGCTCCAGCGCCATGCATTACAAGGCTTTGTCAGGATTCCATCAACAGACTTATCCACAGGTCGCGACAGCCTGTCGCAGAAACGCACAGCCTGCTCATCAAGCCAATGGCGCACGGCTGCCGGGAGGCTCGACCGAGCACGCTGTGGTTAGGCCCCTGCGTTGGGTCCGGGCCGGAACCTAGTCGGCCTTTGTGGCCGGGATGGACATTTCATGACGAAACAGGTTGTTGGGGTCAATTGAGGCCTTCAGGTTGCAAAGTGTGTTGATGAGTTGTGTGTTCCAGCCGTAGTACAAGTTCAACCAGTTGGGGTCTACAGCGCCCGCATCGGTGTACTTCATGTCGACATCGGGGTAGTTGATATAGCAGCCATCGTAGGCGGGTCTTTTCGGCTTGCCGCCGTGCACGGCATTGAAGATGTTGCGAATCCAGGCTAGTTGCACCGAGTCATCGGCAGCATGGGTCCAGTACGTCTGGTATTGGGTTTTAAGCAGTGAGCTTCTTTGAGGAACGGCGGTGGTTCCCATGCCCTTTTTATTGATCGCCCCGCCGTAGGAGTCGATCTGTACCAGGGACTGGCTGAAGCGCTTGTCTGGCGTAGCTTCGGTCAGGTGGGTCAGCAACGCGTTGCAGGCCTGCTCGGAGAATTGTTCGACCTGATAATCAGACTTGTATTTGCCCCGCTGATTGTTGCCCGAGCCGTTGATCATTTGAGTGACGTATAGCCAATCCATCGCGGTGTGTTCAGCCACCGCCCCTCTGAACTTCCTGCCGGCAAGCGGGTGCCTGAGCGGTGCAATGTTGGGTGCGATGAAACCGTCATGGAGGGTCGGCGTAATGCCCGCCGCGGCATTCATCTTGCTGATGAAGTCGTTGAGCGGTATATCGTTTGCGCCGCCGACCAGGCCATTAGGACCGGTGTATTGGATCGCCAGCACCACATGGTCGGAGGTATCCACATGGTTCAGTTTCAGCAGGGTGAACAATCCGCCGTTGCCTACGCCTTCCACCGGGCTGGTCGCGTTGGCGTCGTTATCCGAGAACCATTGCCAATAGGCTCGCAGGAAGTTCGAGAAGTTGGGAATCAGCTCTTTCCACGGGTAGGCCAGGGGAATCCAGTAGGCTTTTTGCGGGGCTTGGGGGAGTTGGTCGAAGTAGTAGCCGATGATGATGCCGAAGTTGCCACCGCCGGCCCCGCAACAGGCGGTAAACAATGCCTTGTCTTCGTTTGATGGACTGTCTGCGCGAACATGCCGGAACTTCAGTTGCCGCGAGTTTTCCACAGGCACAAGCATGTCGACGCCGGTTACCCAGTCCACGGTCAAGCCCTGAAGGCGCGATAACAAACCGTAACCGCCGCCGCTGATGTGCCCGCCCAAACCGACCGAATAGCATGAGCCGCCAGGAATGGTGCGCCCGGCCTGCTTGTACAGCGACAGGTAACCGTCCCAGTTCTGATTGCCGGTCAATGCCATGAATCGATACTGCTTGTTCTGGCTGTCCCAGGGAGACGTGATGGATTGGCTTTCGTCGTACTTCAGGCCTTTCATTTCACCGATGTCGATAATTGCCAGGCTTTCTGTCTCGCCGCTCAACTTGTTGGAAACAAAACCCTCGTAGCAGTGGCCGCCACTGCGCACTGTGATGCGATAGCCATCACGCAGTGCTGTATTGGCTGCCGCCAGAACTTCATCGGGTGTTGTACATACATAAATCCGCTGTGCGCCCTGTTCGATACTGGGCGGCCAGCGCAAGTTGAACCCCTTTTGCAGGGTTTCGTAGGTGTGTGACTGAGGGTCTATGACGTTCATGGTTAACTCCCTGTATGTGTGGGTGGACTTGGCGACTTCCTGTCGAAAAATGACCGCTTTAGTTGCGCCAGAGCTGTGGCTTGAGTGCTGCACATGTCCAGCTCGCCTTAGAGACTAGTAGGCGTAATGAGCTTGGTTTTTTTCTTTCGTGAAGTTGAGGGGCATCCCCCGGCGTGATCGGCGACTTTCAATGGGGTGCGGGTTTCCCATGGGGTGTCCGATGTCCGTTAGTGAGGTCACTGGCCGCAGTGGTTATGCACAACGGGCCTGGGTCGGCGCAGGCGGTTACCGGCGCTCTGCCAGCAGCAGCAGATTGCGCGGGGTCAAGGGGGCTTCGCAGAAGGTTCCAAGGCGCACGGCATAGCCCTGCTCTTGCAGAAACAGCCCGCGATCCAGCACCAGCCACAATTCCAGGGGGCGGCGGAACAGGCCCCGCAGCAGTTCCAGGTTGCGCACCTGGGCCAGGCGCTGCCAGCCGGCGACTTCCAGCGCGGCCCAATCCTGGCAATCGACTGTGGATAAGTCCTTGAGGGCGGCGAGGTCGCGGCAGTAGTCGGCGAAGGGTTTGTCCAGCCAGTGGCTGGGCAGGGAGGGTGTCGGCAGGTATTCGTCGAGGCCACGCACTTGCCGTTGCAGCAGGTCGAATGCCAGGCGCCGGGCCATGGAAGTGTCGCGCTGGCGCCGGACTCGGGCGCCGGCAGTGACGGTTTCGCTCATGGGCAGGGCCAGGTCTTCCAGGGACAGTTCCAGGCCTGATGCCAGCGCGGCTGTGGATAAGCCCTGGTAGCGGCTGGCGCGGGTGCGGTTGTAGCAGCAGGGGGCAATGGCCAGCTGTGGACAACCCTGCTGGCTGGCCAGCTGGATCAAGCGCACATGCAGATCGCCGCACGCGTGCAGGGCCACCGGGCTGTGCTCGGCGCGCAGGTGCTGGGCCGTGTCATCGGCCAGCACGTCCTGTTGCCGATGGCGGGCGGGCAAACCGTGGTGCCGGCTCAGTTGCTCGCCACTCTCGATCAGCGCCGGGTCGTATTCCAGGCAAGTCAGTTGCTGCTCGGGTTGCAGCAGGCGCCTGCCGAGGTGGCCCTTGCCGGAGCACCAGTCGAGCCAGTGAGTCGGCGTGCGGTCGAATTGCAGGCAGGTGGCGAAGGCTTCGATCTGCTGCCATTTGCGCCCGGGCACGTCGACCTTGAGGCGTTGGTTTGGCGCGGGCAGTGCCTTTATGGGGAGTGCGCCCACCGCGCCGAGTGCTCGGGCCTGTTCCGCCAGTTGGGCAAAGGGCGCCGGTGCCTGGAGTTGCTCCGGGTGGTTGTGGGCCGCTTCGGCGTCTTCCAGGGAGCGCTGGCGCAACCACTGGGCCAGTTCGGGATGAGCGGTTTCCCACGGCAGTTGCAGATGGTTGAACGGACGCGGGCGCCAGAGCATCTGGTGTTCAAGCAGGAAGCCGTCCAGGGCCTGGAAACGATCGAGCAGCGCGGGGCCTTGGAGGATCGAGGGCATGGGCGGTGAGTCCGGGCAGGCCCGCTCCCGCGCGGGAGCGGGGGAAGGTCAGCGTCCCTGGCAGGCGTCGACCCGCAGCCAGCGTTCCAGCAGCTTGAAGCCGCGTACCAGAACGTAGGCCATCACCAGGTAGAACAGCCCGGCGGCGAAGAAGATCTCCACCGGCAGGTAGGTGCGGGCAATGATGGTGCGTGCCATGCCGGTCAGTTCCAGCAGGGTCACGGTGCTGGCCAGGGCACTGGCCTTGAGCATCAGGATCACTTCGTTGCTGTAGGCCGGCAGGCCGATCCGCGCAGCGCGCGGCAGGATGATGTAGAACAAAGCCTTGGGTCGGGACATGCCCAGGGCCCGCGCGGCCTCGATTTCTCCCGGCGGAATGGCCTGGATCGCACCGCGCAGGATCTCGGCGATGTAGGCCGCGGTGTGCAGGGTCATGGTCACGGTGGCGCACCAGAACGGATCGCGCAGGTAGGGCCACAAAGCGCTTTCACGCACCGCATCGAACTGTGCCAGCCCGTAGTACACCAAAAACAGCTGCACCAGCAGCGGCGTGCCGCGGAAGAAGAAAATGTAGGCGTAGGGCAGGGCGCGCACGTACCACAGCCGTGATGAGCGGGCGATGCCCAGGGGGATCGCCAGCAACAGGCCGGCGATGACCGCGATGGCCACCAGCTCCAGGGTCAGGGTCGCGCCCTGAGCCAGTTTCGGCAGCCATTTGATGATCACTTCCCAGTTCATTGGGCGCTCCTTGCGAAGCCGCGAGCGGCGCGTTTTTCCAGGAAGTGCATGCCGGTCATGGCCAGTACGGTCAGGCCCAGGTACATGAAGGCGGCCACCATGTAGAAGGTGAACGGCTGCTTGGAAACGGTCACTGCAATCTGCGAGTGACGCATGATTTCTTCCAGGCCGATCACCGACACCAGGGCGGTGTCCTTCATCAGGATCATGAACAGGTTGCCCAGGCCCGGCAGGGCGATGCGCCACATCTGCGGCATGATCAGCCGGGTGAAGATCCGCCATTTCGACAGGCCCAGGGCCATGCCAGCCTCGCGGTGACCCTTGGGAATGGCCAGGATCGCGCCGCGGAACACTTCGGTGGCGTAGGCGCCGAAGCACAGGCCAAGGGCGATCACCCCGGCGGCGAAGGCGTTGAGTTCAAGTTCGGGGTTGCCGAAGAACTCGCCCAGGGCCCGCATCAGGTTGACCGTGCCGAAGTAGATGAGCAGGACCCAGAGCAGCTCGGGAACGCCGCGCACCAGGGTCGAATAAGCGCCGCCAAGCCATTGCAGCGGCTTGTACGGAGAAGTCTTGGCCAAGGCGCCGAGCAGACCGAGCACCAGTCCCAGGCATAACGCCGAGAGGGCCAGCTTGACGGTCATCAGCGCGCCGGCGGCGAGCGCCGGGCCGAATCCGTAGAGATCGATATTCATGGGGTCTGGATGGCTTTGCTAAGGACCGGCGCCCAGGGGGCGAGCGCCGGTCAGGCAAGTCAGTATCAATAGATGCTGAACGGGAAGTACTTGTCGTTGATCTTCTTGTAAGTGCCGTCGGCCACGATTTCCTTCAGGGCGGCGTTCAGCTTCTCGCGCAGAGGATCTTTCTTGCGTACGGCAATGCCGATCTTGTCGCTTTCTTCAACCGGATCGCCTTTGAACTCGTAAGGCTTGCCGGCTTCGCTCTTGAGCCACTCGTAGTTGACGTATTTGTCGGCCAGGATCGCGTCCAGGCGGCCAGACGTCAGGTCCAGGTAGGCGTTTTCCTGGGTGTCGTAGAGCTTGATGGTGATGTCGTCGCCCAGTTGGTCTTCCAGCCAGGTGCCGGCCAGGGTCGCCCGTTGCGCGCCGATGATCTTGCCTTTGAGCGAGGCTTTGTCGGTCTTGAACTCGGTCTTGGCCTTGGGCGCAATGAACTGCAGCTTGTTGGAGTAGTACGGGTCGGTGAAGTCCACCGCTTGCTTGCGCTCGTCGGTGATCGACAGCGAGGAGATCAGGAAGTCGAACTTCTTCGCGTTCAGGGCCGGGATGATGCCGTCCCAGTCGGAAGTGACCACGGTGCATTCGACTTTCATCTTGGCGCACAGGGCGTCGCCGATGTCCTTGTCGAAGCCGACCACTTGGCCGCTGGCATCCTTGTTGTTGAACGGTGGGTAGGCGGCCTCGATGCCCATTTTCAGGGTTTCGGCGGCAGCGCTGGCGCTGAAAGCCAGAGTGACGGCAGCGGCCAGGAGGATCTTCTTATAGCTCTGCATGCGTGTAGCTCCGTTAGCGGTTGCTGGACATGAATTGTTTGCAGCGTGCCGAAAGCGGGTTCTCGAAGACCTGCTGTGGCGATCCCTGCTCTTCGATCAGGCCCTGGTGAAGGAACACCACTTCACTGGAGACCTGGCGGGCAAAGCTCATTTCATGGGTGACCAGCAGCATGGTACGGCCTTCGTCGGCCAGGGCGCGGATCACATTGAGGACTTCCTGGACCATTTCCGGGTCCAGGGCCGAGGTCGGCTCGTCGAACAGGATGACTTTGGGTTGCATCGCCAGGGTGCGGGCGATGGCGGCGCGTTGCTGCTGGCCGCCGGACAGTTGGGCCGGGTAGGCGTGGCGCTTGTCGGCGATGCCGACCTTGGCCAGCAGCGCCTCGGCCACTTCGATGGCCTCGGCCTTGCTCTGGCCCAGCACCCGGCGCGGTGCCTCGATGATGTTGTCGAGGACGCTCATGTGCGGCCAGAGATTGAAATTCTGGAAGACGAAACCGATTTCGCTGCGCAGTCGGTTGATCTGCTTGCCGTCGGCGGCCACCAGCTCGCCGTTTTTCGCGGCCTTGAGCTTGAGCTCTTCGCCGGCCACCAGGATCTGGCCCTGGTGCGGGTTTTCCAGCAGGTTGATGCAACGCAGGAAAGTGGACTTGCCGGAGCCGGAGGAACCCAGGATCGATATCACGTCACCGTCGCGTGCGGTCAGCGAGATACCTTTGAGTACCTCCTGAGAGCCGTAGCGTTTGTGCAAGTTGCGGATTTCAAGCGCGGGCGTGGCCTCAGCCATGTGCGGTCCTCATAGAGTTCATTGTGCTCCTGCTGTTGGCGGCCTTCCTGGCGAGGCGCCAAGCTAGCATAGGGTTCGAATCGCAGCCAACAGCGCTACCGGAGGTAAACAGACGGCGTGTGGCAGGTTGTCGCATCAGCACAGAAGACTGTCGCCCCATCAACAACCGAACGCCCGTTTGAACCCAGAAACCGCCTGAAATCCGGTAGGTGTCGCGTAAAAAAAGGCGCGATGGTGCCAGCTTTGGCCGGGTGTTGGAAGGGTTAACGGGCCAAAGGTCACGGATCTGCTTGCTAATTGTGCATCAGGCACTTTGGGGGTGTGTTTCTGGTGCATTGTTTCGTCCTACAAAGTGAGTCACCCGGTAACGAAATGGCGAAATGCCATTGTTCTCAATGACTTGGGATTTCCATCGGTCGGCTCGCCAACCCCTATTGCCCGGGACTCTGTAACATTTTGGCGCAATTCTTGCGTACGAAATAAAGAACGCCCTGTTGAATTCTTTTTACGAGAACGAATGCAGACCGGGTGGAGTTACTCTTTTTTCGTTGCAAAGGTGCTTTTCATGAGCGGTACGCAACTCTCCAATGACCTCGAGCAGGGGCTCAAACCACGGCATGTGACCATGCTGTCGATCGCCGGCGTTATCGGCGCGGGTCTCTTCGTCGGCTCCGGCCACGCTATCGCCGAGGCCGGTCCGGCCGTGCTGCTGGCTTATGCCGCCGCCGGTACCCTGGTGGTACTGGTGATGCGCATGCTGGCGGAAATGGCCGTCGCCTCGCCGGATACCGGGTCGTTCTCGACCTACGCCGATCGCGCCATTGGCCACTGGGCCGGTTTCACCATCGGTTGGCTGTACTGGTGGTTCTGGGTGCTGGTGATCCCGCTGGAAGCCAACGCCGCTGCAACCATCCTGCATGCCTGGTTCCCCAACGTGGCGATCTGGGTCTTTACCCTGGTGATTACCCTGCTGCTGACCGCCACCAACCTGTTCAGCGTGAAGAACTATGGCGAATTCGAGTTCTGGTTTGCCCTGATCAAGGTCGTGGCCATCATCGGCTTCGTGATCCTCGGCCTGGCGGCCATTTGCGGCTTGCTGCCCAACAGCCAGGTCAGCGGCGTCTCGCATCTGGTGGACACCCAGGGCTTCATGCCCAACGGCATGGGCGCGGTGCTGGCCGCCATGCTGACCACCATGTTCTCCTTCATGGGCACCGAGATCGTCACCATCGCTGCGGCGGAATCCCATAACCCGGGCAAACAGATCTCCAAGGCCACCAACTCGGTGATCTGGCGGATTGGTCTGTTCTATCTGGTGTCGATCTTCATCGTTGTGGCTCTGGTGCCGTGGAACGACCCAAGCCTGGCCCAGGTTGGCTCCTACCAGACCGTGCTCGATCGCATGGGCATCCCCAACGCCAAGCTGATCGTTGATCTGGTGGTGCTGGTGGCGGTGACCAGTTGCCTGAACTCGGCGCTCTACACCGCCTCGCGCATGCTCTTCTCCCTGGGCAAGCGGGGCGATGCTCCAGCGGTCGCCAAGCGCACCAATGCCAGTGGCACGCCTTACTGGGCGGTGATCCTGTCCACTGCAGCAGCCTTCCTTGCGGTGTTCGCCAACTATGTAGCTCCGGCTGCGGTGTTCGAGTTCCTGCTGGCCAGTTCCGGCGCCATCGCCTTGCTGGTGTACCTGGTGATTGCCGTATCGCAACTGCGCATGCGCCAGAAGCGCATGGCCGCCGGTGAGAAAATCGCCTTCCGCATGTGGCTGTTCCCTGGCCTGACCTACGCGGTGATCGTGTTCATCGTCGCGATCCTGGGCATCATGCTGTTCCAGGAAGAGCATCGGGTGGAGATCCTCGCCACCGGCCTGCTGAGTGTCATCGTCATCGCTGCGGGCCTATTGGTGGCCCGTCGGCGCAAGGCCGAGCGCAATGGTGCCCTGGCGCTGAGCTGACGGTTTGCTCCACTGCTTGTAAAAAAGGCCGCGCTCAGAGATGACCGCGGCCTTTTTCATGTCCGAATGCAATTTGGCGTGTCTGTTTGTGGCGGGCTGATGCTCAGTCGCGGTCTGGCGACGGGGCGCTTTACGCTGGTAGGTTGCCTACTGATAATCCACCGCTCGGTCAGCTTGGGATGCAGCGATGAAGGACTTGGACATGGATTTTGCCGAGTGGGAAATGCTCGACCTTGAGTGGCATCAGGGGTTCGCCTTCGTGGAGGGCGCGCTGTTGGTGGAAGAGCGCGCCCGGGACGTCTACCTCATGCTGCAGCTTGAAGGGCGGACGCCGGCTGAGCAGGCTTCTCAGGCCGCGGCCGAGCAGTTCCCGGTTTCCCTCCTGGTAGAGGGCGAACCGCTCTGGCGCCATCGTGTTCATCGGCACCTGCTGCGTGATGCGCGGGCCGACTATTATGGCTTGCCCCGCTACTTCGCCCGTTATGGCTACCACCCGTTGCAGACGTTGCCGATGCGTGTGTGCCGCGGGTTGCGGAGCCTGGGCCATGACCATTGGTGCGATCAGCAGCGTGCCTACTTTTGTCACGACTACGGGTTGGCGGTGATCGAGGGCGCACAGCCTGAGCGCCTGGCACTGCTGCACCCGGTGCCGGAGAACTGGCCTTCATCCGCGGTGCTGTTCAGTGACGGGGCCAAGGTCTTCCTGGGCGCACGGGCGATCGCCAGCGCCGAGGACCGGGTGCGTGGCAGCAACCATCCGGCTTATCAGGTGATCAACGATCAGGTCTGTCGGGGCGGTGTGCCGCTGCACCAGAAGGACGGCTCGCCGTTGCCGATAGCCAATCCGCAGGGCTTTCAGATGCTGGCCCAGCGCTGGGGCACCGACGGGCATTCGGTGATCGTCCAGGCGCAGCAGGGCTCAAGCATTGCCTACGAGTATTTCTACCGCATCGACAACGTCGATCTGGCCACCTTCAGTGTGCTCAACGAGCGCTACGCCAAGGACGCACAGCGGGCCTACTTCCTGACCGGAAAAAACCTGCGCTATGTCGGCGACTTTCGCCTGCTGAATCGCGTTCAGTCCGTGTTCGATGCTGCCGGCCGAGTCTTGAGCCGCAGTGAAACTCCGGACCCGTACGTGGCCGTGGATGACCAGTTTGTCTACTGCAATGGCACCCGCCTGCGTGGAGCCCACGCCCCGAGTTTTCGTCACCTGGGATTCCATTACTACGCCGACGAGCATCGCGCCTACCTGTTCAATAAGCCGCTGGATGTGGATGTGCAGAGCTTTGTGGTAACCCAGCTGGAGCGCGGTGAGCACCACCACTCGCCGGTGCTGGTGGGCGACAAGCACGGTCCTCTCGGTTCGGGTGGGGTGATCGATGACGGGATGCTGCAGGAGTGGGCCGCGTTCTTCGAGGCTCACCCGCAGTTGCAGGGCTACTGGTGGCACCGTCTGCAGGAGCCCAGCGTGTCAGCGTCGACAACGCCAGCCCTGCGCGCCATCGGCTTGGGGTTTGAGCTGGGGCACCAGGTGCACTTTCATGGTCGCGCTATCAATGGTCTGGATGCCGGCAGTTTCAAGCTGCTGGACACACACCTGTGCGGTGATGCCAACGGCTTGTACCTGATCCCCTTTCATCGTGCCGAGACCCAGGTGCCGGAGCGATTTTCTTCAGCCTCCGTCGACCAGTACCGTGCCCTGGGCGGGCCTTACCTGGCCGATGGCCGGACGGTTTTTTGCCACAGGATCTTTTACCAGGCGCCTGAGCCGCTGGGTAAGGCGGATCTGGCCAGCTTCGAGTCCTGCGGGCATGGCTGGGCCAGGGATAAGGGCGCGGTGTACTACTACAGCGAAAGAAAAAGGAACCTCGACCCGGCCCACACGCGCTTCATGGGCAGCTACGCCTTCAGCGCGACGCAGATGTTTTCTGCCGGCAAGGCGCTGGAGGTGGAGTTCAGCCCGGAAGAAGTGAGGGTTCCTCATCCGGATTTCTTGCAGTTGGGCACGCGCAAGCTGTTCTGTGGCCGGCGCCCGGTGAGTGCCAAGCGCATCGACCTGGCCAGCCTGGAGTTTGTCGCGGACCGCTATGCTCGGGATAAGCAGCGTTTTTACCAGTACGACGGCTACGCGACACTCAGCGAAATCAGTGCCGAGCAGTATTACCAGGCAACGACGAAGGCCCCGGCCGGGGATGCTGAAAATTTGGCTGTTTGAGCGGCAAAAAGATGGCTGTCAGCATTGACGGTGGCCTTTTTTGTCGGAACTGTGACTTGTTACATGGCGTTTCATGGACAGCCCGCTGGCGAAATAGTAGCCTGCGCGCTCTTCGATAAGAGCTCTTGCGTGCCAGCGTGAGAGGAGCTAAGGAATAGCGCTGTATTGCAAGGGACTGAATGCTTGTCGGGGCTCTGAATCCGTCTTCGCCTCTCTCCCTTGATCCGTGCGCACTAGCCCTGGTTCCTGATTGTCCGCGCCTGCCTGCGGCATGCCCGACAGTCCCGGCTCGAAGAACGAGCATTCAGGGTTCAATGGTGATCGCCCGGCCATTGGTCTCTCAAAAAAGGGCGGCAAGGAGACGCGCATGGCGTTCACTAAAATTATCTTCAAAAACCCGAACACCGGCGCCATGAAAGTAGCGCCAGTCGGCTTCTCATGGACCGTGCTCCTTTTCGGCTTCATTCCGGCCTTGTTCCGTTCCGACTGGAAATGGGCTGCCATCATGTTCGCCGTGGGCTTCTTCACCTTTGGCTTCAGCAACTTTGTGTTCTGCTTCATCTACAACAAGATGCACGTTCGCGATCTGATCGGTGAAGGCTACAAGGCTCAATCCATTGCCAGCGGCGACCTGGGCTTCGCCAGTGCCAACGTCGGCATGGAAATCCCTCGGCTGGAAGCTGCCTGAGCATCACGCCAGGCTGTTTAGCTGAAACGGAAAAGGGCGCATTCATTGCTGAATGCGCCCTTTTTCATGCCCGGATGAAACTCAGCCTTCGGCGCTGAACAGTGCCTGGGATGCGGCCATGTAGTCGGCCTGGAAGGCCTCGGACTCGATCCAGGCCAGGGCCGTGGCCTCGTCGGCCTCGGTGGACCAGTTGCGGTACTCCATCAGCGCCGCAAGGATGAAGTCCGTGGCGCCCTGTTCGCCTTCCTGCTCATAGACCAGCTCCAGCAGCGGGTCCGAGAGGAAGACCGTGCACAGCGCCTGCTGGCTGGTTTTTTCGGCATCGCGCATTTTCACGAACAGTTCGGTCAGGTCCACCGATTCGAAGTCGATGCGGCTGTCGTTGGGGTCCAGTTCCAGCTCAGAGGTCGGTGCAGTGCGCTTGGCGCGGTTTTGCTTGGCCTTGGTTTTCGCCCGCTGGGCCCTTTTGTGTTGCTTGTTCGCAGATGCCATGGGCGTCTTACCTTGATGCTTGGAGGTGTGTCGCGTGGGTCGCCAGACAGCGGCGACCTTTCAGGCGGCCAAGGATGCCAGTAAATGCCGGCCGGGGCATCTGCCACCGGGCGAGAAGGGTGGTTCAGGCGCGTGGGATTACTCGTCCCGGGCTGCGGCTGTCGAGTTCGCCGTGGCGCAGCCAGCCCAGGATGATGGGCCAGAGCCGCGTGTCGAAACGGCTGTGGAAGAAGGCGAAATGGCCGACCTCGGTTTCGCCGATTTCCTGCGGGGCGATGCGCAAGTGAGTGCGCGGACTGTTGCTGAAGTAAGCCAGCAGGCGTTCGATGGCCGGCACGGTGCCGAAGGGGTCGTCGCTGAGGCTGATGGCGAGGATCGCTGCCGTGACTTGGGCGAAGGGCTGGCCGTTGCGTTCTCCAGCGAGCCTGCGGCCGCTGGGGCGGCCTTCGTAGCGCGTGTGTGGGGTGCACCAGTCGCTGACCACGCCGGCGGGGGTGTCCTCCATCCAACCCAGGCGCTTGCCGGGAAAGTAGCCGTAGAGACAGGTCAGCAGGGGCATCAGCACGTGCCATTTGCCCAGCATGCGCCAGCGCAGCCTGGGTTCGTAGTCGCGCCAGTAAGCGAACTGTGCGCCCATGGTGGCCACGCGACGGATCATCCCGGCAGAGGCCGCCAGGCCCACGGCGCAACCGCCGAAGCTGTGGCCCACGACATCGATCGGCTGCTCGGGAAACTCGCGCTGGGCTCGTTGCAGCATGGCTTCGAAGTCCAGCGCAGCCCAATCCGACCAGGACGCCTTGAAGCCCTTGAGGGAGCCCGTGCGCGACTCGCCGATGCCGCGGTAGTCGTAAGTCATCACGTCGAAGCCGTTGGCGAACAGGTAGTCGGCGAAACGGAAGTAATAACGGCAGCGCACCGAGGTCGCGGCGTTGATGATCACCACCGGTCGCGCTGGATCGGCTTGCGGGTGGCGCCAGGCACAGCCACCGATCAGGTAACCGTCCGCCGCCGGTTCGTTGAAGGTTTCGCTGGGGCCAGGTGTCGGCCCGGCAATGGCGGGTTGTGCGGCAGGCAGGTCGGGCGAGGACAGCAGGGGCATGGACGGTTGTTCCTTGGCGGCTGCAATGTGCCGGAGCGGCATTCGGCGTCAGCGATATTTTTTTGTGTGCCCATTAATACCCGGCCGATCCACGGCGCGGCAACTGCCAGCGCGCCCGACAGCCGGGTGGCGCCGGCATCTTTACTCTCGCTGCGGCCCGTGAGAATAATCCGGGCCCCTGACCCCGATGGAGTGTTGAGCATGGAAGTGAAAAATCAGATGAGCCCGGAACAATGCCAGGGCATGGAAGACATCCGCCGGGAAATCGATGCCCTGGATCGAGCGGTCATTGCGCTGCTGGGTGCACGTTTCAAGTACGTGCTGGCAGCGTCGAAGTTCAAGACCTCGGCGGCCACGGTGCGGGCCGAGGAGCGCTTCAAGGCGATGCTCGCCACCCGCCGCGAGTGGGCAGAGGCCGAAGGCCTGAGCGCAGATGCCATCGAGAAGCTGTACAGCGATCTGGTGCAGCACTTTATCGCCGAGGAGATGAAGCATTGGCAGGCGGCGCAGGCGCCTGCCTGAGGCTGATTGCCGGCGCTCAGTGTTGATCGGGTTCTGCTGCTGATGGCGGCCCGTTCCCTGGATCAGCATCGGCGCGGGTATGCTGGCGGCCTTTTTTCGAGGGATCAGGGATGACAATGATGCAATTTCGCTCATGGACAGGGTTGGCGCTGGCGGTGCTATTGGCCGCGACCGGGCAGGTGCAGGCGAGCGAGCCTTCCTCGGTGTATCTGCGTTGCAGCATGACGCCCGAGCACTACGCCCAAGCCATGGCCGCGCCGCCACGCCCGGCGATCGCCTACAACGATTGGCAGAAGTGGTTCGACAGCAAGGACATGTACGGCTCGGCCCGGGTCGATGCCGAGTCGCTGGAGGATTCTGGTGCGAAGAGCCTGCAGGAAGTGGCGCAGATGTGGGCGGGGGCGGGCGGCACCTCTCACTACGACCCGCAGACAGGGCGTTGGCAGTTTGCCTTGCTGCAGTTCACTGAAAACTATGGCGAGATGATCCAGTTGCTGGCGCCGCTGCGCAGCGTCGCCCCTTACTGCCAGCCCGGCTCCGACAGTTTTCTGCTGATCTACTCCTACATCTGGGGCGATGGCGACAACGCCTACCTGACCCTCAACAAGCAGCGCAGCCGATTTGCCGTCAAACCCACCAAGGCACAACGTGCCGAGGCCGATGCGGCGCTCAAGGTGTTGATGGATGCCGCTTCGGGGTGAAGCGGTTGCGTCGCTCCGGTTCACGGCATTTCTACATGGACAGGGTCATCATGTTCAGCGTCTTGCAATGAGCCTGAAGGGTGATCCGACCATGAGCTTGAGTGTTCTCTGCGCGCTGGCGGCGGCCGCCTTGTTCGGCGCCAGCACACCACTGGCCAAACTGCTGGGGCTGAATGTTCCGCCAATGCTCCTGGCTGGGCTGCTGTATCTGGGCAGTGGTGTGGGCCTGGCCATTGTTCGTTGCGTTCGCGATCGGGGTTGGCAGCCGGCGGGGCTGACGGCGCGCGAGTGGCCGTGGCTGCTGGGGGCGATCCTGTTTGGTGGTGTGCTGGCGCCGGTCGCGCTGATGTTTGGTCTGACGCGGACCGCGGGCGCCAGCGCTTCGTTGCTGCTCAATCTGGAGTCGGTACTCACCGCGATGCTGGCGTGGCTGGTGTTCAAGGAGAACGCCGATCGCCGGATCGTCATCGGCATGCTCGCGATCGTGTTGGGTGGAGTGGTCTTGTCGTGGCCGCAGCAGCACGCCGGTACTGATGACTGGCTGGGGCCGCTGGCCGTGGCCTTCGCCTGCCTGTGCTGGGCCATCGATAACAACCTGACCCGCAAGGTCTCGGCCTCCGATGCGCTGTTCATCGCCGGCAGCAAGGGAGTGGTGGCGGGGGTGGTCAATGCCGGCCTGGCGTTGCTTGTTGGCGCGCAACTGCCTGCTGCTGCCACGCTGGGGCCGATACTGCTGGTGGGTTTTTTGGGTTACGGCGTCAGCCTGGTGCTGTTCGTCCTGGCCCTGCGAGGGCTGGGCAGTGCGCGCACCGGGGCCTACTTCTCCACGGCGCCCTTCCTTGGCGCAGCGCTGTCGATTCTGATCCTGGGCGAGGCGGTTTCCCTGTGGTTCCTGGTGGCGGCGGCACTGATGGCCATCGGCGTGTGGATTCACTTGATGGAACACCACGTTCACGAGCATCAGCACGAGCCTCTCGCGCACAACCATCGCCATAGGCATGACGAGCACCACCAGCATGAACACGGCTTTGAGTGGGACGGCTCAGAGCCCCACAGCCATCCCCACGAACACGCACCGATCCGGCATAGCCATGCGCACTTCCCTGATGTTCATCATCGGCACAAACACTGAGTGGGCGGGTTACTTTCAGTCACCAGGTGAGGGCTTGCGCTGATCAGCGCATACGCGCCCTTCACAAACTGATGAACAGCCTGTCCTGCATGACCGCGCAAACGGCTGATGCCAGCGACCTGTTCCAGATCGCCGACATCGCCGCGCTGTTGCTCGGTGATGGCGTGGCTCTGCTCGATGTGGCCCAGGGGCAGGCGATGGAGCGGGCGGATAAGGCCTTCTGATTGGCGTGGGCGCTGCGCCAGCCCCAGGATCAGTTTGATTCTGGGCGCCCTTGGAGAGTCCGAGAGAGTGTCATGGCGCCTCAAGCGGTGCCGGTATGAACCCTTGCTCTCGAAGCGCCTTGATCATTCCTCTGATGAGGTAGCTGTTGGAGAAACCGATGGTGTATTGCCGGGCGTTGGCGCTGATGGGCAATAGCATGCCCTGGTCCACCAGTTTCTTTATTTGATAGGTCCTTTGTCCGGCAGTCAGCTTGGGCAGTACCTGGGCGATGTCGCTCGACTTAACAACGCCTGACTTGATCGCTGTGGTCAGTACCGTTTCTTCCGCTGCAGTGATCCATTGTCGATCCCGAGCAAAGGTAATGGCAGGAGCCAGGATGTGCCGGGTCAGGTAGCGGTAGTCGGTGAGGCGATTGACCTTTTCCAGGTCGTCCCTAATGCCCTCTAGAACGTAAGTGCACCAGGTCTCCAGCCCGGCCTTGGTTCCTTGGTCCGCGGTGGCGAGCATGGCGTAGTAACGTTCCCGATCATTGAAGAAAACAGCGGTAGGGTTGAGTACACGGCCACCCGTATCGACGTTGAAGCCATATTTCATCAGCTGTGCATAAGTCAGGAGGCGCACCACGCGGCCATTGCCGTTGCCAAATGGGTGAATCCAACCAAACCGGTGATGGGTCAAGGCCACTTTCATCAGGTCGTATTTGGGGAGGTCCTCCCGATTGACGAACTCCACCAGCTCTTGCATGTAGCTGGGTACCATCAGGGCATCAGGAGGTAGGTGGGCGGCCTGAGCGATCTGTACTTCGCCCTGGCGATACGCTCCAGGCGTCTTATCGCCTTCTCGCTCCAGGTCCTGGACGGTCATCGCGTGCAGCTCTCTGATGGTGAGCTCGGTGATTGGTGTTCCCGGGCCAATGGTTTGCTCGATGTAATCCATGGCTTTTTCGATGTTCGCCACTTCGCGTAACGGGTCGGAGTCCTGCGCTGTGCCTTCCACCTTGCTCTCGATGTAGTCGGCAAGCGTTGTGTGGTTGCCCTCGATGCGCGCCGAACCCAGGCTTTCCAGGATGTGGAAGATCGTTTTCAGCTGATAGAAGACCGCAGGAGGCGTATCGCCTTCCAATCGCAAGCGCCGAAGGTGCTCAAGCTCGCTCAGCACGTCCACCAGAGGGGAGTCGAAGGATGGGTTTAGCAGCTCAAGATCGTGATGGAAGAATGCAGGCATTGTGCAAACATCTCGAAAGCCGAAAAAATTATCTATGATTTTTTTGCCATAGGCCCTGTTCTATAGGGGTTCTGCTCGAATATCAAAAGATGATTATCTCAAAATGGTACTTCGCTTAAGTGAACGCTTGAGAAAAAGCGAGGCGTGATGCGCTGTGTGGGTGGCGTGATGGTCGCGCAGCGGCTTGGTTGTGCAGGAAAGAAGGCCGGGGTGTCGAGCAGGGGGAAGGGAAGGGCTGAATGACAGGCAACAAAAAACCCGCACTAGGCGGGTTTTCTGGTTGCTTTCACGTGATGTAAACACCACCTGAAAGCTGAAGGTGGTGCCCAGAGACGGAATCGAACCGCCGACACGGGGATTTTCAATCCCCTGCTCTACCGACTGAGCTATCTGGGCAACGGGGCGCATTAAACGGGTTTTTCAGGGGGGCGTCAAGCAAGTTTTGAAAAAAATGTTTAATTATTACCGTCGCTTACGTTCCACCCCCGATTTTCAACGGGTTTACTCAGCCGGTGGCACGTAGCCGTCGGCCTTGGCGTATTCCTCGCCGGAGAAAAATTTGTCCATCTCGCCCTGCAGATATTTGCGATCTTCGGCATTCATCATGTTCAGGCGCTTTTCGTTGATCAGCAGGGTCTGGTGTTTCTGCCAGTCAGCCCAGGCCTTGGCCGAAACGTGTTCGAAAATATCCTGGCCTTTGGCGCCCGGGTACGGGGGGCGTTCCAGGCCTGGTAGTTCTTCCTGGTATTTGCGGCACATTACGGTGCGGGTCATGACGACTCTCCTGCATTCAAGACTTCGGCCGCGCGTTTGAGCAGTGTCTTCACCGGGGCGGCAAGGCCCAGGCGCGGCGGGGTGGCGAGGTTATACCAGAGCCAGTCGGCCTCGGCGACGTGCAGCGCCGACTCTTCGACCCGGACCAGCCAGGGCTCGATGGCCAATTGGAAGTGGCTGAAGGTGTGCACCAGGCCGGGCATTTGCTGTTGCTGGCCCAGTTCCAGGGAGTGCTGCAGGGCCAGGTGCTGGATGTCTTGCAGGTCGTCCAGCTCCGGCAGGCTCCAGAGGCCGCCCCAGAGCCCGCTGGAGGGGCGTCGGTAGAGCAGGATGGCGCCTTCGCGGTTAGCCAGCAACGGCATCAGGGTGCGCTTCTGCGGCACCTCCTTGCGCGGCTTGGGAATCGGGTAGCGGGTTTCCAGGCCGAGCATGTGGGCTTCGCAGCCGCGCTCCAGAGGGCACAACAGGCAGCTGGGCTTGCTCCGGGTACAGAGGGTCGCCCCCAGGTCCATCATCGCCTGGGTGTAGTGGTTGACCCGGCTGTGGGGCGTGAAGCGTTCTGCGGCGGCCCACAGCTGCTTGGCCACCTTGGGTTCCCCCGGGTAGCCCTCCTGGGCGGTGAAGCGGGCCAGCACCCGCTTGACGTTGCCGTCGAGAATCGGTGCCCGCAGGCCCATGCTGATGCTGGCGATGGCGCCGGCGGTGGACAGGCCGATGCCCGGCAACTCGGTGAGTTGCTCCACGTCCCGGGGAAACTCGCCGCCGTATTCGGCCATGACGATCTTCGCGGTCTTTTGCAGGTTGCGCGCCCGGGTGTAGTAGCCCAGGCCGGTCCACAGGTGCAGCACTTCGTCTTCCGGGGCCTCGGCCAGGGCCTGCACCGTGGGGAGTGAGGCCATGAAGCGGTCGAAGTAGTTGAGCACGGTGCTGACCTGGGTCTGTTGCAGCATGATCTCCGAGACCCACACCCGATACGGGTTGATGTCCTGCTGCCAGGGCAGGTCGTGGCGACCATGGCGGTCGTACCAGTCCAGCACCGCCGGTGCAAAGGCCTCGGCTCTCATCGCTTGAACAACCCCTTGAGTGCGTTCTTCAGTTCCGGGCTGACCTTGTCACCGAGTTTCTCGTCGATCTTCTGCTGCAGCCGGTCACCGGCCAGCTTGGCGGCAACCTGGCCCAGGCCGTCCTTGTCCAAGCGGCAGGCCTTGGCCCCCAGCTCCAGCGGGCCCCGGCAGCGCAGCGGCAGTTCAACACCAGTAAAGCGTTCGCCGACCTGGCAGGCCGGGTCCGGATTGTCGCTGAGGTCGCCCTCGACGACGATGCCGACCCGGTAGTCCATGCCCAGCACCCGCAGGTCGATATCACCATTGCCGTTGACGGTCATGCCGGGGATGCGCACTTTCAGGTCCGGGTTGCTGGCCACGCCGTTGCGAAACGTCAGGTTGCCCTTGAGCTCCTGGAACGGTGTGTCCTTGCCCCGTGGCGTGCTGCTGAGGTTCTTGCGGTTGAGCACCGCGATGCCCTGGCACAGCTGCTGTTCGATGTTGGCGTTGAGCAGCACGCCGTTGTTGATCACGAAGCTGGCAGTACCGTTGAGGCTATCGATCAGCGCTTTCTGGCTGTTGCCGCTGCCACTGAGGTTGCTGTTCAGAGTCACCAGGCCTTTGACCGGAGGATTCTGGCCCTGGCTTTCCAGGATGCGTTCCACCGGTACGCGGTTGATCTTGGTCTGCAGGCTCAACTGCGGTGTGCTCTGGCGCACATCGAGATTGCCGCTGGCTTCGAAACTGCCGTTGTACAGCTCGCCCCGCAGGCTGGAAAGCTTGAGCAGGCCGCCCTGGCCGCTGGCCTTGAGCGCGGCGTTCTGGATCGGCAGCTTGTCCAGGGTCAACTGGCCAAAACTCAGGTCGGCATCGACGTCGAGTTTGCTCAGGCGCTCCACTGGCAGCAGCTTGTCGGTGCTCCAGGCGCCCTTGGTCGGGGCGTTGGGCAGCGGCGTGGTGCCGGCGCCGGCCATGGCGTCGGCTTCGCTGCTTTGCACCTCAGCCTTGCGTGCTGTGGCGGCACTGTTGGCTGCGGCGGATTTGGGCGGCAGGTAGCGGTCGACATTGAAGGTGTCGCCCTTGAGCTGAGCGCGCAGGGATTGCTTGTCGAAGTCCTCGATGGCCAGGCGGCCACTGAAGGCGCTGTCGTCGAGCTTCAGGTTCAGGTCTTCCAGGGCCAGGCTGCTGGGCGTGCCTTGCAGGCGGCTGACCAGCTCGACCTTGCTCAGGCTGCCTTCGGCCATGGCCGGCAGGGTCTGGCCGATGCTGTCGACGAATTTCGCCAGGTCGAACTGGGCAATGGAAATTCCGCCGCTGATCTGCGGGGTCTTGTCCAGGTCATTGACCTTGAGTTCGCCCAGGGCGCGCAGCTGGTTGAGGGAGACTTTCAGGCCGGTCCACTGGCCGACGTTGGCGGCCTTGTCCAGCAACAGCTGGCCCTGGGCAGCGAAGGTCAGGGTCTTGCCTTGCAGCGGGTCACCGGTAGCTTCGCCGGACAGGCGCATGTCTTCGAACTGGTAGCGCTGCAGGGCGCGGTCGAAGCGCAGCTCGCCATTGAGTTCGGTGCGCACGCGCACGGCGGGCTGGGTGCTGGCGAGGAAGGCGGTGAGCTTGACCGGGGTGTTGCTGGCTTCGTGGATCGGCCCGGTGCTCAGTTGGATGCTTTCGGCGGTGAACTGCTTGCCGGTCTGCTCATCGTTGTACTCAACCCGGGCGTTGTTCACGGTCAGGCTGTCGATGTCCAGGCGGATCGGTTGCGAGGGCTTGTCTGCGCCGACGCTTGGCTGGCCCGCTTCGCCGGTGCTGGTGGCCGGGGTTGCGGCCTGCTTGTCGGTAGGAGCGGTCTTGCCGATGTCCTGCCAGTTGCCGTGGCCATCCTTGTCGCGGTTCAGGCGCAGGTTGAGGCCTTCGACCCGCACATCGCTCATCTGCACTTCACGGCGCAGCAGCGGTAATACCCGGACCGACAGACCAAGCATCTGCAGGTCGGCGAAAGGTTGGGTCGGGTTGGCCAGGGTGGCCACGCCGGCGTCGTGCAGTTCCAGTCCGAGCCAGGGGAACAGGCTCCAGCCGATGTCGCCATTGAGCGTCAGCTCGATGTGGGCCTTGTCGCGGGCAATCTGGCGAATCTCTTCTTTGTAGTCGTTGGGATCAAACAGGTGGGTCAAGGCGAAGCCGAGAGCCACGATGATCAGCAACAGCCCGAGAATTACCAGACCCAGGATTTTGCCGAACGCTTTCATGGGCGAGTCCTTGTATGTCGAATTCAAAATTTAGCGAGGGAGTATAACGCTCTGAACCTGACGACTGGTCACCCATTGCAGTTAGAGGTTTTTTCGTCGTGGCGGCCATTTTTTTGCCAGTGGCCTGGCCTGCGGGCGAAGCAGTTGCGGGAAAAAAGGTAATGTCAGTTTGGTTTTTTAGTTTGTCGCAAATGGTAACCTCTCGCGGTTCGTTCGCCCTTGTGCGACTTAATGTCGCGTCTGCCCAAATGGAGCTTTACTCAATAAAACGACCGCGCCCGCGTGCCAAGGTCGTCGCAGATGAGTGGCCGATGAACAATTCTAATAATTGGGGGAAACATCCATGAGCTCTAGCAACGCGGCGGCCAGTCCGTCTGCTCAGCCAGCGTTCTTGTCCAAAGAACGCATCATTGCCAAGCCCGGCTTCAACCGTTGGCTGGTCCCACCGGCCGCTCTGGCCATTCATCTGTGCATCGGCATGGCCTACGGCTTTTCGGTGTTCTGGCTGCCGCTGTCCAAGGCGCTGGGCATCGGTGCGCCAGTGGCGTGTGCGCCGGGCATGGGTTTTATCGAGCAGGTCTTTTCGTCCCAGTGTGACTGGCCGATCTCCATGCTCGGCTGGATCTACACCCTGTTCTTCATCTTCCTGGGCTGCTCGGCAGCGATCTGGGGCGGCTGGCTGGAACATGCCGGGCCGCGCAAGGCAGGGGTGGTTTCCGCGCTGTGCTGGTGCGGCGGCCTGCTGATTTCGGCGTTGGGGATCTACACCCACCAGATCTGGCTGATGTGGATCGGCTCCGGGGTCATCGGCGGTATTGGCCTGGGCCTGGGCTACATTTCCCCGGTGTCGACCCTGATCAAGTGGTTCCCGGACAAGCGCGGCATGGCCACCGGCATGGCGATCATGGGCTTTGGCGGTGGCGCCATGGTGGGCGCGCCCCTGGCGGCAGCCCTGATGAGCTACTTCGCCACGCCTACCAGCGTCGGCGTGTGGCAGAGCTTTTTGGTGATGGCCGCGATCTACTTCGTGTTCATGATCGGCGGCGCCCTGGCCTATCGGGTTCCGCCGACCGGCTGGAAACCTGAAGGTTGGACTGCGCCGGCGAAGAAAGCCGCCAATGCGATGATCACCCACCGCCATGTGCACGTGAACGTGGCCTGGAAGACTCCGCAGTTCCGCCTGGTCTGGCTGGTGCTGTGCCTCAACGTATCGGCCGGTATCGGCATCCTCGGCATGGCGTCGCCGCTGCTGCAGGAAGTGTTCGCCGGCAAGTTGCTGGGCAACGACCTGACCTTCAGCCAGCTGGATGCCGGGCAACTGGCGCAGATCGCCGCCATCGCTGCCGGCTTCACCGGTCTGTTGAGCCTGTTCAACATCGGCGGGCGGTTCTTCTGGGCGTCGTTCTCCGACTACCTGGGTCGCAAGAACACCTACTTCGTGTTCTTCGCCCTGGGCTTTGCCCTCTACGCGCTGATTCCGAACCTCGGCCACCTGGGCAACATCGCCCTGTTCGTGGCGGCGTTCTGCATCATCCTGTCGATGTACGGCGGTGGTTTCGCCACAGTTCCGGCCTACCTGGCGGACCTGTTCGGGACACAAATGGTGGGTGCGATCCACGGTCGCCTGCTGACTGCCTGGGCGGCGGCGGGCGTACTGGGCCCGGTGCTGGTGAACTACCTGCGTGAGTATCAGCTGAGCATCGGCGTCGAACGCGCCGCGGCCTACGACATCACCCTGTACATCCTCGCCGGCCTGCTGGTGCTGGGCTTCCTGTGCAACCTGCTGGTGCGCCCGGTAGCCGACAAGTACTTCATGACCGACGAGCAACTGGCGGCCGAGCAGGCTCTGGGCCACGACAAGGGCGCTGACAGCAGCGTCGTGCTGGAGTGGAAAGCTTCGTCCGCCAGCCAGCCGCTGGTGATCGCTGCCTGGCTGGCCGTGGGCATTCCCCTGGCGTGGGGCGTGTGGGTCACCCTGCAGAAGACGGCGGTGCTGTTCCATTAAGGGCTTCGCTGGCCAGCCAGCTCCTACGTAGGAGCCGGCTGGCCGGCGAACGCTTCGCCGCTTGTCATGACAGGTACAGCCCCGTAGCCATTGGCTGGCGCCCGTCAGGATATTGTCCAGCGTGTTTCTGTTTGGCCGCCGTCGGGCCTATACTATTCGCCTTTTTCGCCCAATGATTTTGCGGAGCTGGTGATGGCCGAACGTAAGGCATCTGTCGAGCGCGACACTCTGGAAACCCAGATCAAAGCCTCGATCAACCTGGATGGCACCGGAAAGGCCCGATTCGATATCGGCGTGCCCTTCCTTGAGCACATGCTGGACCAGATCGCCCGGCACGGGCTGATCGACCTGGACATCGAAAGCAAGGGCGACCTGCATATCGACGACCACCACACCGTGGAGGATGTCGGTATCACTCTCGGCCAGGCGTTCAGCAAGGCCATCGGCGACAAGAAGGGCATCCGTCGCTACGGTCACGCCTATGTGCCGCTGGATGAAGCCCTGTCCCGCGTGGTAATCGACTTCTCTGGCCGTCCCGGCCTGCAGATGCACGTACCCTTCACCCGCGCCACTGTCGGCGGTTTCGACGTTGACCTGTTCCAGGAATTCTTCCAGGGCTTCGTCAACCACGCCAACGTGACCCTGCACATCGATACTCTGCGCGGCACCAACACGCACCACCAGATCGAGACCGTGTTCAAGGCCTTCGGCCGTGCACTGCGCATGGCGGTGGAACTGGACGAGCGTATGGCCGGCCAGATGCCGTCCACCAAGGGCGTGCTGTAATGCAGACCGTCGCCGTTATCGACTACGGCATGGGCAACCTGCACTCGGTGGCCAAGGCCCTGGAGCACGTGGGCGCCGGCAAGGTGTTGATCACCAGTGATGCCAACGTGATTCGCGAAGCCGACCGGGTGGTGTTTCCCGGCGTGGGTGCCATTCGCGATTGCATGGCCGAGATCCGTCGCCTGGGCTTCGACGCCCTGGTGCGTGAAGTCAGCCAGGATCGTCCTTTCCTCGGCATCTGCGTGGGCATGCAAGCCTTGCTCGACCACAGCGAAGAGAACGAGGGTGTTGACTGCATCGGCCTGTTTCCCGGCCAGGTGAAGTTCTTCGGCAAGGGCCTGATCGAGGATGGCGAACACCTGAAGGTGCCGCACATGGGCTGGAACGAGGTGAAGCAGGCGGTGGACCATCCGCTGTGGCACAACATTGCGGACCTGGCGCGCTTCTACTTCGTGCACAGCTACTACATCAATGCCGGCAATGCCCGGCAGGTGGTAGGCAGCGGTCACTATGGCGTGGACTTCGCCGCAGCGCTGGCCGACGGCTCGCGTTTCGCCGTGCAGTTCCACCCGGAGAAGAGCCATACCCACGGCCTGCAGTTGCTGCAGAACTTCGCGGCCTGGGACGGTCGCTGGTAATGGCGATCAAGAAGTCCAAGCCGCCGATCCTGACCCTCACTACCGAACAGGAGAGTGAGGCGACGCACAAGATCAAGCGCTTCATGGAGGACCGTTTCGAGCTCGACCTGGGCTCGTTCGAGGCGGCGGAAATTCTTGAGCTGTTTACCCGCGAAATTGCTCCGCACTATTACAACCGGGCGATTTTCGATGTGCAGACGCACCTCAAAGAGAGGTTCGAGAGCATCGAAAGCGACCTGTGGGCGCTCGAGAAAAATTGATTTTCGAGTGAAGCTGAACAATCGAATTTGAAGGTTTGCCAGATGCTGATTATTCCCGCTATCGATCTTAAAGACGGTGCCTGTGTACGTCTGCGCCAGGGCCGCATGGAAGATTCCACGGTGTTCTCCGATGACCCGGTGAGCATGGCTGCCAAGTGGGTTGAAGGCGGTTGCCGTCGTCTGCATCTGGTGGACCTCAACGGTGCCTTCGAAGGCCAGCCGGTGAACGGCGAGGTGGTGACCGCGATCGCCAAGCGTTACCCGAATCTGCCGATCCAGATCGGTGGCGGCATCCGCTCCCTGGAAACCATCGAACACTATGTGAAGGCCGGCGTGAGCTACGTGATCATCGGCACCAAGGCGGTCAAGGAGCCGGAGTTCGTTGCCCAGGCTTGCCGCGCTTTCCCGGGCAAGGTCATCGTTGGCCTGGACGCCAAGGATGGCTTCGTCGCCACCGATGGCTGGGCTGAAGTCAGCAGCGTGCAAGTGATCGACCTGGCCAAGCGTTTCGAAGCCGACGGCGTGTCCGCCATCGTTTATACCGACATCGCCAAAGACGGCATGATGCAGGGCTGCAACGTGCCGTTCACCGCAGCCCTGGCGGCGGCCACCAAGATCCCGGTGATCGCTTCCGGCGGTATCCACAACCTGGGCGACATCAAGGCCCTGCTGGATGCCAAGGCTCCAGGAATCATCGGCGCCATTACTGGCCGCGCGATCTATGAAGGCACCCTCGATGTCGCAGAAGCCCAGGCTTTCTGCGATTCGTACCAAGGCTGAGGACTCGCCATGGCATTGGCCAAACGCATCATCCCTTGCCTGGACGTGGACAACGGCCGGGTGGTCAAGGGCGTCAAGTTCGAGAACATCCGTGACGCCGGCGATCCGGTGGAAATCGCTCGACGCTACGACGAGCAGGGCGCCGACGAGATCACCTTCCTCGATATCACCGCCAGCGTCGATGGGCGCGATACCACTCTGCATACCGTCGAGCGCATGGCCAGCCAGGTGTTCATCCCGCTGACCGTGGGCGGTGGTGTGCGCACCGTGCAGGACATCCGCAACTTGCTCAATGCCGGCGCGGACAAGGTTTCGATCAACACCGCAGCAGTGTTCAACCCCGAGTTCGTCGGCGAAGCGGCGCAGCACTTCGGCTCCCAGTGCATCGTGGTCGCCATCGACGCGAAGAAAGTCTCCGGCCCGGGCGAAACCCCGCGCTGGGAGATCTTCACCCATGGCGGGCGCAAGCCCACCGGGCTGGACGCGGTGGAGTGGGCGAAGAAGATGGAAGGCCTGGGTGCCGGCGAAATCCTCCTGACCAGCATGGATCAGGACGGCATGAAAAACGGCTTTGACCTGGGCGTGACCCGGGCCATCAGTGATGCGCTGGGTATTCCGGTGATCGCTTCCGGCGGCGTCGGCAACCTCCAGCACCTGGCCGACGGCATCATTGAAGGCCACGCCAGTGCAGTGCTGGCGGCGAGCATTTTCCACTTCGGCGAATACACGGTTCCCGAGGCCAAGGCCTATATGGCCCAGCGCGGGATTGTTGTGCGATAGCCACTGGACAGCATGGCGTGCTCGCGGCACTCTTGAGCACGCCATGGATTCTGGTAACCCGTCATGTTCAAACGTCTTCTTGTGGTTGTCGCCAGCGCTTCGCTGCTCCTTGGCAGCCTGGCCCGCGCCGCTGAAACCGCCGACACCTCCCTGGTGCTGCTGACGGAAAACTTTCCCCCCTACAACATGGCCAAGAACGGCAAGAACTTCGCTCAAGGCGAGAATATCGATGGCATTGCCGTGGATATCGTCCGCGAAATGTTCAAGCGTGCCGGGGTCAACTACAGCCTGACCCTGCGCTTCCCCTGGGAGCGCATCTACAAGATGGCCCTGGAGCAACCGGGCTATGGCGTGTTCGTCATGGCGCGTCTGCCGGACCGCGAACCGCTGTTCAAGTGGGTCGGCCCCATTGGCCCGGATGACTGGATCATGCTGGCCAAGGCCGGCAGCAAGATCACCCTCGAATCCCTGGAACAGGCGCGCAAATACAAGATCGGCGCCTATAAGGGCGATGCCATTGCCGAGACCCTGACCAAGCAGGGCCTGACACCCCAGGTGGTGCTGCGGGACCAGGACAATGCCAAGAAGCTGGTGGCGGGGCAGATCGACCTCTGGGCCACCGGCGACCCGGCCGGACGTTATCTGGCCAAGCAGGAAGGCATCACCGGCCTCAAGACCGTGCTGCGCTTCAATAGCGCCGAGCTGTACCTGGCCCTGAACAAGGACGTGCCTGACGAGGTTGTGGCCAAGCTGCAGGCGGCCCTGGAGCAGATGCGCAAAGAGGGAGTGGTGGAAGAGATCATGGGGCGTTATCTGTAGGCGCTTCGCTGGCAAGCCAGCTCCTACGGCGAAGGGCTTTAGCGATAAACCCCATTCTTGCCATGCCCCGCCATGGCCTGGTTGCTGCGCAGACTGATCATCGACTTGATATCGATCCACTCGATGCCCTGGGCCTTGAGCTTGGGCAGTTCGCGCTCGAGCACCGCCAGGGTCTGTGGATAAGGGTGGCCGATCATCACCGCCGAACCCTGTTTGCGGGCCAGCTTGATCGCTGTCTGTAGCTGCTGGGCAATCGCCGCTTCGGTGCGCTCGTCATCCAGGAATACATCCCGGGAAACACTGGCCAGGCCGATCTTCTGCGCTTCGGCGGCGGCGACTGTCTGGGCGCTGGTGCGGCTGTCGACGAAGAACTTGTGGCGGCGCTGCAAGTCAGCCATCAGCCAGGCCATGGCTTGGGGTTGGGCGGTCATGCGGCTGCCCATATGGTTGTTGATGCCGCTGGTGTAGGGCACGGCCTGGAAGGCGGCTTCCAGGCGTTTTTGCAACTCTTCGATGGGCAATTCGGGGTGCCAGGCGAACGGCCCGGTGGCCGGGTCCATGGGCATGTGCAGGATGACGATCTTGCCGGCGCGATGGGCCTCGCGGGCGAATTCGGCAGCGTGGGGCGTGTCGGGCATGATCGCCGTGGTTACCGGGCCGGGCAGGGCCAGTACGCGACGGTCACGGGGCAGGTTCTGGCCGAGGTCGTCGATGATCAGGCTCAGGTAGGCCTTGGGTGCGGCGGCTGTGGGTTCGGCGGCTTGGGTTGCAAGGGGCAAGAGGCACAGCAGGGTGAGCAGCGGGGCCCGGAGTGAGCGGAACAGGGGTGAGCAGCGGGAAATCATGGGGATCGGGGTCAGGCCTTTAGGGGGGATTGGCGCCCTGGCGGGCGCTTCGCGGGCAAGCCAGCTCCTACACAAACCGGCTCCTGATAGGAGCCGGTTTGCCAGCGAAGGGTTCAATCACTTGCCGCGGGTGATGCTCAGCCCCTTGAGCAGGCTCAGGGCCTGGGCCAGCTGGTAGTCGTCATCTTGTGGCATCGGCTTGGCCTTGCTCGACGAGCCGCTTGGCTTGTCGGCACCACCGTTGCCGTTGCCCAGGTGGCCCTGCAGGTCGGCTTCCTTGAAGTACTCGCCGTCCTGGGCCTCGCTGGTGATCTTGGCGCGGCGCACTTCGATGTCCGGAACGATGCCCTGGGCCTGGATCGAGCGGCCGTTGGGGGTGAAGTACAGGGCGGTGGTGATCTTCAGCGCACGGTCGTTGTTCAGCGGCAGCACGGTCTGTACCGAGCCTTTGCCGAAGCTGGTGGTGCCCATCAGCACCGCGCGTTTCTGGTCCTGCAGGGCGCCGGCGACGATTTCCGAAGCCGAGGCGCTGCCGCCGTTGATCAGCACCACCATCGGCACGGCTTCGCTCTCGTCCTTGCCGGTGGCGGAGAAGCGCAGCTCGGAGTTGGCGATGCGGCCCTTGGTGTAGACGATCAGGCCCTTGGTGATGAAGTGGTCCACCACTTCCACGGCGGCCTGCAGCACGCCGCCCGGGTTGTTGCGCAGGTCGAGGATGATGCCATTGAGCTTCTTGCCGTTGTCCTTGCGCAGCTTGGCCAGGGCCTTGGAGACTTCCTCGCCGGTCTTGACCTGGAACTGGGTGATGCGGATGTAGCCGTAGCCCGATTCCAGCAACTGGCTCTTCACGCTTTTCACCTGGATGGTGGCGCGGGCCAGGGTCACGTCGAACGGCGTACCGCCGTCGCGCACCAGGGTCAGGGTGATTTTCTGGCCGATCTTGCCGCGCATCTTGTCCACGGCTTCGGTCATGGTCTGGCCGCGGGTCGGCTGGCCGTTGATCTTGACGATCAGGTCGCCGGCCTGGATGCCGGCCTTGGAGGCCGGGGTGTCGTCGATGGGCGAGACCACTTTGATAAAGCCGTCTTCGGCACCGACTTCAATGCCCAGGCCGCCGAATTCGCCGCTGGTGCTTTCCTGCAGCTCGGCGAAGTCTTCCGGCCCCAGGTAGGCCGAGTGCGGGTCGAGGTTGCTGAGCATGCCCTTGATGGCATTTTCCAGCAGGGTCTTGTCATCCACGGGTTCGACATAGGCCGCCTTGATCCGGTCCATGACCTCGGCAAAGGTGCGCAGTTCTTCCAGCGGCAGAGGTGCCTTGGTGGTCGCGGCGGTCGCTGATTGAGCGGTTTCGGCGGCAAACGCCAGAGGCGCTCCGATCACCAGGGCGATCGTCAGGGCCAGCGAGGTAAGGCGGGACAAATGCAGCATGTCGAACGAACTCCTAATTTAGATGCAGCGCTTATCCTTGCGCGTGGCACCACTGTGCCGGGTCGCTGGGGCGGCCCTGCTGACGAATTGCAAAGTACAGCGCAGGAGTGTCCTGTCCGCCACTATTGCCCACTGTGGAGATGGACTCTCCGGCCTTGACCACATCACCGGCTTCTTTGAGCAGGGTCTGGTTGTGTCCGTAGAGGCTCAGGTAACCGTTGCCATGATCGAGGATCACCAGCAGCCCGGCACCGCGCAGCCAGTCGGCGAACACTACCCGGCCACCGTGTACGGCGTGCACCTGGCTGCCGGCAGCGGCGCTGATCATCACCCCGTCCCACTTGGAACGGGAGTCGTCGCCACGGGTTTCCCCAAAGCGTGCCAGCAGTCGACCATCAACGGGCCATGGAAGTTTTCCCCGGGCCGCAGCAAATGCACCACCGAAGGAAGGACCGGCGCTGGAAACCAAGGCACCGGGGCTTGATCTGACGGGCTTGCGCGGGGCATCGCTGGCGTCGGCCTGGGCCTCACGTAAACGCTTTTTTTCGGCTTCCTGCTGGGCGATCAGCGCTTTCTGGCGCGCTTCCTCTGCCTCACGGGCCTGGCGGGCCAGGGTTTCTTCAATGGTTTTCAGGACCTTGGCCAGGTCGGCCTGGTCCTGTTCGCGGGCCTTGAGCTTGTCGTCCCGGGCCTTCACGTCGTCATTGAGTTTGGCCAGGGCCAGTTGCCGCTCTTTGCGGACCTTGTCGAGTTCTGCACGCTGGGTGTCGAGGCTGCTCTTCTGCACCAGCAACTGGGCCTGTTGCAGGGAGATGTCCTTTTCCACATTGGCCAGCTGACGCAGGGTCTCGTTGAAATTCTTCAGCTGCTCCAGGCGCGCCTGGCTCAGGTAGTCGTAGTAGGTCAGGGTGCGGGCGAATTTTTCCGGATTCTGCTGGTTGAGCAGCAGCTTGAGGTATTCCTGACGGCCGTTCTGGTAGGCCGCGCGGGCCTGGATGGCGATCAGTCGTTGCTGTTCAGTGCGCGCGCTCTGGAGTTTTTTTTTCTCCTCATCGAGTCGCTGCAGCTCGGATTCGCTTTTTTTCAGCTCTTTCTGCAGGGCTTCGACCTGCTTCTCCAGCTTGCCCATCTCGGTCTCGGTGCCGCGCAGGTCTTTCTGCACGCCGGACTTCTCTTCCTGCAGCTTGCCCAGCAGCTTTTTCAGCTCGGCAATGTCCTGACGCGTGGCGTCCAACTGTTGTTGGGTTTGCGCGCGCTCATCGGCAAAAGCCGGTTGGAGCAGGCAGATCAGAGCAAGGGCAATCAGGGCGCGAAGCATAGAGGCGGGCGACACCAGGGAAAGGGACGGTCTAGTATGCCCGCCCATCGCTGCAAAAAAAACGCCTCAAAGCCAACTGCTTTGAGGCGTTCGTCATAAAAAGCCGTTTCCGGCCCATTATTGGGCCTTTTGCTATCAGGATGCAGGCGGTTATTGCCGCCGACCCCGATCGAGCCGGGCCCGTTCGCTGGCGTGGCTGGCGGCCGATCGCCGTTGGCCATCAGCCGTGAGTGAGCGCCTGGCTTGGTTGCCGTGCTGATTGCGCGTCGATATTCGGCACCGACTGCGGTGTGAAAGCCTGGCCGTCTTGTCGGGTGCGCAACACCACGATGCCCGGGATGTTCTGCACGTATTCCATGAAGGGTGAATCCATGACCTCGCGTTGCATCTTCTTGGACGATGCATTGCGCAGCACGGGGCCGTTGGCGGTTTTGATGAAGAGCCCGGTATGGGTGACGTCCAGGCCCGCAAGATGGGTGTAGATGCCGATGTAGTCGCCAGTGTGCAGGCGGCTGAGCAACTGCTCGTCAATCGACGTGCTGGGTATGTAGGTTATGTCGCGTTCAACCAGGGGCAGGCCTGGCAGGTATAGGTCGCCGTTAGCCTTTTGGTTGAGGTGTTTAGTCACGGTCACCGCATCCGCGCTCAGCTGCGCCGTCAGGTCTTCGGTCAGCGGTTGCCCGGCATGCGCCCAATCCGTGAAGAAGTGCCGGCGGTCTGCATAGTGCACGCCGTCGCCGACATAGCGGGTCTGGATGAGGTTCTTGATGAAGCTGTCCTGGTCGGTGGATTTTCGCAGGGCCTCGACGTAATCCAGGTAGGTGAAGCAATCCAGGCCCCTGAAGTCGACGACCAGCTTCTCCGCCAGGGTCGCCGAGCCTTGCAACATGTTCGCTGCATAAGGCGTGTGCATGAACTCCCGTGAAATCTGCTCGCTCAGTTGGCCCATGCTGTCTGCCTCGGACTGTTGGCGGAGCTTGAGCAGGGCGCTCAGTTTCTCGGCGGTGTAGCTATCCATTTCCACCGAGGGACGCTGATCTTCGAGTGCAGCCACTTCAGGTGTGTGTCTGTGTTCAACATGGGCAGGGTTGGCGCAACCTGCGAGGACGGAGGCTAAAAAAAATACAGCGGTCTTGTTCATTCGATTTCTCCAGATGCTGCGCAATCGTAACTGATAACTATTACTATTTGTGCGGCAGTGCTGAGGATTGTGCTGCCCGGATGCGCTCATCAGCTGGAGAGTCTGCGAGGCAATGGCTGCTGCTGATACACAAACGCCCGATACGGTGTATCGGGCGTTTGTGCAGGAAACAGCCAGCTTCAGTTTCAGGCGTCCAGCAGTATCGACTTGCCGGTCATCTCTTCAGGCTGCGCCAGGCCCAGCAGTTTGAGCATGGTAGGCGCTACGTCTGCCAGGACCCCGCCTTCGCGGACTTTCAGCGCACGCTTGCCCACATAGATGAAAGGCACCGGCTCGGTGGTGTGGGCCGTGTGGGCCTGGCCGGTGGACTCGTCGGACATCTGCTCGACGTTGCCGTGGTCGGCGGTGATCAGCGCTTCGCCGCCGACTTTTTCCAGGGCATCGACGATGCGACCGACACACAGGTCCAGGCATTCAACGGCTTTCACCGCGGCTTCGAACACACCGCTGTGGCCGACCATGTCGCCGTTGGCGTAGTTGACGATGATCACGTCGTAACGCTGGTGCTCGATGGCATCGACGATCTTGTCAGTGACTTCCGGAGCGCTCATTTCCGGCTGCAGGTCGTAGGTGGCGACTTTTGGCGACGGAATCAGGATGCGCTCTTCGCCCGGGAACGGCTCTTCACGGCCGCCGGAGAAGAAGAAGGTCACGTGAGCGTATTTCTCGGTTTCGGCAATGCGCAGCTGGGTCTTGCCGTTTTTCGCCAAATAGTCGCCCAACACGTTTTCCAGGCTGCCCGGAGCGAAGGCCGACGGCGCGGGAATGCTGGCGGCGTACTGGGTGAGCATGACAAAGCCGGCCAGCTTTGGCTGGCGCGCACGCTCGAAGTCCTTGAAGTCGTCCTCGACGAAGACCCGGGTCAGCTCGCGGGCCCGGTCGGCGCGGAAGTTCATGAACACCACGGCATCGCCGTCTTCGACCTTCACCGGTTCACCGATGGTGGTGGCCTTGACGAATTCGTCGCTCTCTTCACGGGCGTAGGCAGCTTGCAGACCTTCCTGGGCGGTGGCGGCGTTGAACTGGCCCTGGCCGTCGACGATCAGGTTGTAGGCCTGGGCCACGCGGTCCCAGCGATTGTCGCGGTCCATGGCGAAGTAACGGCCGATCAGGCTGGCGATGCGGCCCTTGCCCAGGGTCTTGAAAGTCTCATCCAGCAGTTCGATGGACGACTGGGCGCTTTTCGGCGGCGTGTCGCGACCGTCGAGGAAGGCGTGCAGGTAGATTTTCTCGGCGCCGCGCTTGAAGGCCAGTTCGGCCATGGCGATCAGGTGGTCCTGGTGGCTGTGCACGCCGCCGTCCGACAGCAGGCCGAGGATGTGCACGGCCTTGTCGGCGGCCACGGCCTTGTCCACGGCCGCGCAAATGGTCGGGTTCTCGAAGAACTCACCGTCACGGATGGCCTTGGTCACCCGGGTGAAGTCCTGATACACCACGCGACCGGCACCCAGGTTCATGTGGCCGACTTCGGAGTTGCCCATCTGCCCGTCCGGCAGGCCGACGTCCATGCCCGAGCCGGAGATCAGGCCGTTGGGCATGCTGGCGCACAAGCGGTCCAGGACTGGCTTCTTGGCCGCATAGACGGCGTTGGATTCGTGGCTCTCGCTGTGACCGAAGCCATCCAGAATCATCAGGACCAAAGGTTTAGGCGTGGTAGTCATGGCGTCCACTCGTGGCTGGATAGGAAAGTGTTGAAAAGGGAGGTGTTGAAAAAGGGAGTGGCAGTTTAAAGCGAAGTTCCGGTGGCGTCACCGCCGGGCGGGGTTTGGCCGACCTTGAGGGCTGTGTATACTGGCCGACATTTTAACGCCCTGGAACCTCCTTAGATGGTTGCTCACCTGATTCAATTCGCCACTGAACACTACTTGCTCGTCGGCGCCTTCGCCATCCTGCTGGCTCTGTTGATCGCTCATGAATTGAGCCGCGGTGGCCGCAGCCTCAGCACCCGTGAACTGACCGCACTGGTCAACAGCGAGCAGGGCGTAGTGATCGATATCCGTCCGTCCAAGGACTTCGCTGCCGGCCACATCGTCGGCGCGCTGAACATTCCCCAGGACAAGCTGACCGCCCGCGTCGGCGAGCTGGAGAAGCACAAGGCCAAGACCATCATCCTGGTGGACGCCCAAGGCCAGCACGCCGGCACTCATGCCCGTGAACTGATGAAGTCCGGTTTCACCGCGGCCAAACTGTCCGGCGGCGTGTCCAGCTGGAAAGCCGACAACCTGCCATTGGTGAAGTAATGCCCAAGGTCATCGTCTACTCCAGTGATTACTGCCCTTACTGCTCGCGGGCCAAGCATCTGCTCGGGAGCAAAGGCGTAGCCTTCGAAGAGATCAAGGTCGATGGCAAGCCGCAGGTGCGCGCCGATATGGCCCAGAAGGCCGGACGCACGTCCGTGCCGCAGATCTGGATCGGTGCCACCCATGTAGGTGGTTGTGATGATTTGTTTGCCCTGGAGCGCGCCGGCAAGCTCGACGCGCTGCTGGCGGCCTGAAATTCCTAGGTTCGTATGGAAACTCGCCGAGCGAAGATCAGGCAAGGCAAAAACAGGCGAGGAAGCGGAGTGTAGGGGCCTACATGAGCATTCCGAGCCTGTTTTTAACGCAGCATGGTCGAAGCGCAGGCAGTTTGCGTACAGAACCTAACCCTATAGACCCAAGATCAAGAAGGATCATGAGATGACTGACCAACAGAACACTGCTGCTGCCGAAGACGAAAGCGCACCGCAATTCTCCCTGCAGCGCATCTACGTGCGTGACCTGTCCTTCGAAGCGCCGAAAAGCCCGGCCATCTTCCGCCAGCAGTGGGAACCAAGCGTCGGCCTGGACCTGAACACCCGTCAGAAAGCCCTGGAAGCCGACTTCCACGAAGTGGTGCTGACCCTGTCCGTGACCGTGAAGAACGGCGACGAAGTGGCCTTCATCGCTGAAGTGCAACAAGCCGGCATCTTCCTGATCAAGAACCTGGACGAGGCTTCCATGAGCCACACCCTGGGTGCCTTCTGCCCGAACATCCTGTTCCCTTACGCTCGCGAAGCGCTGGACAGCCTGGTGACCCGTGGTTCGTTCCCGGCCCTGATGCTGGCCCCGGTGAACTTCGACGCGCTGTACGCCCAGGAACTGCAACGTCTGCAGTCCGCCGGCGAGAACACCGTTCAATAAGAGCGTCGCCCGAGCATGAAAAAAGCGCCTGTAATGGCGCTTTTTTCATGCTCGGGCAAAACCTGTAGGAGCGGGCTTGCCCGCGCCCCCCAGGCCCTACTTGAACCCCAACTGCCGCCAGCCCTCATAGACGGCCACGGCCACGGTGTTGGACAGATTCAGGCTGCGGCAACCTTCGCGCATGGGCAGGCGCAGGCGCTGCTCGCCCGGCAGGGCGTCCAGTACGTCCGCCGGCAGCCCGCGGCTCTCGGGGCCGAACAGGAAGGCGTCGCCCTCCTGGAAGCTGGCGTCATGGAAGGGGCGCGAGCCCTTTGTGGTGAAGGCGAACAGGCGCGGATGGCCAAGACTCTCCAGACAGCTGGCAAGGTCGGCATGGCGTTGCAGGGTGGCGTATTCGTGATAGTCGAGGCCGGCACGGCGCAGGCGCTTGTCGTCCATTTCGAAACCCAGCGGCTCGATCAAATGCAGGTGGCAGCCGCTGTTGGCGCATAGCCTGATAACGTTGCCGGTATTCGGCGGAATTTCTGGTTGAAAGAGGATGACGTGAAACATGCACGGCTCCGAAGAGAAAGACAGGCTGCATTCTACGCCTGAAGCGTACTCGCGACCGAAGCTAATGCTGCGGGTATTCGGCTCCCTGGCGATTGTCGGGATGATGGTGGGGCTGATGATCGGCCGCCTGACCCAGCCCGATCCTGTGGAACTGCAGCAGGTCGAGGTGGCCCCTGATGGCCTGGTGCTGTGGTTCAACCATGAACCCAAGGTTCACGGCGAACATATCGACGGCGCCGTGGCGTTGCTGTTCGACGCCCAGGGGCGCGTGCAGAACGGCCAGCTACAGGTCAATCAGAAGAATGTGAACTGGCGGGTGCGCCTGGCGGACCAGGGCTTGCTACTGAACCTGGTGGCCGCCCGGCCGTTGCGGGGCGATTGGGCGGGTAGCGAGGTGGAGGGGCGCTGGCGCCTGGCGATCCACCTGCGGGAGGAATAAAAGAGGGAAACCCCGGCCTGCCTGTACCAAGGCCCCCAAAAGCGGGAGGGGCTGATCGCCTTGGGGGCGATGAGTCCCGGTGTAAAGAAGGGGATTCCCGGCCTGCCTGTACCAGGGTCCCCGAAAGGGTTGTGGGCGCGTCGTTCACAACGTGATGAGCCCGGTGTTAAAGAGGGAAGCCCCAGCCTGCCTGTACTGAGGTTCCCGAAACCTTGGGCTCGTCGCGATGCGCTTGATGAGCCCGGTGTTAAAGAGGGAATTCCCGGCCTGCCTGTACCGAGGTTCCCGAAAGCTTGGCCCGTCGCTGTGAGCGTGGTGGGCCGGGTGTTAAAGAGGGGAATCCCCGGCCTGCCTGTACCAAGGTCCCCGAAACTGGGTAGTGATGGAGTTATTGCAGGGGGCGTGCCAACTCTGGCCGGTCGTGTATGAATTGCCTGGATAAAAAGCCGAAAGCCCCGGATTCCGGGGCTTTTGCGTTTTCGAAGGGCAAATTTTCAGATTTGAAGGCCAGGCCTCGAATGATCGCGCTGTGCTCGATTGCGGTTCATCGCGCCTTCGGGCAGTGCATGCACCCCATCCTGGTGCACGCCCATCCTCGTCGTAGGAGCCGGCTTGCCGGCGAAAGCGCCTGTCAGCGCTCTGCAAGGCTCAGGGGCCTTTTCGCTGGCAAGCCAGCTCCTACGTGCCGTGGGGCGGGGCTTCAGCCTTCTTCGCTTTCGTCCTCGTCGCCACCGTCCACCTTCATTCCCAGCTCCTTGATCTTGCGGGTCAGGGTGTTGCGGCCCCAACCCAGCAGGACTGCAGCGTCGCGGCGGCGGCCGGCAGTGTGCTTGAGGGCGGTCTCGATCATGATCCGCTCGAAACTCGGTACCGCGCTGTCCAGCAGGCTCGATTGCCCACGGGCCAGGGCTTGGTCGGCCCACTGGCGCAGGGCCTGTTCCCAGTTGGTCACCGGCGCCGAGTCCTGGGGCAGGCTCAACAGCTCCGGCGGCAGGTCGCTGATGTGCACCTCGCGCCCCGACGCCATGACGGTGATCCAGCGGCAGGTGTTCTCCAGCTGGCGCACGTTGCCCGGCCAGGGCAGGTTCTTCAGGTATTCCTCGGTTTCGTTTTTCAGCAGTTTGGGTTCCACCGCCAGTTCCTGGGCGGCACGGCTGAGGAAGTGCTTGGCCAGGGTCGGGATGTCTTCACGACGGTCCGACAGGCGCGGAATATGGATGCGGATCACGTTGAGGCGGTGGAACAGGTCCTCACGGAACTTGCCGGCATGCACCAGGGTTTCCAGGTTCTGGTGGGTGGCGGCGATGATCCGTACATCGACCTTGACCGGAGTATGTCCACCGACCCGGTAGAACTCGCCATCGGCCAGAACCCGCAGCAGGCGAGTCTGGGTATCGGCGGGCATATCCCCGATTTCGTCGAGGAACAGGGTGCCGCCATCGGCTTGCTCGAAACGTCCACGGCGCAGGTTGGCGGCGCCGGTGAAGGCGCCTTTTTCATGGCCGAACAGCTCGGACTCCATCAGATCCTTGGGAATCGCCGCCATGTTCAGGGCGATGAACGGCGAAGCCGCCCGCGGGCTGTGGCGATGCAGGGCGTGGGCCACCAGTTCCTTGCCGGTGCCCGACTCGCCGTTGATCAACACCGTGATGTTGGAGTGGCTCAAGCGGCCGATGGCGCGGAACACCTCCTGCATCGCCGGTGCTTCACCGATGATTTCCGGGGTACGGGTCAGAGTCGGCGCCACTTCCAGGCCTTGCTGTTCCTGGGCGTGCTGGTTGGCGCGCTTGACCAGGGACACCGCCTCATCCACATCGAATGGCTTGGGCAGGTACTCGAAGGCCCCGCCCTGGTAGGAGGCGACGGCGCTGTCCAGGTCCGAATGCGCGGTCATGATGATCACCGGCAGGCGCGGGTGCAGCTCGCGAATCCGCGCCAGCAGGTCGAGGCCGCTGGCACCGGGCATACGGATATCGGAGATGATCACGTCCGGCTGCTGGCGTGCCAGGCGACTCATCACCCCATCGGCGCTGTCGAAGCTCTGGGTGGTCATGCCTTCCTGTTGCAAGGCTTTTTCCAGGACCCAACGGATAGAACGGTCGTCATCGACGATCCACACGGTTTCACTACGGCTCATGTCGATGGGGCTCCTTGTTCCAGAGGCAGAAAGATCGAGAAGGTGGTGTGGCCGGGATGGCTGTCACATTCGATCAGGCCCTGGTGCTGGCTGATGATGTTCTGGGTAATGGCCAGACCCAGCCCGGTACCGTCCGGCCGGCCACTGACCATGGGGAAGAAGAGGGTGTCCTGCAGCTCTGCGGGGATGCCCGGGCCGTTGTCGATGATTTCGATCTTGGTCACCAGGCGATGGCGCACATGGCCGATGGTGAACTGGCGCATGGTGCGGCTGCGCAGGGTGATGCGCCCCAGGCGCATTTCGTTCTGGGTGCTGATGGCCTGCATGGCGTTGCGCACGATGTTGAGCACCGCCTGGATCATCTGCTCGCGGTCGATCAAAACGTCGGGGATGCTCGGGTCGTAATCGCGTACCAGGGTGATGCAGCCCTGGCTTTCGGCTTCCACCAGGCTGCTAACCCGCTCCAGCACTTCATGGATGTTGGTCGGTGCCAGGGATGGCAACTTGTTCGAGCCCAGCATGCGGTCCACCAGGTTTCTCAGGCGGTCGGCCTCTTCGATGATGACGTTGGTGTAGTCCTTGAGGCTTTCCTCGGGCAGCTCCCGGGCCAGCAATTGTGCGGCGCCGCGAATCCCTCCCAGGGGGTTCTTGATCTCGTGGGCCAGGCCGCGCACCAGCATCTTGCTGGTTTCTTGCTTGGACAGCTGGGCCTCTTCCTTGGTGATGCGCAGCAGCCGGTCCCGGGGGTGGACTTCCAGCAGCAACAGGGTGTCGCCATTGCTGAGGATCGGCGTCACCGCGTAGTCGACGGTCAGGGTCTGGCCGGTCAGGGCGGTGAGCATGGCTTCGCGCTTGGTGAACGGGTGCGCCTGTTCCACTGCCTGGCGCAGGGAGCTCAAGGCTTCGGCGGATTCGGTGAACAGCTCGCTGATGAATTGCCCATGGCTACGCTGGCCGCTGATGGCCAGGAGCATCTCCGCCGCCGGATTCATGTACTCAAGGCGCAGGTCGGCGTTGAGCAGGATGGTGGCGGTGGTCAGGTTGTCCAGAAGCAGACGGTGCAGTGGGTCGCTGATGGTCATGGGTAAAGGGTGACCTCTTTTGAAGCAAGACAATCCGGGGCCGGTCCCGAATTGCGCGCGCGGGTAAGGCGCTGATGTGGAGAAAATGCAAAAACCAAACCAAGGCTCCGAAAAGAAGCGTCCAAGCCCTGAAACAGCTGTTTGAAGCTCGATTGCGTGGCGCTTTGCCAGCCCTGGCGGGTATTTTCGAACCAAAATGGGCTGGGAATGGCCCCTGAGTGCAAGGTGTTGCACCAATATAGTGCATGAATCTGTATGGTGCTTGCGACTGTTCGGTGGTGTGGGAATCAACGCCCGTTTTTCAGCGGCCGCTGTCAGGGAGCGGGTTTAAAGTGCTCGAACCCAATGCTTCAAGGTTTAGGATGCGGCCATGGAAAACGCCCCCCTGCTGTTCCAGCTCCCCGATGACGACACCCTGTACCAGGCCCTTCTGGATCGCGACCCGGCCTATGAAGGCTTTGCCTTTGTCGGGGTCAAAAGTACCGGCGTGTTCTGTCGCCTGACCTGTGCCGCACGCAAGCCCAAGCGTGAGAACACGGTGTTCTTCAGCTCCATCAAGGGCTGCGTCGAAGCGGGATTGCGCGCCTGTCTGCGTTGTCGCCCCCTGGAGCGGTCCGGAGTGCAGGAGCCCTGGGTGCAAACCCTGCTGGATCAGTTGCAAAGCGATCCCGAACGCCGCTGGTACGAAGATGACCTGAGCCGCCAGGGGCTGGACCCGTCCACGGTGCGTCGCGCGTTCAAGCGCTACTTTGGGGTGACCTTCCTGGAAATGGCCCGCCTGCGACGCATGGGCCAAGGCATGCAGCAGCTGTCCTGCGGAGAGTCGGTGATCGAGGCGCAGATCAGCGCCGGCTTTGACTCCGATAGTGGCTTTCGTCGTGCCTTTGCCCGCCTGGCCGGCCAGCCGCCGTCGAACCTGCGGGGGCGCGAGCTGCTCAAGGTGGACTGGCTACAGACCCCCATTGGCGTGATGCTGGCGGTGGCGGATGCCCAGGTCCTGCATCTGCTGGAGTTTTTCGATCGTCCGGCCCTGGCCAATGAACTGCAAAACCTGCAAAAGAGCAGCGGTTCCAGCATAGGGTTCGGACGTTTCGCCCCCATCGATCAAATCGAGGCCGAGCTGCAGCGCTACTTCGCCGGAGAGTCCGCCGGCTTCCATACCCCTCTGGCGATGAACGCCTCGCCCTTTACCCGAACGGTGTGGCAGGCCTTGCGCGCCATCCCCTTGGGCAGCACCTGCAGTTATGCCGAAGTGGCGAGCCGGATCGGCTCGCCGTCAGCGGTGCGTGCCGTGGCCCGAGCCAACGGCGCCAATCAGATCTCCATCGTCATCGCCTGCCACCGAGTCATTGGTAGCGATGGCGCGCTGACCGGCTACGGCGGCGGGCTGTGGCGCAAACGCTGGCTGCTGGAGCATGAGCGCCGCATGTCCAGGCCCCGGGGCGATTCAGTGAGCGGGCTGTAGCGGCTTGCCTGAAGGACCCGGGCCGGCTTGCTCCGGGATATCCACAGGTCGCTGCAGCCGGTTGTCTGTCTGGCGCGCCAGTTCATCGGCATCCGCCTGCTCCGCCGTGGACAGCTCGGCAGCGTTGTGGCCGATGCGCTTGAGCAGCGCCAGCATGCACAGCAGCGAAACCAGGGTGTAGCAGGCCGAGGCGATGGCCACGCCGACGATGCAGCCGGTGCCGTTGAGGATGCTCTGGGCCAGTACCGGGGTGGCGCCCCCCACCAGCAGCGAGCACAGCTGATAGGAAATCGACAGCCCGCTGTAGCGCACCCGGGTCGGAAAGGCCCGGGCCAGGATGCCGCCTACCGCGCCATAGAACATCGAATGGGGCACGGTGGCCAGGCACATGCCGAGTACGGCGATCCAGTAGCTGCCGGTTTCCACGGCGAAGAACATCGCCGGCATCAGCACCAGTTCCGGCACCACCATCAACACCATGGCCTTGCGCATGTCGATGCGTGAAACCAGCACCGCCCCCAGGGGCTGGGTGATGAACTGCACCACCAGGGCCATGACGATCACGCTGAGAAAGCTGCCCTGGGTGTAGCCCAGTTCCTTGGTGGCCCAGGACAGGGCGAAGGTGCTCTTGAAGTAGGTGACGTGGATGATCGGCAGCACTCCGGCGCCCAGCAGCACCAGCCGCCAGTGGTTGCGCAGCACTTCGAGAATCGGCAGCTTGACGGTCTTCTTCTGCGCGATCAGGCGCTGCATGTCATCGGACTCTTCGAGCTTGAGGCGAATGATCATGCCGACTATCACCAGCAGCGCCGAGAGCAGGAACGGGATGCGCCAGCCCCAGAGCAGGAAGTCCGGCGCGGGCAGGGCGCTGAGGCCGAAGAACACCAGGGTCGCCAGCAGGTTGCCGGCCGGTGAGCCCTGTTGGGCAAAGGCGGCATAGAGAATGCCCTTGCCCTTGGGCGCGCTCTCGCTGGCGATCAGGATCGCCCCGCCCCATTCGCCGCCCACCGCGATGCCCTGGATGATGCGCAAGGTCACCAGGGCAATCGGCGCCCAGATGCCGATCTGCAGGTAGCTGGGCAGCAGGCCGATGCAGGTGGTGGCCACGCCCATCATGATCAGGGTGATCACCAGGGTGGTCTTGCGGCCGATTTTGTCGCCCATGTGGCCGAAGATGATGCCGCCGATGGGGCGCGCGACAAAGCCGGCCCACAGGGTCAGGAAGGACAGCAGGGTAGCGGTGCCCGGGGGCAGGTCGGCGGGGAAGAAGACTTTGCCGAACACCAGGGCGGCGGCGATTCCGTAGGCGTAGAAGTCATACCACTCGATGGTGGTGCCGATGAACGAGGCGATGCCCGCCTTGCGGGCTTTCTTGTGGGCGGCAGCTTCCAGGGCGGCGGTCATGTGCAACTCCTGCTTGTTATTGTTATGGGCACCCGCGCAGGGCACGTGGGCTTCATGCAAGGCCCGACCGCTGGGAGCCTATACAGGCAGGAATCGAAAAATATAATGATTAAATCTTATGGTTTGATACGTGATTTCGTATCGCCGCGTGGCGCTCACTCCCCTGTGATTGCCGGTTGCAGCAAGGCCCGGAACATGGCGAGGAAGCTGTCGGCTGCGGCCGAAGGCTGGTCCGCCAGATGGATCGCCAGGATCTCTGAAGGCGCGCCCTTGCCTTCGATCTCGCAGTAACGCACTCCCGGTTGGCCGAGCAGGGCCAGGGTCTGGGGCACCAGCGCCACCCCCATCTCATGGGCCACCATCGCCACCACGGTTTGCCAGAGCCGAGTCTCGTGACGGATGCGCGGGCTGAATCCGGCGGCCACGCAGCGGGCGATGATCAGGTCGTGGTAGTGGGGCGAGACCTCCCGTGGAAACAGGATGAAGTCATCATTGGCCAATTGCCCCAGGTCGACTTGCGCCTGTCGGGCCAGCCGGTGGCCCTGGGGCAGGCAGCAGAGAAAGGGTTCGGCCAGCAGTGTCTCGCTGTGGATGCCGGCGGCGAAGGTGCCACCGTGGACGAAACCGATATCGATCTGGCCCCGCTGCAGGGCCTGGGCCTGAGCGGCGCTGTTCATTTCCATCAGCACGATCTCGGTGTCCGGATGATCGCGCTCGAAGGCCTTGACCGTCTGGGGCAGGCCGCGGTGCAGGATCGAGTTGACGAAACCCACACTCAGGCGTCCGGCAAAGCCTTCGGCCGAACGCTGGGTCAGGCGTCGTGCCTGGTCGGCCCGCAGCAGTAGATAGCGCGCCTCGCCCAGCAGCACCTGACCGGCGTTGGTCAGGCTCACTGACTTGTTGTTGCGGTTGAGCAACTGGAGATCCAGTTGCCCTTCAAGCTTCTTGATATCGAAACTCAGCGCCGGTTGTGAAATGCACAGGCGCGCTGCGGCCCGCCCGAAGTGCAGTTCCTCGGCCACGGCGACGAAGTAGCGCAGCTGTTTGAGGTCCATGTGATCCTGCCTCTACGATCTGGATTACTTATCGTAGTTGATCAATTTTGTATTAGATACTTATCGAAGGCGGCTCTAGTCTCGGCCTACAAAAATCAGGAGACGCGCCATGACCGCCGAGCCCCGCCCTATTGAAGACCGCCTGAACATCCCCGACAGCCGTGGTATCAACCTGTTTGAATGCGACGCCGGCCTGGGCGCATTGCTCAAGGTCTACCTGCCGCCGGAGGTCTGCCAGCAGTGGCTGCCGACCTTGCAGCGCCTGGGCGCCCGGGCCGGTGGCGAGCTGGATGCATTGGCCCTGTCCGCCGACAAGCACCCGCCTGTGTTGCAGCCCCGCACCCGCCGCGGCGAGAACCTGCAAAGCATTGCCAAGCACCCGGACTATGTCGCCCTGGAGCGGGTGGCCTACGCCGAGCTGGGCCTGGCCTCCATGAGCCATCGCCCTGACGGGCCGCTGCCGCTGGTCAAGTACGCCCTGACCTATCTGTTCGTCCAGGCGGAATTTGGCCTGTGCTGCCCGGTGAGCATGACCGACTCCCTGGCCCGCACCCTGCGCAAGTTCGGCGCGCCTGAGCTGGTGCAGCGTTATCTGCCGCAGCTGCAGTCCCAGGATTTCGACGAGCTGTTCCAGGGGGCGATGTTCATGACCGAGCAGGCCGCCGGCTCCGATGTCTCGCGCACCGAAACCCGCGCCCGGCTGGAAGACGGCCAATGGCGGCTGTACGGCGAGAAATGGTTCTGCTCCAACCCGGATGCCGACCTGGCCATGGTCCTGGCGCGCCCGGAACAGGCGCCTGCGGGCATGGCCGGGGTCACCCTGTTTCTGCTGCCGAAAGTCCTGGCCGACGGTTCGCGCAACCACTATCGGATTCAGCGCCTGAAGGACAAGCTGGGCAGCCGCTCCATGGCCAGTGGCGAGATCACCCTGGAAGGCGCCAGCGCCTACCTGATCGGCGAGGTCGGTCGTGGCTTCCAGCAGATGGCCGACATGGTCAACATGTCGCGGCTGTCCAACGGCGTGCGGGCGGCGGGGCTGATGCGCCGCGGGGTCAACGAAGCGTTGTTCATCGCCCGCCAGCGCCGGGCCTTCGGCAAGTACCTGATCGAGATGCCGCTGATGCAGCGGCAGTTGCTGAAGATGATGCTGCCCACCGAGCAGGCGCGCTCGATGTTCATGCAGATCGCCAGCTTGCTGCCCCGGGCCGATGGCGGTGACGAGGCGGCGCGCAAATGTGTGCGGATTCTCACCCCGCTGATCAAGTTCCGCGCCTGCCGCGACGCTCGGCGGGTCACCGGCGATGCCATGGAGGTGCGAGGTGGGGTCGGCTACATCGAGGAGTGGAGCGATGCCCGGCTGGTACGCGATGCCCATCTGGGTTCGATCTGGGAGGGCACCAGCAATATCGTCGCGCTGGACATTGCCCGGGCGGTGACCCGTGAGCAGGCGCTGGAATCCTTGCAAGGCTATCTGACGGCACTGCTGGTCGAGGCCGATCTGCCGGACATCAGCCGCCGGCTGTTCGATTCGGCCCTGCTGCGCACGGTCACTGGCTTCAGTGCGGTGGCGCAACAACGGCGGGATGAGCAGGTGCGGCAGTTCGGCAGCGTGCTGTATCACCTGACCAGCGCGATCTTCATGGCCTGGGAGGCCGTGCGCCAGGCTCCGGATTATCGACGCCTGGCCCTGGCTCATCTGGTGCTGGCGCACAGGGTGCTGCCACGGGACCCCTTGAGCCTGGAGCCGGCCATCGATGCCGAATTGCTGGCGCGCCTGGCCAATGAGAGCCCGCTGTCGCAAGCCGAGGCCATGCAGTTGCTGCCGGCCTGATTGGCCGTCCCTTTCCGATGTGCGGAGTACCTGGATGAAGCTTGCCCAAGGGGCCCTGGCGGGCCTGAAAGTCATCGATCTGAGTCGCGTGCTGGGCGGTCCCTACTGTACCCAGGCCCTGGCCGACCATGGCGCCGAAGTCATCAAGCTGGAGCCTTTGAGTGGCGATGAGACCCGGGGTTGGGGGCCGCCGTTCGAAGGCGACGACGCCTCGTACTTTCGCGGCATCAACCGTAACAAGCAGGGGATTGCCGTCGACCTGTCGCGCCCCGAGGGCCTGGCCCTGCTGATGCAATTGCTGGAAGGCGCCGACGTGCTGGTGGAGAACTTCAAGCCCGGCACCCTGCAACGCTGGGGCATCGGTTTTCAGGAGGTGCTGAGCCCGCGTTTCCCGGGGTTGATCCATTGCGCGATCTCCGGCTTTGGCGCCGATGGCCCCCTGGGCGGTTTGCCCGGCTATGACGCGGTGATCCAGGCCATGGCCGGCTTGATGAGTGTCAACGGTGAAGGCGAGGGCGGGCCATTGCGCATCGGCCTGCCGATCGTCGATATGGTCACCGGGCTCAATGCTCTGGCGGGGATTCTCCTGGCCCTCAACGAACGTCAGCGCAGTGGCCTTGGGCAGTCTCTGGATATTTCCCTGTATGACTGCGGTGTCTCCCTGCTGCACCCTCATCTGCCGAACTACTTCGCCTCCGGCAAGCCCCCGAAACGCACTGGAAATGCCCATCCCAACATTGCCCCTTACGACAGCTATTGCACGGCTGGCGAACCGATCTTCCTCGCGGTTGGCAATGATCGACAGTTCGCCAGGCTGTGCCAGGAACTGGGGGCCAGCGAGTTGCTGGAAGACCCGCGGTTTGCCGATAACGGCCAGCGCTCGGTCAATCGCCAGGCCTTGAAGCAGGCGCTGGAGCGGCATCTGGCTGCCCACGATGGGGCCTCGCTGGCGCCGCGGCTGATTGGCCTGGGAGTGCCTTGCGGTTCGATTGCCACGGTGGATCAGGTGGTGGCTCATCCCCATACCCGGCATCGCGGCCTGTTGGTGGAGATGGGGGATTATCGGGGTGTGGGTTCACCGGTGAAGCTTTCGCGCACGCCGGCCAGTTATCGCAGTGCGCCGCCGGCCCTGGGCCAGGACACCCGCGCGGTGCTGCAGGGGTTGGGGCTGGATGAGTCAACTATCGCCAAGCTGTTGGCCAGCGGGGTGGTGCGCGGTTGAGGTTTGCGCTCAACGACGATGGGCTCGCAGCAGGCTGAAGGTGATGCTCGGACTCTGTTGCAGCACCCGCGCGCCGTCGAGGATCTGCACCGCCAGGCGATGTTGGCCGCGGTCGATATTCACCAGCGGCAGCTCGGGGCCTCGGCTGGGGCTTCCATAAGGCTGGTCGTCCAGCAGCAGACGCAGGCGATGCTGCGGCTGCAAGTCCGGGGCTAGCGTCACCTGCACATTGAAGCTGCCGTTGTTGGCCCGCAGCGCGCCGTGGTCTGGCACGCCCTGCAACTGCAGTTGTGTGTAAGGCTCTGCGCTGGCGGGCAGCGCCGTTATCCACAGCAGGCAAAAAACAGCGATGCGCATCACGGTGATTCCAGCCCATTACGGGTGTGCGGTTGAAAGGCTCAGCATAGGGCGGCGTGAGGCTGGGCGCGGGCGCGGTTAACCTTTGAACACACATAACTCAGCGGTAGCGCGAATCATTGCCAGCCGCCGCAACGGGTCGCTGCTGGCGGCCTGATTGGCCTGGGCCAGCCATTGCGGGCATTGGCGATCACCGCGATGGGAGCTGAAGTCGGCCAGTTGCTGCAGCAGGCGTTTTTGTAACTGATCGAGTTGTGGGCGGATCTGTCCGGCCAGGTCCTGGCGCGGCGTTTCCGGCGCCAGGCCTTGCAGGTGCCAGCTGGACAGCCTGGCGTACTGCAGCAGTTTGTTGGCTTCGATCTGGGCGGCGAAGAACTGCCCGACCGTTTCCTCACTCAGGTGATAGGTGGCGGCCTGGGCCGTAGCGCCGGCAATCACCTGCTGTTCCCGAGGACGGTCCTCCACCGCCTTGTGGCTGTCCCATTTGCTCAGGGCCACCTGATCGGCAATTGCCAGGCGTTCGCCGATGCTGTCCAGCAATGGGGCGAGAGCGGCGGGAGCTTCGGTGGCGCAGGCGGCTGTAGTGAGCAGGCTGCAGGTCAGGGCGAGGCACAGATTGAGGCGCGAAGTCATGGGTGGGCTCGGCTGATAAGAGAAGGTCGGCGCCCATGATGCACGCAACCACCCCGGGCAGGGCAAATGCGCGGGCATAAAAAAGGCCTCCCGAAGGAGGCCTCTTGATCACGCGGCTTGCGGATCAGCAGCTGTAGTACAGCTCGTATTCGAGTGGGTGTACGAAGGTACGGACCTTGATCTCTTCTTCGCTTTTCAGGGCGATGTAAGCGTCGATAAAGTCGTCGCTGAAAACGCCGCCTTTGGTCAGGAACGCACGACCTTTGTCCAGCTCTTCCAGGGCTTCCTTCAGGCTGCCGCAAACTTGTGGAATCTCTTTGGCCTCTTCAGGCGGCAGGTCATACAGGTTTTTGTCAGCAGCGTCGCCAGGGTGAATCTTGTTCTGGATACCGTCCAGGCCGGCCATCAGCAGAGCAGCGAAGGCCAGGTACGGGTTGGCAGCCGGGTCCGGGAAACGGGCTTCGATACGGCGGGCTTTAGGGCTCGACACGTAAGGAATACGGATCGAAGCGGAGCGGTTGCGCGCCGAGTAGGCCAGCATGACCGGGGCTTCGAAGCCTGGAACCAGACGCTTGTAGGAGTTGGTTGCCGGGTTGGTGAAGCCGTTCAGAGCCTTACCGTGCTTGATGATGCCGCCGATGAAGTACAGGGCGGTATCGGACAGGCCGGCATAGCCTTCACCAGCGAAGGTGTTCTTGCCGTCTTTCCAGATGGACATGTGCACGTGCATGCCCGAGCCGTTGTCGCCGTACAGTGGCTTAGGCATGAAAGTGGCGGTGCGACCGTAGGCGTCGGCCACGTTGTGCACGACGTATTTCAGGGTCTGGGTTTCGTCGGCTTTCTTCACCAGGGTGTTGAACTTGACGCCGATTTCATTCTGGCCGGCAGTCGCCACTTCGTGGTGGTGAACTTCAACGGTCAGGCCCATTTCTTCCAGTGCGTTGCACATGGAGGTACGGATTTCGTGGTCGTGGTCGAACGGTGGAACCGGGAAGTAGCCGCCTTTGACGCCTGGACGGTGGCCCTTGTTGCCGCCTTCGATGTCCTGGTCGGACATCCAGGAACCTTGTTCGGAGTAGATCTTGAACATCGAGCCGGAGATGTCGGACTTGAATTTCACTTGGTCGAAGATGAAGAACTCTGGCTCTGGACCGGCGAATACGGTGTCGCCGATGCCGGTGGCTTTCAGGTGCTCTTCGGCGCGCTTGGCGATGGCGCGTGGGTCGCGGTCGTAACCTTGCATGCTCGAAGGTTCGATGATGTCGCAGACCAGAATCAGGGTCGGTTCTTCGGTGAACGGGTCCAGCACGGCGGTTTCGTCGTCCGGCATCAGGATCATGTCGGAGGCTTCGATGCCTTTCCAGCCAGCAATGGAGGAGCCGTCGAACATCTTGCCGGATTCGAAGAAGTCTTCATCCAGCGCATCACGAGCCGGCATGGTCACGTGATGTTGAGTGCCCTTGGTGTCAGTGAAGCGCAGATCAATCCATTTGACGTCATGATCTTTGATGAGTTGAACCGACTTCGACATAGTGTCCTCCGGGGTGGCTTCGGGCTTGGTGTTGGAGTGCCCTTAGAATGTGGGTGATGCCGGCGCGAATACTCTGCCATGGCAACCTGCCTCACAAGGGAGCAAATTGCATGCCAGTGCCCCGAGATGGGTTTTCTGCCCCAAAATCACGCTTTCTGCAGCGGATTTGGCGTAATGCCGGCATTTGGCGCACTGCAATGTAGCGTCTTCTTTGATAAATGACCCGTTTTGGTGCATTGAAAACCTTCTGCACATTAACTGGTTAAACCTTGAGCAATTTCCGCTATAATCCGCGCCCCCCTTTTTCGGCTGGCCCAGCGCGCGCTGTTTTCATGAAACTAATCGTTAAAGTTTTCCCGGAAATCACCATCAAGAGCCGCCCGGTACGGACGCGTTTCATCCGTCAGTTGGCCAAGAACATCCGTGCCGTGCTCCGCGATCTGGACCCGGCCGTGGTGGTCAATGGTGTGTGGGACAACCTCGAACTGGAAACCGCCCTCAGCGAGCCCAAGGCCCTGAAGGACCTGACCGAGCGCCTGAGCTGCATGCCCGGCATCGCACATTTCCTGCAGGTCGACGAGTACCCTCTGGGCGACTTCGACGACATCGTTGCCAAGTGCAAGCAGCACTTCGGCGAGGCCTTGCCCGGGAAGATTTTTTCGGTGCGCTGCAAGCGCGCCGGCAAGCATGAATTCAGCTCCATGGATGTGGAAAAGTACGTTGGCAGCCAACTGCGTCGGCAGTGCGGCGCCGCCGGCATTTCCCTGAAAGAGCCGGAAATCGAAGTGCGGATGGAAATTCGCGACCAACGGTTGTTCGTGATCCACAGCCAGCACAATGGCATCGGCGGCTACCCGCTAGGCGCCCTGGAACAGACCCTGGTGCTGATGTCCGGCGGTTTCGATTCCACCGTGGCGGCCTACCAGATCATGCGCCGCGGCCTGATGGGGCATTTCTGCTTCTTCAATCTGGGCGGACGTGCCCACGAACTGGGCGTGATGGAAGTCGCGCACTATATATGGAAGAAGTACGGCAGCTCCCAGCGGGTGCTGTTCGTCAGCGTGCCGTTCGAGGAAGTGCTCGGGGAAATCCTTGGCAAAGTCGACAACAGTCATATGGGCGTCATTTTGAAGCGTATGATGTTGCGTGCCGCGTCGAGCATCGCCGACCGCCTGCACATCGACGCGCTGGTGACCGGCGAGGCGATTTCCCAGGTGTCCAGCCAGACCCTGCCGAACCTGTCGGTAATCGACTGCGTGACCGAGAAGCTGGTACTGCGTCCGCTGATCGCCAGCCACAAGCAGGACATCATCGACCTGGCCGTCGAAATCGGTACCGCCGACTTCGCCAAGCACATGCCGGAGTACTGCGGGGTCATCTCGGTGAACCCCAAGACCCATGCCAAGCGCCATCGCGTCGAGCATGAAGAGAAAGAATTCGATATGGCGGTGCTCGAGCGTGCGATCGAGCGGGCCAAACTGGTGCCGATCGATCGAGTGATCGACGAGTTGGGCCAGGATTTGCAGATTGAAGAAGTCAGTGAAGCGCTGGCCGGTCAGATCGTCATCGACATCCGTCACCCGGATGCCGAGGAAGATGACCCGCTGCAGCTGCCTGGCGTCGAAGTAAAAGCGCTGCCGTTCTATGCATTGAACGCCCGCTTCAAGGAACTGGACCCTACGCGCCAGTACCTGCTGTATTGCGACAAAGGCGTCATGAGTCGCCTGCATGCTCACCATCTGCTCAGTGAGGGACATGCCAATGTGCGCGTTTATAGACCGAGCTAAGTGCCCGGGGATGTTCGCCTGTGGCTTGCGTCACCGGCCCCCCGACGCCGCCGTCCAGCTGTAACGGCCAGGCCTGAATCTATTGTTAATCGCTGCCAGCATTTGTCAGCACACCGAATCCTCTGATCGAGATACACAAGTGATCGAAAATCTACGCAACATCGCCATCATTGCCCACGTTGACCATGGTAAGACCACCCTGGTAGACAAACTCCTGCGTCAATCCGGCACCCTGGAGCGCAACGAGCTCAACGACGAGCGCGTGATGGACTCCAACGACCAGGAAAAAGAACGCGGCATTACCATCCTGGCCAAAAACACCGCCATCAACTGGAACGGCTACCACATCAACATCGTGGACACCCCGGGCCACGCCGACTTCGGCGGCGAAGTTGAGCGCGTAATGTCCATGGTCGACTCCGTGCTGCTGCTGGTCGACGCTCAAGACGGCCCTATGCCGCAAACCCGTTTCGTGACCAAGAAGGCTTTCGAAGCCGGCCTGCGTCCAATCGTGGTGATCAACAAGGTTGACCGTCCGGGCGCGCGTCCTGACTGGGTTCTGGACCAGATCTTCGACCTGTTCGACAACCTGGGCGCCACTGAAGAACAGCTGGACTTCAAAGTCGTCTACGCCTCGGCCCTGAACGGCATTGCCGGTCTGGACCACACCGAAATGGCTGAAGACATGACCCCGCTGTACCAGTCGATCGTCGACAACGTACCTGCGCCGGCTGTTGACCGTGACGGTCCGTTCCAGATGCAGATCTCCGCACTGGACTACAACAGCTTCCTGGGTGTGATCGGCGTTGGCCGTATCGCTCGTGGTCGGGTCAAGCCGAACACTCCAGTCGTGGCTATCGACGCCACTGGCAAGAAGCGTAACGGTCGTATCCTCAAGCTGATGGGTCACCACGGTCTGCACCGTGTGGACGTTGAAGAAGCGGCTGCAGGCGACATCGTGTGCATCAGCGGTATGGACTCGCTGTTCATCTCCGACACCCTGTGCCACCCGGACACCGTCGAGGCGATGAAGCCTCTGACCGTTGACGAGCCAACCGTTTCCATGACCTTCCAGGTCAACGACTCGCCATTCTGCGGTAAAGAAGGCAAGTTCGTGACGTCCCGTAACATCAAGGAACGTCTGGACAAAGAGCTGCTGTACAACGTTGCTCTGCGCGTTGAAGAAGGCGACTCGGCCGACAAGTTCAAGGTTTCCGGCCGTGGTGAGCTGCACCTCTCGGTACTGATCGAAACCATGCGTCGCGAAGGCTTCGAAATGGCTGTAGGCCGTCCAGAAGTGATCATCCGTCTGGTTGACGGCGTGAAGCACGAACCGTTCGAAAACGTCACCATCGACCTGCCGGAAGAATCCCAGGGCAAGGTGATGGAAGAGATGGGCCTGCGTAAGGGCGACCTGACCAACATGGTGCCGGATGGCAAGGGCCGTGTACGTCTGGAATACAACATCCCTGCTCGCGGTCTGATCGGTTTCCGTAACCAGTTCCTGACCCTGACCAACGGTGCTGGCATCCTGACCTCGATCTTCGATCGTTACGACGTGATGAAGTCCGGCGACATGTCCGGCCGTCAGAACGGCGTTCTGGTTTCGGTTGAAACCGGCAAGGCACTGACCTACTCCCTGGAAACCCTGCAGGCGCGTGGCAAGCTGTTCGTTGAACACGGTCAGGAAATCTACAACGGTCAGATCGTTGGTCTGAACAGCCGTGACAACGACCTGGGTGTGAACCCAACCAAAGGCAAGAAGCTCGACAACATGCGTGCTTCGGGCAAGGACGAAACCATCGCCCTGGTTCCACCTGTTCGCTTCACCCTGGAACAGGCTCTGGAATTCATCCAGGACGACGAGCTGTGCGAAGTGACGCCTAAGTCCATCCGTCTTCGCAAGAAGATCCTGGACGAAAGCGAGCGTACCCGCGCTGCCAAGAAAGCCAAGAACTGAGTCTTTAGTTCCGGCTGAATGAAAACGCCCCCGGCCTTGCGGTCGGGGGCGTTTTTTTTGTGCCGGTTTTTTGTGCGCGGGGAGGGCTCCCGCTAGCCGATCGGGCTCAGAAGCGTTCCAGGGTCCGACTGCTGGTATTGGTCGGGCGCTCCTGGGGCTTGGGCTTGTAGGCACAGTAGCCCGGACGTGGACCGATCTTCGGGTGGTTGCGGCAGGTGTCCGGGCGCTTGTCATAAATGGTGCACAGGCGGCTTTTACGATCCAGATACAGGCAGTCGTTGTTGCTCATGCGCTGCAGGGTGAAGATTTCCGACTTCTGGTTGTAGCGCTCGACGATGCCTTCTTTCTGCAGGCGCTTGGCGATGTTCTTCGCCGGTTCGCCGCGCTCGAATTCGTCGACGATGCCAATGCGGATCAGGTCCTTGATCTTCACTTCCACCGGCAGGGTGCAGCAGCTGGACATGCAGGAACCGCACATGGGCGCGGTGTATTTGGCCCAGGTATCGAGACGGTCGATTTCCGCGGCGGCGATCAGGTTGGACTTCATCAAGGTGGTGGTTCCGGCATGTTCCAGGGCGCGCGATCATACCGGGACTGGTGGATTTTTGAACGACTTTAGGTCGGATTTTTCTTTCGTGCTTGGCGATTAGTCCCTGGCGGCACGGCATCTGCATCTTTTTCCCCGCAGGCGCAGAAGACTCCCTCTTGAGCCGAGCCATTTGAAACAGCGCCGAACCAGAGCCTTCGCTCCGTGTCAGACCGACTAGGCTCAGACCATTCCATGCTCACTGTGTATCTCGTCAGAGGTCGTATCGATGACTCAGGAATCCCTTGTTCGCGACGCTGAGGTGGCCGCCTTTCGCGAAGCCGTCTTGACCAAACTCACCTACGCGGTAGGCAAAGACCCGGATCACGCCTTCGACCACGACTGGTTCGAGGCCATTGCCCTGGCTGCGCGGGACCATATGGTCGACCACTGGATGGATCACACGCGACAGATGTATCGCAAGGGGCAAAAGCGGGTGTACTACCTGTCCCTGGAGTTCCTGATCGGCCGCTTGCTGTTCGATAGCCTGAGCAATCTTGGCCTGCTGGACGTGGCCCGTGAGGCCCTCACCGATCTGGGGGTGGACCTGGAGCGCATCCGCTTGCTGGAGCCCGATGCGGCCCTGGGCAACGGCGGCCTGGGGCGCCTGGCGGCGTGTTTCATGGAGAGCATGTCGACTCTGGGCCTCGCCGGTCACGGCTACGGTATCCGTTACGAGCACGGTCTGTTCCGCCAGGCGATTGTCGACGGCTGGCAGCAGGAGCAGACCGAACACTGGCTGGATTTCGGCAACCCCTGGGAGTTCGAGCGCCCCGAGGTGATCTACTCCATCGGCTTTGGCGGCAGCGTCGACACTGTGACCGACGAGGCGGGCAACACTCGCCAGGTCTGGTGGCCGGCGGAAACCGTACGGGCAGTGGCCTACGACACCCCGGTGGTGGGCTGGCGTGGGGCCAGTGTCAACACCCTGCGTCTGTGGCGGGCCCGGGCCATGGAGGATTTGCACCTGGAGCGTTTCAACGCCGGAGACCACCTGGGCGCCGTGGCAGAAGTGGCCCGGGCCGAGAGCATCTCCCGGGTGCTGTACCCGGCCGACAGCACCGAGGCGGGCCAGGAGCTGCGCCTGCGCCAGGAGTATTTCTTCGTCTCGGCGTCGTTGCAGGATTTGCTGCGGCGCCACAAGAACATGCACGACTCGGTGCTCAGCCTCGGCGAGCACGCGGCCATCCAGCTCAATGACACCCACCCGTCGATCGCTGTGGCCGAGCTGATGCGCCAATTGGTGGACCTGCACGGCATCGCCTGGGATGCGGCGTGGCAGATCACCGTGGAAACCCTGTCCTACACCAACCACACCCTGTTGCCCGAGGCCCTGGAAACCTGGCCGGTGGGCCTGATGGAACGCATGCTGCCACGGCACATGCAGATCATCTATTTGATCAACGCCCAGCACATCGACTCCTTGCGGGCCAAGGGCCTGCATGATTTCGACGTACTGCGGGCGGTGTCGCTGATCGAGGAAGACAACGGTCGCCGGGTGCGCATGGGCAACCTGGCATTTCTCGGCTCCCACAGCGTCAATGGCGTCTCCGGACTGCACACCCAGTTGATGCGCAGCACGGTGTTCTCCGAGCTGCACAAGCTGTACCCCGAGCGGATCAACAACAAGACCAACGGCATCACTTTCCGCCGCTGGCTATACCAGGCCAACCCGCAACTGACCGAAATGCTGGTGGACGCTCTGGGCCCCGAACTGCTGGACAATCCCGAGGAACTGCTACTGGGTCTTGAGCCCTTTGCCGAGAAAGCGGCCTTTCGCAAGCAGTTCGCCGAACAGCGGCTACACAGCAAGCGCGCCCTGGCGGCAATCATCCATGAGCGTCTGGGAATCGCGGTCAACCCGGCGGCGATGTTCGATGTGCAGGTCAAGCGCATTCACGAGTACAAGCGCCAATTGCTCAACCTGCTGCATACCGTGGCGCTGTACCAGGCGATCCGCGCCGAGCCGGAAACCGACTGGGTGCCCCGGGTGAAGATCTTCGCCGGCAAGGCAGCCGCCAGTTATCACCAGGCCAAGCTGATCATCAAACTGACCAACGACATCGCCCGTACGGTGAACAACGACCCGACAGTGCGCGGGCTGCTCAAAGTGGTGTTCCTGCCCAACTACAACGTCAGCCTGGCGGAAAGCATCATTCCCGCCGCCGACCTGTCGGAGCAGATCTCCACCGCCGGCTTCGAGGCTTCGGGCACCAGCAACATGAAGTTCGGCCTCAACGGCGCCCTGACCATCGGCACCCTGGATGGCGCCAACGTCGAAATGTGCGAGCAGGTGGGCGCCGAACACATGTTCATTTTCGGCCTCAGCGCCCAGCAGGTTGAGGCGCGCAAGCGCAATGGCGAATTCAGCGCGGTGCCGGATATCGCTGCCTCCCATCGGCTCAACGATGTGCTGCAGGCGATTCGTGGCGGGGTGTTCTCTCCAGATGATCCGTCGCGCTACATCGGGCTGATCGATTCCCTGATCGACTACGACCGGTTCCTGGTCTGTGCCGATTTCGATGCTTACTGGAGTGCCCAGGCCCGAGTCGAGGAGCGTTGGCACGACTCCAAGGAGTGGTGGCGCTCTGCGGTGCTCAACACGGCGCGCATGGGCTGGTTTTCTTCGGACCGGACCATCCGTGAATACGCCACGCAGATCTGGAAGGCGCTGGAGTGAGGCGTTCGGGAAAATGCTCGAACTGTGCACAAGGCCCAACGTTTATTGGGCCGGGTCGATATACTGAGCGGCGATTTTATCTCCCGGATGGTGTCTTTTGAGCCGCGCTCAGCTTCCAATCGGGGACCGGCCTTCGCCGGCAAACCGGCATCTACAATCTCCGTAGGAGCCAGTTTGCCGGCGAAAGCGTCAACACAGCTGTACCTGTCCTTTAGTGGACCGCTTAGGGATATCGACACATGCAATGGATGTTCATGCTGTTGGGGATGGTGCTGGGGTGGATCGTTGATGAGTCCATCAGCGATGCCCTGATAGGTGCGCTGCTGGGCCTGGCCGTCGGCCTGGCCATTCGTTTCGGCGCCCTGCAGCGACAAGTTGTCGACCAGCACCGCGAGCTGGAACAGGCGAAAAAGGCCTTGACCACGCTGGGCCAGCGTCTGGCCCTGCTGGAAAGCAACGGTGGCTCCGCTGCCGAACCCGCGTCAGCTCCCCCGAGTGCCCCGCTTGCCGAGGCCAGCGCAAGCATGAGCGCCGCGTCGGAACGCGAAGAGCTGCCTGAATTCATTCTGGATGAAGTCCAGCCTGTGGAGCCGGTGCCGGTGGCCCCCGAGCTGGTCTGGGAGTTGCCCGCTGCGGTGCGCCCTGTCGCGGCAATGGAAGCCAGCCAGCCGGTGCCGGATTCGGTCTGGCAACCCGCGCCCCAGGCGACGTCCCGGGAGCCGCAGCAGCCTGCGGCCCCTGTGGATCTGCAACCGAACCTGATCGAGCGCGCCATCAGCGGTGCGCGCACCTGGCTGTTTGGTGGCAACACCGTGCTGCGGGTCGGTGTGGTGCTGCTGTTCCTCGGCCTGGCCTTCCTCCTGCGCTACGCCACCGAAGGCATGGTGGTGCCCATCGAACTGCGTTATGCCGGGGTGGCGGCCAGCTCCCTGGGGCTGCTGGGACTGGGTTGGTGGCTGCGGCGACGCAACAGCAACTACGCGCTGATGCTGCAGGGCACCGGCATCGCCGTGCTCTACCTGACGGTGTTTGCAGCCATGCGCCTGCATCCGTTGCTCGACCCTTCCGCGGCCTTGGGCCTGCTGGTGGCCGTGACCGTGTTTTCGGCGATCCTGGCCATTACCCAGGATGCCCTGGCCCTGGCGGCGGCCGCCGCCCTGGGCGGTTTTGCCGCGCCGATCCTGACGTCCACTGGCGCCGGCAGCCATGTGGCGCTGTTCAGCTACTTCGCCTTGCTCAACGCCGGTATCCTCGCCATTGCCTGGTTCAAGGCCTGGCGCCTGCTCAACCTGATCGGCTTTGTCGGCACCTTCGGCATCGGTTTCGCCTGGGGCCTGCGTTCCTATACTCCGGAGCTGCTGTGGAGCACCGAGCCGTTCCTGATCCTGTTCTTCCTCATGTACCTGGCCATCGGCCTGCTGTTCACCCGGCGCAAACTGCTGGAAATGACCGATGCTCCGGTGGGCGCCGATCGTCAGGCGCTGCTGCACTGGTCCGCGCGCCAGGGCGACTACGTCGACGGCAGCATGCTCTTCGGCCCGCCGCTGGTGGGCTTCGGCCTGCAGCTGGCGCTGGTCCAGCATCTGGAATTCGCTGCCTCCTTCAGCGCCCTGGCCCTGGGCCTGATCTACATGGTCCTGGCGCGGGTGCTGATGGGCGGCCGCGCTCTGTTGCTGGGTGAAACCTGCCTGGCCCTGGGGGTGATTTTCGCCAGTCTGGCCATTCCACTGGGACTCGATGCCCGCTGGACCTCGGCCGCCTGGGCCGTGGAGGGCGCGGGGATCTTCTGGCTCGGCCTGCGCCAGCAGCGCCCATTGGCCCGGGCCTTCGCCTTGCTGTTGCAGGTGGGCTCGGCCCTGGCCTTCCTCAGTGAGCTGCGGCCTGGCGAATCCAGTCTGTTGGACGGTGCGCCGTTGGGCGCACTGTTGCTCGGTATCGCGTTGCTGTTCAGCTTCGACCAGTTGCGGCGGGCACAGAAGACCCAGGTATCGAGTTGGGAGCAGGGCATTGCGCCGATCCTGGCGGTTGCCGGGCTGGCTTTCCTGTACCTGCTGGCGCCGCTGTTCCTGTTCACCCAGGGCACGGCCATCAGTTGGGCACTGGCCGGGCTGGCAACGCTGTTTGTCGGCCTGCGTCTGCAATCACGGACCTTCCTGTTCACCGCCTTCGCCGTGCAGCTGTTGGGCGGTGCACTGTTCCTGATGCGCCTGCAAGGCGCGGACGGCGATGCCGGTGCAGTGTTCAGCGCCGGCTGGAGCGGCCTGATGAGCGCTTCGCTGATCGGCCTGGCGCTGATCGGCGGCATGCTCCTGGCGGCCCGCAATCACATGGTGCGCAGTGATCCGCGGTTGCTGCGAGGCCTGTCCCTGGTGCTGCTGGCCGGGTTGATGATGATCAACCTGGCGGTGCTGTTCGTTCTGCCGTGGAGCACGGCCAGTGGTGTCTGGGCTGCCAGTGGCCTGCTGATCATCTGGCTCAGCCTGTACTTGCAGCAGCGGGCCAGTTTTGTCTTCGGCCTGGTGCTCCAGGTGATTGGCGGCAGCACCTTCCTGCTGGCCGGTTCGGACTGGTATTTCGTGGCGGCGAACGCTGCACGGCCCCTGGCCAATGGCGACTTCTGGACGCCGATGGTGCTGGCCCTGGCGGCCCTGGTGGGCGCCTGGCGTCTGCAGCGGGGCAATCACGGTTCGGCTTTCGATGCCTTGAGCCTGGGCCACCTGTCCGATCTGTTGCTGGCCTGGGGCGCGTGCTGGTGGGCCTTTACCTGGCTCAAGGAAGTACTGCGCTTCGCCCCGGCCCATTGGCAGGCGAGCCTGTTGCTGCTGATCACCGCGGCCAGTGTGCTGCTCTGCGCGCTGCTGGCGGTGCGACTGCAGTGGAAGTCCCTGGGGCTGGTGTGCAGCCTGCTGATACCGGCGGGGGCACTGGTGCTGCTGGCGGCTTGGGCGCCGCGTTATCACCCGGCGGCGGATCTGGGCTGGTTGGCCTGGGCCCTGCTGTTCGCCGTGCACTTCTTCAGTTTGCGGCGCCTGGCGGCATGGCTGCCGACGCGGATCCTGAGCATTGCCCATGTGCTGGGTTGCTGGCTGCTGATCGGCGTGCTGGCCCTGGAGCTGCGTTATGGCCTGCTGCTGTTGTCCGAGCAGTACAACGCCTGGCGCTGGTTGGGTTGGGCGATCCTGCCGAGCCTGTATCTGGTGGCCATGGCTGCGCCGCGCCATTGGCCGTGGCCGGTTGCCGCGCATTCCCGGGAGTACCGCCTGTATGCCGCGCTGCCTCTGGCGGTATTGATGCTGGGCTGGTTCTGGCTGGCCAATACCTTCAGCGATGGCCGGGCCGAGCCGCTGCCTTATCTGCCATTGCTCAATCCCCTGGAGCTGGGGCTGCTGTTTGCCTTGTTCGGGGTTTATGTGTGGTCTCGCAGTGCAGTGCAGGAGCTGGCGATCCGCGCCGATTACGCCGAGCGCGCCACGCAACTGGTGGCGGGGCTGTCGCTGTTCGCCTTCTTTACCGTGCTGGTGATGCGGGCCGCCCACCATTGGAGCGGTGTGCCGTTCCAGGCGGATGCCTTGCTTGAGTCGATGATGGTCCAGGCCGGGCTGTCCATCGTCTGGACCCTGATTGCCCTGAGCCTGATGATCGGCGGCCATCTGCGCCATCGCCGCGAAGTGTGGCTGATTGGTGCGGTGCTGATCGCCGTGGTGGTGGCCAAGCTGTTCCTGGTGGAATTGAGCAACCGTGGCGGGCTGGCGCGGATCGTCTCGTTCATCGGGGTGGGAGTATTGCTGCTGGTGGTGGGCTATTTCGCCCCATTGCCGCCCAAGCGCGCCGAGGCTGAAGCCGAGCCCGGCAAACCGTTGAATGAAGGAGTGTCATCGTGAGTGCGAAGCTGAGCCTGGGCTGGTTGGGGGCTGTTGGCCTGTGTGTGGCGCTGTCCGCCGCGGCCCAGGACAAACCGGGGGATTTCAGGTCTCTTGCGCCCCTGAGCCTGAGCGGCGAAGGCCCCTGGTATCGCCTGGAGTTGCCGTTGGCGGTGCAGCTGCACGCCAGCCAGACCGACCTGCGGGACATCCGTGTATTCAACGCCGCCGGCGAGCCCCAGGCCTATGCCCTGGCGCGCCAGCAGGCGCAGACCACCGAGCAGCGCAAGCTCAGTGATGTGAAGTGGTTCCCGCTGTACAACTCGGCGGACGCCGCCGACAGCATCCCCAGCGTGCGGGTGCAGTCCACCACCAATGGCACCTTGGTGGAGGTCCAGCCTTCCACGCAGATGGAGGCCGGGGAGGAGGTCCTGCGCGGCTGGTTGCTGGATGCCAGCGCGATCAAGGCACCGTTGCAGCAATTGGTGCTGGACTGGAACAGCGAGCGCGACGGCTTCCAGCGGTTCAGCATCGAGGCCAGTGACGACTTGCAGCACTGGCAGCCCTGGGGCGAAGGCCAGGTGGCGCGCCTGTCGTTCGCCGACGAGCGGGTCGAGCAGCATGAAGTGGCCTTGCCCGGGCAGACGGCGCGCTACCTGCGCCTGTTGTGGAACACCCCGCAAGCGGCGCCGGTGCTGACCTCGGCCCAGTTGCAGAGCAGCACTACCAGCAGCCTGCCATCGCCGCTGGTGTGGTCGCAGCCCCTGGGAGGCAGCAGTGGCAAGGCCGGCGAATACACCTGGCAGTTGCCCATGGGCCTGAACCTGGAACGGGTACGGATTGCCCTCACCCAGGCCAACAGCCTGGCCCCGGCCACGCTGTATGGGCGCCGTGAAAGCAGCCTGCCGTGGCAGCCCCTGGGCAATGGTCTGCTGTACCGCCTGACCCAGAACGGCCAGGACGTGCAACAGAACGAACTGCAATTGCCGGGGCAGACTGTGCAGCAACTCAAGCTGGTGGTGGACGAGCGCGGCGGCGGTCTGGGCGCCGAGGCCCCGAGTCTGGAGTTCGCCGTGCGCGGCACCCAACTGGTATTCCTGGCCCGGGGTGCCGGGCCTTACACTCTGGCCCTGGGCAACCCCACTGCGAGTGCGGCCAACCTGCCGCTGGCGACCCTGATCCCCGACTACAGCCCGCAACGCCTCAAGCAATTGGGCCAGGCCAAGGTCGAGGGCGCGGCGCAACTGGCCTCGGCCACTGCCGCTCCTGCTGCTGCCGTGGCGGCCAGCGGGCCGGACTGGAAGAAAATCGGCCTGTGGGCGGTATTGCTCTTGGGGGTGCTGGCCCTGGGCGGCATGGCCTTCAGCATGTTGCGCAAACCCGCGGTCTGAGGCGGGCGCTTGTGGCGAGGGAGCAAGCTCTCTCGCCACGGACGCCCATCCTGCCTGCGGTTTTGTGGCTACGCTGAAGCGGGCGCCTGAACTCTATCTGCCGGTTCCCTGTCTGAGAGGAGGAAATGCGCCCCGACTCGCGTTAAACTGCGCGGGTTTTTAGCCCCCCATTCCTCCGGAGCCTTCCATGTCCCGCGTTACCCTGAGTCGCTATTTGATTGAGCAGACCCGCAGCAACAACACTCCTGCCGATCTGCGCTTCCTGATCGAAGTGGTGGCGCGTGCTTGCAAGGAGATCAGCCACGCAGTGTCCAAAGGCGCCCTGGGTGGTGTTCTGGGCAGCATGGGCACGGAAAACGTGCAGGGCGAAGTGCAGAAGAAGCTCGACGTGATCTCCAACGAGATCCTCCTCGAAGCCAACGAATGGGGCGGTCACCTGGCCGGCATGGCGTCCGAGGAAATGGACAATGCCTACCAGATCCCGGGCAAATACCCGAAAGGCGCCTACCTGCTGGTGTTCGACCCACTGGACGGTTCGTCCAACATCGACATCAACGCACCGGTTGGCACCATCTTCTCGGTACTGCGCTGCCCTAACGAATACCTGAGCCAGAACGAAGCCCTGAACGAAAAGGCCTTCCTGCAGCCGGGCACCCAGCAGGTCGCTGCCGGTTACGCCATCTACGGCCCACAGACCATGCTGGTGCTGACCCTGGGCGACGGCGTCAAAGGCTTCACCCTGGACCGTGAAATGGGCAGCTTCGTGCTGACTCACGAAGACATCAAGATCCCGGAATCCACCCAGGAATTCGCCATCAACATGTCCAACGAGCGTCACTGGGAAGCCCCGGTCAAGCGCTACGTTGATGAGCTGCTGGCCGGCGACACCGGTCCACTGAAAAAGAACTACAACATGCGCTGGGTCGCGGCCATGGTGGCCGACGTGCACCGAATCCTGACCCGTGGCGGCCTGTTCATGTACCCACGTGACAGCCGCGAACCGGAGAAGCCGGGCAAGCTGCGCCTGATGTACGAAGCCAACCCGATGTCGTTCCTGGTGGAACAGGCCGGCGGCGCGTCCACCGATGGCCACAAGCGCATTCTCGACATTCAGCCTGAAGGCCTGCACCAGCGTGTGGCAGTGTTCCTGGGTTCGAAGGAAGAAGTGGCTCGCGTCACCGCCTACCACAAGGAATAAAACATGGCCGCGCCCTGGCAGCCCTTGCTCGATTGGTGGTTCGGTTCAGCCGACAAACCGGCGGACATCGTGGCGGAAAAGGGCCTGCTGTGGTTCGGCAAGCGTGACAGTCAGGACCTTGAGGCGCGTGAGCGCTTCGGGGCCCTGGTGGAGCAGGCACTGGCCGGCGGATTGACCGGGTGGACGCAAAGTCCCCAAGGTTGGCTGGCCCTGGTGCTGTTGCTCGATCAACTGCCACGCATGATCTATCGCGATACTCCCAAGGCGTTCTCCGGCGATACCCGTGCCCAGGCACTGGTGGCCCAGGGCATTGCCGCGGACCTCGACCGGCAATTACCGGCCATGCAGCGCAGCTTCATCTACCTGGTGTTCGAGCATTGCGAGCACCTGGCGGTGCAGAACGAAGGGGTTTCACGTTTTGCTGCCCTGCATGACGCACAGCCGGAGGAAGATCGTCCGGTGTTCGCCGATCATCTGGACTACGCCGAACGGCACCAGAAAGTTATTGCCCGCTTCGGGCGCTTTCCCCATCGCAACGCCATCCTCGGCCGTGAGTCCACTGCCCAAGAGCTGGCTTTCCTGCGCGAGCCCGGTTCGCGTTTTTAAGATCGCTTTCGCCGGCAACTCGGCTCCTACGCAATTGCGGTAGGAGCCGGCTTGCCGGCGAAGCTGTTCCTTAGATACGGAAGCTGCCCACCAGATGCTGCAGGCGTTTGGCCTGTTGTTCCAGGTCGGCGCAGGCGCGCAGGGTGGCTTGCAGGTTTTCCACCCCTTCCTGATTGAGGGTGTTGATCTCGGTGATGTCGACGTTGATCGACTCCACCACGGCGGTCTGCTCTTCGGTGGCGGTGGCCACCGACTGGTTCATGCCGTCGATCTCGCCGATACGCTGGGTCACACTGCCCAGGCGTTCGCCGGCCTGGTTGGCGATGCCGACGCTGCTTTCGCTCTCGCGCTGGCTCTCGGTCATGGTGCCCACCGCTTCACGGGCGCCCACTTGCAGCTCCTCGATCATCTTCTGCACTTGCTGCGCCGAGTCCTGGGTGCGGTGGGCGAGGTTGCGCACCTCGTCCGCCACCACCGCGAAACCGCGACCGGCTTCCCCGGCCCGTGCCGCTTCGATGGCGGCGTTGAGGGCCAGCAGGTTGGTCTGCTGAGAAATGCTGGTGATGACTTCGAGGATCTGCCCGATGTTCACCGTGTTGCTGTTGAGGGTCTCGATGTTGTTGCAGGAGCTGCTGATCTTCGCCGACAGCTGCTGCATGGCGGCGATGGTCTTGTCCACCACCTGCTGGCCGTCTTCCGCCAGGCTGCGGGCATCGCTGGAGTGTTGCGAAGCCAGGGCGGCGTTCTGGGCGATTTCCTGGGCAGCGGCGCCCAACTGGTTGATGGCGGCGGTCACGCTGCTGGTGCGGGAGGCTTGCTGGTCGGAGTTGAACATCGACGAGTTGGAGGCGGCGACCACCCGCAGGGCCACTTCGTTGACCTGGCCGGTGGCCGAGGAGACTTCGCGGATCGAGCTGTGGATCCGCTCGACGAAACGGTTGAACGACATACCCAGGGTGCCGAACTCGTCGTGGCCGTGGATTACCAGACGCTTGGTCAGGTCGCCTTCGCCTTCGGCGATGTCGTGCATGGCTCGGCCCATCAGATGCAGCGGCTGCATCAGTATGCGGATCAGCATGCCCAGCAGGCTGATGATGATCACCACCGCGATCAGCATGGCGATGATCGCCGAGGTGCGAAATTCGCTGAGCACGGCGAAGGCGGTGTCCTTGTCCAGGACCAGAGCCACGTACCAGTCGGCCGAGGGTACGCCGTTGACGTGGGTGAAGGAGATGAACTGGGTCTTGCCGTTCAGTTGCACTTCTTTCAGACCGGGGCTGATGCTCGGCGCGCCAGTGGGATAGGCCTCGGCGAGGCTCTTGAGTACCAGCTTGCTGTCGGGATGGATGAGGATCTTGCCGTCGGCGCTGACGATGAAAGCCTGGCCATGGCCGCCGAAGTTCAGTGAATTGATGATGGCGCTGATGCTCGACAGATCGATATCGGCACCGGCCACGCCGATCATCTGGTTCTGATGTTGCACCGGAGTGGCGACGGTGATCACCAGCTTGCCGGACGAGGCGGCGATATAGGGTTCGGTGACTATGGTTTGTTGGGCGCTGTTGGCCGCCTTGTACCAGCCCCGGGCGCGGGGGTCGTAGTCGGCGGCGCGGTTGCCGGCCGGTACCGAGAACATCACGCCGTCCTGGCCACCGAAGTAGCTGAGCTGGAAGTTGCTGGTGTAGGCGGGCAGGCCGACGCTGCGTTTCAGGCTGTCGGCGCCGTTGCCGTCCACGGCGATCTGCTGGGCCAAAGATTGCAGGAGCTGGATGCGGCTTTCCAGCCAGGTCTGGATATTGCTGGTGGTCAGGCTACCCAGTTCCTGCATGGTGGACTCGGTGCTGCTGCGCAGGGCCTCACGCTGTCGGTAGTCATTGAACAGAATAAAACAGGCGAACGCGACGGCCACCACAAGGGCGGCGGCAAGCAGGATCTTGTGGCTGAATTTCATATTGCTGGTCATTAAGTGAACTACCGCGATGGGCTGGTCAACGAGGGGCGTCAATTTGCCACAGTGGAGGGCTTTACGCTGCAGTTATGTCGACTGGCCATTACTGAAGATGAGGCCTCGTGGAGAAAAACCGACGAACAGCAGGGCAAGGCGAAAAGGTGTTTGATTTACCGGGAAAATGCCCACAGAGCCGGGCAAGAAATACCCGGCTCTCCGGGGAACCAGAAGGGGCTTTTCTCTTCTAAGCTTCTGGTTGGCTGACAGGCCTTCCCCCTTTCGTCCAGGAGTTCACCATGTCCCTGCGTTCTCTCGCTCTGTTGTCGTTCTGCGTGCTGCTGGCTGCGTGCAGCAAGGTCAATCAGGAAAACTATTCCAAGCTCTCGGCGGGCATGCCCAAGGCCGAGGTTGAACAACTCCTGGGCAAGCCGACTGACTGTTCGGGCGCGCTGGGCATGTCCAGTTGCACCTGGGGTGACAAGAACAGCTTTATCAGCGTGCAGTATGCCGGTGACAAGGTTCTGATGTTTTCCGGGCAAGGCCTGAAGTAAAAACCGGGGCTTCGGGCCCGCGGGAGAAAAATAATGATGCGTTTTGTTTTCACTCTTCTGGTCGGCCTGCTCTTGGCCGGCTGCGCCACGTCCCGGGACGATTCGCTGGCGCCCAAGACTATCAACCACGTCGATCTCAAGCGCTATCAGGGGACCTGGTACGAGTTGGCGCGGTTGCCGATGTATTTCCAGCGTAACTGCGCGCAATCCGAGGCCCGCTATACCTTGCTGCCGGATGGCACCGTGGCGGTGCTCAACCGCTGCCTGACTCCGGAGTGGAAGTGGGAGGAGGCTCGTGGCACGGCAACGCCTCAGGTACCGGGCAAGACCGACAAGCTCTGGGTCGAGTTCGATAACTGGTTCTCGCGACTGCTGCCGGGGGCAACCAAGGGCGACTATTGGGTGTTGTATGTCAGCGATGACTACAAGACCGCCATTGTCGGCAATCCGAACCGCCGTTACCTGTGGTTGCTGTCGCGCACGCCGGAGGTCAACGAGACGGTGCGTGAAGAGTTGCTGAGCAAGGCGCGTCAGCAGGGTTATGACACCACGCGGTTGATCTGGCGGGTGTCGGACTCGGCCATGGCCCAGACCTCGAAATAGACCTGTAGGAGCCGGCTTGCCGGCGAAGGCGCTCTCATGGACGCTTTCGCCGGCAAGCCGGCTCCTATGCCTATGGGTCAGTTGAGCAGGTCGCGCAGGACCTGGGTGAAGGCCTGGTTACTGTCTTCTTCGGCGGCGTGACGGCCGTCACGCACGACCCATTGGCCATCCACCATCACATCCCATACCTGGCGGTCGCCGCCGGCAAACAGCCAGCGGTTGAGAATCCCGTCGCCATCCGCCGTGGCCAGGTAAGGGTCGTTGCCATCCAGTACCAGCCAGTCGGCACGCTTGCCCACGGCCAATGTACCTATGGGTTGCCCCAGCGCCTGGGCACCGCCATCGAGCGCGGCATCGTACAAAGTGCGGCCGACCATGGGCTGGTCCGCGCGGTACAGACGGTTGCGACGCTGGTCCCGCAGGCGTTGGCCGTACTCCAGCCAGCGCAGTTCTTCCACCACGCTCAAAGACACATGGCTGTCAGAGCCGATGCCCAGGCGTCCGCCTTGGGCGAGGAACTCCACCGCCGGGAAGACGCCGTCGCCCAGGTTGGCCTCGGTGGTCAGGCACAGGCCGGCAATGGCCCGGCTTTCGGCCATGAGGCTGACTTCTTGCGGATTGGCGTGAGTGGCGTGGGCCAGGCACCAGCGTTGATCCACCTCGACATTTTCATACAACCATTGCAGTGGGCGACGTCCGCTCCAGGTCAGGCAGTCGTCGACTTCCTTCTGCTGTTCGGCAATGTGGATGTGCACCGGGCACTGGCGGTCACTGGCGGCCAGGACTTCGCTGATCTGCTGTGGCGTGACCGCGCGCAACGAGTGAAAGCACAGGCCCAGTTGCTGGTTGGCCTGTTGCGCCAGCAGAGGCTGCAAGCGCTGTTGCAGCTGGAGGTAGTTTTCCGTGCTGTTGATAAAGCGGCGTTGGCCGTCATTGGGGGCCTGGCCGCCGAATCCCGAATGGCTGTACAGCACGGGCAGCAAGGTCAGTCCGATACCGGTGCCGGCGGCGGCCTGGCTGATGCGTCGGGACAGCTCGGCAGGGTCGGCGTAGGGTTGGCCGTCGGTGTCGTGATGCACGTAGTGGAATTCCGCCACCGAGGTGTAGCCGGCCTTGAGCATTTCGATGTACAGCTGGCGGGCGATGATCTCCAATTGTTCAGGGCTGATCTTGCCCACCAGGCGGTACATCAGGTCGCGCCAGGTCCAGAAGCTGTCGTTGGGATTGCCGGCCACTTCCGCCAGCCCGGCCATGGCTCGCTGGAAAGCGTGGGAGTGCAGGTTGGGCATGCCGGGTAGCAGCGGGCCCTTGAGCCGCTCTGCACCTTCCGCACTGGCGTTGGCCTGGATGTGAGTCAGCAGGCCGTCGGCGCTGACTTCAAGACGTACATCGTTGGCCCATCCGTTAGGCAGCAGCGCGCGTTCGGCGAAGAAGGCGGACATGGTTCAAGCACCCCATCGTGTGTTATTTGTATATACATATACAGACGTTTGCCTGCTCGGTAAACTCCGGCAAGCTAGTCACCTTTTTTGCTCAACAAGGATTTCCCGTGCCGACTCCGCCTGCCAAATCGCCGCTGGCTGCCCATCTGGGCGATAGTCCGGCGCCCTTGTATGCCCGCGTCAAACAGATGATCACCCAGCAGATCGAGAGCGGAAACTGGCCGCCGCATTACCGCGTTCCCTCGGAAAGCGAACTGGTCAATCAGCTGGGCTTCAGCCGCATGACCATCAACCGCGCGCTGCGGGAAATGACCGCTGAGGGCATGCTGGTGCGCATGCAGGGCGTGGGGACCTTCGTCGCCGAACCCAAGAGCCAGTCGGCCTTGTTCGAAGTGCATAACATTGCCGACGAGATCGCCTCTCGCGGTCATCGCCACACCTGCCAGGTCGTCACCCTGGGCGAAGAGGCTGCCGGTTCCGAGCGCGCCCTGGCCCTGGACATGCGCGAAGGCCAGAGGGTTTTCCACTCGCTGATCGTGCATTTCGAGAACGACATCCCGGTGCAGATCGAGGATCGCTTCGTCAACGCCCTGGTGGCGCCGGAGTACCTCAAGCAGGACTTCACCCTGCAAACCCCCTACGCCTATCTGTCCCAGGTCGCCCCATTGACCGAGGGCGAGCATGTGGTGGAGGCGATTCTCGCCGAGCCTGAAGAGTGCGAGCTGCTGCAGATCGAGCGTGGCGAGCCGTGCCTGTTGATTCGGCGTCGCACCTGGTCCGGGCGCCAGCCGGTGACCGCCGCCCGCTTGATCCACCCCGGTTCCCGTCATCGTCTGGAAGGGCGCTTTCATAAATGATCCAGTCCACTTTGTTACGCGCCGCCGATTACCCGCGCATGCCGTGGAAAAACGGCGGCGGCAGCACCGAAGAAATCACTCGTGATGCCGGCACTGGCCTGGAAGGGTTTGGCTGGCGCCTGTCGATTGCCGATATCGGCGAATCCGGCGGCTTTTCCAGCTTTGCCGGTTATCAGCGGATCATCACCGTGCTGCAGGGTGCGGGCATGCAACTGACGGTCGATGGCGAAGAGGTACGGCCCTTGCTGCCCCTGGACCCCTTTGCCTTCAGCGGTGCCAGCCAGGTGAATTGCACCCTGCTGGAGGGGGCGATCCGCGATTTCAACCTGATCTATTGCCCTGAGCGTTACGTCGCTCGCTTGCAGTGGTTCGATGGTCAGCAACGTTTCTTCACCCAGGCACACACCGTGCTGGTGTTCAGTGCTGCCGAACAGGCCTGGGTGGACACGGGTAGCACTCCGGTGCAGGCATTGGGGCGTTATGACTGCCTGCGCCTGGATGACAATGCCGGGGTTGTGGAAATCGCCACCGATGGACGCTGCTGCGTCATCGAGCTCACCGCCATCTGATCATTGTGGGTGGGTGCAGGCCGGGATACGGCCTGCGCCTGCTGCCGGCTTCTCTCTTCTATTCGCTCCCTCGCTGCGCCAGAACCCCTGTGCGCACCTGTCGTGCAGAACGGGCGCACATTTCCCTGCAGTTGCTGTTTCTCTCGCGCACCAGTTTGTTACCGAACGCCCCAGCACAGCGCAAAACCGAGTTTTGGTAACAGCTTCGTTGCGGCCAAAAATCTCTTCTAGAAAATTCTCGCCCTGTTGAAAGCCTTGTCCAGCAAGGCCTGCGGTTTTCTCCCAAGGTTTTTCAGTTACGTCTCAAGCGAGTTGGCCGCTTGATTGCATATGCTTGTATGTACAAGTAAATATGTGTGCGTAAGAGTCGATGGAATCCTCTTCGCACCTTGGACTCATCGCCGAGGAGTTTTTCCGTGACTGACAGCAAACCCACCAAATTCCGCAATGTCGAAATTCGCGCCGCACGCGGCAACAAGCTGACCGCCAAGAGCTGGCTGACCGAAGCGCCGCTGCGCATGCTGATGAACAACCTCGACCCGGAAGTTGCCGAGAACCCCAAGGAACTGGTGGTCTACGGCGGCATTGGTCGCGCCGCGCGCAACTGGGAGTGCTACGACAAGATCGTCGAAGCCCTGACTCAGCTGAATGACGACGAGACCCTGCTGGTGCAATCCGGTAAGCCGGTGGGCGTGTTCAAGACCCACAGCAACGCGCCACGGGTCCTGATCGCCAACTCCAACCTGGTGCCGCACTGGGCCAGTTGGGAGCACTTCAATGAGCTGGACGCCAAGGGCCTGGCCATGTACGGCCAGATGACCGCCGGCAGCTGGATCTATATCGGTAGCCAGGGCATCGTCCAGGGCACCTACGAAACCTTCGTTGAAGCCGGTCGCCAGCACTATGATTCCAACCTCAAGGGCCGCTGGGTTCTGACCGCCGGCCTCGGCGGCATGGGCGGCGCACAACCGCTGGCCGCGACCCTGGCCGGGGCTTGCTCGCTGAACATCGAGTGCCAGCAGATCAGCATCGACTTCCGCCTCAAGACTCGCTACGTCGACGAGCAGGCCACTGACCTGGACGACGCCCTGGCGCGGATCAAGAAGTACACCGCCGAAGGCCGCGCGATCTCCATCGCCCTGTGCGGCAACGCCGCTGAAATCCTTCCGGAACTGGTACGCCGTGGCGTGCGTCCGGACATGGTCACCGACCAGACCAGCGCCCACGATCCGCTCAACGGCTACCTGCCCAAAGGCTGGACCTGGGAGCAGTACCGCGACCGCGCCAAGACCGAGCCCGCTGCCGTGATCAAGGCCGCCAAGCAGTCCATGGCCGAGCACGTCAAAGCCATGCTGGCCTTCCAGAAAATGGGCGTTCCGACCTTCGACTATGGCAACAACATCCGCCAGATGGCCCAGGAAGAGGGCGTGGAAAACGCTTTCGACTTCCCAGGTTTCGTCCCGGCCTATATCCGTCCGCTGTTCTGCCGCGGCATCGGCCCGTTCCGTTGGGCGGCGCTGTCCGGTGATCCTCAGGACATCTACAAGACCGACGCCAAGGTCAAGGAACTGATCCCCGACGACGCCCACCTGCACAACTGGCTGGACATGGCGCGTGAGCGCATCAGCTTCCAGGGCCTGCCGGCGCGGATCTGCTGGGTCGGCCTGGGCCAGCGCGCCAAGCTGGGTCTGGCGTTCAACGAGATGGTGCGCAGCGGCGAGTTGTCGGCGCCGATCGTCATTGGTCGCGATCACCTGGACTCCGGCTCCGTAGCCAGCCCGAACCGTGAAACCGAATCCATGCAGGACGGTTCCGACGCCGTGTCCGACTGGCCGCTGCTCAACGCCCTGTTGAACACCGCCAGTGGCGCGACCTGGGTTTCCCTGCACCATGGCGGTGGCGTTGGCATGGGCTTCTCCCAGCATTCGGGGATGGTCATCGTCTGCGACGGTACCGATGAAGCAGCCGAGCGGATTGCCCGGGTGCTGCACAACGATCCGGCCACCGGGGTCATGCGGCATGCCGATGCCGGCTACCAGATCGCTATCGATTGCGCCAAGGAACAGGGCCTGAATCTGCCGATGATCACCGGCAAATAACCACCCCTCCCTGTCGGAGCCAGCTTGCTGGCGAAGCAAGCACCGCGGTGCATCAGCTACACCGCCTCGCGAGCAAGCGCGCTCCTACAGTGGAAATCGTCTGCAGTGCCCATTAGAGGTTTGACGTCCATGGCTTCATCGAATGATCGTGCAAGCAACAAGCCGTTGATCGAAAGGCGTTCGATCGACTACATCCCGGAAGCGGAAAGACACGGTCGTCTATTGAGCCAGTTCACCCTGTGGCTGGGTGCCAACCTGCAGATCACGGCTATCGTCACCGGCGCTCTGGCGGTGGTGTTGGGCGGTGATGTGTTCTGGTCGTTGATCGGTCTGTTGATCGGGCAACTGCTGGGCGGCGGGGTGATGGCGCTGCATGCGGCGCAAGGGCCGCAACTGGGGCTGCCGCAGATGATCTCCAGCCGCGTGCAGTTCGGTGTGTATGGCGCGGTGATTCCTCTGGTGCTGGTGTGCCTGATGTACGTCGGCTTTTCCGCCAGCGGCTCGTTGCTGGCCGGGCAGGCGGTGGCGCAATTGCTGCACGTCGAGGACTGGGTCGGCATTGTGCTGTTCGCCGGCTCGATCATGGTCTTCACCATTTTTGGCTACCGGGTGATCCACGGTATCGGTCGCATCGCCAGCGTGCTTGGCGTGGTGGCTTTCATCTATCTGTTCTACAAGCTGCTGGCAGGCAACGATATCGCGGCCTTGCTCGGCAACAAGCATTTCTCACTGGCCAGCTTCCTGTTGGCGGTGTCGCTGTCGGCCTCTTGGCAGATTGCCTTTGGCCCCTATGTGGCCGATTACTCGCGTTATCTGCCGCGCAGCACTTCGGCGGCAAAAACCTTCTGGGCGGTTGGCCTGGGTTCGGTGATCGGCGCCCAGGCCTCAATGGTCTTCGGGGTGTTTGCCGCGGCGCTGGCCGGTTCCCAGTTCGCCCATCATGAGGTGTCGTTCATCGTCAGCCTCGGTGGTACCGGGATCGTCGCCGGCCTGCTGTATTTTGCGGTGGCCTTCGGCAAGGTCACGGTGACCACCCTGAACGCCTACGGCAGCTTCATGTCGATCGCCACCATCATCAGCGGCTTCCGCGGCAGCCGGCATATCGGCAGTGGCGTGCGCCTGCTCTACATCTTCCTCATGGTGTCGATCGCCGCGGCGCTGGCACTGCTGGGCAAGGACTCGTTCCTCAAGGACTTCTCCGCCTTCATCCTGTTCCTGCTGGCGTTCTTCACGCCCTGGAGCGCGATCAACCTGGTGGACTTCTATTGCATCACCAAAGAGCGCTATGACATCCCGGCCCTGTCCAACCCGGACGGCCGCTACGGGCGCTGGAATGCCATGGGCATCTCCATTTATGTGTTCGGCGTGCTGATCCAGATGCCGTTCATCTCCACCCACTTCTATACCGGCCCCCTGGTGGCGAGTCTTGGCGATACCGATATCTCCTGGATCATCGGCCTGGTGGTGCCCGCGGCGTTGTACTACGTCTGCGCGAAGAAGTGGCATGGCGCGGTGCCCGAGCACCTGATCCTGCCGGTAGAGCAGGACGCGCCCAACGAACAAAAGCTGAGTCAGGCCCGTCGCGCTGCTGCGGTGTGAGTCTTGACGGGACGTGGACAGGGCTGGATGCCTCTTAACTGCCGTAAGCCAACTCATGATTAGGAGCGTCACACAATGAAAATGCATAAGACCCTGCTGACCACGTTGCTGTCCTTGGGCTTGCTGGCCGCTTCCGGCGCCCAGGCGGCCGGCTGGTGCGAGTCGGGCAAAACGGTGAAGTTCGCCGGTCTGAATTGGGAAAGCGGCATGTTGCTGACCGACGTCCTGCAGTTTGTTCTGGAGAAGGGCTACGACTGCAAGACCGACAGCCTGCCGGGCAACTCCATCACCATGGAGAACGCCCTGGGCAGCAATGACATCCAGGTCTTCGCCGAAGAGTGGGTGGGCCGCAGCGAGGTGTGGAACAAGGCCGAGAAGGCCGGCAAGGTCGTGGGTGTCGGCGCACCGGTGGTGGGCGCCGTCGAAGGCTGGTATGTGCCGCGTTATGTGATCGAGGGCGACGCCAAGCGCAAGCTCGAAGCCAAGGCGCCGGACTTGCAGAACATCGCCGACCTGGGCAAGTACGCCAGCGTGTTCAAGGACCCGGAAGAGCCGACCAAGGGCCGCTTCTACAATTGCCCGGCCGGCTGGACCTGTGAGCTGGACAACAGCGAGATGCTCAAGAGCTACGGCCTGGAAAGCAGCTACACCAACTTCCGTCCGGGCACCGGCCCGGCCCTGGATGCGGCGGTGCTGTCGAGCTACAAGCGTGGCGAACCGATTCTCTTCTACTACTGGTCGCCGACCCCGCTGATGGGCCAGGTGGATCTGGTCAAGCTGGATGAGAAACCCGGCGTCGACAAGAGCGTGAGCATCAAGGTCGGCCTGTCCAAGACCTTCCACGACGAAGCCCCGGAGTTGGTGGCGGTACTGGCCAAGGCCAACCTGCCCATCGACCTGCTCAACCAGAACCTCGCGCGCATGACCCGCGAGCGCATCGAGTCGCCGAAACTGGCGAAAATCTTCCTCAAGGAACATCCTGAAGTCTGGCACGCATGGGTGAGTGACGACGCAGCCAGGAAAATCGACGCGGCCTTGTAGGTCGGGCTTTTCCGGCGGTTCACAAGAGCCGTCGGAGGCTGGACCACAACCTCCTTTGATCGAGAATTTCTTATGTTTCCAGAAAGCTTCACCTTTTCCATCGCCGACTGGGTCAACGGCTGGGTCGACTCCCTGGTGACCCACTACGGCGATGTGTTCCGGCACATCTCCGACACCCTGTTGTGGGCCATCGTCAACCTTGAAGGCCTGCTGCGCGCGGCGCCCTGGTGGCTGATGCTGGCGATTGTCGGCGGCATCGCCTGGCATTCCACCCGCAAGCTGCTGACCACGGCGGTGATTGTCGGCCTGCTGTTCCTGGTGGGCGCCGTCGGCCTGTGGGACAAGCTGATGCAGACCCTGGCGCTGATGCTGGTGGCGACGGTGATCTCGGTGCTGATCGGCATTCCCCTGGGGATCCTCTCGGCCCGCAGCAACCGCCTGCGTTCGGTATTGATGCCGCTGCTGGACATCATGCAGACCATGCCCAGCTTCGTGTACCTGATCCCGGTGCTGATGCTGTTTGGCCTGGGCAAGGTGCCGGCGATCTTCGCCACGGTGATCTACGCCGCACCGCCGCTGATTCGTCTCACCGACCTGGGCATCCGCCAGGTGGACGGTGAAGTGATGGAGGCGATCAACGCCTTCGGTGCCAACCGCTGGCAACAGCTGTTCGGCGTACAACTGCCCCTGGCCCTGCCGAGCATCATGGCGGGGATCAACCAGACCACCATGATGGCCCTGTCGATGGTGGTGATCGCCTCGATGATCGGCGCCCGTGGCCTGGGCGAGGATGTGCTGGTGGGGATCCAGACCCTCAACGTCGGGCGCGGCCTGGAAGCCGGGTTGGCGATCGTGATTCTGGCGGTGGTGATCGACCGCATTACCCAGGCCTATGGTCGTCCACGCCATGAGGTGAACAAATGAACAACGCTGCCGTCAGCAAGATCGAAGTCAAGAACGTCTTCAAGATATTCGGCAACCGTTCCGCCGACGCCCTGGCGATGATTGGCCAAGGCAAGGGCAAGGACCAGGTGCTGGCCGAAACCGGTTGCGTAGTGGGGGTCAACGACCTGTCCCTGAGCATCGGCACCGGTGAGATCTTCGTCATCATGGGCCTGTCCGGTTCCGGCAAGTCGACTCTGGTGCGTCACTTCAACCGCCTGATCGACCCCACCAGTGGGGCGATCCTGGTGGATGGCGAAGACATCCTGCAATACGACATGGAAGCCCTGCGCCAATTCCGTCGACACAAGATCAGCATGGTGTTCCAGAGCTTCGGTCTGCTGCCCCACCGCAATGTCCAGGACAACGTCGCCTACGGCCTCAAGGTGCGTGGCGAGAGCAAGTCGGTGTGCGCCGAGCGGGCCTTGCACTGGATCAACACCGTGGGCCTCAAGGGTTACGAGAAGAAGTACCCGCACCAGCTGTCCGGCGGCATGCGCCAGCGCGTCGGCCTGGCCCGGGCCCTGGCTGCTGACACCGACATCATCCTCATGGACGAAGCCTTCAGCGCCCTGGACCCGTTGATCCGTGCCGAGATGCAGGACCAGTTGCTCGAGCTGCAGAAGACCCTGCACAAGACCATCGTCTTCATCACCCACGACCTGGACGAGGCGGTACGCATCGGCAATCGCATCGCGATTCTCAAGGACGGCCGCCTGATCCAGGTGGGGACGCCGAAGGAGATCCTGCATTCGCCGGCGGATGAATACGTCGATCGTTTCGTCCAGCGTCGCGCCGCCACAGTGTAGGAGCCGGCTTGCCGGCGAAAGGTCCGGCAAAGCGGCAGACAACCCAAGGTTTGCAAGAAGAGGTCCCCGATGTCCCAGGCTGAAAAAATCGTTATCGTCGACGCCCCCCTGGGTTGGCAGGATGTAGTCGCCGTCGCCCGTCATGGCGCGCAGCTCGAGCTGTCGGCCCAGGCCTGGGCGCGTATCGACAATGCCCAGGCCATCGTCCGCCAGGTGGTGAACAGCGGCGAGCGCGCCTATGGCATCAGCACGGGCCTTGGCGCCTTGTGCAACGTGGTGCTGGCCGGTGAGCAACTCAGCCAGCTATCGCGCAATACCTTGCTCAGCCATGCCTGCGGTGTCGGGCCGGCGCTGGCCGACGAACAGACTCGGGCGATCCTCTGCGCCGCCATCATCAACTACAGCCATGGTAAATCCGGTATCCACCGGCAGGTGGTCGAGGCGTTGCTGGCCCTGCTCAATCGCGGCATCACCCCACAAGTGCCGTCCCAGGGGTCGGTGGGTTATCTGACCCATATGGCCCACATTGGCATCGCCTTGCTGGGCGTCGGTCAGGTCAGCTATCGCGGTCGCATTGTTTGCGCCGAACAGGCCCTGGCCGAAGAGGGGCTGCAGCCGGTGCAACTGGGGGCCAAGGATGGCTTGTGCCTGGTCAACGGCACGCCGTGCATGACGGGTCTGAGCTGTCTGGCCCTGGCCGATGCCAGCCGCCTGTTGCAATGGGCCGACGTGATCGGCGCCATGAGCTTCGAAGCCCAGCGGGGCCAGATCGACGCCTTCGATGCCGAGATCATCGCCCTCAAGGCGCACCCCGGCATGCAGGTGGTGGGCAGCAATCTGCGGGCCTTGCTCGATGGCAGTGAAGTCATCGCCGCTAGCCGCGGCATTCGCACCCAGGACGCCTTGAGTATCCGCTCCATTCCCCAGGTACATGGTGCAGCCCGGGATCAGTTGGCCCATGCGATCAAGCAGGTAGAAACCGAGCTCAATGGAGCTACCGACAACCCGTTGCTGCTGGGCACCCCGGATCACTATCGGGTGGTGTCTCAGGCCAACCCTCACGGGCAATCGGTGGCTCTGGCGGCGGATCTGCTGGCCATCGCCATGGCTGAGATCGGCTCCATTGCCGAACGTCGCCTGGACCGCTTGATCAACCCCCATGTCAGCGGCTTGCCGGCATTCCTGGTGAGCGAGCCCGGGGTCAACTCCGGAATGATGATCGTGCAGTACGTGGCGGCCTCGCTGTGTGCGCAGAACCGTCAGTTGGCCCAGCCGGCGGTGCTGGACAACTACGTGACTTCGGGCCTGCAGGAGGACCACTTGAGCCTGGGCACCAACGCCGCGCTGAAGCTGCATCAGGTGCTGGAGAACTGCACCCAGATCCTGGCCATCGAGTACCTGCTGGCCGCCCAGGCCTTCGAATTTCTCAAGGAGCAGCGCTTCGGCACCGGCACCGGTATCGCCTGGTGCCTGCTGCGCGAGCGGATTGCGGCCTATGACCAGGACCGCTGGCTGGCGCCGGACATTGCCGGCGCCGCGGCGCTGCTCAAGGACCCTTTGCTGCTGCCCAAACGTTTTTCCAAAGTGCAATAAACCGTTTTTCCCATAACCAGCGTGCCAAGGCGTCACTCGCTCGATACTGCGAGTGACGACGGATAACGGAAGCTTCCGGAGCGACTGGTAGTTATTACAAAACTCTCAAAAGGAGCATGAATGTGACTGCGCTAAACCTGATTCCCGGCCAACTGACCCTGGCCCAACTGCGGGCCATCTATCAGCAGCCGCTGACCCTGACCCTGGATGACAGCGCCTCGGCGCAGATCGACGCCAGCGTCGCTTGTGTCGAGCAGATTCTCGCCGAGAACCGCACCGCCTACGGGATCAACACCGGGTTTGGCCTGCTGGCTTCGACCCGCATCGCCAGCGCCGACCTGGAAAACCTCCAGCGTTCCCTGGTGCTGTCCCATGCCGCCGGCGTGGGCGAGCCCATCAGCGACGATCTGGTGCGCCTGATCATGGTGCTCAAGGTCAACAGCCTGAGCCGCGGTTTCTCCGGCATCCGCCGTCAGGTGATCGATGCCCTGATCGCCCTGATCAACGCCGAGGTCTATCCGCATATTCCACTCAAGGGCTCGGTGGGCGCTTCCGGCGACCTGGCGCCTTTGGCCCACATGTCCCTGGTGCTGCTGGGTGAGGGCAAGGCGCGCTACAAGGGGCAATGGCTGGACGCCACTGCGGCCCTGGAAGTCGCCGGCCTCAAGCCGCTGACCCTGGCCGCCAAGGAAGGCCTGGCGCTGCTCAACGGCACCCAGGTGTCCACCGCATACGCCCTGCGCGGTCTGTTCGAAGGCGAAGACCTGTTCGCCGGTGCCCTGGTCTGTGGCGGCCTGACGGTGGAAGCCGTGCTGGGTTCGCGCTCGCCGTTCGATCCACGGATTCACGCCGCTCGCGGCCAGCGCGGGCAGATCGATACCGCTGCGGCCTATCGCGCCTTGCTCGGCGACAGCACCGAGGTGTCCGCCTCGCACCAGAACTGCGACAAGGTTCAGGACCCGTACTCCCTGCGTTGCCAGCCGCAAGTGATGGGCGCCTGCCTGACCCAGTTCCGCCAGGCGGCCGAAGTGCTGGTGGTCGAAGCCAACGCCGTATCCGATAACCCGCTGGTGTTCGCAGCCGAAGGCGATGTGATTTCCGGTGGCAACTTCCACGCCGAACCCGTGGCCATGGCGGCCGACAACATGGCCCTGGCCATCGCCGAGATCGCTTCCCTGAGCGAGCGCCGTATCTCGCTGATGATGGACAAGCACATGTCCCAGCTGCCGCCGTTCCTGGTGGCCAATGGCGGGGTCAACTCCGGCTTCATGATCGCCCAGGTGACCGCTGCGGCCCTGGCCAGCGAGAACAAGGCCCTGGCCCACCCGCACTCGGTGGACAGCATTCCCACCTCCGCCAACCAGGAAGACCACGTGTCCATGGCTCCGGCCGCCGGCAAGCGCCTGTGGGAAATGGCCGAGAACACCCGCGGTGTTCTGGCCGTGGAATGGCTGGCGGCCTGTCAGGGCCTGGACCTGCGCGAAGGCCTGAAAACCTCGCCGACCCTGGAAAAAGCCCGTGCCACCCTGCGCGAGAAAGTGGCGTATTACGAGAAGGACCGTTTCTTTGCACCGGATATCAACGCTGCCAGCGAATTGTTGGCTTCGCGGTGCCTGAACGACCTGTTGCCGGCTCAGTTGCTGCCGAGCCTCTAAGACACTTTCGCCGGCCAGCGGGCTCCTGCGGGGGCTGCGCGTCGGCGAAATCTTTGGGTGGGCCGGGCCTTGGCTATTGAGGGTCGGTCCACCGCTTTCTCTGATAAGAATAATTAGGGACGAGAAATGACACAGCAAACCCAAGGATTGAAACGCGGGCTGACGGCCCGCCACATTCGCTTCATGGCCCTGGGGTCGGCCATTGGCACCGGGTTGTTCTACGGGTCGGCCTCCGCCATCCAGATGGCCGGCCCGGCCGTGCTGCTGGCCTACCTGATTGGTGGCGCAGCGGTGTTCATGGTGATGCGCGCCCTGGGGGAGATGGCCGTGCACAACCCGGTGTCCGGCTCCTTCGGGCAGTACGCCAGTCAGTACCTGGGGCCTTTGCCGGGCTTTATCCTGGGCTGGACCTACGCGTTCGAGATGCTCATCGTTTGTCTGGCGGACGTCACTGCTTTTGGCATCTATATGGGCTTCTGGTTTCCCGAAGTAGCACGCTGGATCTGGGTACTGGGCATCGTCCTGCTGATCGGCGGCCTCAACCTGTGCAGCGTCAAGGTCTTCGGCGAGATGGAGTTCTGGTTGTCGCTGCTCAAGGTCGGGGCGATCGTCGCCATGATCCTCGGCGGGTTCGGCATCATGATGTTCGGTATCGGCAGTGCGGCCACCGAGCAGGCCACCGGCGCCAGCAACCTCTGGGCCCATGGCGGCTTCATGCCCAATGGCATTGGTGGGGTGATCGCGTCCTTTGCGGTGGTGATGTTCGCCTTTGGCGGTATCGAGATCATCGGTGTCACCGCCGGCGAGGCCAAGGACCCACAGCGGGTCATCCCCAAGGCGATCAACGCGGTGCCTCTGCGCATCTTGCTGTTCTACGTACTGACCCTGTTCGTGCTGATGTCGATTTTCCCCTGGCCGCAGATTGGCACCCAGGGCAGCCCCTTCGTGCAGATATTCGACAGCCTGGGCATCAGTTCGGCAGCCACCATCCTCAATATCGTGGTGATTTCGGCGGCGGTATCGGCGATCAACAGCGATATCTTTGGTGCCGGGCGCATGATGTACGGCCTGGCCCAGCAAGGACAGGCGCCCAAGGGCTTTGCCCAGGTGTCCAAGGCCGGCGTGCCGTGGATGACCGTGGTGGTGATGGCCGTGACGCTGTTGGGCGGCGTGGTATTGAACTACCTGATCCCGGAAAACATCTTCCTGCTGATCGCGTCCCTGGCCACCTTCGCCACGGTCTGGGTGTGGCTGATGATTCTTCTGACCCACGTGGCGATGCGTCGCTCCATGAGCGCCGAGCAAGTGGCCCGGTTGCAGTTCAAGGTGCCGTTCTGGCCTTGGGCGCCGGCAGCGGCGATTGCCTTCATGCTGTTCATCTTCGGCGTCCTGGGCTATTTCCCGAAAACCCAGGCGGCGCTGATGGTGGGCGTGGTGTGGATCGTTCTGCTGGTGGTGGCCTATATGCTGTGGGTCAAGCCGGTGGCGGGGCAGGCTCAGCAGATCCGCGTCGATTCTTCTTTACCTACTGATCATTAACGGAGGCCCTGGATGAAAACTCTTTGGCAACACTGCAACGTCGCCAGCATGGCCTCGGGTATCTACTCGATCATCGAGGACGCGGCCATGGTGACGTCAGGGGCGCACATCGAGTGGATCGGCCGGCGCTCGGAGGCGCCGGCCGGCGACTACGCCCAGGTCAAGGACCTGGCTGGAGCCTGGGTAACCCCGGGCTTTATCGATTGCCACACCCACACGGTATTTGGCGGCAACCGCAGCGGCGAGTTCGAGCAGCGCCTGCAGGGCGTGAGCTACGCCGAGATCGCCGCGGCCGGTGGCGGTATCGCCAGCACCGTACGGGCGACCCGCGCAGCCACTGAAGAGGAACTGTTCGTCAGCGCCCGCAAGCGTCTGCTGAGCCTGCTGCGGGACGGTGTCACCAGCGTCGAGATCAAGTCCGGCTACGGCCTGGACCTGGCCAGCGAGCGCAAGATCCTGCGGGTGATCCGCCGTCTCGGCGAGGAGTTGCCGGTCAGTGTGCGCAGCACCTGCCTGGCGGCCCACGCCCTGCCGCCGGAATATGCCGAGCGCAGTGACGACTACATCGAGCATATCTGCAGCGAGATGCTCCCGGCCCTTGCGGCCGAGGGGCTGGTGGATGCCGTGGATGCCTTCTGTGAGTACCTGGCGTTCTCCCCAGCCCAGGTGGAGCGGGTATTCATTGCCGCGCACAAGCTAGACCTGCCGGTGAAACTGCATGCCGAACAATTGTCGTCCTTGCATGGCTCGAGCCTGGCAGCGCGCTACCGGGCGCTGTCTGCCGATCACCTGGAGTTCATGACCGAGGACGATGCCATTGCCATGGCGACATCGGGGACCGTGGCCGTGCTGCTGCCGGGGGCTTTCTATTTCCTCCGGGAAACTCAGTTGCCACCGATGGATGCCCTGCGCAAGCACGGGGTGAAGATTGCCGTGGCCAGCGACCTCAATCCCGGGACTTCGCCGGTGCTGTCGCTGCGCCTGATGCTGAACATGGCCTGCACCTGTTTGCGTATGACGCCGGAGGAGGCGTTGGCCGGGGTCACCTTGCACGCGGCCCAGGCCCTGGGCATGGCGCAGACCCATGGTTCGCTGGAAGTGGGCAAGGTGGCGGACTTTGTCGCCTGGCAGATCGATCGTCCCGCCGACCTGGCCTACTGGCTGGGCGGTGACCTGGAAAAACGCGTCGTGCGACACGGCGTTGAAGTGACTGTTTAGGAGACGGGTTGTGGATAAGGTTCTGACATTCAAACAAGGCCGGGTGCCCCTGCTGATCAGCATGCCCCATGCCGGTACGCGCCTGACGCCGGCAGTGATGGCCGGTCTGGTTCCACAGGCGCAAAGCCTGCCGGACACCGACTGGCACATTCCACGGCTGTATCAGTTCGCCGAGGAGCTGGGGGCCAGCACCCTGGCGGCCGAATATTCGCGTTTCGTCATCGACCTGAACCGGCCTTCCGATGACAAACCGCTGTACGTCGGTGCTACCACTGGCCTGTATCCGGCGACGCTGTTCGATGGCGAGCCGTTGTTCGTCGAAGGGCAGGCGCCGTCCAAAGAAGAGCGGCAGCAATACCTGGAACAGGTCTGGGGGCCCTATCACCGCACCCTGCAAGAGGAGCTGGCGCGGCTCAAGGCCGAGTTCGGCTATGCCTTGCTGTTCGATGCCCACTCCATTCGTTCGCTGATCCCTCATCTGTTCGAGGGCAAGCTGCCGGACTTCAACCTTGGCACCTTCAACGGCGCCAGCTGCGATGCGCAACTGGCCAGCCGTCTGGAGAGCATCTGCGCCGCCCATGGCGATTACACCCACGTGCTCAACGGTCGGTTCAAGGGGGGGCATATCACCCGGCATTACGGTAACCCGGCCGAGCACATTCATGCGGTGCAACTGGAACTGGCGCAGAGCGCCTATATGGAGGAGTTCGAGCCGTTCCGCTATCGCGAGGACCTGGCGGCACCGACCCAGGTGGTGCTCAAGGCATTGCTGCAGGGGCTGCTGGCCTGGGGGCAGGAGCGTTACCGCTGACATTGCTTTGGCCAGCAAGCTGGCTCCTACCGCGGATGCACGCCTTTATATAGGAGCGAGCTTGCTCGCCAAGCGCCCTGCGCGACTCGTCGCAATCCCCTGAACAACCCTGTTTTCTTCAAGGACATGCTCATTGCGTAATTCGGGTTTATGATGCCAAACGGCAGAATAAATGAAGTCCCACCAGGGATGAACCCGACCTCCACGGAGCGCGTAATGCAGACTTTGTACCCGCAGATCAAACCCTATGCCCGGCACGATCTGGCCGTCGACAAGCCCCATGTGCTGTATGTCGACGAAAGTGGTTCACCGGAAGGTTTGCCGGTGGTGTTCATTCACGGTGGTCCGGGCGCGGGCTGTGATGGGGCGAGTCGCTGCTATTTCGACCCGAACCTGTACCGCATCGTCACCTTCGACCAGCGCGGTTGCGGACGTTCCACCCCCCACGCCAGTCTGGAAAACAACACCACCTGGGACCTGGTGGCGGACCTGGAGCGGATTCGCCAGCACCTGGGCATCGACAAATGGGTGCTGTTCGGCGGCTCCTGGGGTTCGACTCTGGCCCTGGCCTATGCCCAGGCCCACCCGGATCGAGTGCTGGGCCTGATCGTGCGGGGCATCTTCCTGGCCCGTCCCCAGGAAATCCAGTGGTACTACCAGTGCGGCGCCAGCCGTCTGTTCCCGGATTACTGGCAGGACTATGTGGCGCCGATTCCCCTGGAGGAGCGGCATGACCTGGTCAGCGCCTTCCACAAGCGCCTGACCGGCAATGACCAGATCGCCCAGATGCATGCCGCCAAGGCCTGGTCGGGTTGGGAAGGGCGCACCGCGACCCTGCGTCCGAACCCGCTGGTGGTGGACCGCTTCTCCGAGCCGCAGCGGGCGCTGTCGATTGCCCGGATCGAATGCCATTACTTCATCAACAACGCTTTCCTCGAACCCGACCAGCTGATCCGCGACATGGGCAAGATCGCCCATCTGCCCGGGGTCATCATCCACGGTCGCTACGACGTGATCTGCCCCCTGGACAACGCCTGGGAGCTGCATCAGGCCTGGCCCAACAGCGAGTTGCAGGTGATTCGCGATGCGGGTCATGCCGCCTCCGAACCGGGCATCACCGACGCCCTGGTACGAGCCACTGATCAGATGGCTCGCCGCCTGCTCGACCTGCCGCCTGAAGAAGCATGAAGGGGCTGTTGCAGCGTGTAACCGGCGCGCGGGTTGAAGTGGCCGGGGAAATAGTCGGTGCGGTGGATCAGGGTTTGCTGGTGCTGGTGGCGGTGGAGCCCGAGGACACTCGGGCCAGCGCCGACAAACTCCTGCATAAGCTGCTTAACTATCGGGTGTTCAGCGATGCTGAAGGCAAGATGAACCTGTCCCTGACGGATGTGCAGGGCGGGCTGCTGCTGGTGTCGCAGTTCACCTTGGCGGCAGACACCAAAAGCGGGTTGCGTCCGAGCTTTTCCACGGCTGCGCCACCTGCACTCGGTGAGGAGCTTTTTGACTACCTGATAGCGAAGGCGCAACAGTTGCATAGCAAAGTGGCATCAGGGCGTTTTGGCGCGGACATGCAGGTGCATCTGGTCAATGATGGCCCGGTAACCTTCCTGTTACAGACCTGAAAGCGCCTGAAACATCTTTTTCCACCGATTTGGGCCGGAAACTGCTGTTTTTCGCGATAAATACTTTGTTACCCCTGATGCGTTGTAACGCGGGCTACTAGATAATCGCGCGCTACGGGGATCAGCGTTCGTTGGTCCATTTTGACTTTAGTAGAGACTTGTCCACGGCCGCTTGGGGAATCATTTAGCCCCATCGGAGTCGGAACAATGCTCGCCAACCTGGCATATAGATAGCTGGCCGTTGGTTTTTTGATCTGTTTTCGGCGAGGGTTGCTCGTGATTGTTAGTCCCTGTAATGCACCAAACTTGTTTGCCAAACGGTTACGAAACGCACTGGTGACGGGCTCTGCGCTGGTCTGCCTGTTCGGCGCCGGTCAACTCATGGCATTCAATCTGGATGATGTGTCGGCCAAGGCCAAGGACTTGGCCGGGCAGAAGTACGAGGCCCCGCGCAGTAACCTGCCGAACGAATTCCGTGAGATGAAGTTTGCGGATTACCAGAAAATCCGCTTCCTCAGCGAAAAAGCCGAATGGGCCGATCAGAAGACCCCATTCAAGCTGTCGTTCTATCACCAGGGCATGCACTTCGACACGCCGGTGAAGATCAACGAGATCAGCGCCAACACCGTATCCGAGATCAAGTACGACCCGAATCGCTTCGATTTCGGCGACGTCAAGTTCGATCCCAAGGCCACCGAAAAGCTCGGCTATGCCGGTTTCCGTGTGCTGTACCCGATCAACAAGGCTGATAAGCAAGACGAGATCATGACCATGCTGGGCGCGAGCTACTTCCGCGTCGTCGGCAAAGGCCACACTTATGGCCTGTCCGCCCGTGGTCTGGCGATCGACACCGCCCTGCCGTCCGGCGAAGAGTTCCCGCGCTTCAGCGAGTTCTGGATCCAACAGCCCAAACCAACCGACAAGCATCTGGTGATCTACGCCCTGCTGGATTCGCCACGGGCCACTGGCGCCTACCGCCTGACCCTGCGTCCGGGCGCCGACACCATTGTCGACGTCAAGGCTCGGGTGTTCCTGCGTGACAAGGTCGGCAAGCTGGGCCTGGCCCCGCTGACCAGCATGTACCTGTTCGGCGCCAACCAGCCGTCGAAAGTCCTCAACTACCGTCGCGAGCTGCACGACTCCAGCGGTCTGTCGATCCATGCCGGCAACGGCGAATGGATCTGGCGTCCCCTGAACAACCCGAAACACCTGGCCGTGAGCAACTTCTCGGTAGAGAACCCGCGTGGTTTCGGCCTGCTGCAGCGTGGCCGTGACTTCAGCCACTACGAAGACCTCGATGACCGCTACGACAAGCGCCCAAGCGCCTGGATCGAGCCCAAGGGCGACTGGGGCAAAGGTACCGTCGATCTGGTAGAGATCCCGACTGCGGACGAAACCAACGACAACATCGTGGCGTTCTGGAACCCGGAAAAGCAGCCTGAGCCAGGCCAGCCGCTGGATTATGCCTACCGCCTGCACTGGACCATCGACGAAGCCGCCCTGCATTCCCCCGACAGCGCCTGGGTGCAACAGACCCTGCGCTCCACCGGTGACGTCAAGCAATCCAACCTGATCCGTCAGCCTGATGGCAGCGTTGCCTACCTGGTGGACTTCGAAGGCCCATCCCTGGCGGCATTGCCGGAAAACGCCGAAGTTCGCAGCCAGGTGAGTGTTGGCGACAATGCCGAGCTGGTGGAAAACAGCGTTCGCTACAACCCGGAAACCAAAGGCTGGCGCCTGACCCTGCGGATGAAGATCAAGGATGCGAGCAAGGCCACCGAGATGCGTGCCGCGCTGGTGCGCAACATCCCGGTAGCCGAGCCGGTCAAGGCCTCGACCCCTAACTCCAACTCCTCCGTTGCCAAGGCCGACAAGATCGCCGCCAAGCAACAGGAGAAGAAGGAGAAGGAAGCCGCTGCGGCAGCGGCCAAGCAGACTGAAGCCAAGCCGGCCAAAGACGCCAAGAATGCCAAGGACAAGGACCACAAAGACGCCAAGCAGCCTGCTGCCGAGGCGGCCCCAGCCACACCGGAACCGGTTAAAACTGAACAAGTCCTGACCGAGACCTGGAGCTACCAGTTGCCTGCCGATGAGTAACTCTCAACTACAGCCAGAGTCTCTTGCCGAGTACCTGGCGCACTTGCCGATGTCGGACCAGCAGCGCGCGGAACTCGCGGGCTGCCAGTCTTTCAGCGAACTGCACCAACGTTTGTCGTCAACGACCTTCGACGCTCCAACCGATGCCGCCCAGGTATCGGTGGGCCAGCGCCTGTCCTTGAGCACCGCCGCGGAACTCGAAGAAGCGGAAATGCTTGCGGTCGACGCCGAAGGCCGGGTCTGCCTCAAGGCCACGCCGCCGATCCGCCGCACCAAGGTGGTACCGGAGCCGTGGCGCACCAATATCCTGGTGCGTGGCTGGCGGCGACTGACCGGGCGCACCAACCCGCCCGCGCCGCCGAAGGACGAACGTGTGCTGCCGGCTGCGCGCTGGCGCACCGTGGGTTCGATCCGTCGCTACATCCTGCTGGTGCTGATGCTCGGCCAGACCATCGTCGCCGGCTGGTACATGAAAGGCATCATGCCGTACCAGGGCTGGTCCTTCGTCGACCTGGAAGAGGTCCTGCACCAGCCGCTGATGCAGACCGCGACCCAAGTGCTGCCCTATGCCCTGCAAACCAGCATCCTGATTCTTTTCGGCATCCTCTTCTGCTGGGTCTCGGCGGGTTTCTGGACTGCGTTGATGGGCTTCCTGGAGCTGTTGACTGGTCACGACAAGTACCGCATCTCCGGGGCCAGCGCCGGTAACGAGCCGATTCCCAAGGACGCACGTACCGCACTGGTGATGCCGATCTGCAACGAAGACGTGCCCCGGGTGTTTGCCGGTCTGCGGGCGACCTTCGAGTCGGTAGCGGCCACCGGTGACCTGGACCGCTTCGATTTCTTCGTGCTCAGCGACAGTAACGACAGTGATATCTGCGTGGCCGAGCAGCAGGCCTGGCTGGATGTCTGCCGGGAAGCCAAGGGCTTCGGCAAGATTTTCTACCGCCGTCGCCGTCGCCGTGTGAAGCGCAAGAGCGGCAACCTCGACGACTTCTGCCGTCGTTGGGGCGGTGACTACAAGTACATGGTGGTGCTCGACGCCGACAGCGTGATGAGCGGCGAATGCCTGACCAGCCTGGTGCGCTTGATGGAAGCCACGCCGGACGCGGGGATCATCCAGACCGCGCCACGGGCGTCGGGCATGGACACCCTGTATGCGCGCATGCAGCAGTTCGCCACCCGGGTCTACGGCCCGCTGTTCACCGCCGGCCTGCACTTCTGGCAGTTGGGCGAGTCCCACTACTGGGGCCACAACGCGATCATCCGCATGAAGCCGTTCATCGAGCACTGCGCCCTGGCGCCATTGCCCGGTAAAGGCGCCTTCGCCGGTGCGATCCTGTCCCACGACTTCGTCGAAGCCGCGCTGATGCGCCGTGCCGGCTGGGGCGTGTGGATTGCCTACGACCTGCCGGGCAGCTACGAAGAGCTGCCGCCTAACCTGCTGGACGAACTCAAGCGTGACCGTCGCTGGTGCCACGGCAACCTGATGAACTTCCGCCTGTTCCTGGTCAAGGGTATGCACCCGGTGCACCGTGCGGTGTTCCTCACCGGGGTGATGTCCTACCTTTCGGCACCGCTGTGGTTCTTCTTCCTGGTGCTGTCCACGGCTCTGCTGGCGGTCAATACCCTGATGGAGCCGCAGTACTTCCTCGAACCACGGCAGCTGTATCCGCTGTGGCCGCAGTGGCACCCGGACAAGGCCATCGCGCTGTTCTCCACGACTATCGTGCTGCTGTTCCTGCCGAAGTTGTTGAGCATCATCCTGATCTGGGCCAAGGGCGCGAAAGAGTTCGGCGGCAAGTTCAAGGTGACCCTGTCGATGCTCCTGGAGATGCTGTTCTCCATGCTGCTGGCGCCGGTGCGGATGATTTTCCACACCCGTTTCGTGCTGGCTGCATTCCTCGGCTGGGCCGCGACCTGGAACTCGCCACAACGTGACGACGACTCCACGCCGTGGAGTGAAGCCGTGCGCCGCCACGGTCCGCAGACCCTGCTGGGCTTCTGCTGGGCCCTGCTGGTGATCTGGCTGAACCCCAGCTTCCTCTGGTGGCTGGTGCCGATTGTCGGTTCTCTGATGCTGTCGATCCCGGTGTCGGTGATCTCCAGTCGTGTCGGTCTGGGCCTGAAGTCCCGTGACGAGAGTCTGTTCCTGATTCCCGAGGAATACGCTCCGCCCCAGGCGCTGCTGGCCACCGACCAGTACACCCACGAGAACCGCTGGCATGCGCTCAACGACGGCTTTGTCCGAGCCGTTGTGGACCCGCAGCAGAACGCTCTGGCCTGTGCCCTGGCCACATCCCGCCACACCCAGGCCGAGCCGATCGAATGGCTGCGCCAGGAGCGGGTACGGCATGCACTGAAAGTCGGCCCGGCGGCCCTGAACAACAGCGAGCGCCTGGCGCTGTTGAGCGATCCGGTGGCCCTGGGGCGCCTGCACCAGCAAGTCTGGAGCGAGGGTCACAGCGATTGGCTGGACGCCTGGCGCCAGTCGGTGGATGCTGACCCCCATGCGCCGCTGCTGCCCTTGCAGCCGCTGATGGCGGCGCCGCAACGGGCCTGAAGCCAACGCCCTTGAGCCTCCACTCAAGGGCGTTTTGCTTTCTGCTGCCAATAGCCCCGCATCCCCCCTTGTAACAACAAAAATCCTTGTGCAAACGGCCGAGTGCGTTAGCATCGCTCCCGCAAATTTCTGTGCGTGATCGACAACGGCTTGATATCCGAAGATTTTCATTCCAGGCCCGCGGCGCGCAGACACCACAATAAAATGGCTTCAGGGGACTTGAGATGAAGAAGTATCTTTCGCTGCTGCTGGCAGGCGCCGCCGCCATGCTGGCGGTCACTACCGCCCAGGCCGGCGCCATCGATGACGCGGTCAAGCGCGGTACGCTGAAAGTCGGCATGGACCCGACCTACATGCCGTTCGAAATGACCAACAAGCGTGGCGAAATCATCGGTTTCGAAGTCGATCTGCTCAAGGCCATGGCCAAGTCCATGGGGGTCAAGCTGGAGATGGTTTCCACTGGCTACGACGGCATCATCCCAGCCCTGCTCACCGACAAGTTCGACATGATCGGCAGCGGCATGACCCTGACCCAGGAACGCAACCTGCGCCTGAATTTCAGCGAACCCTTCATCGTGGTCGGCCAGACGCTGCTGATCCGTAAGGATCTGGAAGGCACCATCAAGTCCTACAAGGACCTGAACAGCGCCGACTACCGCATCACCTCCAAGCTGGGCACCACCGGGGAAATGGTCGCCAAGAAGCTGATTGCCAAGGCCAAGTACCACGGCTACGACAATGAGCAGGAAGCGGTGCTGGACGTGGTCAACGGCAAAGCCGACGCCTTTATCTACGACGCCCCGTACAACGTGGTGGCGGTGAACAAGGTGGGTAATGGCAAACTGGTGTTCCTCGACAAGCCGTTCACCTATGAGCCTCTGGCCTTCGGCCTGAAGAAGGGTGACTACGACAGCATCAACTTCATCAACAACTTCCTGCACCAGATCCACGAAGACGGCACCTACGATCGCATCCATGACAAGTGGTTCAAGAGCACCGAGTGGCTCAAGGACATGGAATAGGCGTCAGGCAACTGATTGGCGGTTGATCGCGAGCAAGCTCGCTCCTACAGGGCGTACAGCGTTTTTGTAGGAGCGAGCTTGCTCGCGATGATGCCCGCCCGAGCTCTGCCGAACCTCCCCGCTGCAAACCGCTGGAACCTGCAAAGTGAACAAACAGAAGAAAGCCCAATGGCCCTGGCACGTATTGACCGTGCTGGTGCTGATCGGCCTGGCCGGCGCCCTGTACTACGCCACCTCGCTGATGTCCTACGAATGGCGCTGGAACCGTGTCCCCCAGTACTTCGCCTACCAGGCCGAAGAATCCCAGCGGGCGGCGGAGATCTCCACCGTCGCCGAGGTTGTGCGCCAGGGCGGCAAGGCTCAAGTCACGCTGCGCGGTGACTCGGGTGCCGAGCAGCATCTGAGTGTCGATGAAAGCAGCCTGCAGGTGGCTAGCGGCGATGACGTGGCCGAAGGCGATGTGATTGGCGTGACCCGGCACTGGGCGGCGGGCCCCCTGTTGTGGGGCTTGTGGACCACCTTGTGGCTGTCGGTGGTGTCTGGGGTGTTGGGCCTGCTCATCGGCCTCGGCACCGGCCTGTGCCGGCTGTCCAGCAACCCGACCCTGCGTGACCTGTCGACGCTCTATGTCGAGCTGGTGCGGGGTACGCCGCTGCTGGTGCAGATCTTCATTTTCTATTTCTTCATCGGCACGGTGCTCAACCTGTCCCGGGAGTTCGCCGGGATCGCCGCGCTGTCGCTGTTCACCGGGGCCTATGTGGCGGAAATCGTCCGTGCCGGGGTGCAGTCCATTACCCGTGGGCAGAACGAGGCTGCCCGCTCGTTGGGGCTCAGCGCCGGCCAGTCGATGCGTCACGTGGTGCTGCCACAGGCGTTCAAACGGGTGTTGCCGCCCCTGGCCGGGCAGTTCATCAGCCTGGTCAAGGACACGTCGCTGGTGTCGGTGATCGCCATCACCGAGCTGCTCAAGAGCGGCCGGGAAGTCATCACCACCTCGTTCTCGCCGTTCGAGATCCTGTTCTGCGTGGCGGGCCTGTATCTGTTGATCAACCTGCCGCTGTCGAAGATGGCCAGTCGGCTTGAGCGGAGGCTCGCGCAAAGTGATTGAAGTTCGCGATCTGGTAAAAGTCTTCGACACCCGCGGCCAGGTGGTGCGTGCGGTGGACAACGTCACCACTCAGGTGGCCAAGGGTGAAGTGCTGGTGGTGATCGGTCCGTCCGGTTCCGGCAAGTCCACCTTTTTGCGTTGCCTCAATGGCCTGGAAGAGTTCGATTCCGGCTCGGTGAGCATCGACGGCCTGCAACTGGCCGACCCCAAGACCGATGTGAACGCCTATCGCCGGGAAGTGGGCATGGTGTTCCAGCATTTCAACCTGTTCCCCCACATGACCGTGCTGGAAAACCTCTGCCTGGCGCAGAAAGTGGTGCGCAAGCGTGGCAAGCAGGAACGCGAGGCCAAGGCCCTGGCGTTGCTGGAGAAGGTCGGCATTGCGCAGAAGGCCCACGAGTTTCCTTCGCGGCTTTCCGGCGGCCAACAGCAGCGGGTGGCGATTGCCCGGGCCCTGGCCATGGAGCCAAAGGTCATGCTGTTCGATGAGCCGACTTCGGCACTGGACCCGGAAATGGTCGGCGAAGTGCTGGACGTGATGAAGACCCTGGCCCTGGAAGGCATGACCATGGTCTGTGTGACTCACGAGATGGGCTTTGCCCGGGAAGTGGCGGATCGGGTGCTGTTCTTCGATCACGGCAAGCTGCTGGAGGATGCGGCGCCGGATGTGTTCTTCGCGGCGCCGAAAGATCCTCGGGCCCAGGCTTTCCTGCGCCAGGTACTGTGAGGCCTTCGCCGGCTCCTGCATTCCCTTGTAGGAGCCGGCTTGCCAGCGAAGCGATTCAGACCCGGAAGCGCCCCACCAGGCTTTGCAGGTGAATCCCCAACCGCGCCAGTTCGGCGCTGGAGGCCGCGGTTTCTTCGCTGGCCGATGAAGTCTGTTCAGACACATCACGCACATTCAACACGCTGCGGTTGATCTCTTCCGCTACGGCGCTCTGTTGCTCGGCTGCCGCGGCAATCTGCTGGTTCATCGCCTGGATGGCCGACACAGTGCGAGTGATGTTCTCCAGCGACCCCCCGGCCCGGCGGGTCAGTTCGACGCTGCTGTCAGTGAGGCTGCGGCTGGTGTCCAGGGTGCTGGCTACTTGCTGTGTGCCGCTTTGCAGGCCGACGATCAGCTCGGCGATTTCTTCGGTGGATTGCTGGGTGCGCTGGGCCAGGCTGCGCACTTCGTCCGCAACCACGGCGAAACCACGCCCGGCTTCACCGGCACGTGCCGCTTCGATGGCGGCGTTGAGGGCCAACAGATTGGTCTGCTGGGCCACCGACTTGATCACATCCAGCACGCTGCCGATCTTGTCGCTTTCCTGCTTGAGGTGGCCCATGGCTTCGGTGGAGTGGCCCACCTCGCTGGCCAGACGCTCGATCTGGGCAATGGCTTCGTTCACCACGCGATCACCCTCGCGGGCCTGCTGATCGGCGGCTACAGCGGCCTCTGAGGCTTCTTCGGCATTGCGCGCGACTTCCTGCACTGTGGCGGCCATTTCGTTCATGGCCGTGGCTACCTGATCGGTTTCCACCTTCTGGCTGTTGACCCCGGCGCTGGTCTGCTCGGTGACGGCCGACAATTGTTCGGCGGCGCTGGCGATCTGGGTCACGCCGTCGCTGATGCCGCCGATCAGTTCCCGCAAGCCGAGGGTCATGCGCTGCATGGCTTTCTGCAGTTGGCCAAGCTCGTCGCGGCGATCCACCGCCAGGTTCTGGCTGAGATCGCCGGCTGCCACGCGTTCGGCGGCCTTGAGGGTCTGCTGCAGCGGTTGGATGATCTGCCGGGTGATGGCCCAGGCGGCAATCAGACCAAACACCAAGGCCAGTACTGTGGCAATCAGCAGGGTGCTTTTGGCCTGGCTGGCATCGCTGTCACGCTTGGCGGTCTGTGCGCTAGTCAATTGGTTGCTCAGGTCCATCAGTCGGTCGCCTTGGGCGGCCATGCGCTTGAGCGCGGCAGCACTGGCCTCTTCGGCGTCGCTGAAGCCGCTGACGGCCGCTCGGTAGGCTTTGAGCGAGTCGCTGGCTTGCTGCAGGTTGGCAATGTGCTGCTCCGGCAGGCGGGTCGGTAGGCTGGTGAGGTGGTTCAGCGCGTTATCGATGGCATCCAGGGCCGGTTGCTTGGCTTCCGGTTTGGCGCTGTAGGTGTAGCCACGCACCTGGAAGCGTGCCTGCTGGATCAGTTTGGAGAGGTCGATGACGCTGTTGAACTGAGCCACGCTGTCGCCTTGCAGCAGCGATTTCTCGACCTCGGCCACCCGGGCCACGGCATTGTCGGCACTGGCGCCGAGCTGGGCCCGGGCAGCCTCGCGGCTGGCGGTGGCACGGGTCATGTCGGCAAAGGCTTTCTGGTATTCGGCCACGGCGCTCAGTTGCTGGTCCAGCATGGCGATGCTTTCGGGTTGCTGCAGTTGCTCACGGGCGGCCCGTAGACCTTCGTCGAGCTGTTTGAGTATGTCGTTGACGGCGGCCGGCCCCTGGTCGCCATGGTGCATCTCGTAGTTGAGACGGGCGATGCGCAGGTCCTTGGTCATGCCATAGAGCGTGGAGATGTTGCCCAGTTTGTCGCCACGGTCGATCACTCGGCCCAGGCCGGTCCAGCCTGTGGCAGTGATCAATAGGGTCAGAAGCAGTACCAGGCCGAAGCCGATACCGAGTTTGCGGCTGACGCTTACATTTCCCAGGTTCCTGGCTAGCCAACGGTACATGCTGCGAACTCCCTTTTAGCAATATGGGCTTAACCATAGGCTATCGGCGGGAGCGGTGGATTCTGTAGGTAGGTGGCGATTTGATATTGCAGGCGAAAGCTCCGGCTGGCACGGAGCCTTTGCTCAAAACAGGCGTGAGAGGAGGGCTGTGACGGCGGTTTCGACCCGCAGGATGCGTTCGCCCAGTTGCACCGGTTGCAGGCCGGCCTTGGCCAACAGATCGATCTCGTAGGGGATCCAGCCACCTTCGGGGCCGATGGCCAGGGTTACCGGTTCATCCAGGCCGCGAGGGCAGGGTGGGTACTGGCCGGGGTGACCCACCAGTCCCAGGGTGCCTGCGCTGAGGGCCGGCAGACGATCCTCGACGAAGGGCTTGAAGCGTTTTTCGATGACCACTTCGGGTAGCACGCTGTCGCGAGCCTGTTCCAGGCCGAGAATCAGCTGTTCACGAATGGCCTCGGGTTCCAGGAACGGGGTTTGCCAGAAGCTTTTTTCCACCCGGTAGCTGTTGACCAGCACCAGCCGTGGCACGCCCATGGCGGCGACGGTCTGCAGCACTCGACGAAGCATCTTCGGGCGTGGCAGGGCCAGCACCATGGTCAGCGGCAGCTTGGCCGGTGGTGGCTGGTCCAGGGTGATTTGCAGCTCGGCTTCGGTGGGTTCCAGGCGCAGCACCCGGGCTGAGCCCATCAGCCCGCCGATACGCCCGACCCGCAGGCTGTCGCCCACCGCAACCCGATGCACTTCCTGCATGTGAGTCAGGCGCCGGTCGCGCAGCACCACAAGGTCGGCCGCGATGAAGTCGGCCTCTTCCAGAAGCAGCAGGTTCACGCTTGGGTCGCTGGCGGCTGGTCGTTGTGATCGTCAGCCGGCGCATCGTCCGGGTGGTCGCCGCGCTTGCTGATCAGCCCACCGAACAGCACGCCGATTTCGAACAGCAGCCACATGGGTACGGCCAGCAAGGTCTGGGAGAAGATATCCGGCGGGGTGAGAATCATGCCGACCACAAAGCAGCCGATGATCACGTAAGGCCGGATCTTCCTCAGGTAGGCCACGTTGACCACGCCGATCCATACCAGCAGCACCACAGCCACCGGAATCTCGAAAGCCACGCCGAACGCGAAGAACAGGGTCATGACGAAATCGAGGTAGCTGGTGATGTCGGTCATCATCTCCACGCCGGCCGGAGTGGCGGCAGCGAAGAACTTGAAGATCAGCGGAAACACCAGGAAGTAGGCGAAGGCCATGCCGATGTAGAACAGCAGGATGCTCGACACCAACAGTGGCACCGCGATGCGCTTCTCATGCTTGTACAGCCCGGGTGCGATAAAGCCCCAGATCTGATGCAGGATCACCGGGATCGCCAGGAACAGCGAAACCATCATGGTCAGTTTCAGCGGGGTGAGAAACGGCGAGGCGACGTCGGTGGCGATCATCGTTGCACCCACCGGCAGGTACTCGCGCAGGGGGGTGGAGACGATGGTGTAGATCTGCTGGGTGAAGGCGAACAACCCGGCGAAGATGATGAAGATCGCCGCTACGCAGCGCAGCAGGCGGGTACGCAGCTCGGTGAGGTGCGACACCAGCGGCATGTGTTGGTCGTTCTCTGGGATATCGCTCATGGGGCTCGCGGCGGCAAAGTGGGGTCGTGGGGGGCCGTGGTGACGGGTGTCGCCACCGGGGCCGCAGGCTCGGCAACCGGCGTCGTGGGTAGCGGCGCTTCGCTCACAGGGACCGTTTCAGCTACCGGGGCGGAGCTTGGCGAGTGATTCGTCTGCTCGGCTATCGGTTCGACCGGAGTCGGTTGCTGCTGGGTCGGGGCGAGGATCTTCCGCGCCTCCTGCTCCAGGGACAGAATGTGCTCGTTGTGCAGTTGCCGGCGGATCTCGTCGGCCCCGATTTCACGTTCAACTTCCTGTTTTATCGCGTTGAAGCTGCGCTTCAGGCGCCCGACCCACAGGCCGGCGGTGCGCGCCGCGCCAGGCAGGCGCTCGGGGCCGAGCACCAGCAGGGCCACCAGGCCCACCAGCAGCAGTTCAGAGAAGCTGATACCAAACATTAGTCAGTGCTCACGAGTCTTTGCGGGTCGGCTCTTCGACTTTTTGTGCCTGCACGTCGATGGTGTGCGGCTGGTTCAGCGGTGCGCTTTGCTGCGGCTGAACCGGTGGCACGGGCTGTGCCGCTGGCGGTACTACGGGCTCGGCCGGCTTTTCGTCGTCGTTCATGGCCTTGCGGAAGCCCTTGATCGATTCGCCGACGTCAGTGCCCAGGTTCTTGAGCTTCTTGGTGCCGAATACCAGTACCACGACCACCAGGATGACGATCCAGTGTTTCCAGTCAAAAATGCCCATGCTGCGTTTCCTCTTAGAAAGTTGTTCAGGCGGACGGACGCGAGGCTTTCTCGGCGTGTCCGGACAGACCGAAGCGGCGATCCAGTTCATCGAGCACGGCCTGGGGGTGCTGCCCTAGCTGCGCCAGCATGACCAGGGTATGGAACCACAGGTCTGCGGTTTCATAGATCACATCGCTGCAGTCACCGCTGATGGCGGCGTCCTTGGCGGCGATGATGGTTTCCACCGACTCTTCGCCGACTTTTTCCAGAATCTTGTTCAGGCCCTTGTGATACAGGCTGGCCACATAGGAGCTGTCGGCTGCGGCGTCTTTACGCTCTTCCAGCACTTGGGCCAGACGGGTGAGGGTATCGCTCATGTCAGTGTCCTGCAGAATAAATCGCGTGCGGGTCCTTGAGGACCGGTTCGACGGTTTTCCACTCGCCGTCTTCGTAGACGCGGTAGAAACAGCTGTGGCGGCCGGTGTGACAGGCAATGTCGCCGATCTGCTCGACCATCAGGATGATCACGTCAGCGTCGCAGTCCAGGCGCATTTCATGAAGCTTCTGCACGTGCCCGGACTCTTCGCCCTTGCGCCATAGCTTGCCACGGGAACGTGACCAATAGATGGCGCGGTTCTCGGCGGCGGTCAGGCTCAGGGCCTCGCGGTTCATCCAGGCCATCATCAGCACGCGCCCGGTCTTGTGATCCTGGGCGATGGCCGGCACCAGGCCGTCCGCATCCCATTTGATCTGGTCCAGCCAATCTTTCATTTTCGACTCCGACAACCGGGCTCAACCCGCTGGTGACGCCTCGGCGATTTCGACAGTTTGCCAGCAGGTCGCGCCACTGGCTATCGGCGAACGATCAGATACAGACCCACCGCAATCATGATGCCGGCAGGCCAGTGGCCCAGCTCATGCAGCGGACCGCCGGCGGCCAGAACGGCGCCGCCACCCAAATGGGCGGTGCCCAGCAGGCGCAGGAACCAGTCGTCCTTGCGCTTGTGCCAGGGCGCCGGAGGGTCGGCCGCGTGTGGCTGCGACATGCGTTCCAGCAGGTCGCGAGTCATGTTGGCCAGGTGGGGGAGCTGTTCGATCTGGCTGTGGATATTACCGAGCACGGCTTTCGGGCTGACCCGTTCGCGCATCCAGCGTTCGAGGAAGGGTTGCGCGGTGTTCCACAGGTCCAGGTCCGGGTACAGCTGGCGACCCAGGCCTTCAATATTGAGCAGGGTCTTCTGCAACAGCACCAGCTGCGGCTGGACTTCCATATTGAAGCGCCGAGCGGTCTGGAACAGACGCATCAGCACCTGGCCGAAGGAAATATCCTTCAACGGCTTTTCAAAGATCGGTTCGCAGACCGTGCGGATCGCCGCTTCGAATTCGTTAAGTTTGGTTTCCGCGGGGACCCAGCCGGAATCGATGTGCAACTGGGCCACGCGGCGGTAGTCGCGCTTGAAGAAGGCGAACAGGTTGCGTGCCAGGTAGTCCTGGTCTTCCGGGGTCAGGCTGCCGACGATGCCGCAATCGATGGCAATGTACTGCGGGCTCCAGGGCTGCACGGTGCTGACGAAGATGTTGCCCGGGTGCATGTCGGCGTGGAAGAAACTGTCGCGGAACACCTGGGTGAAGAAGATCTCCACGCCCCGTTCGGCGAGCATTTTCATGTCGGTGCGCTGGTCGGCCAGGGTCGCCAGGTCAGTGACCTGGATGCCGTAGATGCGCTCCATCACCAGTACTTTCGGCCGGCACCAATCCCAGTAGACCTGGGGTACGTACAGCAGCGGCGAACCTTCGAAGTTGCGCTTGAGCTGGCTGGCGTTGGCCGCCTCGCGCAGCAGGTCGAGTTCGTCGTAGATGGTTTTCTCGTAGTCGCTGACCACATCCACCGGATGCAGCAGGCGGGCGTCGGCCGAAAGCTTTTCCGCGGCCCGGGCGAGGATGAACAGCCATGCCAGGTCCTGGGCGATGATTGGCTTGAGCCCAGGGCGGATCACCTTGACCACCACTTCTTCACCGGTCTTGAGCTTGGCGGCGTGGACCTGGGCTACCGAGGCCGAGGCCAGCGGCTCAATGTCAAAGCGGCTGAACACGTCGCTGATCTTCTTGCCCAGCTGTTCTTCGATCAGGGCCACGGACTTCTGCGAATCGAACGGTGGTACCCGGTCCTGCAGCAGCATCAGTTCGTCGGCGATGTCTTCCGGCAACAGGTCGCGGCGGGTGGAGAGGATCTGCCCGAACTTGATGAAGATCGGTCCCAGGTCCTGCAGTGCAAGGCGCAGCCGGGCACCGCGGCTCAGCTCCAGCGGCTTGCGCGGGAACCAGCGCCAGGGCAAGGCGAAGCGCAGGGCCAGGAGAAACCAGGGCAGGGGCAAGGCGAACAGCAGGTCATCGAGGCGGTAACGGATCACGACGCGCTGGATGCGCAACAGACGGCGGACGGCAAGCAGCTTCATGCGTTATCGCTTGGGTCAAGGGATCGGGAAAGGCGCTCGAAGCGCGCCTCGAGACGTTCCAGGTCGAGTTTGGCCTGATCCAGCTCACGAAAGCGCGCTTCGGCTTCGCGCTGGCCCACCAGGGTGCGTGATTCTTCGGCGAGGAACTCGGCGAGGTTCTGATTCAGGCTGGCAAATCCTTGCTGATACCAGCGGGCGCGGCTGCGCACATGGCCGCTGAACAGTTGGGTGGCCACCGGGCCCAGCCACCGGGACAGTTCGTATTCCCAGTCCAGCTCCAGGTCCTGGAGGATGGCCGCCAGATCCAGCAGCACGCCGCTGTCGCCTTCCAGCTCCACTTCCGGAGCGTGCAGAACCGCAGTCTTGTCCTTGCTCAGGGCCAGGCGCACCAGGCTTGAGGCCGGTGCACGTAGCGTGCAGTCAGGGTCCGCGGCCCATTGGGCGGCCAGTATCAGGCCTTCGTCGCTGGGCAGGATGAATAGCTGCAATGCCGGGTTGCGGCAATCCACGGCGATCACCTTGCCATTGAGGTGCTGCAGGCGCGGCAGGGCCGTGCTGTCCAGACGCAGCACCCGATTGATGCCGGTCTCGACGCTGGCGAGCAGACCGCTGAGCAGCATCAGGGCTTGATGCCGCGGTGCAGGGCGACGATGCCTGCGGTCATGTTGTGATAGGTCACGCGGTCGAAGCCGGCCTCGACCATCATCGACTTCAGGGTTTCCTGGTTGGGGTGCATGCGGATCGATTCGGCCAGGTAGCGGTAGCTTTCCGAGTCGTTGGTGATCAGCTTGCCGGCCAGGGGCATGAAGGCAAACGAATAGGCGTCGTAGACCTTGGACATCAGCGCATTGGTCGGTTTGGAGAATTCCAGCACCAGCAGCCGGCCGCCGGGCTTGAGCACCCGCAGCATGGAGCGCAGGGCGTCCTCTTTATGGGTAACGTTGCGCAGACCGAAGGCAATGGTGACGCAATCGAAATGGTTGTCCGGGAAAGGCAGCTTTTCCGCATCGGCCTGGACGAATTCGACGTTGCCGGCCACACCCAGGTCCAGCAGGCGATCGCGACCGACCTTGAGCATGGACTCGTTGATGTCGGCCAGTACCACTTGGCCAGTAGGGCCTACCAGGTGGGAGAAGCGCTTGGTCAGGTCGCCAGTGCCGCCGGCGATGTCCAATACGCGATTGCCGGCGCGCACGCCTGACAGCTCGATGGTGAAGCGTTTCCACAAACGGTGCATGCCGCCTGAGAGTACGTCGTTCATCAGGTCGTACTTGGCCGCTACCGAGTGGAATACTTCGGCGACTTTTTCCGCCTTCTGGCTTTCAGGAACGTTCTTGAAGCCGAAGTGCGTGGTGGGTTCGGCATCGCTGCCTTTGCGCTGATCAGTCATATCGCTGTCACCAAAAGAGAATGCGGGACATTCTAATGCCGGTGGCGGTCTTTGTCTTGGCAAGGCTGAATGTAAGATAGCGATCCGCCGGGACGTTTTGACGCACTCAGGGTCAAGATGCTTCAGGCAAGTCCCGAAACAGCAGGAGTCCTTCAATGGCCCGTATTAGTGTTGAACGTGCCCATGGCCTGGGTAAGCAGGTGGCCCGTGAAAAGGCCGACAAACTGGCGCAGAAACTCGCCGATCAGTATGGCCTGGAGCCGCAATGGGCAGGGGATACCCTGAACCTCAAGCGCTCAGGCGTCAAAGGCGCGGTGCATGTGGGTGAAGAGTCGATCCGTATCGATGTGGAGCTGGGGCTGTTGATGTCGGCCATGAGCGGCACCATCAAGTCGGAAATCGAAAAGGCCCTGGACAAGGCCCTGGCCTGAGCCCACCGGTAGGAGCCGGCTTGCCGGCGAATCGCAGGCACTGCAACGGTGCCAGGCAAAGAGCCTTTCCGGCGAGCAGGCTCCTACATGATTTCATGACATTCGTTAGGGTGCCGATTCTAATTTTTCTCTTTAGGTTGTGCCTCAGGTCCTCTTTCCGAGGGCAGTTCCTCAAACCTTCTGAGCGTGAGGTGCACCATGGCCAAAGTAATTCTGAAGAAAAAAGTTGATGTTCAATCGACTGCTCTGAGCGAAGTCAAATCCTATGCCCGCAAGATCTGGCTGGCAGGCCTGGGTGCCTACGCCAAAGTTGGTCAGGAAGGCAGCGACTACTTTCAGGAGCTGATCAAGGCTGGTCAATCCGTTGAAAAGAAAGGCAAAAAAGTTGTCACTGAACAACTTGAAGCTGCCAACAGTCAGATTGATAGCGTTAAAGGGGATGTCAGCACTCTTAAAGGCAAAGTCGAAGTGCAACTGGATAAAGTCGAGAAGGCTTTTGACACGCGCGTCGCCAGTGCCTTGAATCGTATCGGCATTCCGTCTAAACATGACGTTGAGACACTCTCTGCTAAGCTCGATGAGCTGACGGCGTTGCTCGAACGTGTCGCGCGTAAACATTAAGGAGAACGGGATGGCTGGTAAAAAGAATACTGAAAAAGAAGGCAGCTCGTGGATCGGGAAAGTCGAAGAGTACTCCCGTAAAATTTGGCTTGCTGGTTTAGGCGTGTACTCGAAAATCGACTCTGACGGCAGCAAGCTTTTCGAGACACTGGTCAAGGATGGTGAGAAAGCCGAGAAGCTGACCAAGAGCGTAGTTGGCAAGAAGGTTGATGCTGCCAAAGACTCCGCAAGTTCCGCCAAGTCGCGTATCAGCGACGTCAAGGACCGCGCTTTGGGCAAGTGGGACGAACTGGAAGGCGCTTTCGACAAGCGCTTGAACAGTGCCATCTCGCGTCTGGGCGTACCGAGCCGCAATGAGGTGAAGGCGCTGCATGACAAGGTCGATACCCTGACCAAGCAGATCGAGAAACTCACAGGTGCCAAGGTCGCGCCGGTTGCAGCCAAGACCGCTGCCGCCAAGCCGGCGGCAAAACCTGCTGCCAAGCCACTGGCCAAGCCTGCCGCCAAACCGGCAGTCAAGGCCGCCGCCAAGCCAGCAGCGAAAACCGCGGCCGCCAAACCCGCAGCCAAGCCTGTTGCAGCCAAGCCAGCGGCCAAACCCGCTGCCAAACCAGCGGTGAAAGCGGCCGCCAAACCTGCTGCGAAGCCGGCCGTGGCGAAAAAACCTGTAGCCAAGAAGCCTGTAGCAGCCAAACCGGCAGCCAAGCCCGCTGTAGCAGCCAAGCCTGCAACTGCGGCACCAGTGGCCTCGGCCAGCTCGGCGAACTCCGCCGCAGCACCTGGTCCGGCTGTAACTCCAACTGCAGCGCCGGCTCCAGCGACGCCAAGCAGCCAGTCCTGATTACATCAGGCACACAAAAAACGCCCGGCCTGCGAAGGTCGGGCGTTTTTTTATGGCGCGCTGCTGGCTATCCCTGTTCATCCAGGTAACGCAGGGCCATCTGTTCCGTGGCCAGCTTTGCCGGTGGCAGCAAGTGCGGCGCCACCAGCATCATGATCTGGTAGACCACCAGACGCACTTCGCCTTCGCGATCGAGAATCCGTTGGTAATCCAGTGAGAACAGCAAGGTCATGGTGATCTGTTCCACCAGCTGGCCCAGGGCTTGGGTGCCGCTGACCAGTTGGCCTAGAGTCTTGAGCCGGGCCAGCAGGGAAGCCAGGGTGCGCTTGAGGGCGTTGAGCAGGTTGCGAATGCCTTTGGCCAGTTTCGGCAAGCGTCCCGCAAGGTTGGAGAGGTCTTGGAACAGAAAGCGGTAGTGGGCCAGGCGCTCGACAATCAGGTGTAGAAACAACCAATAGTCTTCCGGCGCCAGCTGGGCATCGGACGGAGGGTCCAGCAGTGGTGTCAGCTCGTTCTGGAAACGCTCGAACAGGCCGAGCACCAGAGGTTCCTTGCCATGGAAGTGGTAGTAGAGGTTGCCGGGGCTGATCCCCATTTCATTGGCCACCTCCATGGTGGAGACATTGGGCTCGCCCTTCTGGTTGAACAGTTGCAGGGCACATTCGAGTATCCGGTCGCGGGTCTTCATCCTGACTTCTTGTCGGTCCATTGAGGGGTACGACTCCAGCGCGGAGTCGGGCTGCAAAGTGTCTTTAGCGCACGCGCACGTAAGTGCCTGGAGCGGCCTCCATCGGTGGGTAATTCTGGTTGCCCAGGGTGGCCAGGGTTTCGCGCTGCGCTCCGGAGTGTTCCTGAACCCAGGCCAGCCATTGGCTCCACCAACTGCCGTCGACATGTTTGGCGTCGTAGTACCAGGCTCGAGGGTCGCTGCTGAGCTTGTGGTTCTCCACGTAGTTGGCCTTGGGGTTGCTCGGTGGGTTGAGGATGCTCTGCACATGCCCGCTGTTGGACAGTACAAAGCGTTTATCGCCTCCCAGCAGCAGGGTCGAGCGGTACACCGCGTCCCAGGGCGTGATGTGGTCGTTGATCCCGGCCACGCTGAAGCTGTCCACCGTGACCTTCTGCAAATCGATCGGTGTGCCGCAGACTTCCAGTCCACCCTCGTGGCTCAGCGGGTTGTGCTTGAAGAAGTCCAGCAGGTCGCCGTGCAAGGCGGCGGGCAAGCGGGTGCTGTCGTTGTTCCAGTACAGGATGTCGAAGACCGGCGGCTCCTTGCCCAGCAGGTAGTTGTTGACCCAGTAGTTCCAGATCAGGTCGTTGGGGCGCATCCAGGCAAACACCTTGGCCATGTCGCGGCCGTTCAGCACCCCTTGCTGGTAGGAGCGACGCTTGGCCGCCTCCAGGGTTTTCTCATCGGCGAACAAGGTGGCCGGGCTATCCAGCTGGCTGTCCAGCAGGCTCACCAGATAGGTGGCGCTGGCGACCCGACGCAGTTGCCGCTTGGCCTGCAGGTGGCCTTGCAGGGCGGCAATGGTCAGGCCGCCAGCACAGGCACCCACCAGGTTGACTTCCCGACTGCCGGTAATGGCACGGGCGACATTCAGTGCCTCTTCGGCCGCTTCCACATAGCTCGACAGGCCCCACTCGCGATGGCGCACGTCCGGGTTGCGCCAACTGACCATGAACACCTGCAGGCCGTTCTTCAGCGCGTACTGGACGAAGCTGTTGCCCGGGCTGAGGTCGAAAATGTAGTACTTGTTGATCTGTGGCGGCACGATCAGCACGGGCTTGGCGTACTGCTTTTCGCTCATGGGACTGTACTGGATCAATTCCAGCAGTTCATTGCGAAACACCACCGAGCCTGGGGTCACGGCCAGGTTGCGGCCGATTTCGAAGGCGTGCTTGGTCACCTGACTGGGCAGCCCGTTGTTGTGCAGCAGGTCATCCACCAGGTTGCTGATGCCGCGCACCACGCTGTTGCCACCGGTGTTGAAAATCTCCTTGAGGGCCAGGGGGTTGAGCAAGGTGTTGGAAGGCGCCACGGCGTCATTGAGCAGGGAAAAGGCAAAGTGCGCCCGGGCCCGGTCGTCCTCGCTCATTCCGCTGTCGTCGATCCAGCTCCGGACCTGCTTTTGCCAGCTCAGGTAAGCCTGCAGACCCCGTTTGTAAAAAGGGTTGAGGGTCCAGGCCGGGTCGGCGAAACGGTTGTCCTTGGGGTTGGGTTTGTGCAGGGTTTCCCCCAGCAACACGCGTCCTAGCTGGCCGCCCAGGGCTAAAGTATGACGGGCGCTTTGCAACGGGTTACGGAGACTGTGGACCGCGAGGCTGCGCAACGTGGAGAGCAGATCCCGACCGCGCAGACCGGTGATCGCACTCTGTGCGTTGATATAGGCTGCGGGGGAGGGCAGCGAGCCCTGCGCAGGTTTGTCTTGCATGAGTCAACACTCCTTCGTCAAACCACTAACAAGCAGACCAATCCAAGACAGACAACATAGTCGGTCCTGGCCCTTCTTGCGCGCGACGATCCTGTCGACAGGTATCTTTTACTTCATGGGACGCAAAGGTTCGGGATGGGGGTGCATCACGGCCCTTTGTCGCTCCTCCTGGAGGAACTTCATGATAATGGGGGCGACGGCCTCGGCCCGGGTGATCAGGAACAGGTGGCCGTCATCGATGATATGCAGCTGGGCGTTGGGAATTCGCCAGGCCAGCATGCGCATGTTGATCAAGGGGATCAGCGGGTCGTCATCACCGGCCAGCACCAGGGTCGGCTGGTGGATCTTGTGCAGCCAGTGAATGCTGGTCCAGCCCAGGCCGGCGAACAGCTGCCAGTAGTAGCCCAGTTTGCCGGCCGAGCGCACCTTGGCCGCGTGTTCGGCGGCCAGGTTCGGGTCGCGGCGGAAGGAGCCACCGTAGATCAGCGGGGCGATGCGCATTACGTGGGAGGGCTGCACGTAGCGCCGTGGGCTGGCCATCATCCACAGCACTTTGGGTTTGCCGGGGACCATGAAAGCGCCGGCCGCGGTGGCTGCCAGCACCAGCTTCTTGCAGCGCTCCGGGTAGTCGTAGGCGAATTGCTGGGCCAGGGCGCCGCCCCATGACACGCCCACCGCGTTGACCTGGCCATAGTCCAGGTAATCGAGCATGCGTGCAGTCAGCTTGGCCAGGCCCGGGAACCGATAAGGCCGGCTCGGGGTCGAGGAGCCGCCAACCCCCGGGACGTCGAAGGCAATGACCTCCAGGTCCGGGTCCAGGGCCTGGACGAAGGGGAACACCAGCTCCAGGTTGGCGCCGATACCGTTGAAGATCAGCAGTGGCGTCAAGTGAGGCTTGCCGGGGCGTACCGCAGTGCGGATGGTCTGGCCGTCCAGATCAACGGTGCGGAAGATGAAAGAGTGTGGCATGCCGTAGCCCTGTGAAGTGAACCATTGGAGGCGCCTTCCCGGGCGTCCTCCGGATTTCCTGAGGCCAGGCCTCGTACCAAGAATAGGGCTTGGCGGCACCTCCTGGCGCCGCGTCGTTTAATGCCTGGGCTCAACGCTCGTGGACGTAGGTCCCCGGCGCGGCTTCGGCGGCTGCGTATTTCTTGTTGCCCAGAACGCTGGGTGCTGGTTTCAGCTCGCCCGAGCGCTCCGCTTGCCAGGCTTGCCAGTGCAGCCACCAGGAGTCGGTGTGCTTGACCGAGTTTTCCTGCCACTGATCGGGACAGGCAGGGATATCGCTGCTGGTCATGTAGCGCGCTTTCGGGTTGCCTGGCGGATTGAGGATGCTCTGGATATGACCGCTGCTGGACAGCACGAACTCCACATTGCCACCGAACAATTGTGCCGACTTGTAGCAGGACTTCCACGGGGTAATGTGATCGTTGGTCCCGGCCAGTGAGAAAATATCGGCCGTGACCTGCTTCAGGTCGATCGGCGTCCCGCACACTTCCAGTGCATTGGGGCGGATCAGCGGATTGTTCTTGAACATCTCGATCAGATCGCCGTGGAACGCGGCAGGCAGGCGCGTGGTGTCGTTGTTCCAGAACAGGATGTCGAACACCGGCGGCTCATTGCCCAGCAGGTAGTTGTTGACCCAGTAGTTCCAGATCAGATCGTTGGGGCGCATCCAGGCGAACACTTTGGCCATGTCCCGGCCTTCTAGGACACCGGCCTGATAGGAGTGGCGCTTGGCCGCCTCCAGGGTCTGCTCGTCGACGAACAGGGCTACCTGGGTATCCAGGGTGGTATCGAGCACGCTGACCAACAGGGTCAGGGCATTGACCTTCTTCTCCCCCAGCGCTGCATAGTGGCCCAGCAAGGCAGTGCAGGTGATGCCCCCGGAGCAGGCACCGAGCATGTTCACGTCCTTGCTACCGGTGATCGCGGTCACCACGTCGACGGCTTCTTTCAGGGCCTCGATATAGGTGGACAGGCCCCATTCCCGTTGTGCCTTGGTGGGGTTGCGCCAGCTGACGATGAAGGTTTGCACATTGTTGCGCAGGCAGAACCGCGCCAGGCTCTTGTCCGGGCTGAGGTCGAAGACATAGAACTTGTTGATCTGTGGCGGTACCACCAGCAGCGGTCGCTCGTGAACCTGCTCGGTGATCGGCCGGTACTGGATCAGTTCCAGTACATCGTTGCGAAACACCACAGCCCCTTCGCTGGTGCCGAGGTTCTTGCCGACTTCGAAGGCGTCCATGTTCACCTGGCTGGGCATGCCGCCGTTGTGCACCAGGTCCTTGGCCAGGTGTGACAGGCCGTCCAGGAGGCTCTTGCCGCCGGTTTCGAAGAAGCGCTTGACTGCAGCAGGGTTGGCCGCGCTGTTGGTCGGGGCCATGGCCTCGGTCATCAGGTTGATCACGAAGTGGCCCCGGCTGATGTCCTGTTCCGACAGGCTACTGTCGCCGATCCAGTCGTGGAGTTCCTTGCGCCACGCCAGATAGGTTTGCAGGTAACGTTTGTACAGCGGGTTCTGGCTCCAGGCCGGATCGTTGAAACGACGGTCGTCGCTCTCCGGTTGCAGCGTCGACTTGCCGAACATCACGTTCTTCAGTTCGAGGCCGAAATGAGCAACGTGCTTGACGCTGTGGATGGGTTGTTTGATGGCCTGGGCAAGCACCATTCGAGCAGAGGTAAGCAGATCCTTTCTACGCAAGCCGATGACCGGATTGAGCCCCAGGGTGTTTTCCGAGGCTTGGCGTTTCAGGTCATCGTTATTCTTGTTACTCATCTACGACGCTCCATTGTCCTGAGACGAGTACCGGACCTGCTGTGCAGTCACACAGCACGATGCCAGGTACTACTGCTCGGGTGACCGTTAATTGCGCACCGCTGCCTTACAGGCTCGCAAAACTCTGCAGGGAACTTGCCAGCTCCATTGGTTACCCGAGTTTAATTTTTTTCGCAAGCAGGCCATTCATTGGCCATACAGCGCAGCATTCAAACAGATGGAATTAGAAAATGCCCTCTAAACAGCCGGAGGCTTGAGCTAGAGCATCAGCTTGATGACGGACTCATTCGGGTCGCGGGACTTTCCGGCAGCTTTGAGTTCCGCCAGATAATCGCTCCACAGATCTTCCTGGCGCAGCGCCAACTGATACAGGTAGTCCCAGGTGAACAATCCGCTGTCATGGCCGTCATCGAAGGTCAATTTCAGTGCGTACTGGCCAGCCGGTTCAACCTTGCTCAGGCCAACGCCAAGCTTGCCGAACTGAAGGATGGGTTTGCCGTGGCCCTGGACCTCGGCAGAGGGGGAGTGCACCCGCAGGAATTCCGCGGGCAGTTGATAGACCTCGTCTGGCCCATAGGTCAGGGTCAGGGTTTTCGAGGCTTTATGCAGGTTGATGCCGGTGGGGAGTTTGCTCATGACCTGTAGTCCTTCCGGTAGGAGCCGGCTTGCCGGCGATCGGGGCGGGTGGCCCTGTCGCTGGCAAGCCGGCTCCTACGTGGGTAGTGAAGGCTTACAGGATATAACGGGACAGGTCTTCGTTCTGTGCCAATTCGCCCAGGTGGCTGTTGACGTAGGCGGCATCGATGCGGATCGGCTCTTCGCTGTGAGCGCTGGCCAGATCACCGGCGCTGAACGACACCTCTTCCAGCAGGCGCTCCAGCAGGGTGTGCAGGCGACGAGCACCGATGTTCTCGGTCTTCTCGTTGACCTGCCAGGCAATCTCCGCCAGGCGCTTGATGCCGTCGGGCAGGAACTCGATATTCAGGCCTTCGGTCTTCAGCAGCTCACGGTACTGCTCGGTCAGCGAAGCATGGGGCTCGCTGAGGATGCGCTCGAAGTCTTCCGGCGACAGTGCCTTGAGCTCCACACGGATCGGCAGGCGGCCTTGCAGCTCGGGCACCAGATCGCTTGGCTTGCTCAGGTGGAAGGCACCGGAGGCAATGAACAGGATGTGGTCGGTCTTGACCATACCCAGCTTGGTGTTGACGGTGCAGCCTTCGATTAGTGGCAGCAGGTCGCGCTGTACGCCTTCGCGGGACACGTCGACGCCGCCGGAGTTGCCACGCTTGGCCACCTTGTCGATCTCGTCGATGAACACGATGCCATGCTGCTCGACGGCCTCCAGGGCCTTGGCTTTGAGTTCCTCATCGTTGACCAGGCGGCTGGCTTCTTCGTCGCGCACCAGTTTCAGCGCTTCCTTGACCTTGAGCTTGCGGCTCTTGCGCTTGCCCTTGCCCATGTTGGCGAACAGGCTCTGCAGCTGGTTGGTCATTTCTTCCATGCCCGGTGGCGCAGAAATGTCGACACCGCTGACTTCCGCCACTTCGATCTCGATTTCCTTGTCGTCCAGCTGGCCCTCGCGCAGGCGCTTGCGGAACAGCTGGCGGGTGTTGGAGTCCTGGGCCGGAGCCTCATCGCCGCTGAAGCCCGTGCGTGCCGGTGGCAGCAGGGCATCGAGGATGCGTTCTTCGGCGGCGTCCTCGGCGCGGTGGCGAACCCGGACCATTTCCTGTTCGCGGAACATCTTGATTGCCGCATCGGCCAGGTCACGAATGATCGATTCAACGTCGCGGCCGACATAGCCGACCTCGGTGAATTTGGTGGCTTCGACCTTGATAAAGGGGGCATTGGCCAGCTTGGCCAGGCGCCGGGCGATTTCGGTCTTGCCGACACCGGTCGGGCCGATCATCAGGATGTTCTTGGGGGTCACTTCAACGCGCAGCTCGGCCGGCAGTTGCATCCGGCGCCAGCGGTTACGCAGAGCGATAGCGACGGCGCGCTTGGCATCGTCCTGGCCGATGATATGGCGGTTGAGTTCGTGGACGATTTCGCGGGGTGTCATGGACATAGTAATTGGCGGTCCTCAAGCAAGAATGAATGCCGTGGCGCGAACGCCGCAACAGGCTTATTCCGCGAGATCCTGCTCCTCGATGGTTTGAGTGTGGTTGGTGAATACACAGATGTCGCCGGCGATACCCAGGGCGGTCTCGACGATTTCACGGGCAGACAGGTCGGTCTTCTTCAGCAAGGCGCTGGCAGCGGCCTGGGCGTAGGCGCCACCGGAACCCATGGCGATCAGGCCGTCTTCGGGCTCAACCACGTCGCCGTTGCCGGTGATGATCAAGGAAGCGTCCTTGTTAGCGACGGCCAGCATGGCTTCCAGGCGGCTGAGGGAGCGGTCGGTACGCCATTCTTTGGCCAGTTCGACAGCGGCTCGCACCAAGTGACCCTGATGTTTCTCCAGCTGGCCTTCGAAGCGTTCGAACAGGGTGAAGGCGTCAGCGGTGGCCCCGGCAAAACCGGCGATCACCTGGCCGTGGTACAGGCGACGGACTTTTTTCGCGTTGCCTTTCATCACGGTGTTGCCGAGAGAAACCTGGCCGTCGCCGCCCATGACGACTTTGCCGTGGCGGCGGACTGAAACGATGGTGGTCAAGGGGAAGTCTCCACACAGCGGGGCGAAAGTGCCCTGATGGAAACTCATATGGGGGTGGCTGAGCGTTTTTCAACTGGAGGCTGTAGCGCAGGACCGGCGGTCATTGTTGCAAGCTGCAAGCGCTTCGCGGTCAAGCCCGCTCCTACGGGGCGTTGTGTAGGAGTGGGCTGAGCCGCGATCGATCGCGCAGCGGTCGGCTTAGCGGCTCTGGCGCTGTTGTAACAGCAGGTTGCTGAAACCGGCGCCGGCCAGTTGTTTCTGGGCCACGGTGAGCTGTTCCCGATTGCTGAAAGGCCCTACCAATACCCGGTACCAGGTTTCGTCCTTCACCGTGCCGGACTCAACCGAAACCGACTGGCCCAGCAGAATGATCTGCGCGCGCACCTTGTCGGCGTCGGCTTCCTTGCGGAACGAACCGGCCTGGAGGAAGAACTTGGTCACCGGTGCTGCCTTGGCCACAGGTGGAGCCGGTGGCGGAGTGATCCCGGCCAGGGCCGCCTGGGCCCGAGCCGTGTCGATCTTCGCCGCTTCCGCCGGGGTGACCGGGGTGGTCGGCACTGGCGGCACCTGCGGCGTCGGCAGGGTTTTCTCCGGCACCGCTTCGGGCGGCACTATGACTTCCGATTCCGGCAGCAGGGTGTAGAAGTCGTACTTCGGCTTCACCGGTTGCTGCGGGCTCGGCGGGGTCTTGTTGGCCTCGGCGATCTTGCTGGCTTTCTGCTGTTCGATCTTTTCGCGCTTGACGCTGTCGCCACCCTTGCCCGGTTCGAGCTTCATCAGGAACACGATGAAGGCGCCGATGGTCAGGCCGATGGCCAGCCACAACCAGCCCGGGATCGGCTTCTTTGCCGGAGCCTGGTAACGGCTGGCGCCACGCTTGGGTGCAGGTTTTTTCTTGGCAGCCAACTTACATTTGCTCCAGGACTTTGAGGCCCAGCAGTTCCAGACCTTGCTTGAGGGTGCGACGGGTCAGCTCGGTGAGGCGCAGACGGCTGTGCATCTGCGTCGGTGTCTCGGCCGCCAGGATTGGACAGTTCTCATAGAAGCTGGAAAACAGCCCGGCCACGTCGTACAGGTAGGTGCAGAGGATGTGCGGGGTGCCCTTGTCGGCGACGTTGTTGAGGATCTCGCCGAACTGCGCCAGCTTGGCCGCCAGCTCCAGTTCCTGAGCTGCGTGCAGTTCGATCTGGCCGCCCACTTCGCTGAAGTCCTTGCCCAGCTTGCGGAATACGCCGGCGGCGCGGGTGTAGGCATACAGCAGGTAGGGGGCGGTGTTGCCTTCGAAGTTGAGCATCAGGTCGAAGTTGAAGCTGTAGTCGCTGGTGCGGTGCTTGGACAGATCGGCGTATTTCACCGAGTCGATGCCCACCACCTTGGCGATGCTGCGCAGGTCGGCTTCCGGCAGTTGCGGGTTCTTCTCTTTCACCAGGACGTAGGCGCGTTCTTCGGCTTCGGTCAGCAGGTCGATGAGTTTTACGGTGCCGCCGTCGCGGGTCTTGAACGGACGGCCGTCGGCGCCGTTCATGGTGCCGAAGCCCATGTGCTCCATCTCCATCGGATGGGTCACGAAACCGGCTTTGTGCGCCACGGCGAACACCTGCTGGAAGTGCAGGGCCTGGCGCTGGTCGACGAAGTACAGGGCACGATCGGCCTTGAGCTTGCCACTGCGGTAGCGCACGGCGGCCAAGTCGGTGGTGGCGTAGAGGTAACCGCCATCGGCCTTGACGATGATCACCGGCAGCGGCTCGCCTTCGGCGTTCTTGAACTCGTCGAGGAACACGCACTGGGCGCCGTTGCTCTCCACCAGCATGCCCTTGGCCTTGAGGTCGTTGACCACATTGATCAGGTCGTCGTTATAGGCGCTCTCGCCCATGACGTCGGCCATGGTCAGCTTGACGTTCAGCAGCTCGTAAATTTTCTGGCAGTGGGACAGGGAGATGTCCTTGAACTTGGTCCACAGCTCCAGGCAGTCCGGATCGCCGGCCTGCAGCTTGACCACCAGGCTGCGGGCACGATCGGCAAAGGCTTCGGATTCGTCGAAACGCTGCTTGGCGGCGCGGTAGAAGTTCTCCAGGTCCGACAGTTCGTCGCTGGTGATCGGGTTTTCTTCCAGGTACGCCATCAGCATGCCGAACTGGGTGCCCCAGTCACCGACGTGGTTCTGGCGGATCACGGTGTCGCCGAGGAACTCCAGGACCCGTGCCACGCCGTCGCCGATGATGGTGGAGCGCAGATGGCCGACGTGCATCTCTTTGGCCAGGTTGGGCGCCGACATGTCGACCACGGTGCGTTGTGCCGGGCCGGCCTTGCGCACGCCCAGGTGCTCGTCGCCAAGGGCGGCGTCCAGGCGCGCAGCCAGGGCCTGGGTGTTCTGGAAGAAGTTGATGAAGCCCGGGCCGGCGATTTCCGCCTTGCTCAGGTCTTCATGGGCCGGCAATGCGGCGATGATCTTTTCCGCCAGGTCGCGCGGCTTCATGCCGGCGGGCTTGGCCAGCATCATGGCGATATTGCTGGCGAAGTCGCCGTGGGTCTTGTCGCGAGTGTTTTCGACCTGGATCGCCGGCGACAGGCCTTCTGGCAACACACCTTCGGTGACGAGTTGGGTGATGGCTTGCTGGATGAGCTGGCGAATGGTGTCTTTCATGGTCTTCTCTTTCGACCGCTGGCGCGGCGGCGCTTCGGTGCGCAGGTGGAAAAACTGGGCATTATCCGTTGCTGAAGCGGGCTTGCCAACTATAGAGGGCTGCTGGGGGATCGGTGGTGGCTATTCGGTGCTGTTCGCGGGCAAGCCTGTTCCTACGGGTTTGATGCTGCCCATTGTCGGAGCGGGCTTGCCCGCGAAAACACTGTATCGATCAATACAGATCCACTGGGTCCACATCCAGCGACCAGCGCACCTGGCGCCCGCTGGGCATTTGCTCCAGCACCAGCAGCCAACTGCTAAGCAGCCGGTGCAGCGGTGCCCGGGCGTTGGCCTGCAGCAGCAATTGCGCACGGTAGCGTCCGGCGCGCCGTTCCATCGGAGCTGGCACCGGGCCCAATAGTTCGATGCCTCCCAGGTGCTGTTCCGCCAGCAAGCGCTCCGCCTCGCTGCAGGCTTCGTCCAGAAAGCCTTCGGCCTGGCCCGGCTTATGGGCTTCGGCCCGCAGCAGCGCCAGGTGGGCAAAGGGCGGCAGGCCGGCGGCGCGGCGCTCGCTCAGGGCTTGCTCGGCGAAGGCGAAGTAGCCCTGCTCGGTCAATTGCACCAGCAGTGGGTGGTCGGCCAGGTGCGTCTGAATGATCACCTTGCCCGGTTCTTCGGCTCGTCCCGCGCGCCCGGCCACCTGGACGATCAGTTGCGCCATGCGCTCGCTGGCGCGGAAGTCGCCGGAAAACAGGCCGCCGTCGGCATCGAGGATCGATACCAGGGTGACCCGGGGGAAGTGGTGGCCCTTGGCGAGCATCTGGGTGCCCACCAGGATGCACGGATGACCTTTCTGGATGGTGGCGAACAGTTGGTTCATCGCATCCTTGCGTGAGGTGCTGTCGCGATCCACCCGTAACACCGGGTAGTCGGGGAAGAGTATTCCCAGGCGTTCCTCCGCGCGCTCGGTGCCGGCGCCCACGGGGCGCAGGTCGACCTTGCCGCATTGCGGGCAATGGCGCGGTACGCGCTCGACGTGGCCACAATGATGGCAGCGCAACTCGCCGGAGCGCTGGTGCACGGTCATCCGGGCATCGCAGCGCTGACATTCGGACATCCAGCCGCAGTCGTGGCAGAGCAGGGTCGGGGCGAAGCCCCGGCGGTTGAGAAACACCAGCACTTGCTGCCCGGCGGCCAGGGTCTGGCCGATGGCTTGTTGCATGGGGCCAGAAATACCGCTGTCCAGGGGGCGACTCTTCACATCCAGGCGCAGGAAGCGTGGTTGTTTGGCGCCACCGGCCCGCTCGTTCAGGCGCAACAGTCCATAGCGGCCGGTGTAGGCGTTGTGCAGGCTTTCCAGGGATGGCGTCGCCGAGCCCAGGACAATCGGGATGTTTTCCTGGCGTGCCCGCACCAGCGCCAGGTCCCGGGCGTGGTAGCGCAGGCCTTCCTGCTGTTTATAGGAGCCATCGTGCTCCTCGTCGATGATGATCAGCCCGGGGTTCTTCATCGGGGTGAACAGGGCCGAGCGGGTGCCGATGATGATGTCGGCCTCGCCATCCCGGGCCGCGAGCCAGGCGTCCAGGCGTTCCCGATCATTGACCGCCGAGTGCAGCAGGGCGATGCGTGCGTTGAAGCGCTGCTCGAAGCGCGCCAGGGTTTGCGGCCCCAGGTTGATTTCCGGGATCAGCACCAGCGCCTGCTTGCCGGCCTCCAGGGTCTCGCGGATCAGTTGCAGGTAGACCTCGGTCTTGCCGCTGCCGGTGACGCCGGCCAGGAGAAAGGCGTGGTAGCTGTCGAACCCGGCGCGGATGGCTTCATAGGCGGCACGCTGTTCGCTGTTGAGCGGCAGCTCCGGCTGGGCCAGCCAGTGTTCATGGCGCACGCCCGCTGCGTGCTTGCGTACTTCCACCTGCACCAGATCCTTGGCCAGAAGCAGATCCAGGCTGTCCTTGCTCAGCATCAGCTTGCTCAGCAATGCATGGGGCACGCCATGGGGATGCTGGGCCAGGGTTGCCAGGGCTTCACGCTGGCGCGGGGCACGGGCGATGCGTGGGTCATCAAGGCGAGCGCCAGGGGCAATCGACCAGAAACGCTCCTGGCGGGCCTCGGCCAGCTCTCCCTGGCGCAGCAGCACCGGAAGCGCCCAGCTCAGGGTGTCGCCGAGGCTGTGCTGATAATACTGGGCGGTCCACAGGCACAGCTTGAACAGGGCGGGTGGCAGAGGCGGGGTGGGGTCCAGCAAGGCCAGCGCCGGTTTGAGTTTCTCGGCTGGGACTTCGCTGTGATCCGCCACTTCCACCAGAATGCCGATCATCTCCCGGCGGCCGAAGGGCACCCGCAGGCGCATGCCCGGATGCAACTGGGCGCGCAGCACACCGGCTGGTGCACGGTAGTCGAACAAGCGGCGCAGGGGCGAAGGCAGGGCGAGGCGCAGGATGGCGTCGGGCACGCGGGAAAATCTCGTTGAGCGGACAGTAAATAAGCCCCGGAGCCTAACAGAGGCGCTACGGAGTGTCCTGCACAAGCGTGTGCGGCTCCGGTCGCTGCGACCTTTGAGCCATGTCGGAATGGCCGTCGTCGTTCACGGAACGGCAATCCGGGGGCTGTCAAGGTTGTATGGGGTTTTTCTGATGGAGTGCAGTCAGGATCTCTTGCGCGATTGACGGGGTCTGGTAGAATTCGCGCCCTAATTCGTGCGGTATTCAACAATAGTGTTGGGTGGCGGCACGCTAGCCTGAGGAATACACCATGAAAGCCGATATCCATCCAGTATACGAAGCCATTACCGCTACTTGCAGCTGCGGTAACGTCATCGAAACTCGCTCCACCCTGGCCAAGCCTCTGAGCCTGGACGTGTGCAACGAGTGCCACCCGTTCTACACCGGTAAGCAAAAGACTCTGGACGTTGGCGGTCGTGTCGACAAGTTCAAGTCGCGCTTCGGTGCTTTCGGCGCAACGAAAAAGGCCTGAGGCTGATCGTTCTGGAAAGCCGTTATCGACTTTCCTCGCTGATGAAAAAGGCGTCCCTAGTGGGCGCCTTTTTTGTGTCCGCGATTTGGCTGACCGCCGTCCAGGCGTTTTGCCCGGCGCCGAAGGGGCTGATTCCTGCAGCAGTGCAGCGGGTGGTGGATGGCGACACGCTGCGCCTCAAGGATGGCCGCAGCGTGCGCATGATCGGCCTCAATGCGCCGGAGCTGGCTGGCAAGGGGCGGTCCGCGGAGCCTTTCGCGGTGGCGGCGCGGCAACGCTTGCAGCAATTGGTGGCGCAGAGTGGTGGCCGGGTCGGTTTGTTGCTCGGGCGTGAACGGCGTGATCGTTATGGCCGGACCCTGGCTCATGTCTATGGCGCCAGTGGCATCAACTTTGAGGCGCGCTTGATCGCTGAAGGGCTGGCCTACCAGATTGCACTGGCGCCGAACGTCGCCCTGGTGGCTTGTCAGCAGGCCGCTGAAAAACATGCGCGCCGAGCCGGGCTGGGGCTCTGGCGGCGTTCACCTGTACTGAAAGCGGAGCAGATCCGCCATTCAGGTTTTGCCGTGCTCAAGGGGCGTGTGAGCAAGGTGCAGCGCAATCGCGGGGGCGTTTGGATCACATTGCGGGGCGCAGTTGTATTGCGTATTGCACCCAATGTCCTGGAGCGCTTTGATCGTCGCTGGCTCAAGGGGCTTTCGGGGCAGCGAATCGAGGCTCGCGGCTGGGTGGTGGATCGCTCGCGTCGAGACCAGTCCACATCGGGCGGGGCGCGCTGGATGTTGTCAGTGACCGACGCTTCCATGGTCAGACTTCTCTGATAAAGAAAAATTGTAGACATTTTTTAACTGAATTGTGAACAGTTGAAAGCCTTGTGCACCGTGGCTCTTGGCCCAAAGTCGTACGCTACAGGCCTTGACAGGGGTGACTGGGCAGTCTTGTAGGGACTATGCGACACGCGTATCCTCGGCGGTCCGTCTGTCCAACAGTAAAAAGCGGAATGCCCACATGTCTGATTTGAAAACTGCCGCTCTCGAATATCATGCCAATCCTCGTCCAGGAAAGCTGAGTGTCGAGCTCACCAAGGCCACTGCTACCGCTCGTGATCTGGCGCTGGCCTACAGCCCCGGCGTAGCCGAACCGGTACGCGAAATCGCTCGCGATCCGGAACTGGCCTACAAGTACACCGGCAAAGGCAACCTGGTTGCCGTCATTTCCGATGGCACCGCGATTCTCGGCCTGGGTAACCTCGGCCCACTGGCGTCCAAGCCGGTGATGGAAGGCAAGGGCGTACTGTTCAAGCGTTTCGCTGGCATCGATGTATTCGACATCGAAGTCGACTCCGAAAGCCCGCAAGCCTTCATCGACACCGTCAAGCGCATCTCCATCACCTTCGGTGGCATCAACCTGGAAGACATCAAGGCCCCTGAGTGCTTTGAGATCGAACGTGCTCTGATCGAGCAGTGCGACATTCCGGTCTTCCACGATGACCAGCACGGCACCGCGATCGTTACCGCAGCCGGCATGATCAACGCCCTGGAAATTGCTGGCAAAACCCTGTCCGACGCCAAGATCGTCTGCCTGGGTGCCGGTGCTGCCGCTATCTCCTGCATGAAACTGCTGGTGAGCATGGGCGCGCAGATCGAGAACATCTTCATGGTTGACCGTACCGGTGTGATCCACTCCGGCCGTGACGACCTGAACCAGTACAAGGCGGTGTTCGCCCACACCACCGACAAGCGCACCCTGGCCGACGCCCTGCAAGGCGCCGACGTGTTCGTCGGTCTGTCCGGTCCGAACCTGCTGAGCGCTGAGGGCCTGAAGTCCATGGCGCCGAACCCGATCGTGTTCGCCTGCTCGAACCCTGATCCGGAAATCGCTCCAGAGCTGGCTCACGCCACCCGTGACGACGTGATCATGGCCACTGGCCGTTCGGACTACCCGAACCAGGTGAACAACGTTCTGGGCTTCCCGTTCATCTTCCGTGGTGCCCTGGACGTTCGCGCCAAGCGCATCAACGAAGAAATGAAGATCGCTGCGGCCAACGCCCTGCGTGAACTGGCCAAGCTGCCGGTGCCTCAGGAAGTGTGCGACGCCTACGGCGGCATCAAGCTGGAGTTCGGTCGTGAGTACATCATTCCGAAGCCAATGGATGCCCGCCTGATCACCGTGATCTCCGATGCCGTGGCCAAGGCTGCCATTGAGACCGGCGTGGCGACCCTGCCGTATCCGAAGAACTATCCGCTCAAAAGCGTGAATGATGTGTTCAACGGCTAAGCTGTTGTAGCGTCATGCAAAAAGCCCCGGCTCGCGAGAGCCGGGGCTTTTTTGTGGGCGCCTTGCACCCTGTCACAGAGTTGCCGTAGGAGCGGGCCCGCCCGCGAAGAGGTTGGTGAGCCAAGTACAACACTCATCGACCTTTTCGGCGGCACGCCGGCTCCTGCTGGCTTAGAACAGATCGATCGGTGCCGCCTCGTCTGCCGGCAACGGGCTGCCCGGAGCGACGCCATTGCCCAGTTCGTTGACCGAGGGCGGAGTGTCTTCGCTCTTGAACAGTTCGAAGTACGCATTCGGCGTGCCCGGGGTGGCCGCGCGGCCGCTGACCGGGTCGACCCGCAGGCTGAGGATGCCTTCCGGCTCCGCTTGGGTGTGCGCGGGCTTGCCCTTGAGGGCGGCCCCCATGAAGTTCATCCAGATCGGCAAGGCCACAGTACCGCCGTATTCGCGGCGTCCCAGGCTTTCCGGCTGGTCGAAGCCGGTCCACACGGTGGTCACGTAGTCGGCGTTGTAGCCGGAGAACCAGGCATCCTTGGATTCGTTGGTGGTACCGGTCTTGCCGGCCAGGTCCGTGCGGCCCAGTGCCAGGGCCCGGCGTCCGGTGCCCAGCTTGATCACGTCCTGGAGCATGCTGTTGAGGATGTAGGTGGTGCGCCCGTCAATGATCCGCTCGGCAACTGCCGGAGTCTGCACCGGGGCCTGGATCGGACTTTCGCCCGCCGCGGTATTGACCGTGAAGTTGTGTTCCGGCGCCGCAATGCCGCTGCTGGTTGTATCTCCGGTGGGGACGCTGGGCGGGTTGGCGCTGAACAGCATCTCGCCGTTGCGGCTTTCAATCTTGTCGATGATGTACGGGGTGATCTTGTAGCCGCCGTTGGCAAAGGTGCTCCAGCCGGTGGCGATCTCCATGGGCGTCAGGGTCGCGGTGCCCAGTGCCAGGGACAGGTTGCGCGGCAGGTCCTGCTTGTTGAAGCCGAACTTGCTGATGTAGTCGATGGTGTGGTCCACGCCCATGCTCTGCAGCAGGCGGATCGATACCAGGTTGCGCGACTTGTACAACGCTTCGCGCATGCGGATCGGGCCGAGGAAGGTATTGGTGTCGTTCTTCGGACGCCAGACCTTGTCCAGGTACTCGTCGACGAACACGATCGGCGCGTCATTGACCAGGCTGGCCGCGGTGTAGCCATTGTCCAGGGCTGCGCTATAGACGAACGGCTTGAAGCTCGAACCGGGCTGGCGCTTGGCCTGCATCGCACGGTTGTAGTTGCTCTGCTCGAAGGCAAAGCCCCCGACCAGCGCACGGATCGCGCCGTTTTGCGGGTCCAGGGTCACCAGGGCACCCTGGGCGACCGGGATCTGGCTGAACTTCAGCGAATTGTCCGCCTGGCGCTGTACGCGAATCAGATCGCCGACCTGGGCCACGTCCGCTGGCTGGCGAGGGACGGCGCCCATGCTGTTGGTGTTGAGGAACGGCCGGGCCCATTTCATGGTGTCCCAGGCCACGTGCTCCTCGCCGTTGCGAGTCAGCACTTGCACGCCGTTCTTCTCGACCTGGGTGACGATCGCCGGCTCCAGGCCGCTGATGGTCCGCTGCTTGGTCAGCTCGGTGGCCCAGGCCGCCTGAGTCTTGCCTGGCAGGCGGGACTCCGGCCCACGATAGCCGTGGCGCTGGTCGTAGGTCATCAAACCTTCGTGGACCGCGGTATTGGCCATTTCCTGCAGGTCGCTAGGCACTGTGGTGGTGACCCGGAAACCTTCGGTATAAGCGTCGCTGCCATAGCGGCCGACCATTTCGGCGCGGGCCATCTCGGCGATGTACGGCGCGTTCACTTCCGGTGTCGGTACGTGATAGCTGGCGTTCAACGGCTCGTTGATGGCTTCGGTGTAGGCCGCCTCGGTGATCTTGCCGAGCTTGTACATGCGCCCCAGGATCCAGTCGCGGCGTTCCTTGCTGCGCGCCGGGTTGGCCAGGGGGTTGAAGCGTGAAGGGGCCTTGGGCAGGCCGGCGATCATCGCCATCTGCGCCAGGCTCACGTCGCGAATGGACTTGCCGTAATACACCTGGGCCGCAGCCTCGATACCGTAGGCGCGGTTACCCAGGTAGATCTTGTTGACGTACAGCTCGAGGATCTCGTCCTTGGTCAACTGCCGTTCGATCTGCAGGGCCAGGAGAATTTCCGTGGTCTTGCGTGAAAAGCTGCGCTCGCTGCTGAGGAAGAAGTTCTTCGCCACTTGCATGGTGATGGTGCTGCCGCCGGACTGAATGTGTCCGCTTTTGACCAATTGGGTCGCAGCACGCATCAGGCTGCTGGGGTCAACTCCGTAATGGTTAGCGAAGTTGTCGTCTTCAGCACTTAGTAACGCATTGATGAAGTTGGGGGGAATTTCGGCGAAACGTATAGGGGTGCGGCGCATTTCGCCAAATTCTGCGATCAACTTGCCGTCGCTGCTGTACACCCGCAGAGGAATCTGCAACTGGATACTTCTCAGGGCCTCAACCGAAGGAAGGCCGGGACTAAGATAGAGAAACGCACCGGAGAGGGCGAGAAGCAGCCCGCAGAACACAGCGACGATGGACCACCCGAAAAACTTCAGCAGACGAATCAAGGCTTTTGGATTTCCAGAGAAAGGAATGAATTAGGCGTCAGGGCATTCAAGGTAATCAGGGACCGACCCACGCAGCAGGAAAAGCGGAAAAAAAACGCTGGGCATTATAAGCATTTTCCGCCGAGAGCGTCATTTGCCCGTCTGTCAAGACGTGGCGATTGAGCGCAACTGAGTTTGGGAAGTCCGTAAGTTACGGATAGTCATAGGGAAATGATCGTGCTTGGACTCTTCAGCAAAAAGTCGGGTTCCCTGCTGGGGATCGATATCAGTGCGACATCGGTCACGCTTCTGGCTCTGAGTCGCCAGGGGCGTAGTTATCGGGTCGAGGCTTATGCCAGGGAAGACCTGGCCCCGGACCCGTTCGGCGCCGATCCCGAGGCGCTGGCCAGGGTGTTGTCCCGGGCCTGGCTCAAGAGCGGCAGCCGTCGCAAGGGTGTGGCTGTAGCGGTGGCTGGTGAGGCAGTGATCAGCAAACTGATCGAGATGCCGGCCGGGCTCGGCGACGATGAGCTGGAACATCAGCTCAAGCTGGAGGCGGCCCAGTACATTCCTTATCCCCTGGAAGACGTGGCCACCGATTTTGAGGTCCAGGGCGCCGTGCCCGGCGATCCTCAGCGGGTTCAGGTGCTGCTGGTAGCCTGCCGCTACGAGGATGTCGAATCCCTGGAAGTGCCAATGACCCTGGCTGGCCTGACGCCAAGGGTGGTGGATACCGCGCCCCTGGCCCTGCAGCGTTGCTTGTCGATGCTGACTGGGTCGATGCCGTCTGCATCGCCCTTGGCTGTGGCGCTGCTGGACATAGGTGTGGATATGACCACGTTCTGCGTGATGCATGGCCAGCGAATCATCTATAGCCGGGAGCAGTTGTTTGGCAGTCGACAGCTGAACCAGGCGCTGGAGCGCCGCTATGCGCTGACCCTGGATCAGGCCGTGCAGGCCGAGCGCCAGGGCCGATTGCCCCAAGGTTGCGCCGAGGACGTGCTGCGACCGTTCGAGCAAGAGTTGCTGCAGCAGGCGCATCGTTCCTTGCAGCTGTTTGCCGAGTCGCCGCAACAACAGCCTGTTGAGCGGTTGCTGCTGGCCGGTGACGGCAGCCGCTTGACTGGCCTTGATGGTCGGGTGGCGGAGCAAGTGGGAGTCGCCACGGTCATCGCCGATCCCTTCGCCAGCATGTCCATTGCTCCCCAAGTGGATGCCCGGGCGCTTGCCGACCAGGCGCCGAACCTGTTGCGTGCCTGCGGTCTGGCCCTGCGAGGGCTCGACTGATGACTGGTATCAACCTTCTTCCTTGGCGGGAGACCGCGCGAGCAATGCGCCGTCGACGTTTCCTCCAGGCACTGGCGGCAATGCTGGTCCTGGGCCTGGGGTGTGTGCTCCTGGCTGATGCCTGCATCGATCGGATGATCGGTCGGCAACAGGCCCGCAACCAGTATCTGAGGCATGCGACAGCTGATCTGGATAGCCAAATCGCCAGCATTCGCCAGCTCAAGGCCCAGCGTCAGCAACTGGTGGCGCGCATGGGGATCATTGAGGAGTTGCAAGGCAATCGCTCGGCCAGTGTGCGGATTTTTCAGCAGTTGGCCCGCAGCCTGCCCGATGGCGTGTACTTCACCGCGGTGGACCTGCTGGGGCAGAACCTGAGCATTAGTGGGGGCGCGGAGTCCAATAACCGGGTCTCTGAGCTGATGCGCAATTTGCAGTCTGCCGAGGGATTTGCCGCTCCCAGTCTGACCGAGGTGAAAAATGTTGTGGCGGCGGATCAGGGGGTGGGCAATCTGTTTCGACTCAGCATCGGGCTGCTGCCCCTGCTGCCGGAGGAGGCGCAGCGATGAGCCGGGGGCATTGGTTGGCGCAGCTGCGTGGTACCGATCTGCGGGAGCTGGAACTGAGCAACCTCGGTTCCTGGCCGAGTCCGATCAAGGCGCTGCTGGCGGTCTTGCTCCTGCTGCTGACCTTGCTGGCAGGCTACGGCTTTTACCTGAGCCCGCATCTGGAGGCGCTGGGGCAGCAGCGCCGAGAGGAGCATCGATTCAAATTGCAGTTCGCCGACAAAGCCGGAAAGGTCGCCAATCTTCAGCGCTATCGTGAGCAAATAGGGGGCATGCAGGACAGCTTCTCTCTGTTGTTGCGTCAGTTGCCCAGCGATACCGAGGTCCCGGGACTGCTGGAAGACATCAGCCGAGTGGGGCAGGGCAGCGGCCTGGCGTTCGAGGAGATCAAGCTGCAACCGGAGGTGGTCCGGGATTTCTATGTCGAGCTACCGATTCAGATCGCGGTCACCGGTGCCTATCACGACCTGGCGACTTTCGTCAGTGGCGTCGCCGTTCTGTCGAGAATCGTCACCTTGCATGATTTTCAGATCAGTCCCGTGGACCGGGGCAACCCCACACAACTGCGCATGAGCATCGAGGCGCGGACCTATAGGTACGACAGTCGGGAGCCGCACTCATGAGCGGTTGGCGTTGCTGGGTGTCCGGTTGTTTCTGTGTGGCGCTGCTGGGTTGCGAAGGTGGTGCCGATTTTGCCGACCTGGATGCCTATATGAGTGAGGTGAGCCTGCAATCGCCAGGGGCGATTGATCCGGCTCCGGTCATGCGGTCCTACCCCTCGGTCACCTACAGCGCCAGTGCGCTGCGCAGCCCGTTTCGCCCGCCACAAAGAATCGACCTGATCATTGGTCGACGGGGTACGAGTGCTGTCCGGCCCAATCCGCAGCGGGTCCGGCAACATCTGGAGAGCTTCGATATCGAGCAGTTGCAAATGGTCGGGAGCCTGTTCCATGCCTCCGGCCGTTTTGCCCTGTTGCGCAGTGCCGGCGGTGTCTTTCCCTTGCGGGTCGGTGATTACCTGGGGAGAAACGAGGGTCGGATAGTGGCCATCAGCGAGTCCCGGGTGGACGTGGTGGAAATTGTCGCCGATGGAGCGGGAGCCTGGCAGGAGCGACCGCGGACACTGTCTCTGAAAAAACACTCTTAAGTGGAATCTGCAAAATGAACAGGACTGTTTCAGCCTTCGGTGTGGCGCTATGGATAGTGCTGCTGGCATCGCTGGTTGGCACCACCGAGCTCAGGGCCTTCGCTTCTGAGGAGCGCAATCGCTTTCCAAACAGCCCCACGGCCACGCCGGCAATCACTGGCGTTTCAGGCGAGGGCGCAACTCGTCCGCCCGGTGAAAAGCTGTCGCTGAATTTCCAGGACATCGAGGTGCGCGCGGTATTGCAACTGATCGCCGATTTCACCGGACTCAACCTGGTGGCCAGTGACTCCGTGCAAGGCAGCATCACTTTGCGCTTGCAGAACGTGCCCTGGGATCAGGCTCTGGATCTGGTGCTCAAGACCAAGGGGCTGGATAAACGCAAGGTCGGCAACGTCTTGTTGGTGGCTCCGGCGGATGAGATCGCGGCCCGGGAGCGCCAGGGGCTGGAGTTGCAGAAGCAGTTGGAAAACCTGGCGCCCCTGCGACGGGACCTGCTGCAGGTCAATTACGCCAGGGCCGCGGACATCGCCAGGCTGTTCCAGTCAGTGACCGGTAGCGAGGAGAAGGCTAGCGAGCGGGGTTCCATCACCGTGGATGAACGCACCAACAACATCATTGCCTACCAGACCCAGGAGCGCCTCGATGAGTTGCGGCGCATGGTCATGCAGCTGGACGTCCCGGTGCGTCAGGTGATGATCGAGGCGCGGATCGTCGAGGCCAACGTCGACTACGACAAGAGTCTGGGGGTGCGCTGGGGCGGCTCGCTGCAAAACAGGGGCAACTGGAATGCCTCCGGGGTGCAGAGCAGCGCCAAGGGCTCCTCGACCATAGGCACCCCCGGCAGCAGTGGCAGCCACTCGCCCTTCGTCGATCTGGGCACCACGGGCAACACCTCGGGCATCGGCATTGCCTACATCACTGACAGCGTGCTGCTGGACCTGGAGCTGACCGCCATGGAGAAGACCGGCAACGGTGAAATCGTGTCCCAGCCCAAGGTGGTCACCTCGGACAAGGAAACCGCGAGGATTCTCAAGGGCACCGAGATTCCTTATCAGGAAGCCAGTTCCAGTGGCGCCACTTCGGTGTCGTTCAAGGAGGCCTCGCTGTCTCTGGAGGTAACGCCGCAGATCACCCCGGACAATCGCATCATCATGGACGTCAAGGTCACCAAGGATGAGCCGGACTACTTGAACAAGGTTCAGGATGTGCCGCCGATCAAGAAGAACGAGGTCAATGCCAAGGTCCTGGTCATTGATGGCGAGACCATCGTCATCGGTGGGGTTTTCTCCAATACCCAAAGCAAGGTTGTAGATAAAGTGCCATTTCTTGGCGATGTGCCGTATCTTGGCCGCCTTTTCCGGCGTGACGTGGTGTCGGAGAAAAAATCCGAGCTGCTGGTATTTCTCACTCCGCGTATCATGAACAACCAGGCGATTGCTGTGAGTCGTTGATTCTGTGCGAAATTTGATTCTTGTTGGGCCGATGGGGGCTGGAAAAAGCACCATAGGTCGCTTACTGGCCAAAGAGCTGCGCCTGCCATTCAAAGATTCCGATAAGGAAATTGAACTGCGTACAGGCGCGAATATTCCGTGGATCTTCGATAAAGAAGGCGAGCCGGGCTTTCGCGACCGCGAGCAGGCGATGATCGCCGAGCTCTGTGGCACCGACGGTGTGGTCCTGGCCACCGGCGGTGGCGCGGTGATGCGCGAAGCCAATCGGCGGGCGCTGCATGCCGGTGGACGAGTGGTCTATCTGCATGCTTCGGTTGAACAACAGGTAGGGCGCACTGCCCGGGACCGCAATCGTCCCTTGCTGCGCACCGCCGATCCGGCCAAGACCCTGCGCGACCTGTTGGAAATCCGTGACCCGCTTTATCGGGAAATCGCCGATCTGGTGGTGGAAACCGATGAGCGGCCGCCAAGAATGGTGGTGCTGGACATACTCGAGCGCCTTCAGCAGTTGCCACCCCGTTAATGCGTCGAGCGAAATGCGCTATTCTCGGCGTCGCGCCATGACCGCCAAGGTGTGGCGCAGAGCTATCGGGCAGCGTCAGAAGACCAGACGAGGCCCATCGTCAATACAAGGCACAACGCCTGCTTCCATCTTCACTGTGGGGACACATGCAGACACTTAAGGTCGATCTAGGCGAGCGCAGCTACCCGATTCACATTGGTGAAGGACTGTTGGACCGGCCCGAGCTGCTGGTGCCCCATATCGCTGGGCGGCAAGTGGCGATCATCTCCAATGAGACCGTTGCGCCGCTGTACCTTGAGCGTCTGACCCGCAGCCTGGCGCAGTTCTCGGTGATATCGGTGGTCCTGCCCGATGGCGAGGCCTACAAGAACTGGGAAACCCTGCAACTGATTTTCGACGGCTTGCTCACTGCGCGCCACGACCGCCGGACCACCATCATTGCCCTCGGTGGCGGGGTGATCGGCGACATGGCCGGCTTCGCCGCAGCCTGCTATCAGCGCGGCGTGGACTTTATCCAGATTCCTACCACCCTGCTGTCCCAGGTGGACTCCTCGGTGGGTGGCAAGACGGGCATCAACCACCCCCTGGGCAAGAACATGGTTGGCGCCTTCTATCAGCCGAACGTGGTGCTGATCGATACCGCCAGCCTCAATACCCTGCCGAACCGCGAATTGTCGGCAGGCCTGGCGGAAGTGATCAAGTACGGCCTGATCTGCGATGAGCCGTTCCTGACCTGGCTGGAAGAGAATGTCGATCGCCTGCGGGCCCTGGACCAGCAGGCGCTGACCTATGCCATCGAACGCTCCTGCGCGGCCAAGGCTGCGGTGGTCGGTGCCGACGAGCGTGAATCGGGGGTGCGCGCCACCCTCAACCTGGGTCATACCTTCGGCCATGCCATCGAGACTCATATGGGCTACGGTGTCTGGCTGCATGGTGAAGCGGTGGCTGCTGGCACCGTAATGGCCCTGGAAATGTCCGCGCGCCTGGGCTGGATCACCAGTCAGGAGCGTGACCGCGGTATTCGCCTGTTCCAGCGTGCGGGCTTGCCGGTCATCCCGCCTGAAGAGATGACCGAAGCGGACTTCCTCGAGCATATGGCAATTGACAAGAAAGTGATCGACGGTCGTTTGCGTCTGGTGCTGTTGCGCCGCATGGGCGAAGCCGTAGTGACCGACGATTATCCGAAAGAGGTTTTACAGGCCACGCTGGGAGCGGATTACCGCGCCCTGGCTCAGCTTAAAGGTTAATAAGATCCCGATGACTAGTTTGCACGCCGACGAGGCTTTCCTCGGCCATTACCAGTTGAGCCATGATCCTTTCGCTCCCCGGGTCCCTGGCTTCAAATTCTTTCCTGCCCAACGCAAGCCTGTGCTGGGGCAGTTGCATCACCTGGCGCGTTACAGCCAGCTGCTGCTGGTGGTCACCGGCCCTCAGGGCAGTGGCAAGACACTGTTGCGTCAGGCATTGGTCGCCAGTACCAACAAGCAATCAGTGCAAAGCGTGGTGGTTTCCGCCCGTGGCGCTGGCGATGCTGCCGGGGTGTTGCGCCAGGTAGCCCAGGCCCTGAATGTGGCCCAGGCCGAGATCGGCGCAATCCTCGCCCAAGTGGTGCAACTGGCCCTGACCGGCCAGGAAGTCTACCTGCTGGTGGATGATGCCGAGCAGCTTGACGAGTCTGCGCTTGAGGCCCTGCTGGCCCTGGCGGCGGGCGCTCCGGAAGGCCGCCCTCACGTATTCCTGTTCGGCGAGTCGTCGTTGATTGCGGCCCTGGATCAGTTGAACACCGAGGAAGAACGCTTCCACGTTATCGAGTTGCAGCCTTACGCCGAAGAGGAAACCCGTGAATATCTGGCCCAACGCCTCGAAGGCGCGGGTCAGGGCATCGAACTTTTCTCCGCAGATCAGATCAGTGATATTCACGAAAGCTCCGATGGCTGGCCGGGCAACATCAACCAGGTCGCCAGGGATGCAATGATCGAAGCCATGATCGCCAGCCGCTCTGCGGTCAAGCGTCCAAGTATGGGGTTCAACATGCCGAAGAAACACGTATTGGCCATTTCCGCTGTAGTGGTTGTGGCCGTGGCTGCAGCCTGGTTGATGCCGGGTCGCAGTAAGGCGCCAACCACCGGGGCTCCGGCCAGCGAGCAAGCGCAACTGCCACTGGGGCAGACGCCGACACCGAATGCCAATGGCAATCCATCGGTGGAATTTGCCGGTTCGTCTCAGCCGATGCCGCTGCCGTTGGTCGGCCAGTCGCAACCGGTCATGCGCGGTCCTCTGGCTGAAGCCGCAGGCGGTATCGCTGAGGGCGACGATGGGGTTCCTGTGGAAGGCTCCAGCGCCGTTCCGCCAACCGTGACCACCACCGCGCCACCTGCTGGTGCAGTGGCCGGCCCTGCACCGACTCCGGCGGCACGTCCGACTCCGGCTCCGACCCAGGTCGCCACTGCCAAGCCGACGCCTGCGCCTAAGCCGGCAGAGAAACCGGTCGCTGCCAAGCCTGCTCCAGCCGCCAAGCCGGCAGAAAAGCCGGTCACTGTAGCCAAGGCTGCCGGTGGCAGCTGGTACGCCGGTCAGGCGCCAGGCAACTACGTGGTGCAGATCCTCGGCACCAGCTCGGAAGCCACCGCACAGAATTTCGTCAAGGAACAGGGCGGCGAATACCGCTACTTCAAGAAAGTCCTCAACGGCAAGCCGCTGTATGTGATCACCTACGGCAACTTCTCCAGCCGCGATGCAGCGGTCAGCGCCATCAAATCCTTGCCAGCGAAGGTTCAGGCTGGTAAACCTTGGCCTCGCACTGTCGCTAGCGTTCAACAAGAACTGGCAACAACTCGCTGAAGATTCGGCGGCCTTACCCAGGCCGCCTCTCCCGGCAACCTCAAATTTCCGCATCGGCATGCTGCCTTACAGGCCGCGTGCCTTGTGGTGTCTGCGTCACAGTAGTTTTTGAGTCGCGGCAGTCAAAAACAAAACTTTTTGACTAGCACAGCATATCGCTTTAAAACGTTCATAAATGCGACATGAATTTACGACAGATCGTCGCTAAATTTGTGGGGCTTTGTGTCGGTGTGTACAATGACCTCCCTTTTGCCCCCGCAAAGCTGGCGTACGTTCGGCGCGGATGGCAAGTGGTTGAATTGAAAAGAAATTTGTCTCGATAAGAGGCAGCCTGGTGAGAAAGTGTCTATGAAAGCAGGTCTGTACCAACCAGATGAATTTAAGGATAACTGTGGTTTCGGCCTGATAGCCCATATGCAGGGCGAACCCAGTCATACCCTGTTGAAAACGGCCATTGAGGCCCTGACCTGCATGACCCACCGCGGTGGGATCAACGCGGACGGCAAGACCGGCGACGGTTGCGGTCTGCTGATGCAAAAGCCCGACCTGTTCCTGCGCGCAGTCGCCACGGAGCATTTCGGCGTCGATCTGCCCAAGCAATATGCAGTGGGCATGGTGTTCTTCAACCAGGACCCGGTGAAAGCCGAGGCCGCTCGCGAAAACATGAATCGCGAGATCCTGGCCGCCGGCCTGCAACTGGTGGGCTGGCGCAAAGTACCGATCGATACCAGTGTGCTCGGGCGTCTGGCCCTGGAGCGCCTGCCACAGATCGAACAAGTGTTCATCGGCGGCCAGGGTCTGAGCGACCAGGACTTCGCCATCAAGCTGTTCAGCTCCCGTCGTCGCTCCTCGGTAGCCAACGCCGCCGACACCGACCACTACATCTGCAGCTTTTCCCACAAGACCATCATCTATAAAGGCCTGATGATGCCGGCGGACCTCGCCGCCTTCTATCCGGACCTGGGTGACGAGCGCCTGCAAACCGCGATCTGCGTGTTCCACCAGCGCTTCTCCACCAACACCTTGCCGAAATGGCCGCTGGCCCAGCCATTCCGCTTCCTCGCCCACAACGGCGAAATCAACACCATTACCGGCAACCGCAACTGGGCCGTGGCCCGGCGCACCAAGTTCGCCAACGACCTGATCCCGGACCTGGAAGAACTCGGCCCGCTGGTCAACCGCGTGGGTTCCGACTCCTCGAGCATGGACAACATGCTGGAGCTGATGGTCACCGGCGGCATCGACCTGTTCCGCGGCGTGCGCATGATCATTCCGCCCGCGTGGCAGAACGTCGAGACCATGGACGCCGACCTGCGCGCGTTCTACGAATACAACTCGATGCACATGGAACCGTGGGACGGCCCGGCCGGCGTGGTCATGACCGACGGCCGCTATGCCGTCTGCCTGCTGGACCGCAACGGCCTGCGTCCGGCCCGTTGGGTCACCACCCAGAACGGCTTCATCACCCTGGCTTCGGAAATCGGCGTGTGGAACTACCAGCCCGAGGACGTGATCGCCAAGGGCCGGGTCGGCCCGGGTCAGATCTTTGCCGTGGACACCGAAACCGGGCAGATCCTCGACACCGACGCCATCGACAACCGTCTCAAGTCCCGTCATCCGTACAAGCAATGGCTGCGCAAGAACGCCCTGCGCATCCAGGCCACCATGGAAGACAACGACCACGGTTCGGCCTTCTACGACGTCGACCAGCTCAAGCAGTACATGAAGATGTACCAGGTCACCTTCGAGGAGCGTGACCAGGTGCTGCGTCCGCTGGGCGAGCAGGGCTACGAAGCCGTGGGCTCCATGGGCGACGACACACCGATGGCGGTGCTGTCCCAGCGCGTGCGTACCCCTTACGACTATTTCCGCCAGCAGTTCGCCCAGGTCACCAACCCGCCGATCGACCCGCTGCGCGAAGCCATCGTCATGTCCCTGGAGATCTGCCTCGGTGCCGAGCGCAACATCTTCCAGGAATCGCCTGAGCATGCTTCGCGGGTGATCCTCAGCTCGCCGGTGATCTCCCCGGCCAAGTGGCGTTCGCTGATGAACCTCGATCGCCCGGGCTTCGAGCGCCAGGTCATCGACCTCAACTACGACGAGAGCGTCGGTCTGGAAGCGGCGATCCGCAACGTCGCTGACCAGGCTGAAGAAGCTGCGCGCGCCGGCCGCACCCAGATCGTCCTCAGCGACCGCCATATCGCGCCGGGCAAGCTGCCGATCCACGCTTCCCTGGCCACGGGGGCGGTGCACCACCGCCTGACCGAAAAAGGCCTGCGCTGCGACTCCAACATCCTGGTGGAAACCGCCACTGCCCGCGATCCGCACCACTTCGCGGTGCTGATCGGTTTCGGCGCCTCGGCGGTCTATCCGTTCCTGGCCTACGAAGTGCTGGGCGACCTGATCCGTACCGGTGAAGTGCTGGGCGACCTCTACGAGGTGTTCAAGAACTACCGCAAGGGCATCACCAAGGGCCTGTTGAAGATCCTGTCGAAGATGGGCATCTCCACCATCGCCTCCTACCGTGGCGCGCAGCTGTTCGAAGCCATCGGCTTGTCCGAGGAAGTTTGCAACCTGAGCTTCCGTGGCGTGCCGAGCCGGATCAAGGGCGCACGTTTCGTCGACATCGAAGCCGAACAGAAAGCCCTGGCGACCGAAGCCTGGAGCCCGCGCAAGCCGATCCAGCAAGGCGGTCTGCTGAAGTTCGTCCACGGTGGCGAATACCACGCCTACAACCCGGACGTGGTCAACACCCTGCAAGCCGCCGTGCAGCAGGGCGACTACGCCAAGTTCAAGGAATACACCGCGCTGGTGGACAACCGTCCGGTGTCGATGATCCGCGACCTGTTCCAGGTGAAGACCCTGGACACGCCGATGGACATCAGCCAAGTCGAGCCCCTGGAATCGATCCTCAAGCGCTTCGACTCCGCGGGTATCTCCCTGGGAGCCCTGTCGCCGGAGGCCCACGAAGCCCTGGCCGAAGCGATGAACCGCCTCGGCGCGCGTTCCAACTCCGGTGAAGGCGGTGAAGACCCAGCGCGCTACGGCACTATCAAGAGCTCCAAGATCAAGCAAGTGGCCACTGGCCGCTTCGGCGTGACCCCGGAGTACCTGGTCAACGCCGAAGTGCTGCAGATCAAAGTCGCTCAGGGCGCCAAGCCCGGCGAAGGCGGCCAGCTGCCCGGTGGCAAGGTCAACGGCCTGATCGCCAAGCTGCGCTACGCAGTCCCCGGCGTGACCCTGATCTCGCCACCGCCGCACCACGACATCTACTCGATTGAAGACTTGTCGCAGCTGATCTTCGACCTCAAGCAGGTCAACCCTCAGGCCCTGGTCTCGGTGAAGCTGGTGGCGGAAGCCGGCGTTGGCACCATCGCTGCCGGTGTGGCCAAAGCCTATGCCGACCTGATCACCATCTCCGGCTACGACGGCGGCACTGGCGCTTCGCCGCTGACCTCGATCAAGTACGCCGGTGCACCGTGGGAACTGGGCCTGGCGGAAACCCACCAGACCCTGCGTGGCAACGACCTGCGCGGCAAGGTCCGGGTACAGACCGACGGCGGCCTGAAAACCGGCCTCGACGTGATCAAGGCCGCCATCCTCGGCGCCGAAAGCTTCGGCTTCGGCACCGCGCCGATGATTGCCCTAGGCTGCAAATACCTGCGTATCTGCCACCTGAACAACTGCGCCACCGGCGTGGCCACCCAGAACGAGAAGCTGCGCAAGGATCACTACATCGGCACCGTCGACATGGTGGTGAATTTCTTCACCTACGTCGCCGAGGAAACCCGTGAGTGGCTGGCCAAGCTCGGCGTGCGCTCCCTGGAACAACTGATCGGTCGTACCGATCTGCTGGAAATCCTCGAAGGCCAGACCGCCAAGCAGCACCACCTGGACCTGACCCCGTTGCTGGGCAGCGACCACATCCCGACGGACAAACCGCAGTTCTGCCAGGTGGACCGCAACCCACCGTTCGACAAGGGCCTGCTGGCCGAGAAAATGGTCGAGATGGCGCGTTCGGCGATCAACGACAAGAGCGGTGCCGACTTCGCCCTGGATATCTGCAACTGCGACCGTTCCATCGGTGCGCGGATCTCCGGTGAAATCGCCAAGCTCCACGGCAACCAGGGCATGGCCCAGGCGCCGATCACTTTCCGCTTCAAGGGCACTGCGGGGCAGAGCTTCGGCGTGTGGAACGCCGGTGGCCTGAACCTCTACCTGGAAGGCGATGCCAACGACTACGTGGGCAAGGGCATGACCGGCGGTAAGCTGGTCATCGTTCCGCCCAAGGGCAGCGTCTACAAGACTCAGGACAGCGCCATTATCGGCAACACCTGCCTGTACGGCGCCACCGGCGGCAAGCTGTTCGCCGCCGGCACCGCGGGCGAGCGATTTGCCGTGCGTAACTCCGGTGCCCACACGGTGGTGGAAGGCACTGGCGATCACTGCTGCGAGTACATGACCGGTGGTTTCGTCTGCGTCCTGGGCAAGACCGGTTACAACTTCGGCTCAGGCATGACCGGCGGTTTCGCCTACGTGCTCGACCAGGACAACACCTTCGTTGACCGGGTCAACCACGAACTGGTGGAAATCCAGCGGATCAGCGGCGAAGCGATGGAAGCCTATCGCAGCCACCTGCAGCGCGTGCTGAACGAGTATGTCGAGGAAACCGACAGCGAATGGGGTCGTAACCTCGCTGAGAACCTCGACGACTACTTGCGTCGCTTCTGGCTGGTCAAGCCCAAGGCGGCGAGCTTGAAGTCTCTGCTCTCCAGTACTCGCGCGAATCCGCAGTAACGCAGCTGCAGGCTACGAGCCTCAAGCGGCAAGCTTGAAGCTCGTGCGCGGTGTGCCGACTTAATGTGATTGTCTTGCAGCTTGAAGCTCGTCGCTTGAGGCTGTCGTAAAGAGGTTCCTGAACATGGCCGAACGTCTCAATAACGACTTCCAGTTCATCGAGGTCGGGCGTAAAGACCCGAAGAAGAAACTGTTGCGTCAACGCAAGAAAGAGTTCGTGGAGATCTACGAACCCTTCAAACCCCAGCAGTCGGCCGACCAGGCCCACCGCTGCCTGGGTTGCGGTAACCCGTACTGCGAATGGAAGTGCCCGGTGCACAACTTCATTCCCAACTGGCTCAAGCTGGTGGCCGAGGGCAACATCCTCGCCGCCGCCGAGCTGTCACACCAGACCAACACCCTGCCGGAAGTCTGCGGCCGGGTCTGCCCGCAGGATCGTCTGTGCGAGGGTGCCTGCACCCTCAACGACGGCTTTGGCGCGGTGACCATCGGTTCGGTGGAGAAGTACATCACCGACACCGCCTTCGCCATGGGCTGGCGTCCGGACATGTCCAAGGTCAAGCCCACCGGCAAGCGCGTAGCGATCATCGGTGCGGGCCCGGCAGGCCTGGGCTGTGCCGACGTGCTGGTGCGTGGCGGCGTGACCCCGGTGGTGTTCGACAAGAACCCGGAAATCGGCGGTCTGCTGACCTTCGGTATTCCCGAGTTCAAGCTGGAAAAGACCGTGCTGAGCAATCGCCGCGAAGTCTTCAGCGGCATGGGCATCGAGTTCCGCCTCAACACCGAGGTGGGCAAGGACGTGACCATGGAGCAGCTGCTCGCCGAATACGATGCGGTGTTCATGGGCATGGGCACCTACACCTACATGAAGGGCGGCTTTGCCGGTGAGGATCTGCCGGGCGTGTATGACGCGCTGGACTTCCTGATCGCCAACGTCAACCGCAACCTGGGCTTTGAAAAGTCGCCGGAAGACTTCGTCGACATGAAAGGCAAGAAGGTCGTGGTGCTGGGCGGTGGCGACACCGCGATGGACTGCAACCGCACCTCGATCCGCCAGGGCGCCAAGTCGGTGACCTGCGCCTATCGTCGTGACGAAGCCAACATGCCCGGTTCGCGCAAAGAGGTGAAGAACGCCAAGGAAGAAGGCGTGAAGTTCCTCTACAACCGCCAGCCGATTGCCATTGTCGGTGAAGACAAGGTCGAAGGCGTGAAGGTGGTCGAGACCCGTCTCGGCGCGCCGGACGCCCGTGGCCGCCGCAGCCCCGAGCCGATCCCGGGCTCCGAAGAGATCATCCCGGCCGACGCCGTGGTCATCGCCTTCGGCTTCCGCCCAAGCCCGGCGCCGTGGTTCGAGCAGTTCGACATCCAGACCGACAGCCAGGGCCGCGTCGTGGCCCCGGAACAGGGCAAGTTCAAGCACCAGACCAGCAATCCGAAAATCTTTGCCGGTGGCGACATGGTGCGCGGTTCTGATCTCGTGGTGACGGCGATCTTCGAAGGGCGTAACGCCGCCGAAGGCATCCTCGACTACCTGGGCGTCTGACCCACCTTGCAGGAGCCGGCTGGCCGGCGAACAACGATAACGCGGTGCTGTTGATGCACCGCGTCGATCGCTTCGCCAGCAAGCTGGCTCCTACGGGGGCCGTGCCCGTCCCCGTGACAAATTGACCCCATAGACATAAAGAAACGGCTCTTGCCGTGCCTTTTGTGTCGCGCTCTGAGAAAATGCCCCCACTTTTTTTCCGGATGCCGACATGACTGCCCTGAAGAACGACCGTTTCCTTCGTGCCCTGCTCAAGCAACCCGTAGACGTCACCCCGGTGTGGATGATGCGTCAGGCTGGGCGCTACTTGCCTGAATACCGTGCCAGCCGCGCCAACGCCGGTGACTTCATGAGCCTGTGCATGAACCCGGAGTTCGCTTGCGAAGTCACTCTGCAGCCTCTGGACCGCTATCCACAGCTGGATGCGGCCATCCTCTTTTCCGACATCCTCACCATCCCCGATGCCATGGGCCAAGGCCTGTACTTTGAAACCGGCGAAGGCCCGCGCTTCAAGAAAGTGGTCAGCACCCTGGCCGACATCGAAGCCCTGCCGATCCCCGATCCGCAAAAGGACCTGGGCTATGTGATGGATGCGGTCAGCACCATTCGTCGCGAACTCAATGGCCGGGTGCCGTTGATCGGTTTTGCCGGCAGCCCCTGGACCCTGGCCACCTACATGGTTGAAGGCGGTTCGTCGAAAGACTTCCGCAAGTCCAAGGCCATGCTCTACGACAACCCGCAAGCCATGCACCTGCTGCTGGACAAGCTGGCACAGTCGGTGACCTCCTACCTCAACGGACAGATTCTGGCCGGTGCGCAGGCGGTGCAGATTTTCGACAGCTGGGGCGGCAGCCTCTCGGCGGCGGCCTATCAGGAATTCTCCCTGGCCTACATGCGCAAGATCGTCAACGGGCTGATCCGCGAGCACGACGGGCGCAAGGTTCCGGTGATCCTGTTCACCAAGGGCGGCGGCCTATGGCTGGAAAGCATCGCTGACGCCGGTGCCGATGCCCTGGGCCTGGACTGGACCTGTGACATCGGCGAAGCCCGTCGCCGTGTCGGCAACAAGGTTTCCCTGCAAGGCAACATGGACCCCACCGTGCTTTACGCCAATCCGCAGGCGATCCGCAGCGAAGTCGCGCGCATCCTCGCCAGCTACGGCACCGGCAGCGGCCACGTGTTCAACCTGGGCCATGGCATCACCCCGGAAGTGAAGCCGGAGCACGCCGGAGCCTTCCTGGAAGCGGTGCACGAGTTGTCGGCGCAGTACCACGCATAAGCGCCACCCCATGAAAAACGCCCGGCACCTGCCGGGCGTTTTCATTGGCGGACACTTTTTTGTAGGAGCCAGCTTGCTGGCGAATGGGGCTTCGAGACTTGCCCCTGCCTGACGGCCGCCTTCGCTGGCAAGCCAGCTCCTACAAGGGCCATTGGCTACGATCCGCCCTGTGTAGGAGCCAGCTTGCTGGCGAATGGGCCCTCGAGACTTGCACCTATCTGCTGGCCGCCTTCGCCGGCAAGTCAGCTCCTGGCACAAGCCCGTTCCTATAGAGGGGGCAGTTTGGCCAGCTTCATGGCGATCAGCAGGGCTCCAATCAGCAAGGCGCCGATAAACAGGCCGATGCCGTTCCAGCCCGCCAGGTGCCAGAACACGCCACCAGCGGTTCCGGCAATGCTCGAACCCGCGTAGTAGCTGAACAGGTACAGCGATGAGGCTTGGCCCTTGGCCTTGGTGGCCCGGCGGCCGATCCAACTGCTGGCCACCGAGTGGGCACCAAAGAAGCCGAAAGTGAACAGCAGCATGCCGATCAGCACCAGGGACAGCGGGGTCAGCAGGGTCAGGGCGATCCCCGCCAGCATCAGTACGATGGTGCCCCACAGCACTCGGCGTCGGCCCAGTTGATCCGCCAGGGCGCCGATCTTCGCCGAGCTGTAGATCCCCGAGAGGTAGACCACCGAGAGCATCCCGACCCAGGCCTGGCTCAGGTGATAGGGCTCGGCCAGCAGGCGGTAGCCGATGTAGTTGAACAGGGTGACGAAGGCCCCCATCAGCAGGAAACCTTCGAGGAACAGCCAGGGCAGGCCGGCATCGCGAAAGTGCATGGTAAAGCCGTCCAGCAGGCTGCGTGGGTGCAGCGAGCGGGGGCGGAAGTTGCGTGACTCGGGAAGGATGCGCCAGAACACCGCGGCGGCGATCAATGCCAGGCCGCCGATCACCAGCATCGCCGTGTGCCAGCTGACAAAGTCGATCAGCACGCCGGTAATCAGTCGCCCGCTCATGCCGCCAATGGCATTGCCGCCGATGTACAGGCCCATGGCCAGGCCGATGTGCTGGGGGTGAATCTCTTCGCTGAGGTAGGTCATGGCCACTGCCGCCAGCCCGCTCAGGGACAGCCCCACCAGCGCCCGCATCACCAGCACTCCCTGCCAGCTGGGCATCAGTGCGCTGGCGATGGTGCACAGGGCGGCGGCGAGCAATGCTGCGACCATCACCGGCTTGCGGCCGATGCGATCGGAAATGGGCCCGGTGATCAGCAGACCGATGGCCAGCATGCCTGTCGACACCGAGAGGATCAGGCTGCTTTGCGCCGCATTGATGGAAAACTCCCGGGACAGCAACGGCATCATCGGTTGCACGCAGTACAGCAGGGCGAAGGTGGCAAAGCCCCCGGAGAACAGCGCCAGCACCGTACGCATGAACATCGGTGTGCCTTTCTCGATATAGACCTCGTTGAGTTGGGCGACCACTTCGTCCAGGGGCGTAGAGGGAAGGGTGTGGGCAAGGGGGGCAACAGCGGTTTTCACGGGGACCTCGGGGGAGCACAGCCGGTCAGGCAATGGAAAAAAGCATATAGCTGGCTAATGATCATTTCCAATATATTGTTCGACCTGTTTGATAGCTTTAACGACTCATTGGAATTGCCCATGGAATTGCGTCATTTGCGCTACTTCATCGCCGTCGCCGAAGAGCTGCACTTCGGCCGTGCGGCCCAGGCTCTGGGTATCTCCCAGCCGCCTCTGAGCCAGCAGATCCAGGCCCTGGAGCAGGAGGTGGGCGCCCGGCTGTTCGAGCGTACCAATCGTCGGGTCGAGCTCAGCGAGGCTGGGCGTCTGTTCCTCGAAGAGGCGCGCCTGGTGCTGGCCCAAGTGGACAAGGCGGCAGACGTGGCGCGGCGTGCGCAGTTGGGTGAGCTGGGGGAGTTGAAGATCGGCTTCACCTCGTCGGCGCCGTTCAATTCGACCATTCCCCAGGCGATCTTTGCCTTTCGCCAGCGCTTTGCAGCCGTGCACCTCAAGCTCAAGGAAATGAGCAGCACCCAGGTGGCTGAAGCCTTGGTGGACCAGACGATCCAGGTGGGCATCATGCGGCCCTTGCCCTTGCCGGACTCCCTGTCGGTGGTGGAGCTGCTGCGCGAGCCGCTGGTGGCGGTGCTCAGTTCCAAGCATCCGCTGGCCAGCGGCAGTGAAGAAGGCCTGTACCTGGCGGCGCTGGCCCAGGAGCCTTTTGTGTTCTTCCCCCGCAGTTATGGCAGCGGCCTGTATGCCCAGTTGCTGAGCCTGTCCCGGGATGCCGGTTTCACCCCGCATTTCGCCCAGGAGGCGGCGGAAGCCATGACCATTATCGGTCTCGTGGCCGCGGGTCTTGGGGTCTCGGTACTGCCGGCGTCCTACCAGCGCATGCGCATCGATGGCGTGGTCTATCGCCGGCTGCTGGACCCAGAGGCCATGTCGGCGGTGTGGCTGGTACAGCGCAAGGACCAGTGTTCGCCCATGGCCAAGGCCTTTGTCGAGCTACTGACGCGCAAGACCGGGGCCACGCCCTGAGGGGCTGTTGGGACGCACCGGGGTCTGCAGGAACACCAGGTCGCCGCGCAGGGCGACTCCCGCCATCAGCACCCCGGCGTGGCATTCGTAGGTGTTGAGGTCCTTGCGTACGTGGTGTTTGTAGTAGCTGACGATGTTGGTCACCGCGTTGGCGCCAACTCGCTTGGCTGCGGCTTGCAGGGTGATCAGCGCCGATTGCAAAGCCCACTCGCAGGCGGCGATATCGCTCTTGTTGAAGGCATTGGTCTTCTTGTTGGTGGTCACTTCGGTGAGCCGTACCCGGAGCACTGGTGGCAGCGGGTTGCCGGCCAGGTGGAAGCTCACGCTGCCATCCAGGCGCCCGGCGCGCTCGGCGTCGGCCACGACTTTTTCGAAGGGCATGTACATCAGGTTGGTGGCCTGGCTGGTGGGGCTCAGGACCGCTAGCAGGGCCAGGGCAATCAGCGCTTTCACTTGCATGGTCGGCTCCTTGACGGACGTGAAAGAAGAGCCACTGTCACGCCGGCCGAGGTCCGATCGCAGCGCTTGGCTCCCGCAGGCGGCGTTGGCCCGGCCTGCTGTTGCGAGTGTAGACGGCGCTGGCCGGGCTCCTGAAAAAATCCCGGAAACGCAAAGGGCGCCCCAGCAGGCTAGGTGAAAACGCAGTAGTTTTCACACAGCCTGCCAGGCGCCCTTTTGGTTTTCAGCCGCAGCTCACTGGACCTTGGACAGATCCCCGCGCAGCGCGACGCCAGCCATGATGGCGCCAGCATGGCACTCATAGGTGGTGGCGTCCTTGCGCTCACGGCTCTTGTAGAAGCTGGCGATGTCGGTCACGGCATTGGCGCCGACCTTCTTCGCCGCTTCATGCAGGGTGATCAGCGCCGACTGCAAGGCCCACTCGCAGGCCACCTGGTCGGCCTTGCCGAAGGCATTGGTCTTCTTGTTGGTCACGGCGCCCGGGCTCAGCACGCTGACCTTGCCGGCCGGCTTGTTGCCCGCCAGGTAGAACTTCACGCTGCCATCGATCTTGCCGGTGCTGATGGCCTCGGCCACCACCTTGTCGAAGGGCAGGTACAGGGCGGTATCGCGGGCCTGGCTGATGCCGGGCAGGGTGCACAGCAGCAGGGTGGCGGTGGCCGCCAGTGTCTTCAAACGCATCGCATTCTCCATGACATTAAAGGGGGTGAAGCAGCCCTGTGACCGGGGTCACAGGGAGGGGCTCATTGCGCGGCCGGGAAGCTTTTGGCCGCCGCGTCGGACAGCTGTTGCGCGGTCCGCTCGTTCTGGTTGTCCCGCAGTTCGCGCAGGATGCCCTTGTCCAGCAGGCGCACCCAGCGGATGTAGTTCTTGTGGATCTTGCCGTCCTTGTAATCCAGGTCGCGGCTGTCGCGGTAGACGATCTTGTAGAAGCTGGCGGAGTACTGGATATCGATCTCGGCGTGGAACTGTTCACGCACGGTGATCTCGGCCTGGATCAGCTCCGGGCTGATGCGCTGCACCGTCCACTTGCGGGCCACCAGATTCTTCAGGATCGCTTGTTTGACCTGCTCCTGGTCGGCCTGGATGGTGGCCGGGATCACTCGGTTGGGGGTGTACATGCGCTTGCTGGTGCAGGCGGTGACGCTCAGCAGGGCGAGGACGATGAGGGTGGCGCGAAACAGGGAAGACATTCCATTTCTCCAGTGAGGTGAGGCATCAGGACCAGCGGCGGAAGATCAACGAGGTGTTGACGCCGCCAAAGGCAAAGTTGTTGTTCATCACGTATTCGTGGCTCATGGCCCGAAAACCGCCCTGCAGGTAGTCCAGTTCGCCGCAGCGCGGGTCGACCTGATCCAGGTTGCAGGTATGCACATACTGGTCACGGTTGAGCATCTCGATGCTGAACCAGGACTCCAGCGCGCCGCAGGCACCCAGGGTGTGGCCGAGAAAGCTCTTCTGCGAACTGATGGGCATGCGATTGCCGAACAGACTGCTGGTGGCCTGGGTCTCGGCGATATCGCCCTGTTCGGTGGCAGTGCCATGGCCGTTGACGTAGCCGATGGCCGCCGGGAACAGGGCCGCATCCTCCAGCGCCAGCTCCATGGCCCGGCGCATGGTGCTCTGCTCGGGACGAGTGGTGTGCTGGCCGTCGGCGTTGCTGCCGAAACCGACGATTTCCGCGTGAATGCGGGCGCCACGGGCCAGGGCATGTTCCAACTCTTCGAGCACCAGCATGCCGCCGCCTTCGCCGATCACCAGGCCATCGCGATCGATGTCATAGGGGCGCGGGCTGGTGTGGGGGGCATCGTTTTTCAGGCTGGTGGCATAGAGCGCGTCGAACACCATGGCCTCGGTGGGACACAGCTCTTCAGCGCCGCCGGCAAGCATCAGCGGCAGGCGCCCGAACTTGATCGCTTCATAGGCGTAGCCGATACCCTGGCTGCCACTGGTGCAGGCGCTGGAGGTGGGGATCAGGCGTCCGGTGAGGCCGAAGAAGATGCTGATATTGGCGGCGGTGGTGTGGGGCATCATGCGCACGTAGGAGTTGGCGTTGAGCCCCTCGGCCACCGAGTTCAGCAGCATGTTGCCGAAGGCCTTGATCTCGTCGGTGCTGCCGGTGGAAGAGCCACAGGCCACGCCCATGCGCCCGTCCTTGATCGACGGGTCGCCCAGCAGTCCGGCGTCGGCCAGGGCCTGCTCGGCGGCGCCGACGGCGAGCCGCGAAACCCGGCCCATGCTGCGCAGTTGCTTGCGGGTCCAGTGGCTGGGCACCTGAAAGTCATCGATGGGGCCGGCCAGACGGGTATTGAGCTCGCTGAACCGGTCCCACTCGTCCATGCGCCGGATGCCGCTGCGGTTGGCGCCAAAGCGCTCGACGATGCTGGCCCAGTCGCTGCCCAGGGAGGTGATGCCGGCCATGCCGGTGACGACCACGCGTTTCATCAGCACAGGCCCCCGTTCACCGCCAGCACCTGGCGGGTGATGTAGGCGGCCTCGGCAGACATCAGGAAGTTCACCGCGCCGGCCACCTCTTCCGGGGTGCCCATGCGCTGGGCGGGAATCATCTTCATCAGCTCGTCCACCGGCACGTTTTCGTCGAGCATGGCGGTGTCGATCAGGCCCGGGGCCACGCAGTTGACGGTGATCTTGCGCTTGCCCAGCTCGATGGCCAGGGCTTTGGCAGCGCCGATCAACCCGGCCTTGGAAGCGCTGTAATTGACCTGGCCGCGGTTACCGATCAGCCCCGAGACCGAGGTGATGCAGACAATGCGCCCCGCGGCGCGACGGCGGATCATTGGCATCATCACCGGGTGCAGGACGTTGTAGAAACCGTCGAGGTTGGTGCGCAGCACCTGGTCCCAGTCCTCTTCGCTGAGGGCCGGGAAGGCGCCGTCGCGGGTCAGCCCGGCATTGAGCACCACGCCGTAATAGGCGCCATGAGTCTCAACGTCGGCTTCCAGCGCGGCCTTGCAGGCCGCTCGGTCAGAAACGTCGAATTGCAGGATGCGGGCGCTGCGGCCCAGGGCCTCGACTTCGCCCTTGACGGCTTCGGCTTCGCTGCGGCCGCTGCGGCAATGCAGCACCAGGTCATAACCGGCCTGGGCCAGACGCAGGGCGATGGCACGGCCGATGCCACGGCTGGAGCCGGTGACCAGTACGGAGTCAGTCATGACGGAGTTCCTGTAGAAGAGGCAGGTGTTTCATGCAGATAGTCGGCGGCCTGAGGGGGACGGAATACGTTCAGGCGCGCGCTGGCGGTAATGCCGGGGCCATTGAGGTGGCATTCGAACACACCCATGCCGTTGTCGTCCTCGAGGGAGCGCAGGGCATGGATCTCCAGGAGGCTACCAACGGGAAAGTGTTCGACGTTGCATTCGAACTTCCGGGTGCCCAGAAGAAAGCCCAGCTCCACCGGCAAGCCCTGCTGGCGGGCGCGGCAACCGGCGTAGGCGGCCACGCTCTGAGCCATCAGTTCGATGCCGACCCAGGCCGGCAGGCTGCCGTCGGGGCGGTTGAACAGGCCGCCGGGGCGGATTTCGAGGCGGGTGCGGATCTGTTCTTCATCAAAGGCCAGGACCTGATCGATGAGGATCATGTCCCCGGCATGGGGCAGCAACTCGGCGAGCGGCCAGTCAATCATGGGGCGTCTCCGATTATCAGGCTGACGTTGTTGCCGCCGAAGGCGAAGGAGTTGCTCATCAGGCAGCGTGATGGATGCGTTACCAGGCGGTCGGCGGAGGTGACCCAGCGCAGGGGGGGCAAGGCCGGGTCGGCCTGGGCATCCCAGACATGGGGCGGCAGCGCCTGCCCCGGGTTATCGCTGCCGAGGCTGAGCCAGCAGAACGCCGCTTCCAGGGCCCCGGCGGCACCCAGGGTGTGGCCGCTCATGGGTTTGGTCGATGAGCAAGGCACGCCTTCGGGGAACAGCTGCGCCACCGCCAGGCTTTCCATGGCGTCGTTGTGTTGGGTGGCGGTGCCGTGCAGGTTCAGGTAGTCGATCTGTTGTGGCTGCAAGCCGGCACTGCGCAAGGCCAGGTTCATAGCCTGCAAGGCCCCTCGACCGTCGGGGGCCGGGGCGGAAATATGGTAGGCATCGGAACTGGCACCGCCGCCCAGCAGGGCAACGGGCGAGTCACGGCCCGGTTCCTTGCTCATCAGGAACAGCACCGCCGCTTCACCGATATTGATGCCGTCGCGGTGGCGGGAAAACGGGTTGCAGCGCTGAGCGGACACCGCCTCCAGGGCGGTGAAACCGTTCAGGGTGAGCTTGCACAGGCTGTCGACCCCGCCGCACAGCACCGCGTCGCACAGGCCCAGGTCCAGCAGGCGCCGGGCGCTGATCAGGGCCCTGGCGCTGGAGGTGCAGGCGGTGGAAATCACATAGGCCGGGCCGCAGAGTTGCAGCCAGTCGGCGAGAAAGTTCGCCGGGGCGCTGAGCTCCTGCTGACGGTAGTCGTAGTCGGTGGGGAACTGCCGGTCCTGCAGATAACGGGCAATGCCGCGACTGGCCTCGTCGATGCCCGAGGTGCTGGTGCCCAGGACGATCCCGATGCGGCCACGGCCATAGCGTTGGATTGCCTGCCGGATGTCGTCCTCGATCTGCAGCGTGGCCTCCAGCAGCAATTGGTTGTTGCGGCTGTTTTGCGCTTCGAAGCCACTGGGCATGCAGGCCAGTGGACCGCGCACTGCCGCCACCGGCAAGGTGCGCTCGGGCACCCAGTGGCTTTCGTCGCGCATGCCTGAGCAGTCGCCGGCAAACAGGCTGCGGGCGACTTCCTGGCGATTGCGGCCCAGGGCGCAGATCACCCCGAGGGCATTGAGGTAGGCCGTCATGGCGTGGCCTCGGTGCTCAGTGCGGTGATGTGGTAGTGCGGGCCTTGAGGCAGGTTCAACTCGAAATCCAGAAGTTGTTGATAGTCAATCCGCCAGCGTGGGCCGAGGGTACGTTGGGCGCCTTGCTGGTGGGCGCCCGGGTAGTTGGCGGCCAGTTCCGCCTCGGGTGTGAGGGCGAACAGCAGGGCCGCGAACAGCTCCCGGGCCTCCGGGTTGGGGGGCAGCAGGCCGTCGGCCTGCCACTGGCCATGCACCAGGCGCTGACGGGCCTGGGGAATGCCCAAAGGGTCCATCAGCGACCAGCGCAGGTCCGGGCCTTCGGCCTGGATCACCAGCAGCCAGTCCTGGCGTTGGCCATCAGCCTGGCGCTGCACATGCAACTGCAACGGCAACATCAGGGAAGGCGTGCGCTCGGGCAGCGGAGCCTGACTGACGCAAGCGCTCAGCAACAGGACACAACCGAGCAGCAGAACGCGGATCATGCGGGCAGGCCTTCCTCGATGACAGGGGGATTCAGGGGCTTGCGGGCCACCACATTGACCAGGGTTTCCTCGCGCTCACCCACCGGCGGCGGCTGGCGCAGGCCCAGGCGCTCCAACAGGCCGAAGTCTTTGGCGCGGCTCCACCACAGGTAAGGATAAGACACGTTCTGCGGGCCGAACTTAAAACCCTGCCGACGAATCATCTCTAAATACTCGGCGGCGCTTTTCTGCACATGCATCGGATGGCGGAACAGCCAGCGAATCACCCAGGTGTCGATGTAGGCCTCGGTGGACTCGGCGAACAGCAGGTAGCCCCCGGGCTTGAGCACGCGATAGAACTCGGCCAGGGCCTTTTCCTGTTCCACCAGGTGATGGAAGGTCTGGTGGCAGAACAACAGGTCGACGCTGGCGTCCGCCAACTCCAGGGTCGCGCAGTCGCTGCCGATCAGCTCCACCTGCAATTGCTGGCGCCGGGCTTCCTCGGCGCTGAGCTTGAGGCTGTGGGGATCGGCGTCGAGACCGATCAGGCGCTGCGGGGTGAATACCTGGCGCAGGTACTGGAACGATTTGCCCTGGCCGCAGCCGGCATCCAGCAGCACCGGGTGGGCCGGCAGCTCGCCGTCGAACAGCGAGCGCAGGTCATTGATCGCCACCCGCAGCACATGGTGCTGCCAGGTGTGGCTGCGCAGGAACCAGAAGCCGAAGCGGGTTTCCTCGACGTAGCTGTCGCTCAGGTACTGGGTGGATTGCTCGCTCATGCCACGTCCCTCGCGCAGACTTCCGACAGGGCCTTGAGCCGGCGCTTGGGCTCGCTGACGAAGGGGTTGCGTTCATCCCAGGCGTAACCGGCGAGGATCGAACTGATCATGCGGCGGATTTCCGGCGAGCTGCCCGGGTGGTAGATCACGTCCTGGAAAGTGCCGGCATACCAGCCTTCGACGTAGCAGCGGAAAGTGTCGACGCCGCGCTTGAGCGGTTCGGCGAACTCGCTGTGCCAATCGACGCTCTGGCCTTGCAGCTGACGGTGCAGCACTGCGGCCGCCATGCTCGATGAACGCATGGCAATGGTCACGCCGGAGGAGAACACCGGGTCGAGGAACTCCGCGGCATTGCCCAGCAGGGCGAAGCCCGGGCCGTGCAGGGTGGTGACGTTGGCCGAGTAGCCGCCGATGGTCCGCGCCGGGGTGTCCCACTCGGCGTTTTCCAGGACCTTGGCCAGGCTCGGGGTTTCGCTGATGAAACCGCGCAGGCAGGCGTCCAGGTCGCCATCGCGCCCGGCGAAGTGTTCGTCGGCGGCCACCACGCCCACCGAGCAGCGGCCGTTGCTGAAGGGGATGCTCCAGAACCAGATGTCGCGGTGCTCCGGGTGCGTGGTGATGAGGATCTTGTTGCGGTCGAAGTGCTCGCAGTCGATGCGGTCCTCGACATGGGTGAACACCGCTCGGCGTACCGGAAAGTTCGACGGTGCTTCCAGTTCCAGCAGGCGTGGCAGGACCCGGCCGTAGCCGCTGGCGTCGAGGATGAAATCGGCTTCGATGCGGTACTGGCTGCCGTCTTCACGGCGGCAGTCGAGCTGCGGCAACGGCCGCTCCACATCCACCGCGACAATCTCTTCGCCGTAGCGGATCTCGACCCCTTGCAGGGCGGCCTGATCGGCCAGCAGCTTGTCGAAATCGGCCCGCTGCACCTGGAAAGTGGTGGGCTTGCCATTGCTGAAGGTGTCACCAAAATCGAAGGTGCTGTAGTGCTCGCCCCAGGCGAAGGCCGCGCCGTTCTTGAGTTGGAAACCGGCGGCGTGCACCGCCTCCAGCATGCCGGCTTCCTCGACGAAATCCAGGCAGTGGGACAGCAGGCTTTCACCGATGGAGAAACGCGGGAAATGTTGCCGCTCGACGATCAGCACGTCGTGGCCCTGGCGCTTGAGCAGCGCGGCCGCGATGGCCCCCGAGGGGCCGGCACCGATCACCACGACCTGGCGACGTTGCATTTCAACTGTTGGCACTGGGGCTCCTTGCCGGTTCGGCGATGTTCAGGTTCAAGGGGGCCACGTTCAGCGCGGCCGGGGGAGTTCTGTGCAGCCCGGCCAGGGCCGGTAGCAGGGTGGCGATCAGGCCCATGAGCATCAGCGCGAAGTACAGCGCCGGGCTGATCAACTGTTGTTGCAGCAGCAGGTTGAGAAAGACGATCTCGCTCAAGCCGCGAATGTTCAGCAGCAGGCTTTCGCGCCAGCGGCTGGCACCCTCGAAGGAGGCGCCGGCCCAGCTCAGGCCCAGCCAGTTGCCCAGTAGCTTGCTGGCAATCGGCAGCAACAGCAGCGCCGCCAGTTGCACCCAGCCGAGGCTGTCCATGGCGCTGTGCACGTTGATCTGCACGATGCCGAAAGTCAGGATCAGCGGGATGGCGACAAAGGTCTGCAAGCGGTTCATCCAGGCAGCCTTTAACGGCAGCACCAGCGGCAGCTTGAGGGCGGCCATGCACAACAGGTAGCCGATGCCGAAAATCAGCGCATTGAGTTTGTAGTGCTCGGCCACCACCAGCAGACCGAAGAAGCCCAGGCTGTGCAGCAGGGGCTGGCGCAGGCCAAGGACCCGCAGCACCAGGGGCAGGCAGGCGCCCGCCAGGGGCAGTAGCAGGCTGCTCACCTGCAGGCTGCCCTGGGCCAGGGCGAACAGGGTCCAGCAGGTCAGGTCGATAAGGATCGCAGTCTGCACCAGGCGCCGGGTGGCGGCGGGCGGGTACTGGATGTGTCGCAGATACAGGTAAAGCACCGGGATCGCGGTAATGGCGAACAGCAGGCCCACCGCCAGGGAGCTGATCCAGGGTTGCGCCGGCAGCAGCCAGAAGGCCGTGGCCAGGCCACAGGCGAAGGGAATGCAGAAGCTCGGCACGGCGATCTTCAGGCTCTGACGGTCCAGGCGCAGGTCGATCACGTCACTGAGGATGTGCCCCAGCAGCAGGGCGAAGCTCAGGCCGTAGAGGGACTTGAGCCATTGCGGGGAGACCAGTTGCGCGCCGCCCAGCTGCCAGTGGGGTTCGATCCACAGCAGCATCAGCAACGGCAGGCCGAAGGTCGCCAGCAGCAACTGGCTGACAATCGGAATCAGGCCCAGGTGGCGCCCCACGTGGGTGGCCAGGGCGAACAGGGCCAGGGCCAGCAGCCAGAACAGCAGGGTCAGCATGGCGGGTTCTCCGCGGCCGGTGTCGGATGCGCCGTGTGGCCGGCCCAGGGTGCGAGGATAAAGCTGAAGGCCAGCCCCAGACTCACCGCCAGCCCGAAGTTGCTCACTGCCGGAGTGCTGGACACCGCCAGCAGACCGAACGACAGCCAGGTGGTCAGGGCCGCCAGCAAGGTGCCCAGCAGGCTCACGGCGGCGCCGCCGATCTGCTCGCGCATGAGGATTGCGTAGTCGACGCTGATGGCGGTCACCAGCAGCAGGCCGAACAGGCTGAACAGGGTCAACGGCTGGCCCAGCCAGCCGAGGCTGGCCAGGCTGCACAAGGCTGCCAGCAGCGGCAGTGCCACCAGGCGCAAGGCCCCGCCGAAACCGAAGGGCAGGATCAGCAGCAGGACGATCAGCACGCAGGACGCCAGCTTGAGTTCGGCGGCGCTGACCTGGGTTGCGGCGAACACTCGGTTCAGCTCACCCAGGCGATCCACCAGTTGCACCCCCGGCAGGTCGTCGGCCTGGACCCGCAGCAGGGCGGCGTCGTTCAGGCCTTGCAGGCTGACCATGGCCGCCACGCCGCTGGCGTTGCTACCCAGCCACAGCGGGCGAAAGGGCTCGGCCAGGGGGCCGATGAGCGCGGTGTCGATGTCGGCCACGGGCAGGTCTTGCAGCTGTTTGAGCTCCGCTTGCAGGGCCGGCAGTGGCACCCCCAGCTCCAGCAACGGCTGCCAGACGCCCGGCAGTTGCTTGAGGGCCTCGCGCACTTGCTGCTGCTCTGCGGGTTGGCTCACCAGTTGGTCCAGGGACAGGTAGCCCTTGAGCTTGCCCAGGTTCACCAGTTGTTGCAGGCGCTGGTCCAGGGCTCCCAGGCGCTCCAGCAATTGCTGCTGGTTGGCGGCGCGCACCAGGAAGAACTGGCTGGTGGGCTGATAGCCGGTGATCCGGGCAATGGCCTGGGCCTCTTGCATCAGTTGCGGCGGTGCACCGACCCATTGGCGGATGTCGTTCTTGCTCTCGAGCTGCCACAAACCAGCGGCGCAGAACAGCGCCAACAGGGCCAGCAACGCCGGGCTCGGCACGCGTTTGAGCAGTGCGGCACGCACCCCGAGCAGGGCCTCGGCGACCCGCAGCGGCCATTGCGCCGGACGCAGCTCGACGCCCTTGAGCAGTGCCGGCAGCAGGCACACCGCCGACAGGTAGGCCCCCAGCAGGCCGGCGGCGGAGAACACGGCGATCTGGGTCAGGGCCGGGAACGGGGTCCAGGCCAGGGCCAGGTAGCCGATGCAACTGGTGATCAGGCTCAGGCTCAGCCCCGGCAGGGTCAGGCGCAGGGCCGGCCAGCTGCGCCAGGGTTTCAGGCTCCAGCTCTTGGACAGGTAATGCAGGGGGTAGTCGACGGCCACGCCGATCAGGCTCGATCCCAGCACCAGGGTCATCACGTGCATGCGCCCGAACAGGGCGACGCAGGCCACGGCGCCGAACAGCATGCCCACCAGCACCGGGACGAAGGCCAGCAGAGCGCGCCAGCGGCGGAAGGCCAGGAGCAGCAGCAAGAGGATGCCCAGGGTCGCGCCCCCGCCGACCCAGGTGATTTCCCGGGTGGCCTGCTGCTGGCCGTTGGCGGCATACAGCAAGCCGCTGGCGGCCAGCAGTTGTACATCGCTCTGGCTCGCCTGTTCGCGGCTGTGACGCAGCAGTTCGGCCACCTGCAAGGGCAACTGCATGTCGAAGGCATTGCCTTTGGTACGGGCCCGCAGGAGGACCCAATGTTGGCCATCGGCCTCGGCCACCAGGGCACCACTGGCGACATCCAGCTGCACCGCGCCGTGTTGTGGCTGGCTGTTCTGAATGCGTCCGGTCAGGCCCAGCCAGTCATCCTGGCTCGGCACCAGGGAGAAGCCGGTAAAGGGGTCGAAGAGGCTTTGCACTCGCTGCTCGATGAAAGCCTGTGGCTGGCTGATCAACTGCTCGCGGTCATGGGCCGAGAGCATGGCCAGGCGCCCTTGCAGCAGTTGCTTGCGCAAGGCCGGCAGGTCGGCTTGCAGGTTCCACTGGACCTTCTCGAACAGCCCGCTGGCCTGCCATTGCTCGGCCAGTTGCCGGGCCATGTCCACCGCTTGCTGGCGCTCGGCATGTCCCGCCAGCACCAGGATTTCCCGGTTCAGCGGTTCCTGCATGCGCTGTTCGGCCTGCAGCTCCAGGGCGTCCGGGGCGGTGCCGGGGACCAGTTCCATCAGGTTGGCGGACAGGGGCGCGCCGTGGCGCCATTGCCAGGCGCCCAAGGCCAGCACCAGGGCCAGCAGGATCAGGAAGGATCGGGGCAGCCAGCGTTCACTCGGCAAAGTCATGTTGCTCCGCTTCGCTCAAGGCTTGGGCACTGCTGCTGTCTTGCATGATCAGCAAGGTACGGTCGCCCTGGGCTTCCAGCAGTTCGATGCGTTGCACCAGCTCGCCGCCGTCGATGTTGATCTGGTTGAAGATCTGTTTCAGCAGCAGGGAACGGGGGATCAGTTGCAACTGCCAGTTCTGCGCGCTGCCTTGCAGCTTGAGTTCGAAGTCCCGCTGCAGACCGCTGCTGTCGCCCTGCAGCACGGCGAGGAACAGGCGGTTCTGTTCGGCACCGGCGCTCTTGCCCGGAAGCATCTGCCAACCGCCGGCATCGCGCCGGGCAATGCCCTGGGCGGTGATGCGGTAGTCCTGCTGCAACGGGGTTTGCAGCAGCCACAGCAGGCCGTGGTTTTTCGCCAGGACGAAGTGGCCCTTGCTGGTCAGCGGCTGAGGCAGGGCCCGCAGGTGTTTTTCCTGGATGAAGCGGCCGTGGATCACCTCCGGCCGCGACAGCTGATCGCTCAACTGTTGCAGATCGAATGCCTGGGCCAACCCCGGCACCACCAGCAACACCAGCACCGTAGGAGCGAGCTTGCTCGCGAACCGCCGCACCACCGTGCTCAGCGCCGTGCACTGGGTAGCCAGCCAGACCATCCTCGCGAGCAAGCTCGCTCCTGTGTTCATGGCAAGGCCCTCGCGACGGCGTCGGTGAAGACCTTGGGCGAGGCCAGCTGCATTTCACGGCTGGCGATCTCCACGGCCACCTGCACCGAGCTGGCGCGGGTCAGGCGCTCGCCACTGGCCAGGTCAGTGATCAGGTAGTTGATCTTCAGACGGTTCTCCCACTCCACCAGGCTGGCGCGCACGTTCAGGGTCTGGCCGAACACTGCGCCGCGCACGTAGCGCAGTTGCAGATCGATCACCGGCCAGGCGTAGCCGGATTCGAGCATCTGGTTGTAGTTGTGGCCGAGCTTGTCCAGCAAGGCGCAGCGGGCGACTTCCAGGTACTTGACGTAATGCCCGTGCCAGACGACGTGCATGGTGTCGACGTCGAAGAACGGCACCTGGACCTGGGTGTCGGCGTGGATCACTCCCTTACTGCGCATGCAGCCTCCAGTGTTGCTCGGCGATACGTTGCAGGCACAGGCGCAGTTCGCGCTCCAGGGCGCGGTCCTCGATGACAGGGGCGAAGTCCGCCGCCAGTTCCAGGTGCATGGCATCCAGGGCCGGCGGCAACGGCCGGGCATCGGCTTCCTGGCTGCGCAGCCAGACGCCCTGGTTGGCGGCGAGCAAGGTGGCGGCGGCCACTTGCTCGGTGAGCTCCAGCACGCGGATCGCGTCGCGGGCGGCGATGGTGCCCATGCTCACCTTGTCCTGGTTGTGGCATTCGGTGGAGCGCGAGAACACGCTGGCCGGCATGGTGTTCTTCAGGGCTTCGGCGGTCCAGGCGCTGGCGCCGATCTGCACCGCCTTGAAACCGTGGTTGAGCATCGCCCGCTCGGCGCTGGCGCCGGACAGGTTGCTCGGCAGGCCGTGGTTGTAGCGCACGTCCACCAGCAGCGCCAACTGCCGGTCCAGCAGGTCGGCGACGTTGGCCACCAGGTTCTTCAGGCTGTCCATGGCAAAGGCGATGTGTCCGCCATAGAAGTGCCCGCCGTGCAGCACGCGCTCGGCTTCGGCGTCGATGATCGGGTTGTCGTTGGCGCTGTTGAGTTCGGTTTCGATGAAGCCGCGCAGCCAGTTCAGGCTGTCGGCCAGCACCCCGAGAACATGGGGCGCGCAGCGCAGCGAGTAACGGTCCTGCAGGCGGTGCAGGGGCGCGGTCGGTGCGTCGATCGCCAGGTCCTGGCGCAGCCACGCAGCGACTTGCATCTGCCCCGGGTGTGGCTTGGCGGCGAACAGGCGTTCGTCGAAGTGCTCCGGGTTGCCTTGCAGGGCCACTACGTTGAGGGCGGTGATGCGGGTGGCCAGGCGCAGCAGGTAGTCGGCTCGGGCGAAGGCCAGGCAGGCGAGTCCGGTCATCACTGCGGTGCCGTTCATCAGCGCCAGGGCTTCCTTGGGCCGCAGCACCAGGGGCTCCCAGCCCAGCTCGCGGTGCACGTCGGCGGACTCACGGCGTTCGCCGCGGAACATCACCTCGCGTTCGCCGGACAGGGTGGCTGCCACGTAGGACAGCGGCGTCAGGTCGCCGCTGGCGCCCACCGAGCCTTCTTCCGGGATCAGCGGCAGGATGTCCTGATCGAGGAAGGCCTGCAGGCGTTCCAGCAGTTCCACCCGGACCCCGGAAACCCCGTGGCACAGCGACTGCAGACGTGCGGCCAATACGGCGCGGGTGGCTTGGGCGTCCAACAGCTTGCCCAGGCCGCAGCCATGGAAGGTGTACAGATGACGGGGCAGGGCCTCGACGTGCTGCAGGGGCACGGCCACCACGCAGGAGTCGCCGTAGCCGGTGGTCACGCCGTAGATCACCCCTTCCTTGTCCAGCAGGGAGTCGAGGAACTGCGCGCCCTTGGCGATCCGCTGGCGCCATGTGGCGTCGGCTTGCAGGCGCGTCGGTGCCTGACGGTTGGCCAGGGCCAGCACGTCTTCGATGCGCAGGGGGTGTTCGCCGAAGGTTACCGGCTCATGGGTCGAGGTCGTCATCGGTCTTCCAGAATGGGTAAAAGTTGAACCATTGTTGCGGTGCCTGCAGGCAGTACTGGCCCAGGCGCTCGGCGTAGCGGGCGGTCCATTGGGCGATCACCTGCTGGCGGTCATTGCGCTTCCACTGCACGGCTTCGGCGAAGGGTTCGAGGATCACCTGATAACGGCCCTGCTGTTTCAGGCACAGCAGCAGGTTGACCGGGCACTTGAGCAACCCGGCCAGTAGCCAGGGGCCCTGGGGGAAAGCGGCCTGATGGCCGAGGAAATCCACCCGCACGTTGCGCCCGCCGTGCAGCGGTACGCGGTCGCCGGCAATTGCCAGCCATTCGCCGCGATCCAGGCGCTGGCTCAGTTGCAGCATGATCGCCGGGTCCAGCTCGCTGACCTGGATCAGCCGCAGGTTGCTGGCGCCGGCCTCGCCCAGCAGGCGGTTGAAGCGTTCGGCGTGCTTGGTGTGCACCAGCACGTTCATGGTCACCTGCTCACCCAGCTCGGCCAAGGCCCGGCAGACTTCCAGGTTGCCCAGGTGCGCGCCCACCAGCAGCTGTCCGCGTTCGCCGCGCAGCTGATGGCGCAGCTGCGCCGGGTCGATGATTTCGATCTGTTCGATGCGCAGCTTGCCGTTCCACACATCGAGCTTGTCCAGCAGGGCGTCGGCAAAGGCCATGAACTGGCCGAACACCCGCCAGTGGCTGGGGCGCAACGCGTCGCGTCCGCTCCATTGGGCCAGACGCTGCTGGTATTGCCAGATGCTGCGGCGGGCGCTGCGGCCGAACAGGAAGAAATAGAACACGATGACGTACAGCACCGGGCTCAGCAGCCGCCGCCCCAGGACCCGCACACCGAAGGCGGTGAGCTTCATCAGCCAGAAACTGCCGCGCTCCTGGTGCTCGGCCCAGTGCTCGTTGGATGGTGGCTGGCTCATGGGCGCCACCGACGCCAGAGGATCTGCGGCAGGCGCAGCAACATGCCGAAGAACAGCTTGGCGTGCATCTTGGAAATCAGCGCGTTGTCGTGGAACAGGCGAAAGTGCGACAGGCCGTCCTGGGGATAGTGCACCCGGGTCGGCAGCCAGTGCATGGGCTGGTTGCGCCAGGACAGGCGCACCAGGATCTCCGGGTCGAAGTCCATGCGTCGCCCCAGTTGCACCGAGTCGATCAGGGCCAAAGTGGCGGGCAGGGGATAGACCCGGAAGCCGCACATGGAATCCGGGATCTGCAGCGACAGGCTATTGATCCAGACCCAGACGTGAGTCAGGTAGCGGGCGTACAGGCGCCCTTTGGGGACGCTGGCGTCGTACTGTGGATAACCGCAGATCAGCGCTTCGGGATGGGCCTGGGAGCGTTGGATGAAGTTATCCACATCCGCCAGGTCGTGCTGGCCGTCGGCGTCCACCTGCAGGGCGTGACTGAAGCCCAGTTGCACGGCTTCGCGCAGGCCGGCCATGACCGCGCCGCCCTTGCCCTGGTTGATGGCCAGGCGGATCAGGAACACCTTTTCGCGCTGGGCCATCTGCTCCAGCACTGCCGCGCAGGCCGGGCTGCTGGCGTCGTCCACCAGTACGCAGGGCAGGCCCCGTGCCAGGAGCGCGTCGACCACGGCGGGCACGGCGGTTTCATGGTTGTAGACCGGGATGACGGCGCAGGGGCTGTGGGTCGGCGTGGGCCCCTTCGCTGGCAAGCCAGCTCCTACAGCCGCGAAGCGGGAAGAGTTATCCACAGCTGGCCTCCAGGATGATCCGCCCGCTGGAGCAGGGGGCGCCGTCATTCAGGTAGGCGAAATACAGTTTCTGGCGCTGGACGTCGAAGCGCAGATTGAGCTGGATGCGGTCGCCGGGGCGTACCAGTTGCTGGAACTTCAGCACTTCCATGCCGGCGAAGCGGCCCGGCAGATCGAGCAGCTGCTGGCCCAGGGCCAGGGCCCAGTCCACTTGCACCACCCCCGGCAGCACCGGGGTGGCGGGAAAGTGCCCGCTGAAATACGCCAGGTCCGGCGGAATCGCCAGTTGCAGTTGCCACTCTTGTTCGTCCTGCACCTGCTGCAGCACCTCCGGCGCCTGCGGGCGCGGCGCTAGCAGCAGAGCCTGGACCTCGGCCTGGGGCAGCTTGCCCTGGTTGTTCAAGGGCATTTGCCGCAGCAGGCGCCAGCGCCGTGGCAGGGCCAGGGCTTCGCAGTGCCGGGACAGGTGCTGGCGCAGGGCCTGGGTCAGGTGGCGTCGGCCCTGGTTGCGCAGGGCATGCAGGCCGGACTCGCTGAGCACCAGCAGGGCGCCAAGGTAGGCGCGGTTGTCTTCGATCACCCCAAGGCGTGCTTCCGCGACCCATTCGTGCTGCTCCAGGGCCTGTTCCAGCATGGGCAGGGAGATGCGTTTTTCTTCCAGCTTGACGATGCGGTCCAGGCGGCCCAGCAGTTCGAAGCGGCCGTCAGCGGCAATGCGCGCGGCATCGGCGCTGTGTTCGATATGCCCGGCCGGCAGGTAGGGCGAGGCGATCAGCAGCGCGCCGTCGCTGTCCTGGCTCAGGCGCACCTCGGCAAAGGGCTGCCACAGGTCGGGCCCCTGGCGCCAGGCAATGCCGCCGGTTTCCGAGCTGCCGAGGATCTCCGTTGGCCATTGCTGCAAGCGTTGTTGCAGCCCACTGGCGGCCTCGGCGGGCAAGGCGCCGCCAGAGGAAAATACCCGCCGCACCGGGCTCAGAGCCGGCCAGTCGAGGTTGTCGCCCATGCGCTTGAGCAGGGCGGGGCTGGCCACCCAGGCGAATGCCGGGCATTCGCGGCTGGCCCGTTGCAGGTCTTCGGGGAAGGCCAATTGACGGCGCACGAAGGGACGCCCGGCGCACAGCGGCCAGAGCACGCGGAACAGCAAACCGTAGATATGCTGGGTGGCGACGCTGCCGATGATCCAGGCCGGGCCCAGGTCTGTGCCCCACAGTTGTTCCAGGGCCTGGACCTCGTTGGCCAGCTGGCGCAGGTTTTTCTCGATGCGCTTGGGTTCGCCGCTGGAGCCCGAGGTGCACAGGCTCAGCCGGCAGGCGTCCAGGTCCAGCTCGGCCGGCTCCAGCGGTGCAACCTGCAGTGGCTGCAAGGGCGGGTCCTGGTCGGTCAGCCACAGGTCGACGTCCGCCGCCCAGCGCTGGCGGGTCTGGGCCTGCAGGTCGGCGGGCAGCAACACGCTGACCCCGGCGCGCCAGGCACCCAGCAGGGCCACGGCCAGGTCAACGGCGTCCTCCAGGTGCAGCGCCAGACGGCGTACGCCGCGCTCGTGCAGGGCTGCGGCCAGGCTCAGGGCCCGGGCCTGCACGCCTTCCAGGTCGATGTCGGGATGGGCGCTGACCACCCGCGGTGCTTGGGTCCTGAGCAATAGCCGCTCAAGGGCAATCCAGTTCATCTACGGCCTCGTACCCGTTGTCGTAAAAGCCACTCAATGGCAAACAGCAAACCCATCAGCCCATAGGCGATCAGGCCGTTGTACAACGTCCACCAGCTCAGCGGCGCCCAGAGGGTCAGGGCTGCGGCGAGCACTCCGTTACAGAGGAAAAACACACTCCAGGCGATGGTCACCTGGCGGGTGTAACGTATGGCCTTTTCCGGCAGATCCGGCTCGCTGAGGCGGGCCAGGCGCTCCGCCACCGGCGGACCGTACTTCAGGCTAAGGCCGAACAGGCCGAGCATGAAGCTGCTGATCAGCACCGGGTACCAGCGCAGCAGTGCCGGGTGATCGAACCACGCCAGCAGCAGGCAGAAGGCGATGGCCGCACCGGCCATCCACAGGCTGCCGGGACGGCGTTCGCCGGTCAGCGCCCGGGCCAGCCACAGGCCGCCCAGCAGCAGGCCGAATTGCCACGGAGCGAAGTGCTCCATGCCGAAATACACCGCAAAGGGGTAAAGCAGGCCGGCCAGCAACAAGCCCAGGCCGATCAGCCGGCTCATGCGGCCGGCTGGACCAGACGGTAGACCGCCTCGACCACGTCATTGACGGTACGCACCGACTTGAATTCCTCGGCGGCGATTTTCTTGCCGGTCTGACGCTTGATGTGGTCGATCAGGTCGACGGCGTCGATGCTGTCGATTTCCAGGTCCTGGTACAGGTTGGAATCCAGGCTGATGCTGTCGGGCTCAAGCTCGAAGAGTTCGACCAGGGCATCGCGCAGGGTGTTGAAGATGTCGTCACGGGTTTGCATGGTCGGTTCTCAAGCTGCCTGTTTTGCAGTGACGAACGCCGCAAGGCTCGCCACGTTACTGAAGTGGTTGCGGGTGTCCTTGGCGTCGGCATCGATCTTGATGCCGTACTTCTTCTGGATCGCCAGGCCCAGTTCCAGGGCGTCCACCGAGTCCAGGCCGAGGCCTTCGCCGAACAGGGTCTGATCGTTGCCGATGTCCTGGGCGCTGATGTCTTCGAGGCCCAGGGCATCGATGATCAGCAGTTTGATTTCAAGCATCAGATCCGGGTGTGTATCGCTCATCTCTGGCGAGCTCCTTGATGAAATAGTGGTGCAAGTGCTCATTGAGCTTGCGCGAAGCCTGAGGCGCGGGGCCTTGGGCGGCAAAGGTCTGTGGGTCTATATCGGCACCGACGTGAAAACTGAAGTGCACACGGCGTTGCGGAATGCGGTACCAGGGCTCGGCCTTGGTCAGGGTGGTGGGGCTGACCTTGATCACCACCGGGGTAATGATCTTCGCACCTCGCAGGGCAATCGCCGCGGCCCCCCGATGAAAGGCCGGAGCGGCGCCCGGCTGGGTGCGGGTGCCCTCCGGAAAGACGATCAGGGTCTGACCTGCCTGCAGCGCCCCGCAGGCGCTGTCGAGCATGTCCATGCTGCCGTCGTTGCTGATGTACTGGGTGGCGCGCACCGGGCCGCGGGTGAAGGGGTTGTCCCAGAGGCTTTGCTTCACCACGCAGTTGGCGTCGCGCACCAGGCCGATCAGGAACACCACGTCGATCAGCGACGGGTGATTGGCGATGATCATCTGCCCCGGACGGCCGAGCAGGTGGGCGCCCTGGACTTCATAGGTGAGCACGCCGCTCTTGGCCATGAAACGGATGAACAGCCAGAACAGCCGACTGACGGTCTGGCGTGCGCGCCGGCTATGGCTGGCGGCGTCGCCGGGCAGGCAGGCGAGCAGGGGGAAAATCACCAGGCGCAGGCACAAACCACCTATTCCGAACAGTGCAAAGCTCAGACCGGTGGCCAGCAGGCGCCAGTAGTAGGCATTGCGGCCCTTGGCGTTCAGTGGTTGCGTTGCCAGGTCCATACACGATTCATCCAGGCATGTTGGCAAAAGGTCTGCGAGCCGAGCAGGGTTCGCAGCAGGTTCAGGGCATGGGGCCACTGGGTCTTGGGGATTTGACCGTCGTGGCTGTCCAGGGACAGTTGCCAGTCGTCGCCGGGGCTCAGCAACAGGCCCAGGGCGTAGGGAAAAGGTACGTCGTCGATCCAGCTGGCATAGGCCTCGGGCGGCTGTTCCTCGGTGATCACCAGCAAGACGTGGGGGGCACCGTCCGCCAGCAGGGTGGCGGCTTCCAGCAGGCCGTGTTCCAGGCCGTCGCCGGCGGCGGCCAGGGCCGTCATTTCACTGGTTTCGCCGCGCATGATCGACCACAGGCCAATCACTGCGTTGTGCACCGAGAGGCTGAACTGGGTGGGCGACAGAGGCTGCTCGGCGGCCAGGTCGCTGAGGATCTCGAAGGTTCGCGGGGTTTCGCCATGCCGGGAAATGAACACCAGTGGCAATTGCTCGAGGCCTTCGGCCAGGGGCCAGCCAACGCTGAAGGCCATGCGCGCCAGGCGACTGAGACGGCGGCGCTGCATGGCGGGCAGAAAGGACACATCGGGAGCGGCATCGCTGCTCTCAGGCAGGGCCGGCTGACGGCTCCAGGCCTGCCAGGCGTCCACGCTTTCGAGCCCAGGGGCCCACGCACGCCATTGAGCGATGTTGAACTTGATCACTTGATTTCATCCCGCCCCTGCGGGCTTCCTTGACGCGGTGTATCGCTTCGATTGGCGATTGACCTGGATGACGCAAAGGCGCCAGTGGCGCGCATTATCCCGGTGCGACTGGCTTGTAGCAAATGCTGCTTGGGCTGTTGGTCGCAAAAGCGACGAATCTGATGTGGCGGAAGGTGTCCATTTGCCACTGTCGAGGTTCCTTTCTGCCCCAATCCCTGGTCGCCAGGGCTTTGCATGGCGTGTTCCAAGGGTGTTGGGCGGCGGGAAACTCTTGTGTTGCCGAGGTAGCTAAGGGGCGGTGAGGACTACTACACTCGGTGATCTTTGATACACGGAGGTTTAGACATGCGGCGTGTGGTGTTCAATCAGAAAGGTGGTGTGGGCAAGTCCAGTATTGCCTGCAATCTGGCGGCGGTCAGCGCCAGCGAGGGGTATCGCACCTTGCTGGTGGACCTGGATGCCCAGGCCAACTCGACCCAGTACCTCACCGGCCTGACCGGCGATGACATTCCCATGGGCATTGCCGACTTCTTCAAGCAGACCCTGTCTTCCGGGCCTTTCTCGAAAAAGAACCAGGTGGATATCTACGAGACGCCGTTCGATAACTTGCATGTGGTGACCGCCACCGCCGAGTTGGCGGATCTGCAGCCCAAGCTTGAGGCCAAGCACAAGATCAACAAGCTGCGTAAGTTGCTGGACGAGTTGGCCGAGGACTATGACCGGATCTATCTCGACACCCCGCCGGCCCTGAATTTCTATGCGGTTTCGGCGTTGATCGCTGCCGATCGGGTATTGATTCCCTTTGACTGCGACAGCTTCTCGCGCCAGGCGCTGTACGGCCTGCTGGCGGAGATCGAAGAGTTGAAGGAAGACCACAACGAAGACCTGCAGGTCGAGGGGATCGTGGTCAATCAGTTCCAGGCTCGGGCCAGCCTGCCGCAACAGATGCTCGACGAACTGATCAGCGAGGGGCTGCCGGTGCTGCCGGTGTACCTGGCCAGCTCGGTGCGCATGCGTGAATCCCACCAGGCCAGCCTGCCGCTGATCTATCTCGATCCGCGACACAAGCTGACCCAGCAATTCGTTGACCTGCACAACCTGCTGGAAAACGCCTGAACTCAGCGCCGCGGTGGCAGGAGCGCAAGTCTCCTGTCAGGGCGTGTTCAGATGCCCTGGCTGCGCAACCAGCCCAAGAGTTGCGGCAAGGGCAGGGCGCCGCTCTGGCGGGCCACTTCCCGGCCGTTCTTGAACAGGATCAGGCTGGGAATCGAGCGAATGCCCAATTGCCCCGACAGCTGCGGGTTGGCTTCACTGTCCAGCTTGGCCAGGCGGCACTTGCCACTGAGCTGCGCGGCGGCCTGCGCAAAGATCGGCGCAAAGGATTTGCACGGCCCGCACCAGTCTGCCCACACATCCACCAGCAACGGCAGGTCGCCCTTGATCTGGCTGGCGTAGTCGCCCTGTTTCAAGTCAAAGGGTTTGCTCAGCAACACCTCGGCCTTGCAGCGCCCGCACTTGGGGTGATCCCCCAGGCGTTCGGCGGGAATGCGGTTGAGGCCGTTGCAGTGCGGGCAGGGGATCAGCAGTGGGTCGGACATGGTTGGGCTCCGCAAGCAGGGTAGAGCGCCTTAAATGGCGGCGCCCTGGGTGAATATCAAGTCGGCGTCGCCATGGCTTCACGTGCTGGGCGGGGCCAGTTCGACACTGACCAGACGGTCCATGGAGCGGCCGATGTAAAAGGTAAAGGGCCGCCCCAGTTCCATGGCCATGCCCTGGCACTTGCCCATGAAGCCTATGTGTTGCAACGGAGAAATCTCCCCATCCTCGTGGTACTGAAGGCCCAGGGAACCGACACTGAAGCCGACGCGGTCGGCGCGGCGATCCGTTCGTGTGCCCCAAGAGGTCTTGATCGCGGACAGCTGGATGCGGTTGTCGAACAGCATCTGGTTGAGCGTGGGGTTGGTGAACGTGATGTTGCCGAACAAGAACTGCGCCGGTTCGCGCTTGTGGTCTTTCCACTCCAGATACACGTTGTAATCCCCGGTTCCGCTTCCGGCCTTGCTGCCCATCTGGCTGAACGGCATGCCCGGCGCCTGGAGAGTGGCCTGGTATTGGCAAAACGCCTCGTTGGGCGTGCCGGTGGCCGAGAGCTTGCCGCTGGTCAACTCCTCCATCGAGTAATGAAACAGCACATCAGCGTATTTCACCGGCTCCAGCGCCAGCGAGAAGCGCCGCGGCAAGGCCATGGCTCTTTTGCGGTACTCGGGGCTGGTGTATTTCCCGGTTTCCGGGGCGATCTCCAGAACGGCTTCGAAGGTGCCGGCTGCGCGCGCCTCGACAATCTCGCTGAACAGTTCCCGCAGACGTTGGCGCTGGGTTTCGGGCACGCTGCTGTCCAGGCTGATATGCAGGGTCTTGTCGTCCTTGCGGTCCATCTCCAGGCCGATGGCGTCGGGTTCGATGCCGATCCCGGTGGCCATCTCAGTGATGGTCTCTGCAAAGTACGGCACGATGCGGGCCTGCTTGGGGTCACCCACTTCTTCCTGGAAATGCAGGGTGAGGTAGGTCTGCTTGCAGCCGGTCAGCAGCATCAGCAGCAGGGCTGCCGTGTAGAGGCGTCGGTTCAATGGAGGTCCTTGTTGCGCCATGGCGCTTAGCGGAAATCGACGCTGGTCAAGCGATCCAGGGTCCGACCCATTTGAAAGGTGAACGGTCGGCCCAGGGTCTGCATCTTTTGATCGCACAGCGCTTGCAGTTCGTCTTTTCGGGTGTCGAAGGGCTGGGCTGAGGTCAGGGTCTGGACACCGATGGAGCCGATGACGATGGCGAATTCGTCGAGGGGCACCGGTGCGGGCCGGGTGATTTTCGAGCTGGAAGGCCAGGCCTGGATGGTTTTCTGTTGCAGGTGCCGGTTCAGGTCCGGGTCATCGAAATGCACCTTGAGTGGCACCTTGGCAATGCTGCCGCTGCGGGTCAGCAAGGAGACCAGGCCGCGCTCGCTGTTGTCCTGTTCAAGGGCTTCGTAGCCGATCAGTTTCAAGCGCGTGGGCATTGCCAGGTGCGCGGTGATCTTGCAACTGACCGGGCCTTCGATTTCGCTCTGGTTGACGATGGCACGCATGCTGTCGTCGTAGCTGCGGTCCAGCAGCATCTCGAACGTCGGATCGAACTCGAGGCTGGCGTCGATGCTGTCCGGCAGGTCGCTGGGGCCGGGCGGGTTGACGCTGGCCTGGGCGTTGTCCAGTTCCAGGTGCAGGTTCATCGAACTGGCCTTGCGCGCGTCGGTAACCTGCTCGAAGACCGCCCTGAGGCGACCCCGTTGCTCCGGGCTCAGGGAGTAGTCCACCAGGCGCAGGTGGATCACTTTGTCATCCTCCTTGTCCCGTTCCAGGGCGATGGCATCCGGGTCCAGGTCCTGGGCGCTGAGCGCGGTGTAGATGCTCTGCTTGTACGCCTCGTGCACCAACTGGTCGGAGTATTGCGGGCCGGCCTTGGGATCGGAGCGCACCGAATCCTGGAAGTGCAGGGTGGCGAAGTCTTCCTTGCACCCGGTCAGGGCGAGCAGCAGGGGCAACAGCAGCAGGTGGCGACGTTTCATGGCGGACTCTTGCAGGGTATCGACGGGGGCAGGGTTCGTGGCATGGGCGAGTGGTGAAGGTGGCAGTCGGCTGTCGGTGCGTTACAGGGCCAGGCGATGCCCGTTGAGGCCGATGACCACGGCGAACTTCTTGGCGATCACCACTTCGGCCTGGTTGCTGTCGGCCAGGAAGCTGTCCATCGGGTAGGGGAATTCCACGGGAATACCGGCGATCGACACGTGTTTTATCGACTGGGCCTGCAGTTCCAGCCCGTCGCTCGCGGTGCCGCCGCTAATCAGATAGACGCTGTCGCTGATCGGCTCGTAGGACATGCCGCCGCTGCCCTGGATACGTTGCAGGCTAGCGGTCTGTTTGGCCAGTTCGTCCAGTTCGGCCTGGGTAATGGTGCGGTGCGGTTTACCGTGCAGGCGCAGGTCCTGCAGGTTCATCCGGTACTTGGCGCGGCGGCTCAGGTAGATGACAGCCGACACCAGGGTGATCACGCCGAAAACCAGGGTGACCAGGGTGAGGAACAGGTTCATGCGCATCCTTGCAGGTACTGGAAATCAGGGACGCGCATTATCCGCATCCGCTGCCGACGGGTCCATGCGCAATCTTGTGTTTGGCGCTTTTCTGCACGACGGCCGAGGCGTTGGTCGAAGCTCATGAGTCCGTCGCAATCGCTCACACACTGCTCGGCAAGCCCGTTCGTTGGCTGTCTAGGCTTGAAGCACGTGAGCACCGCTGGTCTGACCGCGGGTATAGCATCTTGAGATATCTAATGCTCGTATCTAACGTTAATAGCATTATGCGATAGGGACATTGCATGCACATCATCACCGCAAAACGTATCCGGCAGGCCAAGGAGCAATGGCCGCAAGTCGCGCGGGCACTGGATACCTGGTACCGCAAGGCCAAAGGCGCCAGGCCGGCTGATTTCGCCGACATGAAGGCCTTGTTTCCGGCGCTAGATAAGGTCGGGCGCTTTCATGTTTTCGACATTGGCGGCAACAAACTGAGGCTGATCGCAATCGTGCGCTATGGGGGGCAGCGCCTCTATATCAGGCATGTGCTGGATCACGGCGAGTACGACAAGGGGCTGTGGAAGGAGGAATCACAATGAGTCTTCAGGTTAAGCAAGCGGCGGAGCACTGGCAGTTCGTTGCGCCCATATTGCGCAAGCCCAAGAGCGAGGCCGATTACGACGCGCTGGCCCTGGCACTTGATGAGCTGTTGGACATCATGGGCGAAGACGAATCGCACCCACTGGCTTCGCTGGTGGACATCATTGGTGACTGGATCGAGGCCTACGACGAAGAGCACCATCCGATGCCGGCGGTCAGCGCAGTGGAGGTTCTACGTTCGTTGATGGGTGAACATGGCCTGACTCAAAGCGACCTGCCTGGGGTGGGCGCGCAATCGGTGGTGTCGGAAGTGCTCAGCGGCAAGCGCCAGCTCAACCTGCGGCAGATCCGCTGGCTGGCCGAGCGCTTCAAGGTGTCGATGGAGACCTTCGCCTGACTCAGGACGAGCAGCTGATTTCCAGGTGCTTGCCCCACTCAGGTGGGCGCTCGGCATAGCTGTCCATGCCGGCCTGTTTCTCGAAAGGTCGGCTCAGCACCTGATTCAGGCGGCGCACTTCGCTGTAGTCCCCCGCTTCTGCGGCATCAATGGCTTTCTGCGCCAAATAGTTGCGCAGGATGTACAGCGGGTTGACCGCGTGCATGCGCTCCCGGCGCAGGTCCTGGCCCTGGATCGGATCCCGGGCGACCCGTTCCCGGTACTGCTCGGCCCAGGCATCGAAGCCGTTGCGATCGACGAAATCGTCTCGCAGCCGCGCCAGCGACTGTTCCGGGGCTTGCTCCCCCAAGTGGCGGAAGAACAGGCTGTAGTCGACGCCGCTGTTCTGCATCAGTTGCAGCAGGCGCTCCACCAGCTTCTGATCGTCGTCCTCGGCCTGGGTGAAGCCCAGGCGTCGGCGCATCAGGTCCAGGTAATGAGCCTGGTACAGCGGCAGGAACAGGCCCAGGGTTTCGCGCAGGGCCTCGACGCTGATGAACGGCGTCAGGGCCTGGGCCAGGGCGCTGAGGTTCCACTGGCCGATGGGCACCTGGTTGCTGAAGGAGTAGCGGCCCTGGTCATCGGAATGGTTGCAGATGAAGTGGGCGTCGAAATCGTCGAGGAAGGCGAAGGGGCCGAAGTCGAAGGTAATGCCCAGGATCGACATGTTGTCAGTGTTCATCACCCCGTGGCAGAAGCCGTAGGCCTGCCATTTGGCAATCAGCTCGGCATTGCGCTCGACGATTTCGCGAAACATCGCCAGGTAGGGTTGAGGCTGTTCCAGGCACTCGGGGAAATGCAGGGCCAGGACATGCTCCCCCAGTTGCTTATGCTGCTCGGGTTTCTTCGTGTAGTAGAAATACTCGAAATGCCCGAAGCGGATATGGCTCTGAGCCAGGCGCAGAACCATCGCCCCGCGTTCCTGTTTCTCGCGCCACACCGGGGTGTCCGAGCCGATCACGCACAGGGCGCGGCTGCTGGGGATGCCCAGGGCATGCAGGGCTTCGCAAGCGAGGAACTCGCGGATCGACGAGCGCAGTACTGCCCGGCCATCGCCCATGCGGGAATACGGCGTCTGGCCGGCGCCCTTCAAGTGCAGGTCCCAGTGTTCTCCCGCCTGGTTGTAGACCTCGCCCAGCAGCAGCCCGCGGCCGTCGCCCAGTTGCGGGTTGTAGGAACCGAACTGATGCCCGGAATAGACCATTGCCCGGGGCTCGGCCTCGGCCCACAGCTTGTGCCCGCCGAACAGTTCGGCGAATACCGGGCTTTCGGCCACGGCGGGGTCCAGGTCCAGCAGCGCCATGGCGCCAGGACTGGCCGCTACCAGTCTTGGGTTGTCGAGGGGTTCGGGCAGTACGTGGGTCGAGAAGGCGTCGCCCAGGCGAGCGAAGCGGTTGTCGAAGGTCAGTTCGTCGAGGGCTTTCAACGGCCATCTCCCAGCAGAATGTCCGAGCATTCTGCTAGGGATAGAGGCCTTAGTCGAGTTTGCTCGGCGGCGGTTCCTGCAGCGGCTTGCCTTCGGCCACCGGGACGATGGTCTTGGCCTCCGGCTCGATGGGCACCATCTTGTATTCCTGGCCGTGGAGGTTCTTCAGGTAGACCTCCATCTGCCGGAAGGAGATGTTGATGTGCTGCTTCTTGAACTCGCGGTTGATGAAGCGGTTGACCTCGTCCACCACCGGGTTGCGGTCCCCCAGTTCGCGAACGTGCATGCGCAGTTCGTGGTCCAGGGTGCTTTCGCCGAAGTTGAGGAAGTACACGTGAGGCTCCGGCTCCTTGAGTACCCGCGGGTTGTCCCGGGCCGCCTTGAGCAGCAGCTCCTTGACCAGATCCAGGTCTGAGCCGTAGTCGACCCCGAGCTTGAGGGTCACCCGGGTCACGGTGTCGGTCAGGGACCAGTTGATCAGTTGCCCGGTGATGAAGGTCTGGTTGGGGACGATGATGTCCTTGCGGTCGAAGTCGGTGATGGTGGTGGCGCGGATGCGGATCTTGCTCACCGTACCCGACAGGTTGCCGATGGTGATGGTGTCGCCGATGCGCACCGGCCGCTCGAACAGGATGATGATGCCGGAGATGAAGTTGGCGAAGATCGCCTGCATGCCGAAACCCAGGCCCACGGACAAGGCCGCCACCAGCCACTGCAGCTTGTCCCAACTGACCCCGAGGGTGGCCAGGGTGGAGACGAAGCCGATCCCGGCGATGGCATAGGACAGCAGGGTGGTGGTGGCGTAGGCACTGCCCTGGGCCAGATTCAGCTTGGACAGCACCAGCACTTCCAGGAGACCGGGCAGGTTGCGCGCCAGGGCAAAGGTGATACCGATAATGATCAGCGCGCCAATCACGTCGCCGATGCTGATGGGCACCATGCTCATGTTGGCGCCGGTGCCGCTGGTGTATTCGTAGAGGGTGACGTTGTCCAGATAGGAGAACACGGTGATCAGGTCCGCCCAGACCCAGTACAGCGCGGCGATGAAGCCGCCCAGCAGGGCCAGGCGGATCAGGCGCAAGGACTGTTCGTTGACCTTCTCGATGTCCATGGTCGGTTCTTCGACCACCGCATCGCCGCTTTCCCCCGCCTCCTTGGCGGCCTGGCGCTTGCTCAGGGCCCGCTGGTAGGCCAGGCGTCGAGCGGCGACGCTGAGGCCGCGGACGAAGGTGGCCTCGATCACCAGCCAGAACATCAGCAGGTAGAGGGTGTTGATCAAACGGTCGCTGAGTTTCAGTGCGGTGTAGTAGTAGCCAAAGCACACGGCAATGAACAAGGCGATCGGCAGCAGGGTGAACAGCAGTCCCACTGCCTTGCGGAACAGTGAGGCGTTCTCGTGAGTCGGGCTGCTCAACAGCAGGCGACTCAACAGCCAGGCCATCAATCCATAGCAGGTCAGCACCACGGCAATGCCCAGGACGTCCTCGGCCAGGGCCGCAGGCTGATGCTCGGCGACCGCCACCACGGCCACCAGCGCCAGGACCACCAGTCCCAGGCGGCGAACCCAGGACTGAAGGAATTCCACCTGGGGTTTCTCCCAGCGGAAATGCAGCTCGGCCACGCCGCCAGGGGCGAGGATTCGATAGGCGGTATAGAACACCAGCCAGGCCTGGGCGATCTGCAGCAGCGCCGCGCCGAGGTTGGCGTTCTGCCCCCGGGCATCGATCTGCAGGGCATAGCCGCACAGCGCCAGAGCCAGGGTGACCGGCATCGCCAGGAGAATGTTCACCAGGATCGCCAAGGGTGTGTGCCACTGACTGTCGCGTTTGAAGTGGCCGATGTCCTTGTGCACCTTGTTCAGGCGCGCATAGAGGTTCTTGCGTCGCCACAGCAGGGCGCCGATCAACAGCGCCAGGGGCAGGAACAGCAATGGCCGCTGTGCCAGGCCGTCGGTCAGTTCACTGAGGCTTGAGGCCCAGGGCAGGGTGGTGAGCTGTTTCTCCAGGCGCTGAGGGACTTCCTGCAGCCACTCGGCGTCCAGGGGCTTGTTGCTGGGAATCCAGAACATCTGCTCGTCGAGTGTCGCCCGCAGGCTCTGGGACGTGCTCAACAGCTGCTTCTGGTTCAGTTGCAGGGTGATGGATTCATTGAGCAGGGCGCTGAGCTCGCGGTTCAGGCGCTCCAGCAGGTCGGCGCGGGTTATCGCCAGGTCGATCAGGGTCCTGCGCAACTGAGGCGTGACCTGCTCCGGGGGTTGGGTCTTGAGCAGGTTTTCGACGTAGGCGCTGGGGCTGCTGAGCAGTTCCCGCTGCTGGTTGATCTCGAACTGGTAGAGGCGGATATCGGCGATTTCGTCCGCCAGGTCGCGGTCCAGTTTCAGGCGCGGCAGGGCCTGTTTCTGCTTGTAGAGAATCTTCGACAGCAGCAGGCTGCCCTTGAGCACGTTGATCTGTTCGTCCAGGGCCGCATCGCTCTGGCTCACGCTGTCCAGTTGCTGCTTGGTCTGCAGGTTCTGCTGGGTCAGCTCGTTGAGGCGGTCGGTGCACACCAGCAGGTAGTCGGAGAGCTTGAGGTTGGTGGCGCTCTCGGTGGCCAGCAGGCTACTGCCCCCGGCCTTCTGCGCCTCGATGGACTGCTGGGTCACGGTTTCCTGGGATTGGGCCAGGCGTTTCTGGTTGATCAGGGTCTGCAGGTCCTGGATTTCCTGTTCCAGGCGCGCGGTTTTTTCGATCAACAGGTCATGCTGGCTGTTGCCCAGGTCCTGGAGCTGGCTGTTGCCCGCCAGCTCCTGGCGGCGCAGGGGAATCAGGGCGTTGATCGCCGCCAGTTCGGCATTGAGCAGGTTGCGCTGGTCAGCACTGAGCAGCTTGCCGCCGTCCTTGCCGGACTTGAGTGCAGCGTTGATCTGCAGGATTCGCGTCTGGCTGCTGCTGATCTCGGCCTGGGCCCGCTCGGGGCGGGTCTGGGCAGTGATGGTCAGGCTATTGGCATCGGCCAGGGCCTTTTGCAGTTCGCCCTGGGTGGCGCTGCGCTCGGCCAGCAGTTGCTCCAGCTGGGACACCGCCAGCGTGGCGTAGCGCTGGGCCACCGGCACCACTTTGCTGGCCTTCAGACGTGCCAGTTCGCGCTGGTTGTCCGCAGTCAGGCGTGGCGCGTTGCTCAGCTGCTGCTTCAGGTCCGTCAGGCGTCGTTCGTAATCCTGCTTGTTGTTCAGCTGGTTCAGGGTGTTCTGCAGCAGGTTCTGCAGGGCCTTTTGATCGGCTTCCGGCAATTTGCGCTCGGCGATCTTGTCCAGACTTTGCTGGACCGACTCGGCGCTGGGGGGATCGCCGCCCTGTGCGGCGCCGACAGAGAGACTCAGGCCCAGCAGGGCAACAGCGATGAATTTACGCAGGGTAGGCATAGAAGTCGGTCAAGCAATTGGGAATAGGGGGGAACGCCGCGGCGATGGCCTGGCGCGTTCCCGAGTTTAGAGGAAGAGTCCGGGGCCGGGGCGACTTCCTTCGGGGAATCTGACGCCAACTTTGCCGATCTTGTTCCCGTCCATCACGGCCACGGTCCAGATGGTGTTGTTCCACTCCACCTGGTCGCCGACCACCGGCGCGCCGCCAACCTTCTGGGCAATGAAGGCGCCCAGTGGCATATCTGCGTCCTGGCCATCGAGCTTGAGCCCGTAGAGCGCCGACACCGCGCCCAGCTGGGCGTCGCCTTCCAGTACGAAATCGCCGAAGAAGCGCAGGTCCAGCCCGCGCTCCGGAGCCTGGCTGAAGAGCTTGCCCAGGGCCGGCAGGTTGTGTTCATGACCGATTACGCACAGCAGGTCGTCGGCCTCGAGCACGGTACTACCCGACGGATGGAGCAATTGCTGACCGCGAAACAGGGCCGCGATCCGCGTGCCTTCGGGCATCTTCAGCTCCCGCAGGGCGGCGCCGATGCACCATTTTTCCGCTCCCAGGCGGTAGACGAACAGTTCCCACTCGCTGGTGACGTGGACTTCCAGGGCCGCCCGGGAAATCGGTGCCGGCTCCGGCGGCACCGTGACCTTGAGCCACTTGGCCACCCACGGCAGGCTGGTGCCCTGGACCAGCAGCGAGATCAGCACGATAAAGAACGCCAGGTTGAAGTACAGCTGGGCGTTGGGCAGCCCGGCCATCAATGGGAACACCGCGAGAATGATCGGCACCGCGCCCCGCAGGCCGACCCAGGAAATAAACGCCTTTTCCCGGCCATGGAAGGCCTTGAACGGCAGCAGTCCCACCAATACCGAGAGCGGCCGAGCGAACAGAATCATCCACAGCGCCAGGCCCAGGGCCGGCAGAGCGATGGGCAGCAGGTCGTGGGGCGTGACCAGCAGCCCCAGCACCAGGAACATGCCGATCTGCGCCAGCCAGGCCATGCCGTCGAGCATGTGCAGGATGCCATGGCGGCTGCGCACCGGACGGTTGCCGATTACCAGGCCGCACAGGTACACGGCGAGGAAACCGCTGCCGTGCAGGGCGTTGGTCAGGGCGAACACCACCAGGCCGCCGGCAACCACCAGGATCGGATACAGGCCGTTGGCCAGGTGGATACGGTTGACCAGTTGCAGCATCAGCCAGCCGCCTCCCAGACCGATCACCGCACCGATGCCGAACTCGCGGATCAGGTCGGTCAGCAGGCTCCAGTGCAGGCCGGTGTGGCCGTTGGCGAGCATGTCGATCAGGGTCACGGTAAGAAACACCGCCATGGGGTCGTTACTGCCGGACTCGATCTCCAGGCTGGCGGTAACCCGTTCGTTGAGGCCCTTGCCCCCCAACAGGGAGAACACTGCGGCGGCGTCGGTGGAGCCGACGATGGCGCCGATCAGCAGCCCCTGGATCAGGTTCAGGTCGAACAGCCAGGCGGCAGCCATGCCGGTCAGCCCGGTGGTGATCAACACCCCCACCGTGGCCAGGGACAGCGCCGGCCACAGGGCCACGCGGAAGCTCGCGACCCGGGTGCGCAAGCCGCCGTCCAGCAGGATCACGGCCAGGGCCAGGTTGCCCACCAGGTAGGCGGTCGGGTAGTTGTCGAAGATGATGCCGCCGCCATCGACCCCGGCGGTCATGCCCACGGCGAGAATGATCACCAGGATCGGGATGCCGAGGCGGGAGGAAAGTGAACTCACCAGAATGCTCGCACCTACCAGCAACGCGCCGATCAAGAACAGGCTGTTGATGGTCGTCGCATTCAAAGGCAGTACTCCAGAGCGGAAAAGGCGGGCGCAAACTGACCATGCAGTCTGCGTGCCAGCGATTCTAACCTGTTGAAATGCGCCACTGTCAAAAAGCTTTTGATGACAGTGGCGGATTTTTTTGGGGTGAATTCCGGCGCCGATTTACTGGCGTGTTCCGGGGCTGGCGAGCGGTTTCAGAGGCTGAATCGCGCGACCATGCTGTTGAGGTCCACGGCCAGGCGCGACAGCTCGTTGCTGGCTGCACTGGTCTGGTTGGCGCCGGTGGCCGATTGCACCGACAAGTCGCGGATGTTCACCAGGTTGCGGTCCACTTCCCGGGCTACCTGGGCCTGTTCCTCGGCGGCGCTGGCGATCACCAGGTTGCGTTCGTTGATCTCGATGATGGCGCTGTTGATGGTGTCCAGCGACAGGCCGGCACCGCGAGCGATGTTCAGGGTCGACTCGGCGCGCTCGGTGCTGTTGCGCATGGAGTCCACTGCGTGCTCGGTGCCGCTCTGGATGCTGCCGATCATGCGTTCGATTTCGCTGGTGGACTGCTGGGTACGGTGCGCCAGGGCCCGGACTTCGTCGGCGACCACGGCAAAGCCACGACCTGCCTCGCCGGCACGGGCGGCTTCGATGGCGGCGTTGAGGGCCAGCAGGTTGGTCTGGTCGGCCAGGCCGCGAATCACGTCCAGTACCTTGCCGATATCCCGGGACTCGTTGGCCAGGTCGCCGATCAAGCTGGCGGTGCCTTGCACGTCGGAGCTCATGCGCTCGATGGCGGACACGGTTTCCTGTACCAGATCGCGACCGTCACCGGCGGAGGTGGTGGCGTTCTTCGAGGCTTCCGAGGTGCTCACGGCGTTGCGTGCCACTTCTTCCACGGCGCTAGTCATTTCATTGACCGCGGTGGCGGCTTGCTCGATTTCGTTGTTCTGCTGGGTCAGGCCGCGAGCGCTTTCTTCGGTGACGCAATTGAGCTCTTCCGCTGCCGACGCCAGTTGGGTGGCGGAGCCGGAAATGCGCTGCAGGGTGTCCCGCAGTTTTTCCTGCATCTTGGCCATGGCGCGCAGCAGGCGTCCGGCTTCGTCGCTGCCGTCGACCGCGATCGGCCGGGTCAGGTTGCCTTCGGCGATCTCTTCGGCGGCGCTCAGGGCGTTGGCGATCGGTACGGTGATGCTGCGGGTCAGCAGCCAGGCGAACAGCAGGGTCAGGCCGGTGGCCAGGACCAACAGGGAGACCACCAGATTGAAGGCCGAGGAGTATTGTTCGGCGGCCTGCTGGTTGGTGTCGACGGTCTGCTGGGTGTTGATCTCCAGCAGCCGGTTGAGCACGGTGTTCATGGCTTCCGAGTTGTTCAGCAAGTCGGTGTTGAGCAGGTTGCGCAGCTCTTCCACCTGATTGCCGCGGGACAGGGATTTCATCCGCTCTTCGATCTGCCGGTACTGTGCCAGCAACTGGACGTACTGCTCGTAGGCGGTCTTTTCCTCGGGGCTGGTAATGAACTTCTCGTAGACGACCTGGGCGGCGCGGATCTGCTGGTTGCGCATGTCCAGCAGTTCGATGGTCTTTTGCTGGACATCGGGTTCACGGTTGACCAGCAAGCGATAGGACAGCACCCGCAGGCGCAGGGTCAGCTGAGTGAACTCGTCGAGGCTCTTGATGCTCGGCACGCTGCTCAGGGTGATGTCCTCGGCGGCGCCGCGGATCTTGCTCATCTGATTCAGGGCGAACACACCCAGGATCAGCATCAAGCCGCCGATCATGGCAAAGCCGAGGAAGGCCCGTGGTGCGATGTTCATATTACGAAGGGACATGGTGAGTACCAAAAAGGGCGCATCCGTGCGGGGGCTTGAGACTGATCTACCGTGACTTATCGGTCGTACGACTAAAGTCTTGAGCCTCGCCGTGGATTTAGCCTTTTGGCTACGCACCCGGCCGGGAGCGTCGATTGCCGACTGCGTCGGCCCCAGGCCCGGAATAGAGCCTTGGGGCCGGTGGCAGGGCTTTTACAGCTGGAATCGGGTCACCAGATTGTTCAGGTCAACGGCCAGGATCGACAGTTCGCTGCTGGCGGAGCGGGTCTGATTGGCGCCGGTGGTGGACTGCACCGACAGGTCGCGGATGTTCACCAGATTGCGGTCCACTTCCCGGGCCACCTGGGCCTGTTCTTCGGCGGCGCTGGCAATGACCAGATTGCGCTCGTTGATTTCGTTGATGGCGCTGTTGATGGTGTCCAGGGACTGGCCGGCGCTGCGGGCGATAGTCAGGGTCGACTCGGCGCGCTCGGTGCTGTTGCGCATCGAGTCCACTGCGTGCTCGGTGCCGCTCTGGATGCTGCCGATCATGCGTTCGATTTCACTGGTGGACTGCTGGGTGCGGTGCGCCAGGGCCCGGACTTCGTCGGCGACCACGGCAAAGCCGCGGCCGGCCTCGCCGGCACGGGCGGCTTCGATGGCGGCATTGAGGGCCAGCAGGTTGGTCTGATCGGCCAGGCCGCGAATCACGTCGAGCACCTTGCCGATGTCCCGGGATTCGTTGGCCAGCTCACCGATCAGGTTGGCAGTGTCTTGCACGTCACCGGTCATGCGCTCGATGGCCGAGACGGTTTCCTGCACCCTGTCCCGTCCGTCCCCGGCGGAGGTGGTGGCGCTCTGGGAGGCTTCGGAGGTGCTGACTGCATTGCGTGCCACCTCTTCCACGGCGCTGGTCATTTCATTGACCGCCGTAGCCGCCTGTTCGATTTCGTTGTTCTGCTGGGTCAGGCCCCGGGCGCCTTCGTCGGTGACGCTGTTGAGTTCCTCTGCCGCCGACGCCAACTGGCTGGCGGAGCCGGAAATGCGCTGCAGGGTATCGCGCAGTTTCTCCTGCATCGTGACCATGGCCTGCAACAGGCGTCCGGCTTCGTCATTGCCGTCGACTGTGATCGGCCGGGTCAGGTTGCCTTCGGCAATCTCTTCGGCCGCGCTCAGGGCATAGGCGATGGGCTGGGTGATGCTGCGGGTCAGCCGCCAGGCGAACAGCAGGGTCAGGGCCGTGGCCAGCATCAGCAGCGCCACCACCAGATTGAAGGCGGTGTTGTATTGTTCGGCGGCCTCATGGTCGGCGACGGTGGAGTAATGGGTGTTGATCTCCACCAATTGATTGAGGGTCGCGTTGACCTTCTCGGCACTGTCCATCAGCTCGGTGTTCAACAGCCTTTGCATCTCGTCGAGCCGGTTGTTGTGCGACAGTTCGATCAGTTGGCGTTCCAGTTGGCGGTGGTGGGCCAACAGAGTGCTGTATTCATCGTAGGCGGCGCGCTCTTCGGGACTGCTGATGAGCGTCTGGTAGAGCACTTGGGCTTCATCGATCTTCTGGTTGCGCTGGCTGATGGACTCCAGGGTCTGTTGTTGTGCCTGGGGGTCGCGGTTGAGCAGCAGTCGATAGGCCTGAATCCGCAGGCGCAGGCTCAACTGGGTGAACTCGTCGACGCTCTTGATGCTGGGGATGGTGTCCTGGGTAATCCGTTCGGTTGCCTCGCGGATCTTGCTCATCTGATTCAAGGCAAAGATCCCGAGGAACAGCATCAAGCACCCGATCAGGGCAAAGCCGAGGAAGGCCCTCGGAGCGATATTCATGGAGCGCAGGGACATTGAATCTACCTCGGGTGGGCGCCGTACGCGCCGTGTCAGTCAGGGAAGTACCTGTGCTATCGCGTTGAAAAAACGCTTCTTGAATCGTCAGGAGTGCTTTCAGAAAAGTCTGATCCCTTGTTGGGAAAATTCATAAAAGTCCGAGGCGTCCGACGGAGCGTCAGGAACCCGAGGCCGGAATGACAGTCTCTAACAGCTCTCGCGGAAGGGTCATCGCCAGTAAAATCAAGGCTTTGCGCCTGGATATCCCTGGTATCCAGGGTGACTTTTCTTTATCGTACGCGCCCTTTGCAAACAGCCCGGAAGATCAAAATGTTGGAAGCATCCCTCAGCCAATTGGAACAATTGGTCAGTGACCTGGTGGTACAGAACCAGGAGCTGCTCGGCACGAACGAAACCCTCAAGGAACAACTGGCCCAGGCCAAGGATGAAAACGAAAGCCTGCAACTGAGCCTCATGGAGCAGGAAGAAAAGCAGGGCGCCACCGCGGCCCGCATCCAGGCTCTGGTTGAGCGTGTCAGTGCGAGCCCTGCCAACCCATGAGACATCACATCGATGGGGTGAAGGTGGTCTCGATCCTCGGTGAGGATTACTCGATCAAGGCGCCGGCCGGTGAGGAACAGACCCTCATGGACGCCGCGCTGATGCTCAAGGCGGCCCTGGCCGACACCAAGAAAAAATACCCGACGCTGATTGGCGAGCGCCTGTTGGTGCTGGCAGCGATGAACCTGTGCTCGCAGCAGATCGAAATGAAAAAGCAGCACGCCCAGGAGCTTGAGCGTTATCAGGAGCAGGTGAGCGCCACCGTCGAGGTGATCGCCAAGACCATTCAACAGAATTGATGGAAGTGCACACAGCCAGCGGGCAATAGGTTGGACAAGCAGGAGCAATGTTTGTATACAACTTCCCGCGGCTGGCGCGGTATCTCAGCCTCTTATAACCATAAGAAAGAGGTGTTCCATGCAATTCTGGCGACGCAGTATTCAATGGCAACTGATCCTCAGCATGGGTTCGGCCCTGCTGGTCAGCCTGTTGGTGGTCGTAGCGATCTACACGGTGCTGATCAATCACCTGACCCAGAACTACCTGGTGGAAAGGGCGCTGCCTTCGAGCATCGAAGCCATGCGCAACGATATCGAACGCATCCTCACCCAGCCGCTGACGGTCGCCCGGGACATTGCCAGCAACGGCATGCTGCGGGACTGGCTGGCGGCCGGTGAAGACCCGAGCCAGGCCCAGGTATTCATCGATTACCTGGAAGGCATCCGCGCTGAAAACCACGCTTTCACCACCTTGATGGTGGGCACCGCGACCAACCACTACTACAACGAGAAGGGCCTGGATCGCACCCTTAGCCGCTCCAATCCCAAGGATTCCTGGTTCTACAACTTCATCGACAGCGACAAGCCTCGGCTGCTCAACATCGACACCGATGTGGCCTCCGGCGAGCTGGCGATGTTCATCGATCTGCGGGTCAAGAAGGACGGCAAGCTGGTGGGGGTTGCCGGGCTGGGGTTGAGCATGAAAGAGCTGTCCGAGCTGATTCACAATTTCAGCTTCGGCGAGCGCGGCAAGGTCTTTCTGGTGCGGGCCGACGGCTTGATCCAGGTGCATCCAGAGGCGCAGTTCAGTGGCAAGCGGCATTTGTCCGAACAGATCGGCGAGTCCGCGGCCGAGGCGGTCATGGGCCAGGAAGGCTTGACCCGCCGCCATTTCGAGCGTGATGGCGAGGACTTCGTGGCCTTGAGCCTGCCGCTGCGGGGCATGGGCTGGTCCCTGGTGGCTGAGGTGCCGGAGACGCAGATTTACGCCGACGCCCGGCAAGCCTTGTGGATGACCACCGGTATTGGTCTGGCCATCGCCCTGGTCTGCCTGATGCTGGTGGTGTGGCTGGCCCGTGGCCTGGTGCGCCCGGTGCGACAGGTGACCGAAGGGCTGGTGGCTATTGGTAGTGGCGGTGGCGACCTGACCCTGCGCCTGGATGCCAGCCGTGCCGATGAGTTGGGGGATCTGGCCCGGGGCTTCAACCGTTTTCTCGACAGCCAGCGCGGCATGATCGGCGAGGTGCTGGCGACCACCGAGCGTCTGCGGGCCTCGGTCGGACAAGTGGCGGCGGTGGTGGAGAACACCGCCGAGCGCTCCGGCCGGCAGCAGGAAATGACCGACATGGTGGCCACTGCGGTGCATGAAATGGGGCTGACAGTGCAGGACATTGCGCGCAATGCCGGGCAGGCGGCGGACGCTTCCCAGGCGGCCCGGGATGAAGCCCTGCAGGCCCGGGAAGTGGTGGGCGGTTCGATTCGGCATATCGAGAGCATGTCCGGGGAAATCGCTCTGGCTGCAGGCGCCGTGGGCGAACTGGCCGAGCAGGTGGCCTCCATCGATCAGGTGCTGGCGGTGATTCGCGGGGTTTCCGAGCAGACCAATCTGCTGGCCCTCAACGCCGCCATCGAGGCGGCCCGGGCCGGGGAGATGGGCCGGGGCTTTGCGGTGGTGGCCGATGAAGTCCGGACCCTGGCCCAGCGCACCCAGACTTCTACCGATGAGATTCAGCAGATGATCCAGGGGCTCAAGCAGGGGGCGGAGAACGCCGTATCCTCGATGCAAGCGGGGCAATCGGCCACCGGCACTGGGGTTCAGTCCAGCCAGCAGACCGGGGCTTCGTTGACGGCGATCACCGGGCAGGTGGAGCACATCAGCGACATGAACCAGCAGGTGGCCACTGCCACGGAAGAACAGTCGGCGGTGACTGAAGAGATCAACCGCAATGTCCAGGGCATTTCCGATCTGGCCCGGGCCACGGCGGCTGAAGTACACGCCTGTCGTGAGGACTGTCGGACCCTGCAGCGTCTGGCCGAAGACCTGGCGCGCCAGGTGGGCGGCTTCAAACTGCACTGAGCAGCCTGTAGGAGCTGGCTTGCCAGCGAACCGCACGCCACGCAGTGTCAGGTCGGACGCTTTCGCCGGCAAGCCGGCTCCTGCGGCGCTCGCCTCAGAACCAGGCGTCCTGCATCTCCAGGCAGGTCGGGTCCCGGGTTTCCAGCAGCGTCAGCTCGTGCTGGCACCCCGGCACTTCCCAGGTCAGGAAGTAGCGCGCGGCCTGCAGCTTGCCCCGATAGAACGCCACATCTCCGGCATTGCCCCGAGCCAGTCCTTCCTCGGCCTTGATGGCCTGCTCCAGCCAGCGCCAGCCGATCACCGTGTGGCCGAATGCCTTCAGATACAGCGCCGAGTTGGCCAGGGTTGCGCTGACCTTGCCGCTGGCCAGATCCCCCAGCAGCCCCAGGGTCACGCTCTGAAGACGCGTCACCAGTTGCTCCAGGGGCTGACGCAGGGCGTCCAGGGATTCGTGTGCCTGGGCCTGCTTGCTGGTGTCGGCGATCAGGCGGATCAGGCGCTTGAGACCGGCGCCGCCGTTCTGCGCCAGCTTGCGCCCCAGCAGGTCCAGGGACTGGATGCCGTGGGTGCCTTCATGGATCGGATTCAGACGGTTGTCGCGGTAGTACTGCTCCACCGGGTACTCCCGGGTATAGCCATGACCACCGAGGATCTGGATTGCCAGCTCGTTGGCCTTGAGGCAGAACTCCGAAGGCCAGGACTTGACGATGGGGGTCAGCAGGTCCAGCAGTTCATGGGCCTGCTGGCGCTCGGCCTCGCTGGCCAGGGTGGTGGTGTCATCGAACAGCTTCGCCGCATACAACCCCAGGTCGAAGGCGCCTTCGACGTAGGCCTTTTGGGTCAGCAGCATGCGTCGCACATCGGCGTGCTGGATGATCGCTACCGGTGCGGTGGTCGGGTCCTTACTGTCCGGCAGGCGACCTTGCGGGCGCTCGCGAGCGTATTCCAGGGAATACAGATAACCGGCATAACCCAGCATCACCGCGCCCATGCCGACGCCGATCCGCGCTTCGTTCATCATCTGGAACATGTAGCTCAGGCCCTGGTGCGGCTTGCCCACCAGATAGCCCACGCAGTGGCCGTTATCGCCGAAATTCAGCGCCGTGGACGTGGTGCCGCGCCAGCCCATCTTGTGGAACAGTCCGGCCAGCAACACATCGTTGCGCGGCCCCAGGCTGCCGTCGTCGTTGACCAGGAACTTGGGCACGATAAACAGGGAAATGCCCTTCACCCCGGGCGGCGCATCCGGCAGCTTGGCCAGGACCATGTGCACGATGTTTTCCGACAGCGGATGGTCGCCGCCGGAGATGAAGATCTTGTTGCCCTTGAGGCGGTAGCTGCCGTCGGCAGCGGGTTCGGCGCGGGTGCGGATATCTGACAGCGACGAGCCGGCATGGGGCTCGGTCAGCGCCATGGTGCCGAAGAAACGGCTGTCGATCATGGGCTGCAGGAAGCGCTGCTTCTGCTCTGCGGTGCCGAAGCTCTCGATCAGGTTGGCGGCGCCCATGGTCAGGAACGGATAGGAGGTCGTGGCCGCGTTGGCGGCCTGGAAGTGGGCGAAACAGGCCTGGGACAGCAGGGTCGGCAACTGCATGCCGCCGGCCTCGAAACTGCGGGTCGCATTGAGAAAGCCGGCTTCGAGGAAGGCATCCACTGCCGGTTTCACTTCAGGAATCAGCACCGCTTGGCCGTCTTCGTAGCGCGGCTCGTTTTCATCGCCCTTGCGATTGTGGGGAGCGAAGAACTTCTCGGCGATGTTGCGGGCGGTGCCCAGGGCGGCATCGAAGGTTTCGCGGTTGTGCTCGGCAAACCGCTCGCGCTGGGTCAGGCCCTCGGCGTCGAGTACCTCATACAGCTCAAAGGCCAGATTGCGGGAACTGAGCAAGGTCTCGGACATGGCGGCTTACCTGATGATTAGGGAATGGGCCGAGTCTATGCGGGTGAATAAAGGCTGGATAGCAAGATTGATCACGGTGATGCAAAGCCCAAAAAACCGCTGTAGACGCCGGCTCCTACAGAGGACGGGCAAAAAAAATGGGCGCCGGTGAGGGCGCCCATCGATGCAGCCGAACCTTCAGCGATCAGCCGATGGTCATCAGGCTGGCGTTGCCGCCGGCCGCTGCGGTGTTGACGCTCAGGGCGCGCTCGATCACCAGGCGCTCCAGGGCAATCGCGGTCTCGCCCTGGGACAGGCCCTGGACGCCAACGATGGCTCCGGCACGCTGGGCCACTTGCTGGCAAACGCCGCGCAGTTGGTCAGAGTCGCCATGATGCAGGACCGCGTCGAATACCACTTCGTCCTTGGTCCAATCCGCCACCCGCTGGATGCGCGCTTGCACGTCCTTGGGCAGGCGGGCGAACAGCGCTTTGCTGAGGTCGCTTTCCGGCCACACCGCCGAACCGCCGACGGCCAGTACTGCCGCCAGTTGCGTCAGCAGGTCGCCCTCGACCTCTGCCAGGCACAGGACGTGCTCGCGGGGCAGGATGGCATAGCTGTTGCGCTCGCCGGTCGGGCCGTTCAGTTGACGGGTGATACCGCTTTGCGACTGGCCGGCGAACTGTTTGCACAGGGTTGCCAGCTCCACCAGCTTGCTGCTCTCGGCCCAGGCTTGCAGGGCATTGAGCGGCTTGCTCAGGGCTTCGCGCAGACGCAGGTCCGGAGCGTTGGCAGCATCGGCGCGAACGAAGGATTGCTCGATGGCATCCACCGGACGGGTCGACAGCAGGCGGTACAGGTACAGCGGGCCGCCAGCTTTCGGGCCAGTGCCCGACAGGCCTTCGCCGCCGAACGGTTGTACGCCGACCACGGCGCCGACGATGTTGCGGTTGACGTAGACGTTACCGGCGTTGACGTTGTCCACCACCTTGGCAATGGTTTCGTCGATCCGGGTGTGCACGCCCAGGGTCAGGCCGTAGCCGGAAGCGTTGATCTGGGCGATCAACTGGTCGATGTCCTTGCGCTTGTAGCGCACCACGTGCAACACCGGACCGAAGATCTCGCGCTGCAGCTCATCGAAGCTTTCCAGTTCGATCAGGGTTGGCATGACAAAGGTGCCGCGCTTGCATTCTTCACTGTCGGCAATGGCCATCTGGTACACGCTGCGACCTTTGTCGCGCATGGCCTGGATGTGCTTCTCGATGCCGGCCTTGGCTTCGGCGTCGATCACCGGGCCGATGTCCACCGACAGGCGCTCCGGGTTGCCCAAGCGGTTTTCGGCCATGGCGCCCTTGAGCATTTCGATCACGCGGTCGGCGGAATCTTCCTGCAGGCACAGCACGCGCAGGGCCGAGCAACGCTGGCCGGCACTGTCGAAGGCCGAGGACACCACATCGATGACCACTTGTTCGGTCAGGGCCGAGGAGTCGACGATCATGGCGTTCTGGCCGCCGGTTTCGGCGATCAGCGGGATCGGACGACCCTGGTTGTCCAGGCGCCCGGCGATGTTGCGTTGCAGCAGGCGCGCGACTTCGGTGGAGCCGGTGAACATCACGCCTTTGACGCGTTCGTCACCTACCAGGCGGGCACCGACGCTTTCGCCCTGGCCCGGCAGCAGTTGCAGCACGCCTTCGGGAATCCCGGCTTCCAGCAGCAGGCGCACGGCCTGGGCGGCTACCAGCGGGGTCTGTTCGGCCGGCTTGGCCAGGACCGGGTTGCCGGCAGCCAGGGCTGCGGCGACCTGGCCACTGAAGATCGCCAGCGGGAAGTTCCACGGGCTGATGCACACCACAGGACCCAGCGGACGGTGGGCGTCGTTGCTGAAGTCATTGCGTGCCTGCACCGCGTAGTACCGCAGGAAGTCCACGGCTTCGCGCACTTCGGCGATGGCGTTGGCGAAGGTCTTGCCGGCTTCACGGGCCAGCAGGCCCATCAGCGGTTGGATCTCGCCTTCCATCAGGTCGGCGGCACGCTCGAGGATTGCGGCGCGTTCGGCCGGCGGCGTGGCCTGCCAGATCGGCGCGGCGTTCAGGGCGCACTGGATGGCGTTGTCGACGTCTTCCACCGTGGCTTCCTGGACATGACCCACCACGTCGCGATGATCCGACGGGTTGAGTACCGGCGCCGGGGTTTCGCTGCTGGAGGCGCAACCGAGCATCGGTGCGGCTTTCCAGTTGTTGTGGGCGGTGGCCAGCAGGGCGCAGGACAGCGACGCCAGACGGTGTTCGTTGGCCATGTCGATGCCGGCGGAGTTGGCACGCTCGGCGCCATACAGGTCACGCGGCAGCGGAATGCGCGGGTGCGGCAGGCCGAAGCCGCCTTCCAGGGTGGCCATCTGCTCGATCTGGTTCACCGGATCGGCCACCAGCTCTTGAATCGAGATCGACTGGTCGGCAATGCGGTTGACGAAGGAAGTGTTGGCGCCGTTTTCCAGCAACCGGCGGACCAGATAGGCCAGCAGGGTTTCGTGGGTACCGACCGGCGCGTACACGCGGCACGGACGGTTCAGCTTGCCTTCGGAAACCTTGCCTACAACCTGTTCGTAAAGCGGTTCACCCATGCCGTGCAGGCACTGGAACTCGTACTGGCCGGGGTAATAGTTCTGACCGGCGATGTGGTAGATCGCGGACAGGGTGTGGGCGTTGTGGGTGGCAAATTGCGGGTAGATGACTTCCGGCACCGACAGCAGTTTGCGTGCGCAGGCGATGTATGAAACGTCGGTGTACACCTTGCGGGTGTAGACCGGATAGCCTTCCAGGCCTTCGACCTGGGCGCGCTTGATCTCGCTGTCCCAGTAGGCGCCCTTGACCAGGCGGATCATCAGGCGGTGACGGCTGCGGCGGGCCAGATCGATCACGTAGTCGATCACGTACGGGCAGCGCTTCTGGTAGGCCTGGATCACGAAGCCGATACCGTTCCAGCCGGTCAGCTGTGGCTCGAAGCACAGGCGCTCCAGCAGGTCCAGGGACAGCTCCAGGCGGTCCGCTTCCTCGGCGTCGATGTTCAGGCCGATGTCGTATTGCTTGGCCAGCAAGGTCAGGGACAGCAGGCGCGGGTACAGTTCTTCCATCACGCGCTCGTACTGGGCGCGGCTGTAACGCGGGTGCAGAGCCGAGAGCTTGATCGAGATGCCCGGGCCTTCATAGATGCCGCGGCCGTGGGAGGCCTTGCCGATGGAGTGGATGGCCTGCTCGTAGGAAGCCAGGTATTTCTGTGCGTCGTGCTCGGTCAGTGCGGCTTCGCCGAGCATGTCGTAGGAGTAGCGGAAGCCCTTGGCTTCGAACTTGCTGGCGTTGGCCAAGGCTTCGGCGATGGTTTCGCCGGTGACGAACTGCTCGCCCATCAAGCGCATGGCCATGTCCACGCCCTTGCGGATCATCGGCTCGCCGCTCTTGCCGATGATGCGGCTCAGGGAAGAGGTCAGGCCGGCCTCGTTGTGGGTCGACACCAGCTTGCCGGTGAGCAACAGGCCCCAAGTGGCGGCGTTGACGAACAGCGACGGGCTGTTGCCCAGGTGCGGCTGCCAGTTGCCAGTGCTGATCTTGTCGCGGATCAGCGCGTCACGGGTGCCCTTGTCCGGGATGCGCAGCAGGGCCTCGGCCAGGCACATCAGCGCCACGCCTTCCTGGGACGACAGGGAGAATTCCTGCAGCAGGCCCTGGACGATACCGGCACGGCCGCCGGCGCTCTTCTGGTTACGCAGCTTTTCGGCGATCGAGGCGGCCAGCTTGTTGGCGGCTTCGGCGGTGGCGGCCGGCAGGCGCGCCTGCTCCAGCAGCATCGGTACCACTTCCGGTTCCGGGCGGCGGTAGGCGGCGGTGATCGAGGCGCGCAGCACCGATTGCGGGAGGATACTCTCGGCGAATTCGAGGAAGCATTGGTGAGCGTGATCGGTCTGCACGTCGCCGGCATCGTCGCCGTCCTTGGTGGTGACACTGCTCAGCTCGGTCAGGGTTGCACCGCCCTCGAGTTTTTCCAGGTAATTGAAAATCGCCTGCTTGATCAGCCAGTGCGGCGTACGATCGATCGAGGCCGCAGCGGCCTTGAGGCGCTCGCGGGTTGGGTCGTCGAGTTTGACCCCGAGGGTGGTGGTAGCCATATTTTTATCCTCATGTTTGCCACGCACGTGTGGCATCAGCTGGCGGCAAGATTATCCGTGCGCTGAAATAGGTGCAACCGGGTGCAACCCATTTTTAAGCGGAAAAAGCGGCAGCTTGTCAGGAATAAATTTCCTACATGAGATGCCATGCATCCTTATGGTGCCTTTGATTCTGAAAGACGCTTTTCTTGCTCCAAAAAGGAGCAAAAACGTCGCCAAAGGTCGATTATTCGACAAGGTGCAACTGATTCGATGCAAATTGGTTGCACCTTGTTCATTTTGTTGCATAGGATTCGCGCCCAAGGTGCAACCGTTCTTGCGGACCGGTTCATCGTCTGATGGCTTTCCTGGGGAAACATCAGTCATAAATGCGCGACCCGCCTGATCGTCTTCCAAACGTCATCGTTTGGCGGCAGGTGGCAGTGGTCGCCGCACCATAAAAACAAAGCCAGGGCGTAACTCAATGAGTGCAAGCAATCCAACCTTGATCACGTTCGTGATCTACATCGCAGCAATGGTGCTGATCGGCTTCATGGCCTATCGCTCCACCAACAACCTTTCCGACTACATTCTTGGCGGCCGCAGCCTGGGCAGCGTGGTCACCGCGCTTTCCGCCGGTGCTTCCGACATGAGTGGCTGGCTGCTGATGGGCCTTCCGGGCGCCATCTATATGTCCGGTCTTTCGGAAAGCTGGATCGCCATCGGCCTGATCGTCGGTGCCTACCTGAACTGGCTGTTCGTGGCCGGTCGCCTGCGGGTACAGACTGAACACAACGGTGATGCACTGACCCTGCCGGACTACTTCTCCAGCCGTTTCGAAGATAAAAGCGGCCTGCTGCGTATCATCTCCGCGGTGGTGATTCTGGTGTTCTTCACCATCTACTGTGCCTCTGGCATCGTGGCCGGTGCCCGTCTGTTCGAAAGCACCTTCGGCATGCCTTACGAGACGGCGCTGTGGGCTGGCGCGGCGGCGACCATTGCTTACACCTTTGTTGGCGGCTTCCTGGCGGTGAGCTGGACCGATACCGTACAAGCCACCCTGATGATCTTCGCCCTGCTGCTGACCCCGATCATCGTGCTGCTGGCCACCGGTGGCGTCGACACCACCTTCCTGGCCATCGAGGCCCAGGACCCGACCAACTTCGACATGCTCAAGAACACCACCTTCATCGGCGTGATCTCGCTGATGGGTTGGGGCCTGGGCTACTTCGGTCAACCCCACATCCTGGCGCGCTTCATGGCGGCGGATTCGGTGAAGTCGATTGCCAACGCCCGTCGCATCTCCATGACCTGGATGATCCTGTGCCTGGGCGGCACCGTGGCTGTGGGCTTCTTCGGTATCGCCTACTTCTCGGCGCATCCTGAGGTGGCCGGTCCCGTGACCGAGAACCCTGAGCGGGTGTTCATCGAACTGGCCAAGCTGCTGTTCAACCCATGGATCGCCGGTGTGCTGCTGTCGGCCATTCTGGCGGCGGTAATGAGTACCCTGAGCTGCCAGTTGCTGGTGTGCTCCAGTGCCCTGACCGAAGACTTCTACAAAGCCTTCCTGCGTAAGCACGCCTCCCAGCTGGAGCTGGTCTGGGTCGGTCGCGCCATGGTGCTGGTGGTGGCGCTGATCGCCATCGCCATGGCCGCCAACCCGGAAAACCGCGTGCTGGGCCTGGTGAGCTATGCCTGGGCCGGTTTCGGCGCCGCCTTCGGTCCTGTGGTGCTGATCTCGGTGCTGTGGAAGGGTATGACCCGCGACGGCGCGCTGGCCGGGATCATCGTTGGTGCCGTCACCGTGATCCTGTGGAAACACTTCGCTCTGCTGGGTCTGTACGAAATCATCCCGGGCTTCATCTTCGCCAGCCTGGCAATTCTGCTGGTGAGCAAGCTGGGCGCGCCGAGCGCTGGCATGGTCCAGCGTTTTGAAGCGGCCGAGAAGGATTTCAAACTCAACCACTGAGTGCGCAAATCCTGCCCTGATTGTTCGGGGCAATGAAAACGGCCCGCTGCGTTACCGCAGCGGGCCGTTTTTTTTAGTGCAGTTCAGCGTCGGGCTGGTTGAGGAAGATCAACACACCAAGGATCGCCATGTAGAACTTGAAGGCCGCGTCCTGGCCGTTCCAGGTCTGGGATTGCCACATCATGAACCACTCGCCACCCACCACCATGAAGCCGAAGAACCAGACGCAGAAGCCCAGGCAGAAGCCGGCAATCGCCCAGCGTTTGCGCCGGTTGAAGTAGCTGGCGACACCGTGCCGAGCCAGCCACAGGTGCAAGGCGCCAACGACCAGCAGCACGCCGGTCAGGGCCTCGCCGGTAATGATCAGCCAGTAGCCGACATTCCACAGCAGGGGCAGGGTCAGCGCGCGGTCGGTGGCGGTGTTGCCGGGGAACACGCTGTCCATGCTCAGTACATGCTGGACAAAGGCGAAGTTGGAGCCGTAGTCGCTGATGTTGTTGTAAGCCACCAGCAAGGCGAAAGCCGCCACCGCCAGGGTCATGGTGATTTTTACGTAACGCACAATCATGTTGGGTTCCTTTGAGGGTGAGTAATGATCCTGGGGGCTGGTTGGGGGTGGATGCGTCGGTGCCAACGCGGTGGGTGAAGGCCCTGGCGTCTGCTGCCAGGGCCGATGGATCAAGCTTGTTTCAGCGCCTGGTCGAGGTCCTCGAGCAAGTCCTCGATGGCCTCGATGCCGACTGAAAGGCGGATCATCTCTGGCTTGACGCCGGCCTTGGCCTGCTCTTCTTCGTTCATTTGCCGGTGGGTGGTGGAGGCCGGATGGCAGGCCAGGGACTTGGCGTCGCCGATGTTCACCAGGCGCTTGAAGATCTGCAGCGCGTCATAGAAGCGCACGCCCGCGGCGTAGCCGCCCTTGAGGCCGAAGGAGAGGATCGCCGATGGCTTGCCCTGCATGTACTTGCGCGCCAGTTCATGGTGCGGATGATCGGCGAGGCCGGCGTAGCTGACCCAGGCCACCAGCGGGTGGTCCTTGAGGAACTGCGCCACCTTGATGGCGTTGTCAGTGTGGCGTTCCATGCGCAGGGCCAGGGTCTCCAGGCCTTGCAGCAGCAGGAAGGCGTTCATCGGCGCCAGTGCCGCACCGGTGTTGCGCAAGGGCACGGTGCGGGCCCGGGCGATAAAGGCCGCCGGGCCGAACTTCTCGGTATAGACCACGCCGTGGTAGGCCGGCTCCGGAGTGTTGAGGCTGGCGAACTTCTGCGGATGATCGGCCCAGGGAAAGTTGCCGCTGTCGACGATCACCCCGCCCAGGGAGTTGCCGTGGCCGCCGACGTACTTGGTCACCGAGTGCACCACGATGTCGGCGCCGAACTGGATCGGCTTGCACAGGATCGGCGTGGCCACGGTGTTGTCCACCATCAGCGGTACGTTACGAGCGTGGGCGGCCTGGGCCAGGCCCTCGATATCGACGATGTTGCCCGCCGGGTTGCCAATGCTCTCGCAGTACACCAGCTTGGTCTTGTCGTCGATCAGCTCGGCAATGGCTTCGGCCGAATCATCCCGGGCAAAGCGTACTTCGACCCCGAAGCTCGGCAGCAGGTGGGCGAACAGGGTGTAGGTGCCGCCGTACAACTGTGGCGTGGAGACGATATTGTCCCCGGCCTGGGTCAGGGTCTGGATTGCGTAGTGGATGGCAGCACTGCCGGCGGCCACCGCCAGCCCGGCAATCCCGCCTTCCAGGGCGGCCATGCGCTGTTCCAGCACATCGTTGGTGGGGTTCATGATGCGGGTGTAGATATTGCCGGGCACATCCAGGTTGAACAGGTCGGCACCGTGCTGGGCGTTGTCGAATTCGAAGGCGACGTTCTGGTAGATGGGCACGGCCACGGCCTTGGTGGTCGGGTCCGACTTGAATCCATGGTGCAGCGCAATCGTTGCGTCTTTCATAAATCCTCGACTCAGAAATAATCCATTAATGAGCACAGCCAGGCAGGTCGTGTGCCCGCGCAGCAGTCGGTGGTCCCGTGTGTCTGAGTCGCCAGCAACCGCTTGATGTACCCCTCGCTTGGCCGCGAGCGGGCGCGTCAGTGTCCAATAGGCGTGACAGATGGGCAAGATGGCAGCGGGTTTGCGCCTGCAAATGCGATGGCGTGTCCTGACGCAGTCCCTGGCACAAGGTAAACTTGCGCTCCTGCGCAGGAGCAACCATGAACTATCGTCACGCCTTCCACGCCGGCAATCACGCCGACGTCTTCAAACACCTGACCCTGACCCGCCTCATCGCTCTGATGTCGCGCAAGGAGCAGCCGTTCGCCTACCTCGACAGCCACGCCGGCATCGGTCTGTACGACCTCAAGGGTGACCAGGCAAACCGTACCGGCGAGTACCTGGAAGGCATTGCGCGGTTGTGGGGCGACGCAGATCTGCCGGCGTTGACCGCCGACTACATGCAGGTGCTGCACAAGATGAACCCCGATGGTGAGTTGCGTTACTACCCGGGGTCGCCGGAGCTGGCGCGGCGCCTGACCCGTTCCCAGGACCGGGTGCTGCTCAACGAAAAGCACCCGGAAGATGGGCTGCTGCTCAAGGACAACATGAAGGGTGATCGTCGCGTGGCGGTGCACCTGGGGGAAGGCTGGCATGTGGCCCGGGCGTTGCTGCCGGTGGCAGAGAAACGTGCGGTGATGCTGATCGATCCGCCTTTCGAGCAGCTCGACGAGATGCAGCGCTGCGCTGCGTCGTTGAAGGAAGCCATTGGCCGCATGCGTCAGACCGTGGCGGCTATCTGGTATCCGGTGAAGGATCAGCGGGCCCTGCGGCGCTTCTATCAGGATCTGGCCGGTACCGGTGCGCCGAAGTTGCTTCGGGTGGAGTTGCTGGTGCATCCGCTGGATACGCCCAACAGCCTCAATGGCTCGGGTCTGGCGATTGCCAATCCGCCCTGGGGGCTGGAGGAGGAGCTGCGCGAGCTGCTGCCGTGGCTGTCGAAGAAGCTCGGCCAGACCCAGGGCGGCTGGCAGATGGACTGGTTGATCGCCGAGTAAGCGTTCGCTGGCAAGCCAGCTCCTACAGGAGGTTGTAGGGGCCGGCTTACCGGCAAAAAAATCAGATCGGGCAGGTCACGCCAGTGCCGCCGATCCCGCAATAGCCTTCGGGATTCTTCGCCAGGTACTGCTGGTGGTACGCCTCGGCGAAATAGACGGTCGGGGCTTCTTCGATTTCAGTGGTGATGTCGCCCAGGCCGGCCTTGGTCAGTTCCGCCTGGAACACGTCCCTGCTGTGCAGCGCCTGTTCCAGTTGGGCCGGGTTGGTGGTGTAGATCACCGAGCGGTACTGGGTGCCAATGTCATTGCCCTGGCGCATGCCCTGGGTCGGGTTGTGCAGTTCCCAGAACATCGCCAGCAGCTCCTTGTAGCTGACTTTCTCAGGCTCATACACCACCAGCACCACTTCGGTATGACCGGTCAGGCCCGAGCAGACTTCTTCGTAGGTCGGGTTCGGGGTAAAACCGCCGGCATAACCCACGCAGGTGCTGAACACGCCTTCGCGCTGCCAGAAACGCCGCTCGGCGCCCCAGAAACAACCCAGGCCGAAGATGGCGAAATCCACATTGCCCGGAAACGGGCCCAGCAGCGGGTTGCCGTTGACGTAGTGTTCTTCAGGCACGGTCATGGGAGTTTCGCGGCCGGGCAGAGCTTGTTCTTTGGTTGGAAGCACGTTTTTGTTCACCAGTATTTCCGAGCGCAAGACCATGTGTCGGTCCTCCATTCAGGTTGGGGAGTCGGTAAGAAGATAGACACGCAGTTTGCCCGAGTGTTACAGCGCTGTCAGGCAATTGGGCCGCGAGGATAGCGCTTGAGCTTGGCAATCAGTTCGGTGCCGGGAATCGGCCGGTCGAACAGGTAGCCCTGGCCGACGTCGCAGCGATGACGGCGCAGGAACGCCAGTTGCTCGGCGGTTTCGATGCCTTCGGCGACCACCTTGATCTTCAGGTTGTGGGCCATGGCGATCACTGCCGAGGTGATTTCCATGTCGTCCTGGTTATCGGGGATCTCGTGGATGAAGCTGCGATCGATCTTGATGATATCGATGGGGAATTTCTTCAGGTAACTCAGGGACGAATAGCCGGTGCCGAAGTCGTCCATGGCCAGTGTCAGGCCAAGCTTTTTCAGCTGTTCAAGCTGTTGGTGGGTGTCGTCGGTGGCTTCCAGCAGCAAGCCTTCGGTCAATTCCAGCTCGAGCAGCGAGGAGGGCAGTTGCTCTTCCTTGAGGATACTGGCGATGGACGCGACCAGGTCCGGGTCGGAAAACTGCTTGGGCGACAGGTTGATGGCCACGTGCAGGTTGCCCATGCCGGCGGCGGTCAGTTGCTTGCTCATGCGGCAGGCCTGGCGGGCGATCCACTTGCCGATGGGGATGATCAGGCCGGTTTCTTCTGCCACGCTGATGAACTGGTCCGGGCGGATCATGCCCTTTTCCGGGTGGTTCCAGCGCAGCAGCGCTTCCATGCCCAGTAGGCGACCACTGCGCAGGCACAGCTTGGGCTGATAGAACACATCCAGTTCGTTCTGGGTCAGGGCCCGGCGCAGGTTGTTCTCGACGAACAGCTTGTAGCTGGCCTCGGCGTTGAGGGCTTCGGTGAAGACCTGCACCTGATGCTTGCCGTTGGCCTTGGCCTTGTGCAGCGCCAGGCCGGCGTTGCGCATCAGGGTCTGGGGGTCGCGGCCATGCAGTGGCGCGCTGGCCAGGCCCACGGAGCCGGTGACGCTGATCAGCTGGTTGTCGACGAACATCGGCTTGTCCAGGGTCATCAGCAGTTGGCTGGCGATCTGTTGCCCGGTTTCCAGGTCGGTGTTGTCCAGCAGTACGGCGAATTCGTTACTGGCAAAGCGCGCCAGGCTGCCGCTGGGGCTCAGGCTGTTGCGCAGGCGTCGGGCCAGGCTGATCAGCAGCTTGTCGCCGGTCTGGTGGCCGAGGCTGTCGTTGATCCGCTTGAAGTTGTCGATGTCCACCAGCAGCAGGCTGATCGGGGTATCGCTGTCTCGGGCGAAGCGTTCGTCGAGGTTGCGGATGAACGCGGGGCGGTTGCCCAGGTTGGTCAGGTTGTCGGTGTAGGCCAGGCGCTCGATGCGTTGCTGGGCAAGCTTGGTCTGGGTGATGTCTTCGTAGATGCCGATGTAGTGGGTCAGCTCGCGATTGTCGCCGTAGACCTTGGAGATCGACAGCTGGCCCCAGTAAGGCTCGAGGTTCTTGCGCCGGCTCTTGAACTCGCCTTGCCAGCTGTTGCTCTTGGCCAGGCTGGAAGGGGCATCGAACAACAGCTCGCTGAGGTTTTCCAGGGCCGGCAGTTCGGACAGACGGTGGCCGTGAACCTCTTCGGTGCTGTATTGGGTGATCGCGGTAAAGCTTGGGTTGACGTACTCCACCACGCCGTCGCAGTTGACCAGCAGGAAGGCGTTGGCACTCTGTTCCACGGCGCGCTGGAACAGGTGCAGGGCGCTGGTGGCGGCGCGCCGGTTGTGATTGTTGATGACCTGGGCGAACTGGTCCGCCAGTTCGCCGGCGAAAGCGATCTCGTCGGACTGCCAGGCCCGGGTCATGCCGGTCTGTTCCAGGCACAGCACGCCGACTACCTGGCCGTCGATGCGGATACTGGCGTCGAGCATGGCATTCACATCCCGTGGGCGCAGGCTCTCGGCCATCTCCCGGGTGCGCGGGTCGCGCATGGCGTTCTGGGCGTCGATGGCGCGGCAGCTGTGCAGGGCTTCCAGGTAATCGGGAAAGCTGCTGGCGTCGATGGACTCCGGCATGCGGTATTCCTGGGGGCCGCGGTGGTAGGCGGCGATCGGCACGAGTTGCTGGTCTTCCAGGTTCCAGATGCTGGCGCAGTCGATCTGGTAGATGTCGCAGGCACTGCGGGTGATCAGCTCGGCGGCCTCCTTCAGGGAGTTGCCGGTGCTGTAGCGCTGGCGCGTCAGGAGCAGGATCAGGTCCTGCTGCGCACGTACCCGTTCCAGATGCTGCAACTGCTCCTGCTGGGCCCGCTGGTTGAGTTCCAGGGCGATCTGCAGGCGGGTGTTCTGGGTTTCCAGGTCCACGGTCGGCATTGGCGAGGCGTCGCTGAACAGGCCTTCCACCACCAGCAGGTAGCCGCGCAGCAAGTGCCGGTTGTGCTGTTTGTAGGCTTCCCCCAGCTCCAGGATGCTCAAGGGCCCCTGGCCGGTGTGCAAGGTGTAGCGGATCAGGTAATGGGGGCTGGTGCTCAGTTGCTGCTGGATGGCGTCGTGCAGTTGATAACGCGCCTCAGGCTCCATCAGGCTGGCATAGGGGGAGCCGACCAGGGCGCAGAGTTCGACGGCGGGCAGGCCGAACTGGCGTTCGCAATTGGGATCGAGAAACAGCAGCGCCCAGCTAGCTTCATTCAGCCGTTCGAAACGCAACATGCCGAGCCGCGAAGGCACAGGCAACTGCGTCACTACCTCGGCCGCCATACGGCTGGCGGCATCGGGTTGGCTTTTCATGGGGAAACTCGCTTCGAAATTGCTGATCGCGCCGGGCTCACGCCCTCTTTACTGTTGCCTGCGGCAAGGTTGCATCATGCGGCATCGACTGACAAGTAAGATGAAGGCTAAGTGCTATAAACCTGTATCGGCAGGTTGAAGGATTTCTGCAAAGTTACTTTTTCGGCCTTTCGCAGTCCCAGGTGACGGGCTATTGGCGACGTTTTTTTGGCAAAAAAAAGCCCCGCCAAATTGACGGGGTTGAGGTACGAGCGTGGCGCTCGGAAAGCGTGCGCTACCGGCCCGCCCATGAGGCAGGCCGGTACGCCGGTTACAGCAGAATGGTGCGGATGTCGGCCAGCAGGTCGCTCAGACGCTTGGTGAAGCGAGCGGCAGCCGCGCCGTTGATCACACGGTGATCGTAGGACAGGGACAGTGGCAGCATCAGCTTCGGCTGGAAGGCCTTGCCGTCCCAGACTGGCTGGATGGTGGCCTTGGAAACACCGAGGATCGCCACTTCCGGCGCGTTGACGATCGGCGTGAAGCCGGTGCCGCCAATGTGCCCGAGGCTGGAGATGGTGAAGCAGGCGCCTTGCATCTCGTCCGCGGAGAGCTTCTTGGTCCGGGCCTTTTCCGCCAGGGAAGCTGCCTCGGCCGCCAGTTGCAGCAGGCTCTTCTGGTCGACATTCTTGATCACGGGTACCAGCAGGCCATCCGGGGTGTCCACGGCGAAGCCGATGTTCACGTACTTCTTGCGGATGATCGCTTTGCCGCTTGGTGCCAGGGAGCTGTTGAAGTCCGGCAGTTCCTTGAGCAGGTGCGCGCAGGACTTGAGCAGCAGCGGCAGGATGGTCAGCTTGACGCCGGCCTTCTCGGCCACGGCTTTCTGTGCAACACGGAACGCTTCCAGCTCGGTGATATCGGCCGAGTCGAACTGCGTCACGTGCGGCACGTTCAGCCAGCTGCGGTGCAGGTTGGCGGCGCCGGCCTGCATCAGGCGGGTCATTGGCACTTCTTCGATTTCACCGAAGCGGCTGAAGTCCACGACCGGAATCGGCGGGATGCCCGCGCCACCGGTTGCGCCGGCAGCCGGTGCTTCCTTGGCCTTCTGCATCATCGCCTTGACGTAGACCTGCACGTCTTCCTTGAGGATGCGACCGTGCGGACCGCTGGCGCTCACGGCGTTCAGCTCGACGCCGAATTCGCGGGCCAGTTGGCGCACAGCCGGGCCGGCGTGAACTTTCGCGCCTGGTTTGGCCGGTGCGGCAACTGGAGCAGCAGCGGCAGGCGCGGCGGCGGCAGGAGCAACTTCAGCTTTCGCCGGGGCAGGTGCAGCGGCAGGCGCCGGAGCGGCTGCCGGGGCTGCGCCCTTGACCTTGAGCTTGAGGATCAGGTCGCCGGTACCGACTTCGTCGTCCAGCTTGATCGACACGCTTTCCACGATGCCGGCGGCTGGCGATGGGATTTCCATGCTGGCCTTGTCGGATTCGAGGGTAATCAGCGACTGGTCGGCAACCACGCTGTCGCCAGCCTTGACCAGCACTTCGATGATCTTCGCCTTGCCGGCCGAGCCGATGTCCGGAACGTGAATGTCCTGGACGCTGTCGGCCACTGGCGCAGCTGGAGCAGCGGCTGGTGCAGGCGCGGCGGCAGCCGGAGCGGCGGCTTGGGCCGGGGCGGCAGCGGCAGGAGCCGAAGCACCGGCCACTTTCAGGGCCAGGATCAGGTCGCCAGTGCCCACTTCATCGTTGAGCTTGACGCTGATGCTCTCGACCACGCCGGCAGCCGGCGATGGGATTTCCATGCTGGCCTTGTCGGATTCGAGGGTGATCAGCGACTGATCGGCCTCGACGGTGTCGCCGACCTTGACCTGGATCTCGATGATCTGGGCCTTGCCCGACGAGCCGATATCCGGCACGTGCACCTGCTGTACCGAGGCAGCGGCAGGAGCGGCAGTTGGAGCGGCAGCAGCAGGTGCTGCGGCCGGCTGTTCAGCCTTTGGCGCAGCAGCAGCAGCGGCAGGTGCAGGGGCCGCAGCAGCGGCGCCCTCGACTTCCAGCTCCAGCAGTTCGTCGCCCTCTTTCAGGCGGTCACCCAGCTTCACTTTCAGGCTTTTGACCACACCGGACTTCGGCGCAGGGATTTCCATGCTGGCCTTGTCCGACTCCAGGGTCAGGATGCTCTGGTCGGCTTCGATGCGATCGCCGACCTTGACCATCAATTCGATTACTTCACCTTCACCGCTGCCGATGTCAGGTACGCGAATGAGTTCGCTCACAGAAAGTCTCCTCAGCAGTCCAGTGGGTTGCGTTTTTCCGGGTTGATACCGAACTTGGTGATGGCTTCAGCCACGACCTTAGGTTCGATGTCACCACGGTCAGCCAAGGCTTCCAGGGCTGCCAACACCACGAAGTGACGGTCTACTTCGAAGAAGTGACGCAGTTTCTTGCGGCTGTCGCTGCGGCCGAAACCGTCGGTACCCAGGACTTTGAATTCCTTGGACGGCACCCACTGGCGGATCTGTTCGGCAAACAGCTTCATGTAGTCAGTGGAGGCGATGACCGGACCTTTACGGCCGTTCAGGCACTCTTCGACGTAGCTCAGCTTCGGCTTCTGGCCAGGGTGCAGACGGTTGCTGCGCTCTACGGCCAGGCCGTCGCGACGCAGTTCGTTGAAGCTGGTCACGCTCCAGACGTCGGCAGCGACGTTGAACTCGTCACGCAGGATCTTCGCCGCTTCGCGAACTTCACGCAGGATGGTGCCGGAGCCCATCAGTTGCACGTGGTGCGCGGCTTCGCGGGTGTCTTCTTCCAGCAGGTACATGCCCTTGATGATGCCTTCCTCGACACCGGCCGGCATGGCTGGCTGCTGGTAGGACTCGTTCATCACGGTGATGTAGTAGAAGACGTCCTGTTGCTCTTCGGTCATCTTCTTCATGCCGTCCTGGATGATCACCGCCAGCTCGTAGCCGTAGGTTGGATCAAAGGTGCGGCAGTTCGGGATGGTCCCGGCCAGCATGTGGCTGTGACCGTCCTCGTGCTGCAGGCCTTCACCGTTGAGGGTGGTACGGCCGGCGGTACCGCCGATCAGGAAGCCGCGGGTGCGGCTGTCGCCGGCAGCCCAGGCCAGGTCGCCAATGCGCTGGAAGCCGAACATCGAGTAGAAGATGTAGAACGGCAGCATCGGCTGGTTGTGGCTGGAGTACGAAGTACCGGCAGCGATGAAGGAGCTCATGGCGCCCGCTTCGTTGATGCCTTCTTCGAGGATCTGGCCCTTCTTGTCTTCGCGGTAGAACATCACCTGATCTTTATCGACTGGCTCGTAGAGCTGGCCGACGGAGGAGTAGATGCCCAACTGACGGAACATGCCTTCCATACCGAAGGTACGGGCTTCGTCCGGGATGATCGGCACGATACGCTGGCCGATTTCCTTGTCCTTGACCAACTGCGCGAGGATCCGCACGAAGGCCATGGTGGTGGAGATTTCGCGGTCGCCGGAACCGTCGAGGATGGCCTTGAGGGTATCCAGTGGCGGAGTCGGGATGCTGAAGCTCTTGGCGCGACGCTGAGGCACGAAGCCGCCCAGTGCAGCACGACGCTCGCTCAGGTAGCGGGCTTCGGCGCTGCCTTCTTCTGGCTTGAAGAACGGCAGGTTCTCGATGTCGTCGTCTTTCACCGGAATGTCGAAACGGTCGCGGAACAGCTTCAGGCTGTCGACGTCGACTTTCTTGGTGTTGTGCGCGGTGTTCTTCGCTTCGCCGGCGCCGGTGCCATAACCCTTGATGGTCTTGGCCAGGATGACGGTTGGTTGCTCTTTGTGGTTGACCGCTTCGTGGTAGGCCGCATAGACCTTGTACGGATCGTGGCCGCCGCGGTTGAGTTTCCAGATCTCGTCGTCGGACAGATCGGCAACCATCGCTTTGAGTTCAGGGGTATTGAAGAAGTGCTCACGGACGAACGCGCCGTCCTTGGCCTTGTAGTTCTGGTACTCGCCGTCGATGACTTCGTCCATGCGACGTTGCAGGATACCGTCGACGTCCTTGGCCAGCAGTGGGTCCCAGAAACGGCCCCAGACCACCTTGTTGACGTTCCACTGGGCACCACGGAACACGCCTTCGAGTTCCTGAATGATCTTGCCGTTGCCGCGAACCGGGCCGTCGAGGCGCTGCAGGTTGCAGTTGATGACGAAGATCAGGTTGTCCAGCTTCTCGCGGCCGGCCAGGGAGATCGCGCCCAGGGATTCCGGCTCGTCGCACTCGCCGTCGCCCATGAAGCACCAGACTTTCTGCTTGCCGGCCGGGATGAAACCGCGGGCTTCCAGGTACTTCATGAAGCGTGCCTGGTAGATCGCCTGGATCGGGCCCAGGCCCATGGAAACAGTCGGGAACTGCCAGAAGTCAGGCATCAGCCACGGGTGCGGATAGGACGACAGACCGTTGCCATCCACTTCCTGGCGGAAGTTGTTCATCTGGTCTTCGGTGATGCGGCCTTCCATGAACGCACGGGCGTAGACGCCTGGCGATGCGTGACCCTGGAAGTAGATCAGGTCGCCGCCGTGTTCGTCGGTCGGGGCCTGGAAGAAGTAGTTGAAGCCGATGTCATACAAAGTGGCGCTGGAGGCGAAGCTGGAGATGTGACCGCCCAGGTCAGAATCTTTCAGGTTCGTACGCATGACCATGGCCAACGCGTTCCAACGTACCAGCGAGCGAATGCGGCGTTCCATGAACAGGTCGCCAGGCATGCGTGCTTCGTGGGTGACGGGAATCGTGTTGCGGTACGGCGTGGTGATGGCGTAGGGCAGTTGCGAGCCGCTGCGGGTCGCGAGTTCGCCCATACGGGTCATCAGATAGTGAGCACGGTCTTCGCCTTCTTTGTCGAGAACCGATTCCAGGGCGTCCAGCCATTCCTGGGTTTCGACGGGATCGAGGTCTTGCATGGCTTGCTCCAGGGCGGAAAGGCTTCCAGAATCGGTTGCCTGAGTTTGCGACTGGCCTTGTGGGCAGACGATTATAAATTCTTGGATTGCCGGAGGTTGATCCGGCGGCGTGTAGTTTTACTACAAATCGTCGGCCATTTCAGCCTTTCGAATGTATATACGAGTAGTAAAACTACAGAAGAGCGGCTTATGGCCTCCTGCTGCGTTGTGAGAATAATCGTTACTGTTGGTCGGTGACTAACGGGAATAGGTAATAAATTAATGCCGCCTGCTAAAAAAAACCTATTTTCAGCTATTTCTAACTTTTGTTCGACAGTCCATCAGGCTGCCTGCCCTCGATATCCCTCTCCGCCTGCCTTTTCCACGCCGATCAAGGATAGCCCATGAGTCTGCCCGCGCTTGCCCCAGTCCCCGCGATTCTCCTGCCATTGGTCAGCCGTGCAGAGCAGTCGTTCCGCGCTGCGGTGGCGGCCCTTGAAGGCGGCCCCGATGTCGCGGATTGGAGCGCCGAGCGCTGGGCCGAGTTTGCCCGGGTCAGCGCCGCCAGCGACTTTGTTATTGAACAGAGCCTGCGTGACCCTTTGATGTTGCTGGAGCTGGTGCGCTCCGGTGAGCTGGACCGGGCTTTTGCTGCGGGTGAGTTGTGCGCGCAGATAGCAGTGGCGGTGCAAACGGCCGAGACCGACGATCAACTGGGGCGCGTACTGCGTCGCCAGCGCACTCGCCAGCAGGTGCGGATTATCTGGCGCGACCTGACCCGGCGGGCGGATCTGGTGCAAACCTGCCGTGACCTTTCCGACCTGGCCGACGCTTGTATCGATCAGGCCTATCAATGGCTCTACCGGCGGCACAGCCAGCAGTTCGGCGTGCCCACTGGTGGCCGCAGCGGCGAGCCCCAGCAGATGGTCATTCTCGGGATGGGCAAGCTGGGAGCGGTGGAGCTCAACCTGTCGTCGGACATTGACCTGATCTTCGCCTATCCCGAAGGCGGCGAGACGGTGGGCGTCAAGCGCCCCCTGGACAATCAGGAATTCTTCATCCGTCTGGGCCAGCGTCTGATCAAGGCTCTGGACCCCATGACCGTCGACGGTTTCGTGTTCCGGGTCGACATGCGCTTGCGGCCTTACGGGTCCGCCGGTGCCCTGGTGCTGAGTTTCAATGCCCTGGAACAGTACTACCAGGACCAGGGGCGCGACTGGGAGCGCTACGCCATGATCAAGGCCCGGGTGGTGGCGGGGGATCAGGTGGCCGGGGCGCAATTGCTGGATATGCTGCGGCCCTTCGTTTATCGCCGGTACCTGGACTTTTCCGCCATCGAAGCGCTGCGCACCATGAAGCAACTGATCCAGCAGGAAGTCCGGCGCAAGGGCATGGCCGATAATATCAAGCTGGGCTCGGGGGGCATTCGCGAGGTGGAGTTCATCGCCCAGGCCTTTCAGTTGATTCACGGCGGTCGCGACCTGAGCCTGCAGCAGCGTCCTTTATTAAAGGTACTGGGTACCCTGGAGGGGCAGGGCTATTTGCCGGCGGCGGTGATCAGTGAGTTGCGTGAAGGTTACGAATTCCTGCGCTACACCGAGCATGCGATCCAGGCCATCGCCGACCGGCAGACCCAGATGCTGCCGGACAATCCCCAGGACCAGGCGCGGATCGCTTTTATGCTCGGCTTTGCCGACTGGAGCGCCTTCCATGAGCAATTGATGTACTGGCGCGGGCGGGTGGAGTGGCACTTCCGCCAGGTGATTGCCGATCCCGATGAAGACGAAGGCGCTGAAAGCGAAGTGGTGGTGGGAGGTGAGTGGTTGCCGTTGTGGGAGGAAGCCCAGGACGAGGAGGCCGCCTGCCGACAGCTGCAGGAGGGCGGCTTTGTCGATGCGCCCAAGGCCCTGCGGGCTCTCGCCAGCTTGCGCGGCAGTCCGCAGTTGCGGGCCATGCAGCGCCTGGGGCGTGAGCGTCTGGACGCCTTTATTCCGCGGCTGCTGGCCCAGGCTGTCGAACATGCCAATCCGGACCTGGTCCTGGAGCGGGTCTTGCCGCTGGTTGAGGCGGTGGCGCGGCGTTCGGCCTATCTGGTATTGCTCACCGAAAACCCGGGCGCCTTGCGCCGCTTGCTGACCCTGTGCGCGGCCAGTCCGTGGATTGCCGAGCAGATCACCCGTTTCCCTCTGCTGCTTGACGAGTTGCTCAACGAGGGGCGCCTGTTCAAGCCGCCCCTGGCGCCGGAACTGGCAGCCGAACTGCGCGAGCGCCTGACGCGAATTCCCGAGGACGACCTGGAGCAGCAGATGGAGGCCCTGCGCCACTTCAAGCTGGCTCACCGTTTGCGGGTGGCCGCCTCGGAAATCGCCGGTAGCCTGCCTTTAATGAAGGTCAGTGATTATCTGACCTGGCTCGCCGAGGCGATTCTGGAGCAGGTGCTGGCCCTGGCCTGGCGCCAGACCGTAGCCAAGTACGGCGCGCCACAGCGCAGCGACGGCACCTTGTGTGATCCGGGCTTCATCATCGTCGGTTACGGCAAGGTCGGTGGCATCGAGCTGGGCCACGGTTCCGACCTGGATCTGGTGTTCATCCATGATGGTGATCCCCAAGCGGAAACCGATGGGCCCAAACCCATAGATGGGGCGCAGTTCTTCACCCGGCTGGGGCAGCGCATCATCCATCTGCTGACCACTCAGACCAACTCCGGCCAGCTGTACGAAGTGGATATGCGCCTGCGGCCGTCCGGCGCTTCGGGTCTGCTGGTGAGTTCCTTGGGCGCTTTTGCCCGTTATCAGGAGAACGAGGCCTGGACCTGGGAGCATCAGGCGCTGGTACGGGCGCGGGTGCTGGTGGGCAGCCAGGATGTCGGCCAGGCCTTTGAAAAGGTCCGGGCCGTGGTGCTGGGCAAAAAACGCGACCTGCCCAAGCTGCGTCAGGAAGTCAGCGAGATGCGGGCCAAGATGCGCGACAACCTGGGCAGTCGCCTGACTGCCGCCGGAACCGCGGCCAACGCCTTCGAAGCCACGGCGCCGTTCGACCTCAAGCAGGACGCCGGAGGTATCGTCGATATCGAATTTATGGTGCAATACGCGGCCCTGGCGTGGTCCGAAGAGCACCCGTCATTGCTGCGTTACACCGATAACATCCGCATTCTGGAAGGTCTGGAGCAGGTCGGGCTGCTGCCGGCGAGCGATGCCAGCCTGCTGCGCGAGGTCTACAAGGCCTACCGTTCCGCGGCACACCGTCAGGCGTTGCAGAATGAGGCTGGAATCATTAACGGTGATCAATTCGTGACCGAACGACGGGAAGTGTTACGAATTTGGCGCGAGCTGGGGCTAAGCTAAACGGCATAATGCGGCCGCAATTGTATTCGGCGGGCTGCGAGGCTCGCCCCAACTGAACCGACGGTGAAGGCCGCGGTGCTGGATTCTCGAGGCGGGGAGGCGTATGCCTCCCCGGCTCGTTTATGGAAACCACATGAATATTCTGATCGTTGGGCCCAGTTGGGTCGGTGACATGGTGATGGCGCAGACACTCTTCGAGTGCCTGAAACAGCGTCATCCACAATGCGAGATCGACGTGCTGGCCCCCGAGTGGAGCCGGCCGATCCTGGAGCGCATGCCCCAGGTGCGTCGGGCCTTGAGCTTTCCTCTTGGTCACGGTGCCCTGGAACTGGCGACCCGTAGGCGTATCGGCAAGTCCCTGGCCGGTCAGTACGATCAGGCCATTCTGTTGCCCAACTCGCTGAAGTCAGCCCTGGTACCGTTCTTTGCCGGTATCCCCAAACGCACCGGTTGGCGTGGCGAGTTCCGCTACGGCCTGCTCAACGATGTGCGCAAGCTCGACAAAGAGCGCTACCCGTTGATGATCGAGCGTTTCATGGCCCTGGCCTATGAGCCGGGCGCCGAATTGCCTCAGCCCTATCCACGCCCGAGCCTGCAGATCGATCCGCAAAGCCGCGAGGCGGCCCTGGCCAAGTTTGGCCTGAGCCTGGATCGCCCGGTGCTGGCGTTGTGCCCCGGAGCGGAGTTCGGTGAGGCCAAGCGTTGGCCGTCCGAGCATTACGCCCAGGTGGCCGAGGCCAAGATCCGCGAGGGCTGGCAAGTTTGGCTGTTCGGTTCGAAGAACGATCACGCGGTGGGTGAAGAAATCCGCGGACGGCTGATTCCCGGGTTGCGCGAGGAGTCGACCAATCTCAGCGGCGAAACCTCGCTGGCCGAGGCCATCGACCTGCTGTCCTGTGCCGATTCGGTGGTGTCCAACGACTCCGGGCTGATGCACGTGGCGGCCGCGTTGAATCGCCCGCTGGTGGCGGTGTATGGCTCCACCTCCCCGGGCTTCACTCCGCCCCTGGCGGATCAGGTCGAAGTGGTGCGCCTGGGGATCGAGTGCAGTCCGTGTTTCGATCGCACTTGTCGTTTCGGTCATTACAACTGCCTGCGCCAACTTCTGCCGCAGCCGGTGAACGAAGCCCTGCAGCGGTTGCAGGGCACTGTGGTCGAGGTCCAGTAAGTTGCGGGTACTGTTGATCAAGACCTCCTCCCTGGGTGATGTGATTCATGCATTGCCGGCCCTTACCGATGCCGCGCGAGCGATCCCGGGGATCAAGTTCGACTGGGTGGTGGAAGAAGGCTTCGCCGAGATTCCCTCCTGGCATCCGGCGGTAGGCAAGGTGATTCCGGTGGCGATCCGTCGCTGGCGCAAGAACCTCTGGCAGACCATCAAGAGCGGCGAGTGGCGGCGTTTCAAACAGAGCGTGCGCTCGACCAAGTACGACTTGGTGATCGATGCCCAGGGCTTGTTGAAAAGCGCCTGGCTGACCCGCTACGTGCGCGCCCCGGTGGCGGGGCTGGACAAGCACTCTGCCCGTGAACCCCTGGCTTCGCGTTTCTACTCGCGGCGCCTGGCGGTAGCCCGTGGGCAACATGCGGTGGAGCGGGTGCGCCAACTGTTCGCCGTGGCCCTGGGCTACGACTTGCCCCAGGGGCTGGGTGACTATGGCCTGAATGTCGAAAAGCTGGTGGAGTTGCCGCGCAAGAAGCCTTTTGTGCTGTTTCTCCATGGCACCACCTGGGACACCAAGCATTGGCCTGAGGCCTATTGGCGCGAACTGACCGAGCGCATGGGCATGCTCGGGGTCGAGGTCAAGCTGCCCTGGGGCAATGCTGCCGAGAAGGCCCGGGCGGAGCGTATCGCCAATGGCCTGAAAAACGCCACGGTACTGCCCAAGCTGAACCTGGCCGGAGTCGCCAAGGTGCTGGCTGACGCTCAGGCCTGCGTGGCCGTGGACACCGGTCTCGGGCACCTTGCCGCCGCTCTGGATGTTCCGACCATTTCGCTGTTCGGCCCCACCAACCCGGGCCTGACCGGCGCCTATGGCAAGGTGCAGATTCACCTGGGGAGCAACTTCCCCTGTGCGCCGTGCCTGCAGAAGAAATGCACCTACCAGCCCACCGCTGTGGATCAGCAGCGCTATGACATCAAACGCGAGTGGCCACTGTGCTTCACTCGCCTGAACCCCGAGCGTGTCGCCAGCCGACTGAGCACCTTGTTACTGGCTGAGGAGCCGCGCTGATGCAATTGGCTTTTGTCCTTTATAAGTATTTCCCCTTCGGCGGCCTGCAGCGCGACTTCATGCGCATAGCCCTGGAGTGCCAGCGCCGCGGGCACCAGATCCGCGTCTACACCCTGATCTGGGAAGGCGACGTGCCTCCCGGCTTCGAAGTGCTGGTAGCGCCGGTCAAGGCGCTGTTCAACCATCGTCGCAACGAAAAACTCAGCGCCTGGATGGAGGCCGACCTGGCCAAGCGTCCGGTGGACCGGCTGATCGGCTTCAACAAGATGCCGGGGCTGGACGTGTACTACGCCGCCGACGGCTGCTTCGAGGACAAGGCGCAGAACCTGCGGCACTCCCTGTACCGTCGCTGGGGGCGTTACCGGCATTTCGCCGAGTACGAGCGGGCGGTGTTCGCCAAGGATGCCAAGACCGAGATCCTGATGATCTCCGAGGTCCAGCAGCCGCTGTTCATCAAGCATTACGACACCCCGCTGGAGCGCTTCCACCTGCTGCCACCGGGCATTGCCCAGGACCGCCGGGCACCTGCCAACGCCGCCGAGATCCGCGCTGAGTTCCGTCGTGAGTTCGCCTTGAAGGATGACCAACTGCTGTTGGTGCAGATCGGCTCCGGGTTCAAGACCAAGGGTGTGGATCGCAGCCTCAAGGCGTTGGCAGCGTTGCCCTCGGCGCTGAAAAAACGCACCCGGCTGTTTGTAATCGGCCAGGACGACCCCAAGGTATTCCAGGTACAAAGTGCTGCATTGGGGCTGAGCGACCAGGTGCAGTTCATGAAGGGGCGCAGTGATATCCCGCGTTTCCTGCTGGGGGCCGACCTGCTGATTCATCCGGCCTACAACGAAAATACCGGCACCGTACTGCTTGAAGCCCTGGTGGCTGGCTTGCCGGTGCTGGTGAGCGCGGTCTGCGGTTACGCCCATTACATCGCCGAGGCCGAAAGCGGCCTGGTGCTGGATGAGCCGTTCGAGCAGGCGCAGCTCAATCAATACCTCACCACCCTGTTGACCGACGACGCTGCACGCGCGACCTGGAGCCGTAATGGCCTGGCGTTCGCCGAGACGGCCGACCTTTACAGCATGCCGCAGCACGCTGCGGATGTGATTCTGGCGGAGCAACACCGATGAAGTTGATGCTTGCCGAACCCTTCAAGACCCTCTGGGCAGGACGTGATGCGTTCGCCGAAGTCGAGGGGCTCAAGGGCCAGGTCTACCGTGAGCTGGAAGCGCGCCGTACCTTGCGTACGGAAGTCGAGGGTCGCGGTTATTTCGTGAAGATCCATCGTGGCATTGGCTGGGGCGAGATCGTCAAGAACCTGATCACCGCCAAGCTGCCGGTGCTGGGTGCCGGCCAGGAATGGCGGGCGCTGGAGCGTCTGCATCAGGTTGGCGTGCCGACCATGACGGCCGTGGCCTACGGCGAGCGCGGCAGCAACCCGGCGGACCAGCACTCGTTCATCGTCACCGAGGAGCTGGCGCCCACCGTCAGCCTTGAAGACTTCAGTATCGACTGGGTCAAGCAGCCGCCCGCGCCTGCTCTGAAGCGGGCGCTGATCGCCGAAGTGGCGCGCATGACCGGCACGATGCATCGTGCCGGGGTCAATCACCGCGACTGCTACATCTGCCATTTCCTGCTGCACACCGACCGTCCCATCACACCCGCTGAACTGAAACTTTCGGTGATCGACCTGCATCGTGCCCAGACCCGGGCGAAGATCACCCTGCGCTGGCGCAACAAGGACTTGGCAGCCCTGTATTTCTCCGCCCTGGATATCGGCCTGACGCGCCGCGACAAGTTGCGCTTCCTCAAGGGCTATTTCCAGCAGCCGCTGCGGCAGATCCTCGCCGAAGAAGCGGCGCTGCTGTCCTGGCTCGAAGGCAAGGCGGAAAAACTCTATGCACGCAAGCAGCGGTACGGAGACGCACTCTGATGGCGAGTTGGAACCTGGACCCCGCCTATCACGAGTTGGCGCAAGACTTCGGCAGTCTGGAAGCGGTATTTTCCCTGCAGGGCGAGCATCTGACCCGGGACCCTCTGTCTGAGGTCATTCGAGTCAAGCGTGCCGGCGTCAATTACTACGTCAAGCGCTATACCGGTGCCGGCAAGAACCTGCGGCGCTACCTGGGCAAGCCCCGGGTCAAGTTCGAATGGCAGAACCTCAAGCGCTTCGCCAAGTGGGGAATTCCCACTGCCGATGTGGTGGCCTGGGGCCTGGAGCGTCGTGGCCTGGCCTATGCCAGGGGGGCGATGATCACACGCGAGCTGCCGCGCACCGAGGACCTGTCGGTGCTGGCCGACCGCAACGATCCGCGGCTCAAGGATCGGCGCTGGGTCGACGGGGTGAGTCGTCAGCTGGCGGCCTATACCCGGGTCATGCATGACCACCGCTTTACCCACAACGATTTGAAGTGGCGCAACCTGCTGATCGACGATCAGGATCGGTTGTACCTGATCGACTGTCCGAACGGCGATTTCTGGCGTGGATTCTGGCTCAAGTACCGGATCACCAAGGACCTGGCCTGCCTGGACAAGGTGGCCAAATATCATCTGTCGGCCACTCAGCGCCTGCGTTTCTATCTGCAGTATCGCCAGCGCGATCGCCTGAGTGCCGCCGACAAGGAGCGTATTCGCCACGTGGTGAGATTTTTCGAGGGGCGCGAATGACTGATTTTCTGGCGTCCGAGGAGCGTGCGCTACTGGAGCGTAACGGTCTCGGCACTTTTGACCAGTTGTGGACCACGCAATTGGATGCGGTGGATGAGCCCAATACCAGTCGCGGCGGCAGCAGCAGTGTCTTTCGCCTGGATGTGGAAGGGCAGGGGTTCTATCTCAAGCGACAGACCAACTACCTGACCCGGACCCTGCATCGGCCTTTCGGCGAACCGAGTTTCGCCCGGGAGTTTCGCAACATCCGGCGTTATCAGCAGTTGGGCATTCCTGCGTTGCAGGCGGTGTTCTTTGGCATGCGCAAGGTCAATGGCGAGTCCCGGGCCATACTCCTGACCCGGGCCCTGGATGGTTGGGACGACCTGGATGCGCTGCTGTTGCGTTGGGATGAACTCAGTGACCTTCAGCACCAGGCGGTGCTCAAGGCTTGTGGGCAACTGGCCCGGCAACTGCACAGTCTGCGTCAGGTGCATGGCTGCTTCTATCCCAAGCATATTTTCCTGCAAGGCCATGGCGAGGGGTATCAGGCGCAGTTGATCGACCTGGAGAAAACCCGGCCCTTGCTGTTCGGTCAGCGCGACCGGGTCAAGGACCTGGAGCCTTTGCTGCGCCGGGCTTCGGTGTGGAGTGCCGACGAAGTGCGCTGCCTGTTGGCGGCCTATCTGGATCAACCCCCGGACAGCTCCCTGGTGGGCGCCTGGGCCGATCGCCTCAGTGCTCGCAGCAGTCACAAGGAATCTCGCTGATGCGTTTGTCCGAGCTGAAAAACAGCGGGCGCAGCCCGGCCCTGCCCCTGAGTCTGGAGCTGGCGGACGCCGCCGGCCCGGCACAGTTGCAGTTGCTGACCCTGCTGCGAGTGCTGCCGGGACAGCGCTATGTTGGCGCCGGGGTCTGGCGTGGGCGTCCGGTGCTGGCCAAGTTGCTGGTGGGGCCCAAGGCTGCGCGGCATTTTCAGCGGGAATTGCAGGGCGTACGCCTGCTGGCGGAGCAGGGGCTGACTACGCCGCTGCTGCTGGCGGACGGCTTGCAGGAAGGCGAGGGCGGCTGGTTGCTCTTCGAGTTCCTGGAAGGGGCACAGAGCCTTGGCGATGCCTGGAAACAGGTGGAAAAGCTGCCGGTGCTGGCCGATGAGCAGGCTGCCGTGCTGGCTGAGGCGCTTGGGGCGATCGCCCTGCTGCACGCCAAGGGCCTGTGGCAGGAAGACCTGCACCTGGACAACCTGCTGCGTCATGGCGGCAAGCTGCACCTGATCGATGGCGCGGGGATCTGTGTCGAAGAGGCTGGCAAACCCCTGTCCCGGCAAAAGGTCCTGGAAAACCTGGGAGTGTTCTTCGCCCAGCTACCCAAGAGCCTGGAGCCCTTCACTGAAGAGTTGCTGGTGCATTACCTGCTGAGCAATGCCGAGCATGCCTTGCCCCTGGAAGCTTTGGAAAAGCAGGTGAGCAAGGTACGTGGATGGCGCCTGCGGGACTTTCTCAACAAGGTTGGCCGTGAGTGCACGCTGTTCAGCGTGCAGCGCGGACCTTTCGCCTTGCGGGCGATCCGTCGCGAGGAAGAGGCGGCGATGCTGCCTGTGCTGGAGCAGGCCGATGCCCTGCTGGACCAGGGGCATCTGTACAAGACCGGTGGCGCCGCCAGCGTTGGTCGGGTCGAGGTCGCGGGGCGGACCCTGGTGGTCAAACGCTACAACATCAAGGGCTTGGCGCATTGGCTCAAGCGTTTCTGGCGCCCGAGCCGGGCCTGGCACTCCTGGCGTGAAGGCAATCGCCTGGAATTCCTGGGGATTGCCACGCCCAGGCCCCTGGCGGTGCTGGAGCAGCGTTTTCTGTGGTTGCGCCGTCGGGCCTATCTTGTGACCGAGTACCTGCCGGGGCCGGACATCATCGAGCGTTTTGCGCCGTTCGTGGGCAGCGGCGAGGCGCCTGAGTCGGAGTTGCTGGCGCTGGATCAGCTGTTTGCCCAGTTGATCAAGGAGCGCATCAGTCACGGCGACTTCAAGGGTCACAATCTGTTCTGGCAGGAAGATCGCTGGGCCCTGATCGATCTCGATTCCATGTGTCAGCACGCCAGTCTGAGCAGTTTTGCTCCGGCTTTTGCCCGAGACCGCGCACGTTTCATGCGCAACTGGCCCGAAAGCAGCAATTTGTATCAAGTGATTGATCAGCGGCTGCCCAAAACGGTCCATAGCGCCGAGGCCTGATCTGCGACCTATAGCCGCTGCTGCTGGCAGCGGCTGTGGGCCGTGGCGGATGCAGCGCCCTGGCTTGCCGCTTGCCGCTAGAGGCTTGCCCCTGCTTTTACGTTATAATCCCGCCCTTTCGTTGTTTCTCGCCCCTTTGCGAGCACACTTTATTTTCAAGGCGCACTGCGCCCGCATGCAGACTAAACGAGGCTAGACCCCTGTGGCATTGACGATTCTTGGCCTGTCCGGCGCCCTTAGCCATGATCCTTCAGCAGCCCTGTACATCGACGGCAAGCTGATTGCCGCCGCTGAAGAAGAGCGTTTCGTGCGCGACAAGCATGCAAAGAACCGCATGCCCTACGAGTCGGCGAAGTTCTGCCTGGAGCAGGCCGGGATCAAGCCTTCCGACGTTGACGTGGTAGCGATCCCGTTCGCCCCTATCAGCCTGTTCGGCAAGGCGCGCTGGCACTACGCCAAGCGGTACTGGTATGCGCCGGACCGCGCCCTGGACGCGATCCTGATGGGCAACCGTCGCTACAAGCGCTATCGCAAGAAGATCGTCTGGTGCCTGGAGCAATTGGGTTTCGATCCGAAGAAGATCAAGATCGAGCCGGTGGAACACCACCTGGCTCACGCTTCCAGTGCCTATCACTGTTCGGGTTTCAAGGAGAAGACCGCGATCCTCGGGATCGACGGCAAGGGTGAGTACGCCACCACCTTCTTTGGCTACGGTGAAAACGGCAAGATCCACAAGATCAAGGAATTCTTCGACCCGGACTCCCTGGGTGGCCTGTATGGCGCTATCACCGAGTTCCTCGGCTTCGAGATGCTCGACGGCGAGTTCAAGGTCATGGGCATGGCGCCTTATGGCGATGCCAGCAAGTACGACTTCTCCCGTCTGGCCAGCTTTGAAAACGGCGAACTGGTGATCAACACCGACTACGCCAACGTCATTGGCCTGCGTCGCTACAAAGAGAAGGGCAAGGGGTTCTACTTCTCGCCAAAACTCATCGAGTGGCTGGGTCCCAAGCGCGAAGGCGACATCGCCGACGAGCCGTACATCCACTACGCCGCGAGCATGCAGGCGCTGTTCGAGAAACTGGCCCTGCAGATGATCGACCACTACCTGGGCGACGTCCTCAAGGAAACCGGCAAGCTGGCCTTCGCTGGCGGCTGCGCGCTGAACGTCAAGCTGAACCAGAAGATCATTGCCCGTCCTGAAGTCAAAGAGCTGTTCGTGCAGCCGGCTTCCGGCGACGCCGGCACTGCAGTGGGTGCTGCTGCGTACGTGTCCCATGCCCGTGGTGTGCCGGTAGAGAAGATGGAACACGTCTATCTCGGCCCGTCCTACAGCAACGAAGACGTGATCGCGGCCTGTGCCCGTCACCCGAACAAACCGGCCTGGCGGCAAATCGACAACACGCCTGAGCGTATTGCCAAGATCATGGTGGATGGCAATCCGGTGGCCTGGTTCCAAGGCCGTATGGAGTTCGGTCCACGGGCCCTGGGCGGTCGCTCGATCATCGGTTGCCCGAGCGCCGCGGGCGTTGCCGACCGGATCAACGAGCAGATCAAATTCCGCGAGCGCTGGAGGCCTTTCTGCCCGTCGATGCTCGACACTGTCGGCCCGCAGATGATCAAGGTCGACCATCCGGCGCCATTCATGACCTTCACCTTCGAAGTGGCTGAAGAGTGGAAGACCCGGGTGCCGGAAGTGGTTCACGAAGACGGTACCTCCCGGGCTCAGGTGCTCAAGCGCGAATACAACCCGCGCTACTACGACATGATGAAAGCGTTGGAAGTCCTGACCGGTAACGGCGTGTCGCTGAACACCTCGTTGAACCGCCGTGGCGAGCCGATGATCTGCTCGCCGACCGACGCCCTGAACATGTTCTACGGTTCCGATCTGCAGTACCTGATCATGGAAGACATTCTGGTGGTCAAAGACGGCGTGGACCCTTATGACACGCTCGGCTGAACGCCATGTGCTGCAGTTCTGCCACGGCTATGACGGGCCGTTCCTGGACTGCGCTCGGCAATACGCCAACCTGTTCGCGGGCAGCGGCTATCGGGTGACCACGGTGTTTCTCACCGGGGCCGCCGATGCCGATGTGGCTGCCGGCTGTGCGTCCGATGAAGTGCTGTTCATGGAATACAGCTCCAAGGCCATTCGTGGCCTCAAGCTGGGTGCCATTCGTGACCTGCGCAAGATTGCCGCTTCGCGCAATTTCAGTTTTTGCATCGCTCATCGCTTCAAGCCGATCTATATCGCCTTGCTGGGGACCGCCTTGCCGGTGATCGGAGTTCATCACGCGTTTTCCGACTACAAGCGCCGTAGCCGGCAGATTTTCGCCGGGCTGTTTCGCAAGCGCCTGAGCCTGCTGGGGGTTTCCGACGCGGTACGTGACGACATGCGTGCCTGCCTGCCCAAATGGCCTACGGCGCGAATCCAGACGCTGTACAACCGCATCGACCTGGACGCCTTGCAGGCCAGCCAGTTGGACGCGGCCCAGGCCCGCAGTGAGCTGGGTCTGTCCGCGGATGCCTGGATTGTCGGCAACGTCGGACGCCTGCACCCGGACAAGGATCAGGCCACTTTGCTGCGGGGCTTTGCCGCCGCCGTGCCGCAATTGCCTCAGCAGAGTCAGCTGGCAATTCTGGGGACCGGGCGCCTGGAGAAGGATCTGAAATCCCTGGCCCGTGAACTGGGTGTGGCTGATCGTGTGTTGTTCCTCGGGCAGGTGCCGGAGGCTCGGCGCTATTTCCGTGCGTTCGACGTATTTGCCTTGAGCTCCGATCACGAACCCTTTGGCATGGTCCTGCTGGAAGCCATGGCGGCCGGTGTGCCGTTGCTGGCCACCGCCTGTGGTGGTGCAAAGGAAGTGGTAGAGGGCGTGGGCATTCTGTTTCCTCTGGGAGACGCCGAGCATATGGCCCAAGGGCTGCAGCACCTGGCCGCGATGGATGATCATCAGCGCCGGGTCTGTGCCGAACTGATGCTCGACCGCCTGCGCGAGCGTTTCTCCGACCGTGCTGTACGCGATGTGTTCTGGCGTTTGCCGCAAGTCACCGATCTGACCGCGAGGGGCTGATGCTCAATCGATTTCAAGGCTGGCGCGAACGTGGCTGGTCAGTCATTGATGCGTCGACCTATGCCGAGGCCTGGCAGCGGTTTGGTGGCAGTGTGGCGACTCATCCGCTGGTGGTGGAGCAACTGGCAGACCTGGCGCAGATTCCCGTGCGTTATCTGGCCTGGGAACAGGACGGCCATCTGCAGGCGGCCATTGCCACCTGGGGGCGGGATCTGGCGCTGTCCAAGGACGTGCTCAAGCGAGCCGGCAAGAAGGGCTTGTTCGACATCGGCAATGCCGAGCTGATCCTGCCGGCCGCCGCCGATGCCCAGGTGCCGCTGCGTCATCGCGGGCGTTACCTTTCTGCGCTTAACGAAGGGCGCTTCAGCACCCTCAAGCCTCAGGCCGAACAATTGGCCATGGCCCGTACCCCTGAAGAGCTGTCGAAGAAATTTCGCTACAACCAGCGTCGCGAACTGCGTCTGCTGGAAGAGGCGGGCGGAGTGGTGCGCGCGGTCAGTGATTTCACCAGTGCTGAACTGGCGGCCATTTACTGTGACCTGTTCCAGCGCCGCTGGGGCTTTCCGGCCACTGGCGCCGAACGTATGGCCGAGGTGTTGGAACGCTTGCGCGAGCTGCTGATCGGCTCGGTGATTTTCCTCAACGATGCGCCGATTGCCGTGCAGTTGATCTACCGGGTCGAAGCGCCGCAGTGGATCAGTGTGGAGTACGTCAACGGCGGTGTTGACCCGCAGACGCGTGAGTTCAGTCCGGGTAGCGTGCTGAGCTTCCTCAACACCCAGAGTGCCTGGGAACAGGCTCGGGCCCTGGACAAACCGCTGCGTTTCTCCTTCGGTCGCGCCGACCGTGAGTACAAGGACCGTTGGTGCAATCCTGTGCCGGTTTTTCAGGTGTGAGTCCATCCATGAGTCGCAAACAGCAACTGCTCAAGCGCCACCGGCGCAATAAACGAATCGCCCTGCTGGCGGGGCTGGTGCTGTTGCTGCTGATTGGCGTGCTGGTGGCCTGGTGGTTGCCGCTGCTGCTGGCCGTTCTCGGCTGGCTGGCCCATGAGGCCTGGTTTGCCGATCACCTGTTCTACTCGCCCAAGGATGACTACTGCTACGACTTCGGCAACGAGGCTCGGCAGGTCGCAGTGCGCCTGGAGGCGGGGCGCCTGCTGGTGGACTCGGCGCAGGAGCTGGCCGCGGATGAGACGCTGATCCTCGGGGTTCAGGTCAAGAGTTCCTGGATCGGACGCTTTCTCGATCCGGCCATTGAAGTGCTGGGCGGCCCAACGCTCGACCGTCAAGCGTTCGAGCGTGGGGTCAATGGCCTGCGTTATCTCAACCTTAGCGGCCTGGCTGGCCCCCTGATCGGTGGCGAGCTGCAACTGCGCGGGCGTTTCTGTCGGATTCGGGTCCAGCCCCAGTTGATGGCCTGGCGCGATCCCGACTACCGGCGCCAGCGAGTGATGGTGATCGCTCCCCATGCCGACGATGCCGAACTGGCAGCCTTTGGCTTGTACAGCCAGGCCGACGAAGCCTGGATCGTGACCCTGACAGCGGGGGAAATCGAGGCCGAGCATTATCAGGCCATGGGTATGAACCCAGTTGAGGCGGCGCGAATCAAGGGTCGCTTGCGGGCCTGGGACAGTATTGCCGTGCCGCGTTGGGCTGGAGTGCCTGAAGCCCAGTGCGTGCAGCTGGGGTACTTCTGCCTGCAGCTACCCGCCATGCAGGCCGCTGCGCAGCAGCCGGTGGCCTCGCGTGAGGCGCAGTTGAGCGATATCCGCCTGTTCCGCCAGTTCAATCCGTTCCCGCTGCCCGCCGATCGAGATGGGTTGCCGACCTGGGACAACCTGTTGGCTGATCTGCGCGAGCTGCTGCTCAAGGCGCGGCCCGAAGTGCTGGTGTTGCCGCACCCGTCACTGGACCCTCATCCCGACCATATCTGCGCCCAGGTGGCGGTGATGCAGGCGCTGGAGGGCTTGGACTGGCAACCGACCACTGTGCTCGGCTATGCCAATCACCTGCATGACAATGATCGTTGGCCGATGGGCGATTCGGGGGCGGGCATTGCTTTGCCGCCGGTGTTCGATTCGACGACAGTGTTGCGTCCCTGGTGCTTGCCACTGTCCCAGGTTGAGCAATATGACAAGGCCATGGCCTTGGGCATGATGCATGACCTGCAGCCGAGAATGCCGTTCAAGCGGCGTCTGCGCAGGTCGATACAATGGCTTCTGGCTAGTAGAGTGCCTTCGACCCTGGGAGAGAATGAGTTCTTTCGCAAGGCAGTACGGCGGCACGAACTGTTCTGGCTGTTGCGGCAGCGATAAAACCGGCATAAACACAGGAATCTGTTGTGCCCCTAACCTGACAGCGAGTCTTTTGTGATCAATCCACGCCCGCGAATCCTGTTTCTCATGCCCTATTTCGGGCGCTGGCCATTCTGGCTGCCGTTTTTTCTCGAAAGCTGCCGACGCAATCCGGATATCGACTGGTTGTTTTTCAGCGATTGCGGGACTCCGGAGAATCTGCCGCCTAACGTCCAGTTTGAAAGCATCAGCTTTGCTGATTACTGCGCTTTGGTATCCCAGCGCCTGAACATCGATTTTGCGCCCAATGCGGCCTACAAGCTCTGTGATATCAGGCCAGCAATGGGGTATATCCATATTGATCGGCTGGAGGGCTACGACTTCTGGGCTTTCGGCGATATCGACCTGGTCTACGGTGACCTGCGGGCCTACTTCACCGCGGATCGTCTGGCGAAGTATGACCTGTTCTCCACCCACGAGCGTCGCGTCGCTGGGCACTTGTGCCTGATACGCAACAGCGCCCGCCAGCTTGAGTTGTTCAGGCAGATCAAGGACTGGCAGACGCGCTTTACCGATCAGCAGCATCACGCACTGGATGAAGGGGCGTTCAGTCGGATTTTTCTCTGGCGCAAGAACTTCCCGAAGCCGCTGTTCAAGCTGGTGGGCAAGTTCAATCCATGGCGCCGTCGCAGCGAGTTCACTGAGGCGTTCAGTACGCCGGGCGGAGTGATCGATTGGCATGACGGCAGTCGTGATTTTCCGACGCGCTGGTACTGGAAGGATGGGCATCTGACCAATGACCGCGACGGCGCCCGCAGTTTTCCGTATTTCCACTTTGTGTGTTGGAAGCGCAATGAGTGGTCGGACTTGCCGGAGCATGATGCCCAGGAAGTCCAGGCCCTGGCCAGCGAGTCGTCCTGGGTCATCGATGCCACAGGTTTTCATCGGGGAGAGTTATGAGCCAGCGCTTCAAGGTCCTGCAGCTGCAGCCGGACTACAACGTCAAGTCTCACGACTTCGCCGATCTGGCCGAGCAGATTGTCAAGGCTTTGCCGGCTGAGCGATATGAAGTCACCGCGGCCTTCCTGCGGGGGCGCCCCGGGCCGAACGATCCGGTAAGCCGGGCTGCGCATTCGGTGTATTTCGAATTTTCCGACAAGTCTCTCAAGGGCATGCGCCTGCGGGCCATGTGGCGGCTGTATCAGTTCTGCCGCAAGGAAAAATTCGACGTGGTGATCTGCAATCGCTTCAAGCCAGTGAACATGATGTTGACCCTCAACCGTTGGTTGAAGGCCCCACTGTGCATCGGCATTTCCCACGGTTTTGGTGAGTACGACCGGTTTTACCGGCGGCGCCAGACACAGCGCCTGATCGACCGGCACTGGCGCTTTGTCGGTGTGTCGCCCGCGGTCAAGCAGTACCTGCTGGATTGCCAGTGCGGCTTCACCGATCAGAACACCTGGGCGATCACCAACGCCATCGATATCGAACAGGCCGAAGCCTTGCAGCATTCCCGCGAGCGCTCTCGTGAACTGTTGGGGTTGGACCCTTCAGTGCGCCTGATCGGCGCTCTGGGGCGCCTGGTGCCAGTCAAGGGCCACACTTACCTGCTGCAGGCATTTGCTCAGCTCAAGGACAAGTACCCACAGACTCAACTGGCGATCATTGGCGCCGGGCGCGAAGAGGCCAATCTGCGCGCCGAGATCGAGCGTCTGGGGCTGCAGGGTCGGGCCCATCTGCTGGGCTTCAAGGAGAACGCCCTGCAGTACGTGCGTGCCTTCGACATCTGGACCATGCCGTCGCTGGCCGAAGGCTTGGGCCTGGCGCTGCTGGAGGGCATGAGCGGGCAGTTGCCGGTGATCGCTTCCAATGTGCCGGCGATGCTGCCGCTGATCGAAGGGGCCGGTGGCCTGGCGGTGGAACCGGCCAATGTGCCGGCGCTGAAGGCGGCCCTGGACAATTACCTGGGGCTCTCCGATGAGGCGCTGGCCGACAAGGGCCAGCAAGCGTATCGCTATCTGCAGAAAGAACATGATATCGAGGTGTTCCGCGAGGAGTACCTGCAATTGATTGACTCGGGATTGAGTCAGGCGGGCAAGAGGCAGTAATGACAGACCAGCAACCTGTGGTGACGGTAATCATCGCCTCCTACAACCACGCGCCCTATATCGAGCAGAGCATTCTCAGTGTGCTCAACCAGACCTATTCGAACATCGAACTGCTGGTTGTGGATGACGGTTCAAGCGATGACAGCGTCGAGCGTATCCGGCGTTTGCAGGCGTTGCATGGTTTCGACTTCCGCGTCCAGCAGAATCAGGGGCTGACCAATACCCTCAATGGCGCCATCGCTCGGGCCAAAGGCAGCCTGATCGTGCCCTTCGGCTCCGACGACATTATGCTGCCCGAGCGTATCGCGACCCAGGTGGCGTACCTGGACGGCAAGCCTGAAGTCGGGATCTGTGCCGGCAATATCGAGTTGATCGACAGCGATGGCAACCTGTTTCCCGAAAATCGCCAGCGCCGTGACGTGCCGTTCCGGCGTCTGGACTTCGATGACATGTTCCTTGAGCGCAAGCCTTACCCGCCAGCGCCGACGTTGATGATTCGCCGTGAGGCACTGGAGAAGGTCGGTGGTTTCGACCCGAGTATCCGCCTTGAGGACTTGCTGATCGAGCTGAAGATCACCCATGCGGGCTACTTTATCGATGGCTTGAACGTATTGATGGCGCGTTATCGCAAGCACGCCACCAACTCCTACAAGAACCACCGCTTCATGATCGACAACATCCTGCGCACCTACGCTTTGTTCAGTGAGCATCCGCTGTACGAGGAGGTGCGCTACAAGTTCCTCAGCTCGATGTTCCTCAAGGTGTCCAACCGCGATCGGAAACTGGCTCGTGAATTGTTGTCGCAGATCCCGTTCAAGGCCTGGAACAAGAAAACCTGGCGTGGGCTGGGTCGTCTGTATTTTTCGCCGCTGGAAAAAGACTGAAGGGGGCGCCGGAGCATGGGCTGGATTCAACGCTTTCTTGAAAAGCGCGCCAAGCGTGCGATCCGCAAATTGCCGAAAATCGAACGCGGCGTGGTGCGCTTCCAGCAGCGTTATCCGGGTTACAGCATTGGCCGCGGCAGTTATGGCTTGCCTGAGGTGCATGACTGGCAGGAAGGCTCGACCCTGAGCATTGGCGCTTACTGCTCGATCGCCGAAGGCGTGCAGATTTTTCTCGGTGGCCACCACCGTGCGGACTGGGTCAGCACCTATCCCTTTCCCGCAATGCTGCCCCAGGCCGCGCATATCAGCGGTTATGCCGGCACCAATGGCGATGTGCGGGTGGGCAGTGATGTGTGGTTGTGCTCCAACAGCACACTGTTGTCCGGTGTGACCATTGGCCATGGCGCGATTGTCGCGGCGGGGGCCTTGGTCACCAAGGATGTGGAGCCCTATGCGGTGGTCGGTGGCAATCCGGCGCGCTTCCTGCGGTGGCGCTTCCCCGAAGAACAGCGCCAGCAGTTGTTGCAGAGTGCCTGGTGGGACTGGCCGGAAGCCGAGTTGCACGGGCTTGCCGACAAGCTGTGCAGCGATGATATCGAAGCCTTCCTGGCCTATGCCCGGCAGCGTCAGGCCTGACGTTCAGCGGCTCAATCCCCTGTGCCCCGATACCCTGGCAGCCTTGTGCGGCTACCAGGGTACGGATGTGGGTGTGCAGGGCTTCAGTGGGCGCCTTGGCGCTCGTCGCTCGCAGGCAGTTGCTTGAGCAGGCCGGTTGCACGGGACATCGAGGTGGGCAGGGCATAACCGACCTGTAGTGCGTTCAGGTGCTCCTTGAACAGCCAGCCACGATCTTCGGTATAGCGCTGCATGTGCCGCAGATTGCGCTGGCGCAGTGAAGTTCTCAGTGAGGAGGGGTAAACCCGCAGATCGGCAAGATCGATCAGGCCGAACTCGCCATTCTCCAGCACCAGCACATTGGCCAGATGCAGCGAGCGAAAGTACACCCCTTGTTCATGCAGTCGTGCCATGAACGTACCGAAGTCCTTGATCAGCTGCGCGCGCTCGTCTGCCGAGCCTGCCAATTGCAGGCGCTGGCGCAGGGTCTGCCCAGGCAGTGGCTGGTAGCGCACGGCGTTGCTGCCGTCGGCAAGTCGGTACAGGCCCAGGATGACCGGGGTGATAATGCCCAGATCACGTAATTGCTCGCTGTTTGCGGCAAAGCGCTCGGAGTAGGGGTTGAACCCTCCTGAGGTGTACCAGCGACGAGGGCGGAACAGCTTGAAGAAACTGCCATCCTCCAGACGCAGGACCTTGGGCCCCAGGCCATCGGCTTCGATGACCTGGGCATTGGCGAGCAGTTGTTCGGCTGCGGCCGGGGTCAGTGAGGCTACCTGCAGGGGCGGCGAACGTTTGGCGCGCTGGTGAATGCACAGGGCAGCGATCAGGGCCAGGGGGATCCACAGCAGGAACCAGTGCTCCTTTGGACGCGAAAGAATCCCGCCGCCTTCTGTCAGACCGGCGCCAATACCAAAGACCAACCAGCTGGAAGCCAGGATCAGCAAGGGGGTGGCGCGAAGCTGCCAGCTCTTGAGCAGGGCCCAGGCCTGCATGAACAGCCACGGCAGCAGGCCGAAGATGCCCACATAGTAGAGAACCCCCAGGGCAAAGTTGTGTGGCTCCTCCAGGAGGAAGCCGATACCCGGGTCCAGGGACAGGCTGGCGTTATAGCCATGACCGATCCAGGGATGATTGACGATCTGTTCCAGCGCCAGGCGCCAGAGGTCGAAGCGCGAAGAGCTGCCACGCTCCAGAAGCATCTGCGAGAACAGGAGCAGGACCGCCGCGCCGCCTACTGCCATGCCCGCAAGCAGCATCAACGAGCGACGGTTCCAGCTGATGAAGCTCAGCCAGAGAGCGGCCAGGGTCAGCGCCACCAAGGGCGTCCTGGAACCGGTGGCAATCAGTGCGGCAAACATGATGGCCATTGCCGGAATGCTCAGCCAGAGCATCTGGTAGCGGCGACAGGTCATGCTCAGGCTCAGCCAGTAGACGCAGAAGAACCCGAAGACGTGGGAGCTCAGCAGCGGATTGTCAAAGGCTCCGGCACCCACCATGCGCAGATCGGGGGTGTGGTAGCGAACGAAGACATACAGATTGAAGATCGAGGCGAGCAGGGCAACGATCGCCGCGCAGAAGATCAGTGGCTGCAATATGTCATTGCGATAGCGAACCAGCAGGGTACAGCCGGCAAACAGCATCAGCGTATGCAAAGGGGTCTTGATCTCTCCCAGCACGCTGTCGACCGGCGGGCTCCAGGCCAGGCTGGCGATGGCCCAGGTACAGAACAGCAGCATGGCGATGAAGATAGGTTCGCGCAGCAGTCCTTTCAGTTCGCTGGGGCGTGTGCATAGGGCAATCAGCGTCGGGATGCTGAACAGGCCGTAGTACAGCTTGTGCAACAGGCTGCGGCCGGGGAGGAAAAACAGCGCGCAGAGCAGTAATAGATACCCTAGCGGCAGAATCCACAGGCAAATGAAATCGAATACTCGATTCGACGTGTTGCGAAGAGCATTGGGTTGCATGCTTAGACGTTCATCCCGGAAGTTAAGCTGGCAATCATAACGATTAATACCGGGCGGTGTCGTTGGTCAGCTGAACAATCTCGGCCCCTTGGGAGTGCCGGTACCTCGAACAAGCTGTGCTAAAGTCAGCCTCCTTTTTGACGACATTCCCGTGATATGACCGACTCCAGTCCCAGCGCAAGCCCCTCGAGCTTGAAAATCTACTTCCGTCTGCTTGGCTATGTGCGGCCCTATATTGGTCTGTTTCTCATCAGCATCGTCGGGTTCCTGATCTTCGCTTCGACCCAGCCCATGCTCGGCTACATCCTCAAGTATTTCGTCGATGGCCTGTCCAATCCCGAGGCTGCGCTGTTTCCCACTGTGCCCTACTTGCGAGACATGCGGTTGCTGCAGGCGGTGCCGCTGTTGATCGTGCTGATCGCTGCCTGGCAGGGCCTGGGCTCCTACTTGGGGAACTACTTCCTGGCCAAGGTTTCCCTGGGGTTGGTGCATGACCTGCGGGTGCAGTTGTTCAACAACCTGCTGACCCTGCCCAATCGCTACTTCGACAAGCACAACTCCGGACACCTGATCTCGCGGATCACGTTCAACGTGACCATGGTCACGGGGGCGGCGACAGATGCGATCAAGGTGGTGATCCGCGAAGGCATGACGGTGATCTTCCTGTTCGCCTCGCTGTTATGGATGAACTGGCGCCTGACCCTGGTGATGATTGCCATCCTGCCGCTGATTGCGATCATGGTGCGTACCGCCAGCAAGAAATTCCGCAAGCAAAGCAAGAAGATCCAGGTTGCCATGGGCGACGTGACCCACGTTGCCTCGGAAACCATCCAGGGCTATCGGGTGGTGCGCAGCTTTGGCGGCGAGACCTATGAGCAGCAGCGCTTTCTGGCAGCCAGCCAGGGCAACACCGACAAGCAACTGCGCATGACCCGCACCGGCGCGATCTACACGCCGCTGCTGCAACTGGTGATCTACAGCGCCATGGCGGTGCTGATGTTCCTGGTCCTGTACCTGCGTGGCGATGCGTCGGCGGGGGAAATGGTGGCTTACATCACCATGGCCGGGCTGCTGCCCAAGCCGATCCGTCAGCTGTCGGAAGTCAGCTCCACCATCCAGAAAGGCGTGGCCGGTGCGGAAAGCATCTTCGAACAGTTGGACGTCGAGCCTGAGGTCGATCGTGGCACGGTGGAGCACGCCAGCATCAGTGGGCACTTGGAAGTGCGTAACCTGAGTTTCACTTATCCTGGTACTGAGCGTCAGGTGCTGGATGACATCAGTTTCAGCGTCGAGCCGGGAAAAATGGTCGCTCTGGTGGGGCGTTCCGGCAGCGGCAAGTCGACCCTGGCCAACCTGATCCCGCGCTTCTATCACCACGACAAGGGCCAGATCCTCCTGGATGGCACCGAGGTCGAAGATTACCGTCTGTTGAACCTGCGCCGGCATATCGCTCAGGTTACCCAGCACGTCACCCTGTTCAGCGACACCGTGGCCAATAACATTGCCTATGGCGATCTGGCCGGCGCACCACGGGCGGACATCGAAAAAGCAGCGGCCGACGCCTATGCCATGGACTTTATCGCCCAGTTGCCAGAAGGCCTCGACACTCAGGTCGGGGAGAACGGCGTGCTGCTTTCAGGTGGCCAGCGTCAGCGCCTGGCGATTGCCCGGGCCTTGTTGAAGAATGCACCGCTGCTGATTCTCGACGAGGCCACCTCGGCCCTGGACACCGAGTCCGAGCGGCATATCCAGGCCGCCCTGGACAAGGTCATGAAGGGACGCACCACCCTGGTGATCGCGCACCGTCTGTCCACTATCGAGAAGGCGGACATGATCCTGGTCATGGATCAGGGACGGATTGTCGAGCGCGGCACTCACGCCCAGTTGCTGGCCCAGAATGGCTACTACTCGCGGTTGCATGCCATGGGCCTGGAAGAGCCCGCACCCAGCGGTATCGCCTGAGTCTTCCCGGGGAGCGGGCCCGCTCGCTCCCCGGAGCCTCCAGGGTGTGCAAGGCACCTTGGCATCATTTGTATAACCCGCCTTACAGTCTTGACCAAGGCTAAATAATTCTGCGTTTCTCGCTTGTTATGGTTCCCGCCTGAATCTTCGAACGGATCGAGAGGGCCATCCTTCTCGCGTGGGTATCGCAATGCTGCAACGTTTTGTGTGGAAGTTATTACCCAAGACCCAGCGTCATTTCCTGTTGGGTCGCCTGTCGGTGGTGGATCGTCAGGTGGTGAACAAGTCCATGTCCGCCAATGTGCGTTTTCCCGATGCTTTTGCCCGTCATTCCTGCCTGTTTATCCACGTTCCCAAGTGTGCCGGCAGCAGCGTCTGCTCGGCCTTGTTCGATGGCTGGATGCCGGGTCACCTGCCGCTGTACTGGTATGAGCAACAGTTCCCACAGGCGTTTTCCAGCAGTTTCAAGTTCGCCTTCGTCCGTGATCCCCTGGAACGTGCCTACTCGGCCTATGCCTTTTTACGGGGCAACCGCCTGGGGCGACGGGATCAGGCGGCCCAGAGTCTGGTGACGCACTACCGGGACTTCGACGACTTCGTCGGCCGCTGGCTGCATTCGGAGAATATTCACAGGCAGATGCATTTTGCGCCCCAGAGCGACTTCCTCACCGACTCCCTGGGGCGCCTGGCCCTGGACTTCGTCGGCTATCAGGAGCACCTGCAACGTGACTTCCAGCTGCTGTGCCAGCAGTTGGGGGTCGATGCCCAACTGCCCCATGTCAACGGCACTGCACAACGCCGCACCACGCCTGTCAGGGAATTCTGCTCGGTACGCACTCGTCGCCTGGTGCGCCGTGTCTATCAACGCGACTACGAGATGCTGGGTTATGAATAAGCTCGCTTGTGCACCTCAGGAACAACTACAGATCCGCCCCTACAGCCTGTCGCTGTCCATCGAGGCCCGGGCCGCGCTCAAGCAGCAGAAGCCCTGTTGCCTTTGGCTGACCGGCTTGTCGGGGGCCGGCAAGTCGACCCTGGCCAACCTGTTGGAACTGCGCCTCAACGAGTTGGGCATGCATACCTTCGTCCTCGATGGCGACAATGTGCGCAGTGGCCTGTGCCGTGACCTGGGAATGGGGGCAGAGGCGCGCAAGGAAAACATCCGCCGCATGGCCGAGGTGGCGCGACTGATGGTGGAGGCTGGGCTGCTGGTGATCGTGTCGGCGATTTCACCGTTTCGCGCCGAGCGTGATGCTGCCCGGGCGCTGTTCGGGGCCGGACAGTTTATCGAGGTGTACATCAGCACACCGTTCGATGCCTGTGCCCGGCGCGACCCCAAGGGCCTGTATCAGGCGGCCCTGGAGGGCCGTATCAAGGATTTCACCGGCCTCGACAGTCCCTATGAAGCGCCACTGCAAGCCGATTGCGAGATCGATACCTCCAGCGTGGAGTTGCCGGAGGCGATCCGCCGGCTGCTGCAACTGTTGCCGCGCAAATGAACCGCAGGAAATCTTCGCCGGCCTCACTCAAGGCATAGAACTAGGCGGCGCCAACCCTGTGTTAATATCGCGCCCCTGTTCATTTTGTATGTGGGATGCTCCATGAAGTTGTCCATGCCGCGATTCGATCAAGCCCCTGTCTTGGTGGTCGGCGATGTCATGCTCGACCGTTACTGGCATGGTGGTACCTCACGGATTTCCCCTGAGGCGCCGGTGCCGGTGGTCAAGGTCGAGCAGATTGAGGACCGCCCGGGCGGTGCCGCCAACGTTGCCCTGAACATCGCCGCCCTCGGTGCGCCTGCTTCCCTGGTGGGCGTGACCGGTGACGATGAGGCTGCCGACAGCCTGGCTAACAGCCTGCAAGGTGCGGGTGTACGTGCACTGTTCCAGCGCATTGCCCACCAGCCGACCATCGTCAAGCTGCGGGTCATGAGCCGTCACCAACAGCTGCTGCGCATCGATTTTGAAGAACCCTTCGCCACCGACGCCCTGGCCCTGGCGGCCGAGGTTGACGCTCTGCTCGATGGCATCAAGGTGCTGGTGCTGTCCGACTACGGCAAAGGCGCTCTGCGCAACCACCAGGTGCTGATCGCGGCCGCGCGGGCCCGTGGCATTCCGGTGCTGGCGGACCCCAAGGGCAAGGATTTCTCCATCTACCGTGGTGCCAGCCTGATTACGCCGAACCTCAACGAGTTCGAAACCATCGTCGGCGGCTGCGCCGACGAGCACGAGCTGGTGAGCAAGGGCGCCAAGCTCATGCACGATCTGGAGCTGGGGGCACTGCTGGTGACCCGTGGCGAGCACGGCATGACCCTGCTGCGTCCGGAGCATCCGGCCCTGCATCTGCCGGCCCGTGCCCGTGAAGTGTTCGACGTCACCGGGGCCGGTGATACCGTGATCTCCACCCTGGCGGCAGCGATTGCCGCCGGTGAAGAGCTGCCCCACGCCGTGGGCCTGGCCAATCTGGCCGCGGGCATTGTGGTCGGCAAGCTGGGTACGGCGGCCATCAGTGCACCGGAGCTGCGTCGGGCGATCCAGCGCGAGGAAGGTTCCGAGCGTGGCGTCCTGAGTCTCGACCAGCTGTTGCTGGCCATCGATGATGCCCGGGCGCACAACGAGAAGATCGTGTTCACCAATGGCTGCTTCGACATCCTCCATGCCGGGCATGTGACCTACCTTGAGCAGGCCCGGGCCCAAGGTGACCGATTGATCGTGGCGATCAACGACGATGCTTCGGTCAGCCGCCTGAAGGGGCCTGGACGTCCGATCAACAGTGTCGACCGGCGCATGGCGGTGCTGGCGGGGCTGGGAGCCGTGGACTGGGTGATCAGCTTCCCTGAAGGCACTCCGGAAAACCTGCTGTCCCAAGTCCGCCCGGACGTGCTGGTCAAGGGCGGTGACTACGGCATCGATCAGGTGGTAGGCGCCGATATCGTCACGGCCTACGGCGGTACGGTGAAGGTGCTGGGATTGGTGGAGAACAGCTCCACCACCGCCATCGTCGAGAAGATCCGCAAGACCGACAAGGCCCAGTAACGGCTACAGTCTGAAAAAAGGCGCCTGTTCCAGGCGCTTTTTTTTGCCTCAGCCTTGGCGCCTGGCCTTGGCGGGAACCATCTTGCGCAGTATCTGCCGGGCCTTGCCGGTCAGGCGCGAAAGTTTCGAGTCCTTTTCCGGTTCGCTCAGGCCTCGTTGCCTGAGCCAGTCCTTCCAGCGAATCCGCTCCTCACGCACCACCCAGCCGTCCTGCTGGGCGAAGCTTTCCGCCAGGTACAGGCCGCGGGTGCTGGCCGGGTGCAGTTGGTCTTTCTTCAAGGTGTACAGCTCGGCGCAGGGCTGGCCATTGTCCAGGGGCATCAGGTAGAGATCCGGACGCTTGCGGTCCAGCCGCGCCACCAACTGGTCGCCCTCCAGCCGCTCGTCTACGTGGAACAGGCTCAGCGACTTGGCTTCCTTGGGGACGTCCAGGCGCAGGTCGTAGATCAGTTGCAAGGAGGCGGTGGGCAGGTGCACATAGGCCCGGGGTCGCTCCAGCAGTTGCAGGTTGGCGCAGCGTACCGGTCGCGCGGCTCCGGACAGCGGAGTCAGGCGAAAGGGCAGAGCCTCGCGGTAATGCAGGGCCCCGGCGTAAGGGGCGGGTAGCCAAGTGTCGTTGAAGCGCCCGCCGAGCCAGCCTTCCGGGGTTTCCAGCAGGCATTCCTCGGCGATTTCCTGGATGGCCGTGTGCAGCGGCAGGTTCAGTTCATGGGCGGGCACGTAGCCGGAGATCAGCTTGAGCACCACGTCACCGCGGTCCTGGCGTCGCTGGCGCACCAGCACCCAGTAGTCACGGTTCTGCCAGTGCAGGGTCAGGCGTACCGAAACCCCGAGGTTGGCCAGTTCCAAGGCAAACCTTTCGTTGTCGGCTACCGTCACTGCGCGTCGGCGCTGCAAGGTCTGAGCGAAGTTCAGCGGCATCCCGACGCTCTGGTAGCAGAGGCCTTCGGGAGTCGCTTCGACGAACAGGGGCAGGGTCTTGAAGTTGCTGGGATTCTTTCTAATCAGCGGTCGCGACATCTCGGCTCCTTCTTGCGTCGGGGTCGGCCGCGTCGGCGGCATCAGTTTTTGCCTAGAACCTGTGCCACGGTCGCCACGTTATGGGCCAGGTGTAACGGATTGATGGTCCCGACAATAGCACTGGCAACACCGGGCCGGTCAAACAGCAGTTCGAAGCTGGCCCGCACCGGATCGATGCCCGGGCTCAGGCAGACGTGGCCGCTGGCCAGGGCCTTTTTCACCAGGATGCCTTTGTGGTGGGCGGCGGCATAGTCAATGACCGCCCGCTCAGCCTGTTCGTTCAGATTGTAGGTAACCATGGCGCAATCGCCTTGCTCCAGAGCCTTCAAGCCGCCATCGACGGTTTTGCCGGAGAAGCCGAAGCCGCGGATCTTGCCCTCTTGCTTGAGCTGCGCCAGGGTCAGGTAGACCTCGCTGTGGTCGAGAATGGCCAAGTCGTTGCCGTCGGAATGCACCAGCACCAGGTCGATGAAGTCGGTTTCCAGGCGTTGCAGGCTGCGTTCCACGGACAGTCGGGTGTGAGCGGCACTGAAGTCGTGGCGGGACACGCCGTGGGCAAACTCTTCACCGACCTTGCTGACGATCACCCATTCCTGGCGCTGGCCGCGTAGCAGGGGGCCCAGGCGCTCTTCGCTGCGGCCGTAGGCGGGGGCGGTGTCGATCAGGTTGATGCCCAGGTCGCGGGTCAGCTTGAGCAGCATGCGGGCTTCCTGGTCATCCGGAATCTGGAAACCGCTGGGGTACTTCACCCCTTGGTCGCGGCCAAGCTTGACCGTGCCCAGGCCCAGGGGCGAAACCATCAGTCCGGTGCTGCCGATGGGGCGATGCAGGTTGTGCAGGGTTGGCTGGCTCATGGCAGCAGTTGCTCCCAGGCCGGTTGTGCCAGCGGGGGCTTGGGCAGGGTGGGGAGGGGATCACTGTGGCCTGGACGAATGCCGTCGCGCTCCAGGGCTGCGAGGACTCGATCGGCGAAGTCCGGCGCCAGGGCCAGTTTGGTCGGCCAGCCCACCAGCAGGCGATCCTGCTCGGCGAGGTAGGCGTTGTCCGGCCGAGTCAGCCCCGATTGCGCCGGCTCGGCCCGGTCCACCCGCAAGGTGGCCCATTGCGCTTGGCTCAGATCGACCCAGGGCAGCAACTGAGAAAGCTCTTTGCGGGCTGCAGCGATCTGCGCCGCTGGTTCCCGGGCCACGCCTTCGGCCTCGGCGATGTCGCCACCCAGGTACCAGACCCACTGACCATCGGCAGCTGGGTGAGTGGTGACGGTGATCCGGGGTTTGGGGCCGCCACCCAGGCAATGGGCGTACAGGGGTTTCAGGCTCGGTCCCTTGACCAGCACCATGTGCAACGGACGTCGTTGCATGGCCGGCTGGCTCAGGCCGACGGCCTTGAGCAGGTCGGCATTGCCGGCGCCGGCGCTGAGGACGATGCGTTGCGCGCGAATCTCGCGCTCATCGACCCGCAGGCCCACCAGTTGATCATTTTCCAGCAGAGGTTCGATTTTCTGCCCGGCCAGCAGGCTGTCGCCGCCCAGGTCCGCCAGACGCTGGATAACGCTGGGCACATCCACTACCAGTTCAGCCAGGCGATAGACCTTGCCTTTGAAGCGCTTGTCCTGCAGGGCCGGGGGCAGTTGCTCGCCCTTGACCTGATCGACCCGGCCGCGCACGGCCTTGCTGGCAAAGAAGCTGGTGAGGTTGCCGGCCAGAGTGCCAGGTGACCAGAGGTAGTGGGCCTCGGACAGCAGGCGCACGCCGGACAGGTCCAGCTCGCCGGTGCCGGCCAGGGCTTCGCGCCAGCGCCGCGGCATGTCGGCAATGGCTTCCGAAGCACCGGTGAGGGCGCCATGCAGGGCGTATTTGGCGCCTCCGTGGATGATCCCCTGGGATTTCACGCTCTGTCCGCCACCGAGGCTGGCGCTTTCCACCAGCACAGTGGAAAAGCCCTGGCGCCGCAGGCGGGCGTTGAGCCAGAGACCGGCGACGCCTGCGCCGACAATCAGCACATCGGTGGAAATAGCGGATGGCATGCAGCGACCTCAGTGTTCAAAACGAGAGGCGCAGTATACAGGCTCATGAATCTGTAGGAGCGGCCGGGCGAACCGCGTGACAGGTTGTCACGGGGTGGGCTGTTCGCCAGCAAGCCGGCTCCTGCATGAGGCGAGGGTCAGTGCCCGGCGGTTTTCGAGAACAGCTGGATCACCACGACCCCAAGGACGATCAGCGCCATGCCGAGCATGGCCGGGATATCCAGCTTCTGACCGTAGAGAAACAGCGCGGCGATGCTGACCATGACGATGCCCATGCCGGCCCACACTGCATAGGCCACGCCTACCGGGACGGTGCGCACCACCAGGGTCAGCATCCAGAAGGCCACGCCGTAGCCGACGATGATCAGCGCCAGGGGCAGCGGTGTGCTCAAGCCCTTGACCGCTTTCATTGAAACAGTGGCAATTACTTCCGCGCAGATGGCGATAGCCAGGTAGTAGTAAGCGTTCATGGGAGGGTTCCTCGTGTCTGGGACTGCTTTTCTGAGGTCGGCATTCTAGAGGCTGATCAGATGGGGTAAAGTCATTACCTATCTGTTATGGAGATAGGTTGCTCTATGAACATGCAATGGAACCTGGAGCAGCTGCGGCTGTTTGTCAGTGTCGCCGAATTGCGCTCGTTTTCTGCGGTGGCCCGCCAGCAGCGCAAGGCTCAGTCCGCCATCAGCAACGCCATTGCCCTGCTGGAGGAGGACTTGGGAGTCAGCCTGTTCGAACGCAGCAGCGGTCGTCAGCCAAAGCTCACCGAAGCGGGCAGTGCCTTGTTGCAGGAGGCCCGGGAAATCCTGCGCCAGTGTGATCGCCTCAATGGCCGTGCGCTGGCCTTGATGCGAGGCCAGGAGGCTCGGTTGCGCCTGGCCCAGGACGAGGCGATGCCCTATCAGCCGGTGCTCGACAGCCTCGAAGCTCTGGCCGAGCGCTTTCCCAGCCTGGAAGTGCAACTGGCCAGCGGTGCCCAGGGGGACGTGGCACGCAAGCTGGTGGAGCGCCGTGCCGACTTGGGGCTGCTGTTTCACCATGAGCAGATGCCGGAGACTCTGGAGCGTCGGGCCCTGGGGAGCGTCGAGATGGTCACCGTCTGCGCCGTGGGGCATCCGCTGGCCCATGAGAAGCGGGTCAACCGCCAGCTTCTGGCCCGGCACCGGCAGTTGCTGATCGCTCCCCAACTCAGTGGTTATCCCGGTGGGGAGCAGGTCAGCCCCCAGGTCTGGCGGGCTGACAGCTTTTATGTAATGGCTGAATGGCTGATGCGGGGCCTGGGCTGGGCCTGGCTGCCGCGGCATGTGGTGCAGTACCCGGCTTACCAGCACCAGATGGTCGAATTGGTCAGCGAATGGACCCCGCCGGCGCTGGTGGTGGAGTTGGCCTGGCGTCGCGATGAACCTTTGGGGCCGGCGGCGCGCTGGCTGGCGGAACGTTTTGCCGTGCACTTGAAGGCGATCGGCTAAAAAACCGATAAACTCCGCCGCCATGAATAGAACTCTCTATACCGCACTGTTTTACCTGGGGCTGCCATTGGTAGCGATTCGCCTGTGGCTGCGTTCGCGCAAGGCCCCGGCTTATGCCAAGCGCATTGGCGAGCGTTTCTCCCTGGGCTTGCCGGCCATGCAGACTGGCGGCATTTGGGTGCATGCGGTGTCTGTGGGCGAGAGCATCGCCGCCGCGCCGATGATTCGTGCCCTGTTGGCGCGTTATCCCCAGTTGCCGATCACTGTGACCTGCATGACGCCCACCGGCTCCGAGCGTATCCAGGCGCTGTTCGCCAATGAGCCGCGAATCCAGCATTGCTACCTGCCTTACGATCTGCCCTGCGCCGCGGCGCGGTTTCTTGACCGGGTGCAGCCCAAGCTGGCGGTGATCATGGAGACCGAGCTTTGGCCCAATCACATTGACCAGTGCGCCCGGCGCGGGATTCCGGTGGCCCTGGCCAATGCCCGGTTGTCCGAGCGTTCGGCCAAGGGCTATGGACGTTTTGCCCGGCTGACCGCGCCCATGTTGGGGCAAATGAGCCTGTTCGCGGTGCAGACCGAAGCCGAAGCCGAGCGTTTCCGTCAATTGGGTGCACGTCCCGAGACGGTCGAGGTCACAGGCTCGATCAAGTTCGACCTGAGCATTGACTCGCAACTGCTGGAGCGTGCCCGGGCGCTGCGCCAGCAATGGCAGGCCATGGAGCGCCCGGTGTGGATCGCCGCCAGTACCCACGAGGGTGAAGACGCCGTGGTACTCGACGCCCATCGGCAACTGCTGGCCAGTTACCCGAACGCCTTGCTGATCCTGGTGCCACGGCACCCGGAGCGCTTCAACTCGGTGTTCGAGCTGTGCCAACAACAGGGTTTTGCGACGGTTCGTCGGTCTTCCGGGGAGCCGGTAAGTGCCACCACTTCGGTCTTGCTGGGGGACACCATGGGCGAGTTGCTGTTCCTTTACGCCCTGGCCGACAGCGCTTTCGTCGGTGGCAGTCTGGTCGCCAATGGCGGGCACAACCTGCTGGAACCGGCGGCGCTGGCCAAGCCGGTGATCAGCGGACCGCACCTGTTCAACTTCCTGGAAATCGCCGCGATGCTGCGCGAGGCCGGTGCCCTGCAGGAGGTGGATGACGCTGAAGGGCTGGCGGTGGCGGTGCAGCGCCTGTTCGAGCTGCCCCGGGATGCGCAGAAGATGGCCGAGGCCGGGCTCAAGGTGCTCAAGGCCAATCAAGGGGCGTTGCAGCGTTTGCTCGAGGGTCTCGATCGCTTGCTCAAGGGGTGCTGAGCCTTAGCTCCGAAAGGGCTTTGCCGGCATGCAAAAAGGCCACCCATTTGGGTGGCCTTTTTTATTGCTTCAGGCTTCAGGGACGAGCCTTGAGTTGCTCTTGCGCGGCCTTGGCCAGGTCCGGCGGCAGGAAGTCGCGGTCCGGGTTGTAGTCGGCCTTGAGGTAGCGCGACAGGTCCTGCAGATCCCCGGGGTTGAGGGTGCCGGCGGCCTGCTTCAGGCGCAGGTTGTCGAGAATGTAGTCGTAGCGGCTGTTGTTGTAGTTGCGCACCGAGGTGTACAGCTGGCGCTGGGCATCGAGCACGTCGACGATATTGCGCGTCCCCACTTGGTAACCGATTTCCGTGGCTTCCACTGCGCTCTGGTTGGAGATGATCGACTGACGTCGGGCCTGGACCTGCTCGACATCGGTGTTCACTGCGCGGTGCAGGTTGCGGGTGTTCTCCACCACCTGGCGGCGCAGGGATTCACGCTGCTGTTCGGTCTGGCTCAGGCGCGAATAGGACTCGCGAACCTGGGAGCTGGTCAGGCCGCCGCTGTAGATCGGGATGTTCAACTGCAGGCCGATTGAGCGTTGTTCGACATCGCTGCCGTAGCGCGTCAACGGATTGGGGTTGCTGAAGCCCAGGGCGTCGTTGTCGCCTTTCTTGTACTGCGCCACGGCGTCCAGGGTCGGTGCGTGCCCGGCCTTGCGCTGCTTGAGGGTTTCCTCGGCGGCGCTGACGGCGTAGTTGCTGGCCAGCAGGTTGAGGTTCTGCTTGGCGGCGGTGTCGACCCAGGCCTTGGCATCGTTGGGCGTCGGCGCGAGCACCGGCAGGGTATGGACGATGCCCTGGATCGAGTTGTAATCACGATTGGTCAGGGTGATCAGGGCTTCGAAGGCGTCGTCCACCTGACGCTGGGCAAGGATGCGGTTGGCCCGGGCGGTGTCGTAGCTGGCCTGGGATTGCAGCACATCGGTCTTGTCCGACAGGCCCACATCGAAGCGCTCGTTGGACTGGTCCAGTTGGCGTTTGAAGGCGGCTTCCTCGGCCTTGGTCGAGGCCAGGTTGTCCTGGGCGCGCAGCACGGCGAAGTAGTTCTCCGCGCTTTGCAGGATCAGGTTCTGTTCGGTGGCCGAGAGTTGCAGCGAGGCCTGTTCGTTGATGTCCTTGGCCGCTTGCAACTGGAACCAGCGATCGGCGCGGAACAGCGGCTGGGCCAGGGTTGCCTGGTAGACGTTGCCGCTGCGGGTCGAGGTCATGGACGGTTCATCGAACTTGGTGCGGGTGTTGCTCATGTCCGCGCCGGCCGAAAGATTGGGCAGCAACCCGGCGCGAGCCTGGGGTACCACTTCCTTTTGGGCGCCGTACTGGGCGCGTGCAGCGGCCAGATCGGCATTGTTGTCCACCGCTTCCTGGTAGACGCTGACCAGGTCGGTCTTGGTGGTCAAAGGCGCTTCTGCTGCCCAGGCCATTCCATTGGACGCACAAGACACGGCAACAGCCAGTGAGAGTTTGCGCAGCATTCGGCGATCCCTAGAGTTGATATTACGGAGATAATCCAGGCGCCAAGGCTAAGGCGCGACCCATAGAGCGTCAAGGTTCGACACAGGGCAAGGAGTGTAGAGCCGCTGGCAGGTCGCAACAATCCGCTGATTACGCCATTCATCCTGCTTATTGCACGGGGGTTGGCGTTCTGTCCCGGCTTTGTCTAGACTGGCCCGGTTCTTGTCGGGGTGCCTTGCTGTGAGGCTGAGATCGGATAATCCGGATCCCGTTGAACCTGATCAGGTTAGCGCCTGCGTAGGGAACAAGATTTCTCGTCACCCGGCGAGTCCTCTTGTGCTTCGTCCGGGATGTTGTTCGACAATCGAACACCCCTCGAGTACCAAGCACTGCACTCACTAGTTGCTTAGACAGGGTGCGTCCGTCCGTTACAGGTTCGCTCCGACAAAATTCCACTGCCTGGATGCTGTCTGGAGAGCCCGTGATGACGACAAAACTAAAAAACGCTAGCAACCTCAGTGAGTCGGCCCAAGTCGACCAACAATCGGTTCAGCCCTTTACCCGCTCGCAAAAAGTCTATGTCCAGGGTTCCCGCCCGGACATCCGCGTGCCCATGCGCGAAATTACCCTGGACGTGACCCCCACCGATTTCGGCGGCGAGATCAACGCGCCGGTTACTGTGTACGACACCTCCGGTCCCTACACTGATCCCAATGTGGTGATCGACGTGCGCAAGGGCCTGGGCGATGTGCGTTCGGCGTGGATCGAGGACCGTGGCGACACCGAGCGCCTGGCGGGCCTGAGCTCCAACTTCGGCCAGCAGCGCCTGGCGGACCCGGAGCTGACCAAGCTGCGTTTTGCCCACGTCAACAACCCGCGCCGGGCCAAGGCCGGGGCCAACGTCAGCCAGATGCACTACGCGCGCAAAGGCATCATCACCGCCGAGATGGAATACGTCGCCATCCGCGAAAACATGAAGCTGCAGGAGGCCCGCGCCGCCGGCCTGCTGAAGCAGCAACACGCCGGTCACAGCTTCGGCGCCAGCATTCCGAAAGAAATCACCCCAGAGTTCGTCCGCGAAGAAATCGCCCGCGGCCGCGCCATCATCCCGGCCAACATCAACCATGTTGAGCTGGAGCCGATGATCATCGGCCGCAACTTCCTGGTGAAGATCAACGGCAACATCGGCAACAGCGCCCTGGGTTCCTCCATTGAGGAAGAAGTGGCGAAACTGACCTGGGGCATCCGTTGGGGTTCGGACACGGTGATGGACCTGTCCACCGGCAAGCACATCCATGAAACCCGCGAGTGGATCATCCGTAACTCGCCGGTGCCGATTGGTACCGTGCCGATCTACCAGGCCTTGGAAAAGGTCAACGGCGTGGCCGAGGACCTGACCTGGGAGCTGTTCCGCGACACCCTGATCGAGCAGGCTGAGCAGGGCGTGGACTATTTCACCATCCACGCCGGCGTGTTGCTGCGCTATGTGCCGCTGACCGCCAAGCGCGTGACCGGCATCGTTTCCCGGGGCGGTTCGATCATGGCCAAGTGGTGCCTGGCGCACCACAAAGAGAACTTCCTCTACACCCACTTCGACGAAATCTGCGAAATCATGAAGGCCTACGACGTCAGCTTCTCCCTGGGGGATGGTCTGCGTCCGGGGTCGATTGCCGACGCCAACGACGAAGCCCAGTTCGGTGAGCTGGAGACCCTCGGCGAGCTGACCAAGATCGCCTGGAAGCACGACGTGCAGTGCATGATCGAAGGCCCTGGCCACGTGCCGATGCAGTTGATCAAGGAGAACATGGACAAGCAGCTGGAGTGCTGCGACGAAGCACCGTTCTACACCCTGGGTCCGCTGACCACCGACATCGCTCCGGGCTACGACCACATCACCTCCGGCATCGGCGCGGCGATGATCGGCTGGTTCGGCTGCGCCATGCTCTGCTACGTCACGCCCAAGGAACACCTGGGCTTGCCGAACAAGGATGACGTGAAGACCGGGATCATCACCTACAAGATCGCCGCCCATGCGGCCGACCTTGCCAAAGGTCATCCTGGCGCGCAGATCCGCGACAACGCCCTGTCCAAGGCGCGTTTCGAGTTCCGCTGGGAAGACCAGTTCAACCTGGGCCTGGACCCGGACACCGCCCGTTCCTACCACGACGAAACCCTGCCCAAGGACTCGGCCAAGGTGGCGCATTTCTGCTCCATGTGCGGGCCGAAGTTCTGCTCGATGAAGATCACCCAGGAGGTTCGTGAGTACGCGGCCAACCAGCGCATCGAAGCGGTGGACGTGGACGTCGCCAAGGGACTGGCCGAGCAGGCCGAGCGCTTCAAGCAGGAAGGCAGCCAGCTGTACAAGAAAGTCTGACCCCCCCTCTGTAGGAGCGGGCTTGCCCGCGAACCAGGCGCCGCGCTCTCAACGAGGTGGCGCTTTCGCCGGCAAGCCGGCTCCTACAGACCCTATTCCTTCGAGATAACAACCTTGAGCAGTCCAAGTACCTACTCTCCCAATCTCGCGGTGCCGGCCGACAAGCGTGTGTTTGGCGCCCGCGATCTGTTTTCCCTGTGGTTCTCCCTGGGCATTGGCCTGATGGTGCTGCAGACCGGTGCGCTGCTGGCGCCGGGCCTGGGGTTGTCCCACTCTTTATTGGCGATTTTCCTTGGCACCGCAGTGGGCGTCCTGCTCCTGGCGGCGGTGGGGGTGATCGGCAGTGACACCGGCCTGTCGTCCATGTCCGCGCTCAAACTGAGCCTGGGGCGGCGCGGCGCGAGCTTGCCGGCGGTGCTGAACCTGCTGCAATTGGTGGGCTGGGGCTCGTTCGAGATCATCGTCATGCGCGATGCCGCCAGCCTCCTGGGTGCCCGTGCTTTCAGTGAGGGCAGCCTCTGGACCAGTCCCTTGCTCTGGACCCTGTTTTTCGGCGCCTTGGCCACCTTGCTGGCGGTCAGTGGTCCCTTGATCTTCGTCCGTCAGATCCTGCGCAAGTGGGGCATCTGGCTGTTGCTGGCGGCCTGTCTGTGGCTGACCTGGAACCTGTTCGCCCGGGCCGACCTGGCGGCGCTCTGGGCTCAGGCGGGTGACGGCTCCATGCCGTTCGCTGTGGGCTTCGACATCGCCATTGCCATGCCCTTGTCCTGGTTGCCGTTGATCGCGGATTACTCGCGTTTCGGCAAGCGCGCCAAGAGCGTGTTCGGCGGCACCGCCCTGGGGTTCTTCATCGGCAATTTCTGGCTGATGAGCCTGGGCGTCGCTTACACCCTGGCGTTCGCTCCCAGCGGTGAAGTGAATGCACTGTTGCTGGCGTTGGCGGGAGCCGGCCTGGGGATTCCGCTGTTGTTGATCCTGCTGGACGAATCGGAAAACGCCTTTGCCGACATCCACTCGGCGGCGGTCTCCAGCGGCATTCTGCTGCGCCTTAAAGTCGAGCACCTGGCCCTGGCCATCGGCGTGCTCTGCACCCTGATCGCGTGTCTGGCGCCATTGGCCCAGTACCAGAATTTCCTGCTGTTGATCGGCTCGGTATTTGCGCCGTTGTTTGGCGTGGTGCTGGTGGATCACTTCATCCTGCGTCGCCGCAGCGGGCAGATCCCGGAGTCAGCCCTGCGCTGGACGGCGTTGCTGGCCTGGTTGGGTGGGGTGAGCACCTATCACGTGCTGGCCAATCTGTACCCGGATGTCGGTGCAACCCTGCCGTCGTTGGTGCTGGCAGGGCTGCTGCAGTGGCTGCTGGGGCGGGCGTTCAGTTCCCGGGAAACAGCTCGGGCTTGAGTACGCCCTTGAGGCGGTCGTAGGGAATCTGCAATTCGATATGGCCCAGGACCGAGGGCGCGATGGTGGTGACGTCGTACTTGAGGGTCACGGCTTTCTGGGTCAGGGCGACATTCGGGGTTTTCTGGAACGGCCAGGTCTTCACGAATTCGGCTTCGCGATCCAGGTGGGTGCTGATCAGCCAGTTGTTGTGGGCAACCCGCGCAGCCTTCCAGAACATGTCTTCCTGGCCGGGCAGGAGCATGTCCGCCAGGTTCAGGGACTTGTGCTGCTGACGCGAGTAGTTGACGAAGCCCCGTCCCGGAGTGCCATTGGCGGCGCCGGTGTCCAGGTAACTGGCCAGCTCGATGATCACCAGGCCGTCATGCTGCTCGCGTACCTTGGATTGCAAGTACATGCCGTGGCGGTCCGCTGCGCTGCGCAGGAACTGTTCGCGGTAGGCGCTGAGGCTGGCCGGCAATGGTGCGTCGGGGCTGGTGCGGGTCATTTGCAGCAAGCGTTTTTCAACGATGGCATCCAGTTGCGGCTCGGCGGGAAAGTGCACGGTGTCGAGGTTGACCAGTGGGCAGTCGGCGCCGCTGCAGCCGGGCTTGAGTTGCTCGGACTTCTCGCGCTTGGTTTCCAGTGGGGTGTTGTAGCTTGGCTGAAACAGGCTTTGGCACGCGCCCAGGGTCAGGGCGATACAGGCCACGGAGGCGATTTTGACAAGCGACATGGGCGTCCTTCATAAACCAGGGGGAGGCAAAAGTTACCGGCTTCGACTGTCTGCGAGGCAGTCGGTTCGCCACTAAGCTCAATAGAGGCAATTAGAGTAGGTTTAGCCCCTCGCCGTCTATCCCGCTGAGGGCAAAGGGGCTGCATCGGCAGCCGCGAGCGCGTTAGGATGGCGCGAAGTCGAGGGGGATCCTCGGGTCGAACACGCTGTACACGAGGATTGTTATGACTGACTTTGCCAACTCCACGCCCAGTGCCGTTGAGATCATCCGGCGTGAAAACTGCTTCCAGGGGTTCTACCGGCTCGATCGCTTGCAACTGCGCCACGAGCTGTTCGCCGGTGGCATGGGGCGGGAAATCAATCGTGAGGTCGTTGTCCGTCACGATGCGGTCTGCGTACTGCCGTACGATCCGCAACGCGATGAAGTGGTGCTGATCGAACAGTTCCGCGTCGGTGCCATGGGCAAGACCGCTACGCCCTGGCTGGTAGAACTGGTGGCCGGACTGATCGACAAGGACGAGCAGCCGGAACAGGTTGCTCGGCGTGAAGCACAGGAGGAAGCTGGCCTGAACATTTGCGCGCTGTGGCCGATGACCCAGTATTTTCCGTCGCCGGGGGGCAGCACCGAGTTCGTCCACCTGTTCCTGGGTCGTTGCGACAGCAGCGCTGCCGGCGGGCTGCATGGGCTGGAAGAAGAGGCGGAAGATATCCGGGTTTCGGTGATGGCCTACGAGGATGCCTTGCAGGCCATGCGTGACGGGCGGATCTGCAATGCCGCCAGCATCATTGCCTTGCAGTGGCTGGCGCTCAATCGCGCTGAAGTGAGGGGGTTATGGTTGTAAACAAGGCTCGCGACCGCTATCGGGTTGATCTCGCGGGGCTGCAAGCTTCCTGCGAGGCCAACTACGCTCGGCTGATGCGCTTGTTGCCCGACATGCGCAACCAGCCTGTGGCGCGGCGCATTGCCGTGACCCAGGGTGATCAGATGCTCGGCGTACTGGCTCTGGAAGTGGTGCTGGCCTGCCCCTACACCACCACCTTGCAGGTGCGTCAGGAGCACAGCTTGCCGTGGCTGCCGGTGCCGCAACTGGAAGTGCAGGTCTATCACGATGCACGCATGGCGGAAGTCATCAGTGCCGAGCATGCCCGGCGTTTTCGCAGCATCTATCCCTATCCCAATGCCTTCATGCATCAGCCGGATGAAAAGGCTCAGTTGAATGTCTTTCTTGGGGAGTGGCTGAGCCATTGCCTGGCCTGTGGTCACGAGTTCGAAGCCGTGCGCTAGATGTGAACTGGGTCCGTTTCCCAGGTTTCCTCTTTTCCATTTCCCCCAGCATAATTGCCACCTTCATCATGCTTTGTGCCCTTGCTCCGGGAGAACGCCGTGCCAAGCGTATCCGCACTGACTGCCGACGATTCCGTACTGTTGGTGCAACTGTCTGACAGCCACCTGTTTGCCGACACTGACGGCACCTTGCTGGGCATGAACACCGCCGACAGTCTGCAGCGGGTTATCGAGCAGGTGCTGGCGCAGCAGCCGCGGATCGACCTGATACTGGCCACGGGCGATCTGTCCCAGGACGGCACCCTGGAGTCCTATCAGCGCTTTCGTCAGTTGACCCGGCAGATTCCGGCACCGGGCCGCTGGCTGCCGGGCAACCATGACGAGCCGCAGATCATGCAACTGGCGACGCGGGACAGTGACTTACTGGAGCCGGTAGTGGATATCGGCAACTGGCGCATCACCCTGCTGGACTCAGCGGTGCCTGGCTCGGTGCCGGGTTATCTGCAGGATGACCAACTGCAATTGCTGGCCCGCTCCCTGAGCGAGGCTCCGGAACGCCATCACCTGATCTGTCTGCACCATCACCCGGTATCCATCGACTGCGCCTGGATGGAGCCCATTGGCCTGCGCAACGCCGAGGCGCTGTTCGCCGTGCTCGACGCTTTCCCTCAGGTCCGTGCCTTGCTCTGGGGGCATGTGCACCAGGAGATCGACCGCCAGCGCGGCGCCGTGCGGCTATTGGCCTCACCCTCGACCTGCATCCAGTTCGAGCCCGGCAGCGACGACTTCAAGGTCGAGGAGCAGGTGCCGGGCTATCGCTGGCTGCGGCTGTGGCCCGATGGACGGTTGCAAACCGGAGTGGAGCGGGTCCTGGGCTACGAATTCACCATCGATTACGGCAGCAACGGCTACTGAAGCGGCTTCGTAACCTGCCTTCATCCCTGTAAACTGCGGCTTTTGCCCAGGTACACAGGGAGTTCGCATGTCCGGTTCGATCCTTTATATCCACGGCTTCAACAGTGCTCCCGCGTCGACCAAGGCCTCCCAGTTGCGGCGCGTCATGGAGCAGTTGGGGCTGGCTGAACAATTGCGGGTGCCGGCCCTGCATCATCATCCGCGACAGGCCATTGGCCAGCTGGAGCAGGCGATTGCCGAACTCGGTCGACCATTGCTGGTCGGCAGCTCGCTCGGCGGCTACTATGCGACTCACCTTGCCGAGCGCTACGGGCTCAAAGCCCTGCTGATCAACCCTGCTGTCAGCCCGCACCGGATGTTCGACGGTTATCTGGGCACGCAGAAAAACCTGTATACCGATGAAACCTGGGAGCTGACCCATGACCATGTGGCGGCTCTGGCAGCGCTGGAAGTAGCGCCGCCCCAGGACCCACAGCGTTATCAGGTGTGGTTGCAGACCGGGGACGAGACGCTGGACTATCGCAGCGCCGAGCGCTATTACCGTGCCTGTGCCTTGCGCATCCAGGCCGGCGGCGATCATAGTTTCCAAGGTTTTGCCGGACAATTGCCGGCGATGTTGAATTTTGCCGGCATCACTGCCGATCAGTACCAGGCGATCGACTTCACTGCACTGTGAAAGCCTCGCCCCATATTCATTGAACGACTAACGACGAGAACCCATGGCCACTCCCAGCGCTAGCTCTTATAACGCAGACGCCATCGAAGTCCTCTCGGGACTCGACCCGGTGCGCAAACGCCCGGGCATGTACACCGACACCACGCGGCCCAACCATTTGGCCCAGGAAGTCATCGACAACAGCGTCGACGAAGCCCTGGCCGGCCATGCGAAGTCGATACAGGTCATCCTGCATGCCGACCACTCCCTGGAAGTCTCCGACGACGGCCGCGGCATGCCCGTGGACATCCACCCGGAAGAAGGCGTGTCCGGGATCGAGCTGATCCTCACCAAGCTCCATGCGGGCGGCAAGTTTTCCAACAAGAACTACCAGTTCTCCGGCGGTCTGCACGGGGTAGGTATTTCCGTGGTCAACGCCTTGTCGAACCAGGTGCGGGTGCGGGTCAAGCGCGACGGCAACGAATACCAGATGACTTTCGCCGACGGCTACAAGGCCACCGAGCTGGAAGTGGTCGGCACCGTGGGCAAGCGCAACACCGGTACCAGCGTGTACTTTGCCCCGGACCCGAAATACTTCGATTCGCCGAAATTCTCCGTCAGCCGCCTCAAGCATGTGCTCAAGGCCAAGGCTGTATTGTGCCCAGGGCTGTTGGTGAGCTTCGAGGACAAGTCCAGCGGCGAAAAGGTCGAATGGCATTACGAAGACGGCCTGCGCTCCTATCTGGTGGATGCGGTCAGCGAGTTCGAACGCCTACCGGACGAGCCGTTCTGCGGCAGCCTCGCGGGTAACAAGGAAGCGGTGGACTGGGCCCTGCTGTGGCTACCGGAAGGTGGCGACAGTGTTCAGGAAAGCTACGTCAACCTGATCCCCACGGCCCAAGGCGGTACCCACGTCAATGGTTTGCGCCAGGGTTTGCTGGATGCCATGCGTGAGTTCTGCGAATTCCGCAACCTACTGCCCCGTGGTCTGAAGCTGGCTCCGGAAGATGTCTGGGAGCGGATTGCCTTCGTCCTGTCGATGAAGATGCAAGACGCGCAGTTCTCCGGCCAGACCAAAGAGCGTTTGTCGTCCCGTGAGGCGGCGGCTTTCGTTTCCGGTGTGGTCAAGGACGCCTTCAGCCTGTGGCTCAATGCCAATCCCGAGCTGGGCATGCAACTGGCTGAACTGGCCATCAGCAACGCCGGTCGCCGCTTGAAGGCCAGCAAGAAGGTCGAGCGCAAGCGCATTACCCAAGGCCCGGCACTGCCCGGCAAGCTGGCGGACTGCGCGGGCCAGGACCCGATGCGTTCCGAACTGTTCCTGGTGGAGGGTGACTCCGCCGGTGGTTCGGCCAAGCAAGCACGGGACAAGGAGTTCCAGGCGATCCTGCCGCTGCGGGGCAAGATCCTCAACACCTGGGAAGTGGACGGCAGCGAAGTCCTGGCCAGCCAGGAAGTGCACAACATCGCCGTGGCCATTGGCGTCGATCCGGGCGCCGAGGACATGAGCCAGCTGCGCTACGGCAAGATCTGCATCCTCGCCGACGCCGACTCCGACGGCCTGCACATTGCCACCTTGCTCTGTGCCTTGTTCGTCCAGCATTTCCGCCCCTTGGTGAATGCCGGTCACGTCTATGTGGCCATGCCGCCGCTGTACCGCATCGACCTGGGCAAGGAAATCTACTACGCCCTGGACGACGCCGAGCGTGATGGCATTCTCGACCGCCTGGTGGCCGAGAAGAAACGCGGCAAGCCCCAGGTCACTCGATTCAAAGGCCTGGGCGAAATGAACCCGCCGCAACTGCGCGAGACCACCATGGACCCGAACACTCGGCGCCTCGTGCAGTTGACCTTGGAAGACGTCGAGGCGACTTCGGAAATGATGGACATGCTGCTGGCGAAAAAACGCGCTGGCGACCGCAAGACCTGGCTGGAGTCCAAAGGCAACCTGGCCGAGGTGCTGGCCTGATGCACAGAGGTTTTGCCTTGGCCCTAGCGCTATTGGCAACCTCGGTGGTGGCCGCGCCAGTGCCCGAACTGACCTTGTTGTCCGAGCATCCTGTTGAAGGCATGCGCGGTGGCAATCTGTCCGGGCTGGCACTCTGTGGCGAGGATTTGTGGACGGTTTCCGACCGCGATGACGATCAAATCTACAAGCTCGATACCCGCGACAGCGTCTGGCAGGCCGAGACCGTCAAGCTGGAGGTGCCTGCAGTACCCGACACCGGCTTGCCCTGGGGCTTGAAGTCGCGAACTTGGGCGGCGTCCTTCGTGCGTGGCGGCGACCTGGATTTCGAAGGCATCTCCTGCGATGCAGCCGGCAACAAATATGTGGTCAGCGAAGCGCATGCGACGGTGCTGCAAGTGCCGGTGCAAGGCGCACCGGCCTGGTTGAAGATCTCCCCGATCATGGTCCGTGAGGCTCGGGCCAGTGGCATGCTCCTGCATTTCAACGCCTTGTTCGAAGGCCTGGCGGTGAACCCCGCCGGCGACCGGATTTGGCTGGCGGCGGAGCGTGAGCGGCGCGGGTTGTTGTTGATCAAGCGCGGGCAGACCACCTGGGACTGTGACGGTGGTTGCGTGCTACTCAGTGAGGCCGGCTCGGAAATGCAGCCGGAGCAGGTGCCCAACGCCAAGGCGGTGTCCCGGGATTTTGCCGACCTGTCGCTGTTCGACGGCAAGCTGTTCACCCTGGAGCGCAACGCCTATCAGATCTGTCGCCGGGATGCGCAGACCGCCAAGGTCGAGCAGTGTTGGTCCTATGCCGCCGGGGCGCTGGTGGAACATCGACGTTATCCACAGCCCTATGGGCTGGCGGAAGCCTTGGTGGTGGACGCCAAGGGTGCCTGGGTCGGTGTGGACAACAACAACGGAGCCCGCGCCGATGGCGAGGCCCGTCCGATCGTCTGGCGTTTTGCCGCGCCTGAAGGTGGTTGGAGTAGCAAGTCATGAGCCAGCAACCGGGCAAGAGTGCCGGGCGTGTGATGCTGATCATGGCCTGGGCCGCGGCGCTGTTCCTGGCCACGCGGTTCTTCGCCGATTGGGAGGCCCGTCAGGAAAACCCGAACACGGTCGTCAGTTCGCAACAACATGAGGGTTACATCGAAGTGAAACTGGTCGGCAACGGCCAGGGGCATTTCGTCGCCAGCGGCCATATCAACGGGCAGCCGGTGCAATTCATGCTCGATACCGGCGCCACCGAGGTGTCGATTCCTTCTGGGCTGGCCGAGCGCCTGGGCCTGGAACGCGGGGTGCCGGTCACCCTGAGCACGGCCAATGGGCGCAGCGAGGGTTACCGGACCCGCATCGAGCGTTTGCAACTGGGGGATATCGTTCTCCAGGACGTCAGGGCCCTGGTGGCCCCGGGGCTCGATGGCGATCAGATTTTGCTGGGCATGAGCGCTTTGAAGAAACTTGAATTTACTCAGCGCGGCGGCACCATGCTGCTGCGCCAGACAACGAACCAATGAGGCCCGCATGAGCGACTCCCTTGATCTCAGCCTGGATGGCGTAGAACGCCGGTCACTGGCTGACTTCACCGAAAGTGCCTACCTCAACTACTCCATGTACGTGATCATGGACCGTGCTTTGCCGCATATCGGCGACGGCCTGAAACCGGTACAGCGGCGTATCGTCTACGCCATGAGTGAGCTGGGGCTGGATGCCGATTCCAAGCACAAGAAATCCGCGCGTACCGTGGGTGATGTGCTCGGCAAGTTCCACCCCCACGGGGACTCCGCCTGCTACGAAGCCATGGTGCTGATGGCGCAGCCGTTCAGCTATCGCTACACACTGGTGGACGGCCAGGGCAACTGGGGTGCGCCGGACGATCCCAAGTCCTTCGCGGCCATGCGTTATACCGAGGCGCGTCTGTCGCGCTATTCCGAAGTGCTGCTCAGCGAGCTGGGCCAGGGCACCGCGGATTGGGGGCCGAACTTCGACGGCACGCTCCAGGAACCCCTGGTGTTGCCGGCCCGTTTGCCGAATATCCTGCTCAATGGCACCACTGGTATTGCCGTGGGCATGGCCACCGACGTACCGCCCCATAACCTGCGGGAAGTGGCTTCGGCCTGTGTGCGTCTGCTGGACGAGCCCAAGGCCACGGTGGAACAGCTCTGCGAACACATCCAGGGTCCGGACTACCCCACCGAAGCGGAAATCATCACCCCGCGCGCCGACCTGCTGAAAATCTATGAAACCGGCCGTGGCTCGGTGCGCATGCGCGCCGTGTATCGCGTCGAAGATGGCGACATCATCGTCACCGCGTTGCCGCACCAGGTCTCCGGGGCCAAGGTGCTGGAGCAGATTGCCGCACAGATGCAGGCCAAGAAGCTGCCGATGGTGGCCGACCTGCGTGACGAGTCGGACCATGAGAACCCTTGCCGCATCGTGATCATCCCGCGCTCCAACCGGGTCGATCCCGAGGAGCTGATGCAGCATTTGTTTGCCACCACCGAGTTGGAGTCGACCTACCGGGTCAACATCAACATCATCGGTCTGGACGGCAAGCCGCAGTTGAAGAACCTGCGGGCGTTGTTGGTGGAATGGCTGGAGTTCCGAGTTGCCACCGTGCGCCGGCGTCTGCAGTTCCGCCTGGACAAGGTCGAGCGTCGCCTGCACCTGTTGGATGGTTTGCTGATCGCTTACCTCAACCTGGATGAAGTGATCCACATCATCCGTACCGAGGAGCATCCGCGGGCCAAGCTGATCGAGCGTTTCGCCCTCAGCGAAATCCAGGCCGACTATATCCTTGACACCCGTCTGCGGCAGTTGGCGCGTCTGGAAGAGATGAAGCTGCGGGCCGAGCAGGATGAATTGCTCAAGGAGCAGGCCAAGCTGCAAGCCCTGCTCAACAGCGAGACAAAGCTGAAGAAGCTGGTGCGTACCGAGTTGTTGCAAGACGCAGAAACCTACGGCGACGACCGTCGCTCCCCGATCGTCGCCCGCGCGGAAGCCAAGGCACTGTCGGAAAACGAGCTGATGCCAACCGAGCCGGTGACCATCGTTCTGTCGGAAAAAGGCTGGGTTCGCTGTGCCAAGGGGCATGATATTGACGCCACTGGTTTGTCCTACAAGGCAGGTGACGGCTACAAGACCGCTGCTGCGGGGCGTTCCAATCAGTTTGCGGTGTTCATCGACTCCACCGGCCGCAGTTACTCGGTGGCGGCCCATACGTTGCCATCGGCCCGTGGTCAGGGCGAGCCGTTGACCGGTCGTCTGACGCCGCCACCAGGGGCGACATTCGAGTGCGTACTGCTGCCCGATGACGATGCCTTGTATGTGATCGCTTCCGACGCGGGCTATGGCTTCGTGGTCAAGGGCGAAGATCTGCAGGCCAAGAACAAGGCGGGCAAGGCGCTGCTGAGCCTGCCGAACAACGCCAAGGTCCTAGCGCCACGGCCGGTGGCCGACCGCGAGCAGAACTGGCTGGCCTCGGTGACCACTGAGGGTCGTCTGCTGGTGTTCAAGATCAGCGATCTGCCGCAGTTGGGCAAAGGCAAGGGCAACAAGATCATCGGCATTCCCGGTGAGCGCGTGGCCAGCCGCGAAGAGTACGTCACCGACATCGCGGTACTGCCGGATGGCGCGACCCTGGTGTTGCAGGCGGGCAAGCGCACCTTGTCGTTGAAGGCCGATGACCTTGAACACTACAAGGGCGAGCGCGGACGTCGCGGCAACAAACTGCCTCGCGGTTTCCAGCGGGTCGATGCGTTGTTGGTAGAGCCTCTCAGTTAAGGGCGGGCTAGAGCGTTCGATCTGGGATTTAAGCGCCAGATCGACGCTAGAACACTGGAGTCACGGCGCATATTCACGGATGATATGCGCTTTCAAACGCTGGCGTGGCCGGGCGTTATTCAATTTTTTTGAGTATTTACACTGTGGCCAGCCTTGTGGCCGCCACTTGGATGGGATGATGACTGCTCTGCGCCTTCCTCTTGTTTTCTTGCTCGCGGGCGTTCTTGGCCTGGCGGGTTGCAGCGTTCACCAGCCGGTGTCGCTGTATCAGCTGGACAGCGGAAGTCCAGCCCAGCCGGCCAGTGCCGGCATGTCGGTATTGTTGGGGCCGGTGTTGATCGCCGACTACCTGCAACGTGAAACACTCCTGCAACGCCAGGACGATGGCAGCCTGCAAGCCTCCACCGATGGTCGTTGGGCCGGCAGCCTGTCTTCGGACATCGACCAGTTGCTGCTGCGCCAGGTGGCCGGTCATCTGGACAGCCAGCGCGTGGTACTGGCTCCGGCGACCAGCGGCTTCACTCCGGATGTGCAGGTGTTGCTGTCGATCACCCGGCTGGACTCCGGCAAGTCGCAACCCGCGGTGCTGGATGCGCAGTGGCGCCTGATCGATCGTCGTGGTCAGGTGCGGGACAACCGTATTGTTCACCTGCAGGAGCAGCACGCAGGGACCACGGCTTCCCAGGTCCAGGCTCAGGGCGTGCTGTTGCAGCGTCTGGCCGAGCAACTGTCGGGCGCTCTCAAGCCCCTGGCCAATCAGCCGGCCGTGGCGGAAGTGCCACGCAAGGCAACACCGGCGCCAGCGCCCAAGCCTGTCGAGCACGAGAAACAGCCGAAGATTCCGATGGCCACGCCGATCCGTACGGATATGGAAGTGTTCAGGTTCTGAGGTGAATGGCTGCAAGACAAGGCCCGCCCATTGGCGGGCCTTGTTGTTTCTGCCGTGGGGTGGATGTGTAGCCGATAGTGTTCGCTGGCAAGCCAGCTCCTACGGAGTTTGCGGGGCTGTTGTAGGCGCTGGCTTGCCAGCGAAGGGCAGAACGCCGCCCGCCAGTCGGGCACAAAAAAGCCCGCACTGAGCGGGCTTTTTCTTGCACGGTTTCGGCCTTACAGCTTGGCCCGTGTCTCATGCATGCGCGCCAGTTGCCGTTCCAGCATCGACGGATAAGGCTCCATCAATCGCTCCACGCAGCAAGCCCCTTCCGGGCTGGCGATTGGGCGAATACGTGCTCGCTGACGAATCAGCGCGTCGTCATTGATCTTGCGCTCCACCAGCAGCAGGTTGCGGCTGTGCTGGGACAGTGCCAGGGCATCCTGGGCGGTCTCGGTCAGCAGCAGATCGATCTGGCTGAGGCCGAACAGCTCCTCGCCCAGCGTCAGGCCCAATTGCAGTTGCAAGGTGATGCCGCTGTCCGCCACTTCGATCTGCAGGGCATGGCCCAGGGCGCGCAACAACTCGCCGCAGCAGATGGCGTTGGTGAGGTAATCGTCGCCGCTGTCTTCGCTATGGAACAACATCAGCGTGCTGCCGTCGTTCAGGGTGTGCAGTTCGCTCTGGTACAGCGAGGCCGCCTGGTCGAGGCAATCGCGATAGCGCTCCAGCAGTTCCATCAGGCGTGCGCGGGGCAGGCGGCGCAGCTGTTCCTGGGCTCCCAGCTGCACGGCGAGTACTGCGCTGTGCTGAGGCTGGCTCGGGACCTGGGGCTGCAGCGCAGGTTTGGGGGCGGGAGTCGACGAGTGATCACGCAGGTCGGCGAACGGATCTTCTTCGTCCAGTTCGTCTTCCTCGGCGCTGACCAGATGCCGTGGCGCAGGCTTCAGGCCGGCGACCGGGGCGCTTTCGTCAAAGCTTGGGTCACGCAGGTTGCGTACTTCGAACGCGGCTTCGTGTTCCTCGTCATCCTGCTCTTCGAGTTCTGGCTGCGGCTCTGGCTCGGGCTTTTCCGGTACCAGGCGAGCGTGCAGCTGACGCGCCAGATCGCCGATCTCGTCCTGGCGCTGGGTCGCTGGGGTGTGTTCATCCAGATCCCGCAGCCAGACCCGCAGTTGCAGCAGCGGGGTGGAGATGTGGCGCCCCAGGCGCAGGCTCAGGGCCAGAGCCAGAGCCAGCAGGATGGCGCCGAGAATGCCCATGCTCTGCAGGCTGATGGTCATCGGCTGCTGGAACTGCGCCATGTCCAGGCTGATCCGCAGGTTGCCGGCGGTCACATCCTGGAAGGTGATCTTGGTCTGGTACACACCTTCGGTTTCACCCAGCAGGCTGCTCTTGGGCCGCTGACCGGCTTCGGCGAGGATACGGTTGTCGACGCTGTAGATCGCCGCATGGGCCACCAGCGGGTTTTTGGTCAGGTTGTTGAGCAGGACATTGAGGCTGAGGATGTCATTGGACACCAGCAGCTCGGTGGCCGAGGTAGCGGTCTGGGTGGTCAGGCTCTGACCCAGGGCGTCGGCTTGTTCGTGCATGGCTTGCTTGAACTGCAGGCCCATCACGCCGGCATAGATCACCAGGGCCAGGGCGACCAGGATCACGTTATGGCTGGCAATGCGCAATGCAATCGGCACACGGCGGTGGCGCAGTGCACGGAAGATCAGCAGGAAGAAGTTATCGGTTTTAACTGGCGTGGGCCGGTTCACTGAGCTCGGCTCTTTTGTCCGTGAAGTTGACGCGCAGTATAGCGACAGGCCCTAGACCGGCAAAGCGCTGGCTGTGCCCGATGGTCACCGAAAGTGGGTAGAATGCGCTTTTTTTCCACCTCGGGGGTGCGCCTTGCGCGAAATTGTCCTGATAAACATCACCGGCGAAGATCGTCCCGGTCTGACTGCGGCCATTACGGGTGTTCTGGCCCAGGGTGGTGTGAACATTCTCGACATCGGTCAGGCGGTGATTCACGACACCTTGTCGTTCGGCATCCTGGTTGAAATTCCCAGCAACGAGCAGAGTTCGTCGGTGCTCAAGGACATTCTGTTCACCGCCTACAAGCTCGACCAGCAGGTGCGTTTCACACCGGTGTCCGAGGACGATTACCAGCAGTGGGTCGCCGGGCAAGGCAAGCAGCGCCATATCGTCACCCTGCTGACGCGCAAGGTCACCGCCGAGCAGTTGCAGCGGGTGAGCTCGATCACCGCCAAGTACGGCTTGAACATCGACCATATCGATCGGCTGTCCGGGCGCATGCCCTTGGATATGCCAGCGGATCAGGGCAAGGGTTGCATCGAGTTCTCGGTGCGTGGCGAGGCCGCCGATCCGCAAGCCCTGCGCGCCGAGTTCCTTAGTGTGGCCCAGGAGCTGAACGTCGATATCGCCTTCCAGGAAGATTCGCTGTTTCGCCGCAACCGGCGCTTGGCGGTGTTCGATATGGACTCGACCCTGATCGAGGCCGAAGTCATCGACGAACTGGCCAAGGCGGCTGGGGTGGGTGAGCGGGTGGCAGAAATCACCGAGCGGGCCATGGCCGGCGAGCTGGATTTCCGTGCCAGCTTCAAGGAGCGCCTGGCCTTGCTCAAGGGCCTGGACGTCAGCGTGCTGGACTCCATCGGCGCTTCCCTGCGCCTGACCGAGGGTGCTGAAACCCTGTTCGCCGAGCTTAAGCGCCTGGGTTACAAGACCGCGATTCTCTCTGGTGGCTTCACCTATTTCGCCAAGCAGTTGCAAGCCAAGCTGGGTATCGACTACGTGTTCGCCAACGAACTCGAGGTGGTGGACGGTAAGGTTACCGGCGTCGCCATCGAGCCGATTGTCGACGCTCAGCGCAAAGCCGATCTGCTGCGCGAGCTGGCCCACAAGGAAGGCCTGCGTCTGGAGCAGACCATCGCTGTGGGTGACGGCGCCAACGACTTGCCGATGCTGGGAATTGCCGGCTTGGGCGTGGCCTTCCGTGCCAAGCCGCTGGTCAAGCAATCGGCCAAGCAGGCGATCTCGACCCTGGGCCTGGATGGCGTGCTTTATCTGCTGGGCTTCCGCGATCGCGACGGGCAGCTCTGAGTCGCCGGGAAAAATCCCCGCCGATAAAAAACGCCGCTGATCAGCGGCGTTTTTTGTGTCCGGCATTCAGGCCTCAAGCCTTGGGCAGACCCAGACCCTGGCCCATACGCACTGACGAACCGGCGGCCAGTTCTTCAGCCCACTGCACCTGATCCGGGCCAAACAGCACGATTGCCGTGGAGCCCAGTTTGAAGCGACCCATCTCTGCGCCTTTTTCCAGATGGATCGGGGCACGGGCCGCTTCGTCGTAGCGAACGGTCTTGAGCTCGCGCTTGGGCGGCGTTACCAGGCCGGCCCAGACGGTTTCGATCGAAGCGACAATCATTGCGCCGACCAGTACCAGCGCCATCGGGCCGCGCTCGGTGTCGAAAATGCACACCACGCGCTCGTTGCGGGCGAACAGTTCCGGGACGTTCTCGGCGGTGGTCTGGTTGACCGAGAAGATCCGTCCAGGCACGTAGACCATTTCCCGTAGGGTGCCGGCCAGGGGCATGTGCACCCGGTGGTAATCCTTGGGCGACAGGTAGACGGTGGCGAAGTCGCCGCCCATGAAAGGCGCGGCCAGGGCCGGATCGCCACCCAGCAGTTCCAGTACGCTGTAGCTGTGGCCCTTGGCCTGGAATACCCGGCCGTGCTCGATCGGACCCAGTTGGCTGATGGCTCCGTCGGCGGGGCTGAGGATTGCCCCAGGGGTCGGGTCCAGCGGTCGTGCGCCCTCTTTCAGGGCGCGGGTGAAGAAGGCATTGAAATGTTCGTAGGCCGTCACGTCCTCCACTTGGGCTTCGGACATGTTCACTTGGTACTGCTTGGCGAACCAGCTGGTGAACGCATTCTTGAACCAGCGCACGCGGCACTCGGCAATGCAGCCGGCCAGGCGCGACAGCAGGTGATGAGGCAGCAGGTACTGGCTGAGGATGAACAAACGCTTTTTCATTGGGTGTCCTTAAAAACCTTAAATCTCTACGGGCGTATCGGGATGATTGCCCCATTCGCCCCAGGAACCGGCGTAGCCCTTGACCCGCGGGTAGCCCAGCGCCTTGGCCACCAGATAGGTGAAGCCCGAGCGGTGGTGGGTCTGGCAGTGGGTGATCACTTCTTTGTCTTTGCTGATGCCCAGATCCGCGAGGATCTGCGGCATGTCGCGGCGAATGCGCAGATGACGCGCCTGGTCCATGCCGGCGGTCCACTCGAAGTTCACCGCGCCGGGAATGTGTCCGCCCTTGGCGGCCAGGACTTTCTCCCCGGAGTATTCCAACGGTCCGCGGGCGTCCCAGATTGCAAGGTCGGCTGCACCGAGGCGGCTTTGCAGGTATTCGCGGGTGGCGGTGGGTTCGTCATGCAGGGTCAGCGGCACTGGGCGGCCTGCCGCGGCCGGTACTTCGGTGGTCACCGGCAGGCTTTCTGCCAGCCAGGCCGGCAGGCCGCCGTCTAGGTAGTGGTAGCCAGTGTGGCCGATCACGTCCAGCAGCCAGATGAAGCGGCCGGCCCAGCCACCGCCTTCGTCGTCATAGACCACGTAGACCGCGTCAGGGTTGTGTCCGAGTTCGCCGAACAGTGCTTCGAGAGCGGTCTGCGGCGGCAGCAGTCCAGGGGCGGGAGCCTGGCCGAGTTGAGTGCGTTTGGGATCGACGAAGCGCGCCCCGGGAATATGCCCGGTTGCATAGCGGGCAGCGCTGGTCAGGTCGACCAGGATCAGTTCGCGGGCGTCAAGGCGGGCGAGCAAGTCGCTCGGTTCGATGACCAGCGGCAAGCCAGAGAAGTCAGACATGTCAGGTCCCCAGGGCACAAAGGGAAGGATTGTAGCGCAAGCGTCATTGGCTGCGGTTGGTAAAGCTATGCAAGGCTTTTTCGATGCACTGAGCGGTCTTGCCGAACGCCTGGACGCTGATTTCCGAGAACGGAACACCACCCTGATCGGCCACGGCCAGCATCAGTACCCGGCCGTTGCACGACAGGGAGCGCATTAGCAGGTGTTCGCCCCGAAACAACTGGCGCAAGGAAGTTGGCAGGTGGGCGGAAAACTGCCCATTGTTGACCGGTGTCAGACGCACCTGGGCAGACTTTTCCAGCAGGCGTTGCAGCACCGTGCTCTGCTTGGCCTGCAGTGTCAGCCCTGCTGTTTCCTGGGGCAGACCATACAGTTGCTGCACCCGCAGGTGGCTCTGGCTGCGGTCGACCATCAGTAGCAGCACTCGATGCATGCCGCAGGCCACCAGGGCATCTCGGGCAAAGCCGGTGAGGTGCACGGCATTGGTGAAGGGGCTGGGCTCCAGTAGAAGTTCGCCGCAGAGCTTGCGCCATTTGGCCAGCTCCTCGGCTGTCGGAGCCGGTGCCGGCTGTTCACCGTTGTGCAGGCGCCGCACATCCCAGGGCCAGATCAGGGCCTGGGCCGGGTGCCAGAGATCGGGCTGGCTGTCATTGCGGGCGCTGGTTGCCGCCTGCTGGTGCAGCTGTTGCTGGACCTGTGCGACCGGCATTTGCAGGTACAGGCCGGTGAGGTTTTGCCAGCGTCGGCCATGAGCGTTGTTCCAGGAGTGCTGCGCCGCCAGGGCCAGGCCGTTGGCCAGCAGGACGCAGTTGGCCGGCTGGTTCAGCCAGCGCTGCAGGTCCGGGTCCGCATCCAGGCGTTGTTGCTGGCGCAGCGGATGTTCGCTGTCGCGGGCGATCAGCATGACCTTGGCCAGTTGATGCTGCTCCTGGGTCAGCAGGCGATAACCCTGCTGCACCCAGATCGGCAGATGCCAGGCATGGACCAGGGCCTGGCACAACTCCATCAGCCGAACGCCGAACAGTTGCATTTCTACCTGGCGAGCCGACTCGTGCTTATAGATGACCCGCAGTTCCCATTCTTCCACGAGCTTGGGGTAGACCAGGGCCATGGCCCACAGTGGCGAGAGAAACAGCAGGCTGCCCCAGTGAATGTCCTGCCACAGTCGTGCCAGGCGCCCGGCGAAAAAACCGTTGGCTTGCTGGGTGGCGTGCTGGCTGATCAGTTGCAACTGACGCAGTGCCTGGGGGATCTGTTGCTCTGGCAGGGTGGGCAGTTGCTCGAGCAGTTCTTCGGTGCGCTTGAGTCCCAGGCGGTTGACCGCGACCTCCAGGTTTTCTGCCGGTTCGCTCATGCTGCCGTGGGAGTGTCGATTGGCTTCGCGGATCACGCTCAAGGCCAGCGCCGGGCTGTTTTGCATCAGTTCGGCAATGTCGCGTAGCGAACTGCGATTGTTGGCGATGGCTTTGCACACTCGATCATGACTGGCTTGCGGCACGGGCAAGCGCACGCCATTGAGGAGCTTTACCCAGGCGTCGAGAGAGGCGGGCGGGGAATGTGGGACGTTGGTTTCATTAGACATGGTCGGGCGCAATCATCGTCTGCTGTGAACACGCCCAGAGCGGGCCAAACTGGCTTTTCGCCTTAACTGGCTATAGTCTGGCGCAGTTTTGCCGATAAGTAGAAGAAGAGTTTTAAGAACTTCCGAATATGACCTTGAACCCGACTCAATAAGTACTCTCCTACCTATGGCTAAAATTATCGGCATCATCGTCGTATTCGCGAGCGTGCTCGGCGGATACGTGCTTTCACACGGCAAAATCGCGGCACTGATCCAGCCCTTCGAGGTTCTGATCATTGGCGGTGCTGCCTTTGGCGCATTCCTCCAGGCCAACCCGGGCTACATGACGATGCACGTCGTCAAGAAATCCCTGGGCATGTTCAGCTCGCGCTTCACCCACACCTTCTATCTGGAAGTGCTGGGTCTGATCTACGAGATCCTCAATAAAAGTCGTCGCGAAGGCATGATGGCCATCGAAGGGGACATCGAGGACGCTGCCGCCAGCCCGATTTTCGCCAAGTATCCGGCAGTGCTCAAAGACGAACGCATGACCGCTTTTGTCTGTGACTACCTGCGCATCATGTCCTCCGGCAACATGGCTCCCCACGAGCTGGAAGGCCTGTTCGACATGGAGCTGTTCAGCCTCAAGGAAGACCTTGAGCATCCTTCTCATGCGGTCAACGGGATTGCCGACGGCATGCCGGGCTTCGGTATCGTTGCGGCGGTACTGGGGATCGTGGTGACTATGGCCTCCCTGGGCGACGGCGACCAGAAGTCCATCGGCCTGCACGTAGGTGCGGCGCTGGTAGGTACCTTCTTCGGTATTCTCGCGGCCTATGGTTTCTTCGGCCCGCTGGCCCATTCCCTGGCCCACGATGCCAAGGAAGAACTGAACGTCTACGAAGCCATCAAGGCGTCCCTGGTAGCTTCGGCTTCCGGCATGCCGCCGTCCCTGGCGGTGGAGTTTGGGCGCAAGGTTCTGTACCCGGCGCACCGTCCTAGCTTCGCCGAGCTGGAACAAGCGGTTCGCGGTCGCTAAGTCATGGAAAATAATCAGCCGATTATCATCAAGCGCGTCAAGCGCTTCGCTGGCGGACATCACGGGGGCGCCTGGAAAATCGCCTTCGCCGACTTCGCCACGGCGATGATGGCGTTCTTCCTGGTGCTGTGGCTCTTGTCCACCGCGACCCCGGAACAGAAGATCGCCATCGCCGGTTACTTCAAGGACCCGATCGGCTTCTCGGAAAGCGGCACGCCCTACATCATCGACCTGGGCGGCTCTCCTGAGCTGGCGCCGGACAACACCCTCAACCCCGAGATCAAGTCCCAGCCGCAGCCGGACAAGGTCACGGTGGATGCCGATCAGGTGGAGGGCATGGCCGAGCAGGTTGAGCGCGAGCGTCTCGAACTGCTGCTGCAAGAGTTGCAGAACAAGGTTGAAGAGAATCCCCAGCTGCAGAAGTTCAAGGATCAGATCCTCTTCGAAATCACTCCGGACGGCTTGCGGATCCAGATCATGGATGCCGAGAACCGGCCGATGTTCGACTCTGGCAGCGCCCGTCTGAAGCCGTATTTCGAAGACATCCTGCTGGCCATGGCCGACACCATCAAGGCGGTGCCGAACAAGATCAGCATCAGCGGCCATACCGATGCCACGCCTTATGCCGGCAGCGGTGAGTTCGGCAACTGGGAACTGTCCGCCAACCGTGCCAACGCTGCGCGTCGGGCTCTGGTGGCTGGCGGTTATCCCGATCCACAAGTGGCGCGGGTGGTGGGCTTTGCCTCCTCGGCGCTGTTCGACCGCAAGAATCCGTTCAACCCGGTCAACCGGCGGATCGACATTGTGGTGCTGACCAAGAAGGCCCAGCGCGCCATTGAAGGCGAGCAGACGGATCCCAACGCTCCAGTGCCCAATCAGGGGAGTGGGGCGCCAGGTGAAGTGCCGGGTGCGGCGGCGGATCCGAATGCCTTGCCGCCGGGCAGCGAGCCATTGCCAGCCCATGAAGTGCGCCAGCGCATGAACATCTTCGAGGATGGTGTATTGAAGATGGATGAGCAGGGATCGGCCGGCCAGGCGCCGGCTCCCAAGCCGGTTGCGCCGGCGTCCCAGCCTGCGACCCCAGCGGCCGCACCGGGAACTGTCAGGTGACACACAACAAGGCCGCGAAGATCGCGGCCTTGTTGTTTCTACGGCGGTGGGTTCAGTAGCTGCTGTCTGGCAGGCTGGCGAGGATCGAACGGTAGCTGTTCATCCGTTGCTGCTGGATGCGCCCGTCTTCCAGAGCCTTGAGCAGTGCACAGCCCGGCTCGCGATCGTGCTTGCAGTCGCGGAAACGGCAGGTGCCCAGCAAGTCGTTGAACTCAATAAAGCCGGCTTCGACATCGGCGCGGCTGACATGCCCCAGGCCGAATTCCCGGATGCCGGGGGAGTCGATCAGTTCACCGCCGCCCGGGAAGTGGAACAGTCGCGCAGTTGTGGTGGTGTGGGTGCCCTGTCCGGAGTATTCCGACAGCGGGCCGACCCGGGTTTCGACTTCCGGCAGCAGGCTATTCACCAAAGATGACTTGCCCACCCCTGATTGCCCCACGAATACGCTGATGCGCCCGTCCAGCAAGCCTTGCAGTTGCTCCATGCCGTCGCCGTGGTGGGCCGAGACTTCCAGCAGCGGATAGCCCAGCTGGCGATAGACCGCCAGCAACGCGTTGAGCGCTGGGGCGTTCTGCTCGTCGATCAGGTCGGCCTTGTTCAGCAGCAGCAACGGCCGGATCCCGGCGTGCTCGGCGGCAACCAGGTAGCGGTCGATAAGATTGGCATGGGGCTCGGGCATGGGGGCAAACACGATCACGATCATGTCGACGTTGGCGGCCACCGGCTTGAGCTGGCCACGGCTGTCCGGTCGGCACAGCTCGGTGCTGCGCGGCAATTGCGCGACGATTACCCCGATGCCTTGATTGCCGGCGCGCCATACCACCTGATCACCGGTCACCAGGGCCGGCAGGTTGGCTCGCAGGTAGCAGCGGAACACTTGGCCGGCCAGCTCGCCTTCCCGGGCCTCGACCTCGACCTGTACGCCGAAGTGAGCAATGACCAGGCCGGTCTGTTCCGGGCCCAAGTCGCCACCCTCTAGCGCCTCTACGGCGGAGGACTCGCGTTTGGCGGCGCGGGCAGCGCGCTCACCTTGAATCTTTTCGATGCGCCAGTTTTGGCGGCGATTGAGCTGGCGTTTGGCCATTGGTGTTCCGTGTCGATAGTTACGGCGGATAGGTAAAACGGCGGCGAGTTTAGCACGCCGGACAGGCCCTCTAGGCTAAACTGCGCAACTACGCCGAGGAGCCCTCCCCATGCAAAACCCGCAGAACCTGATTTGGATCGATCTGGAAATGACCGGTCTGAACCCCGACACCGACGTCATCATCGAGATGGCGACCATTGTCACTGACAGCAATCTGAACACCTTGGCTGAAGGACCGGTCATCGCAATCCACCAGAGCGACGAGATTCTTGCCGGCATGGACGAGTGGAACACTCGCCAGCACGGTGGTTCCGGCCTGACTCAGCGGGTTCGCGAAAGCCGCATCAGCATGGCCGAAGCCGAAGCCCAGACCATTGCCTTTCTGGAGCAGTGGGTACCCAAGGGCAAGTCGCCCATCTGTGGCAACAGCATCTGCCAGGACCGACGCTTCCTCTATCGCCACATGAAGGCCCTGGAAAGTTACTTCCACTACCGCAACCTGGACGTCTCGACCCTCAAGGAACTGGCCGCCCGCTGGGCCCCGGACGTGCGCGACAGCTTCAAGAAAGGCAGCACTCACCTGGCTCTGGACGACATCCGCGAATCCATCGCCGAGCTGCAGCATTACCGCAAGCACTTCATCAAATTCTGACCTGCAGGAGCCGGCTTGCCGGCGAACGGGCGCGCGCTGTTGGCGGCGCCCGTACCCGCCCTCTTTTGGTGCTCGCTTCAACTGAGTAGACTGCGCGCCTTCCTGTAAGGACCGCCATCATGCTGTTGATGCTTTATCTGATCGCCATTACCGCCGAAGCCATGACCGGCGCCTTGTCTGCCGGCCGTCGCGGCATGGACTGGTTCGGCGTGGTGCTGATCGCCTGTGTCACTGCCCTTGGCGGTGGTTCGGTGCGTGATGTGCTGCTGGGCCATTACCCGCTGACGTGGGTCAAGCACCCGGAATACCTGGTGCTGACCTCGGTGGCGGCCCTGGTGACAATCTTTATCGCGCCGCTGATGCGCCATCTGCGTTCGCTGTTTCTGGTGCTCGACGCCGTGGGCCTGGTGGCTTTTACCCTGATCGGTTGCATGACAGCCCTGGAAATGGGGCACGGCATGCTGGTGGCGGCGGTCAGTGGGGTGATCACTGGGGTCTTTGGCGGCATCCTTCGGGATATCTTCTGCAACGACATTCCCTTGATCTTCCGCCGTGAGCTGTACGCCAGCGTGTCCTTCGCAGCGGCCTGGTGCTACATGCTATGCATTTATCTGCAGTTGCCCAGCGAGCAGTCGATCCTGGTCACCCTGTTCGGCGGCTTTCTGTTACGGCTGTTGGCCATCCGCTTTCATTGGGAAATGCCCAAGTTCGTCTACAACGACGAACATTGACGCTTGGCGTGCTGGCTCAGGGCCCACTGCACGTGCTCACGGACCAGTTCAGAGGGGTAGTCCTGGCGCGCCTTCAGGGCTTCAAGTACCGGAATGCTGGAAGGGGCGTTGCCCAGGCCTACCGCCAGGTTGCGTAGCCAGCGCTCATAACCGGCGCGGCGCAGGGGCGAGCCTTCGGTGCTGCTGAGGAATTTGTCCTCGTCCCACATGAACAGTTCTGCCAGTTCGGCATTGTCCAGGTTGTGCCGGGGTTTGAAGTCGCCTTCTCCCGAGGGGCGGGCGAAGCGGTTCCAGGGGCAGACGATCTGGCAGTCATCGCAGCCGAATACCCGATTGCCGATCAGGGGGCGCAGGTCTTCGGGAATGGCGCTTTTCAGTTCGATGGTCAGGTAGGAAATACAGCGCCGGGCATCCAGTACATAGGGGCCGACGAAGGCGTTGGTCGGGCAGATGTCCAGGCAGGCGGTGCAGCGCCCGCAGTGTTCGGTGGCGTGGGGCTCGTCCACTGGCAGAGGCAGGTCGACGAACAGCTCGCTGAGGAAGAAGTAGCTGCCGGCCTTGCGGTTGAGTACCAAGGTGTTCTTGCCGATCCAGCCGAGCCCGGCCTGCTCAGCGATGGCTTTTTCAAGCACCGGCGCGCTGTCGACGAATGCGCGGTAGCCAAAGGGGCCAATGGCTTGCTGGATGCGTTCAGCCAGTTGCTGCACACGCTTGCGGATCAACTTGTGATAGTCGCGGCCCAGGGCGTAGCGCGAGACATACGCCTTGGACGGCTCGGCCAGGCGCTGGGCCATCTGGGTGTCGCCGGGCAGGTAGTCCATGCGCAGCGATACCACCCGCAGCGTGCCGGGCACCAACTGATCAGGATGGGAGCGTTTGCTGCCATGGGCGCCCATGTATTCCATTTCGCCGTGGTAGCCGGCGGCGAGCCAGCGTTCCAGGTGCTGCTCATGCTCGGCCAGGTCCAGGCCGCTGATGCCGACTTGCTGAAAGCCCAGTTCGCGGCCCCAGTCCTTGATCGATTGGGCGAGAGCGGGGAGATCCTGGGTAATAGCGGGCATGAGGCGAGAGAAACCGGAGCTGAGGTGCGTATAATTCTGCCAGACATCGGAGCCCGAAGACGCATGCCGCAGACAAAACACCCTTTACCCGACGTTCAGTTGCTGACTGGCGCCCATTTGCCGCGACTACAGGTTCGTCCTCTGGACGCTCATAAGGGCCAGTTCGGTCATTTATTGCTGATCGGTGGCGACCGCGGCTTTGCCGGCGCCGCGTTACTGAGCGCGGAAAGTGCCTTGCGCAGTGGTGCGGGACTGGTGTCCCTGGCGACTCGCAGTGAACACGTGGCGGCCGCCGCCGCACGGCTGCCGGAAGTCATGACCCAGGGCACCCATTCGGCCAACCAACTGATGGGGTTGTTGGCGCGGGCCACGGTGTTGGTGGTCGGTCCCGGGCTGGGGCAGGGCGCCTGGGGGCGCAGCCTGTTGTCGGCAGCGGCCAACGCACCTTTGCCACAGGTATGGGATGCCGATGCCTTGAACCTCCTGGCTCTGGGCGGCCTACAACTGCCGGCGGCCAGCGTGATCACCCCTCATCCTGGGGAGGCGGCCCGTCTGCTGGGGATTGCCATCGCCGAGGTCCAGGGTGATCGTCCGGCGGCGGCCCGAGCCTTGAGCGCAAAATACTCGGCGGTTGCCGTGCTCAAGGGCGCCGGTAGCCTGATCGCCAGTCCCGACGGGCAAGTGGCCCGTTGTGAGGGTGGGCATCCGGCGATGGCCACGGCGGGGTTGGGGGATGTGCTCGCGGGGTTGATCGGTGCGTTGATGGCGCAGGGACTTTCGACATTCGATGCAGCTTGCCTGGCGGTCTGGGTACACGCCCGCGCCGGCGAGCAGCAAGGCAAATTGGGCCGAGGGCTGGCGGCCAGTGATCTGATTCCAGCCATTCGTCAGTTGTTGGAGGAGCAATCACCGTGTCTGAGTTAACCCTATATCTGGCCGATGAGCAGGCCATGGTGGAATTTGGTGCACGCATTGCTCAGGTCACTCAGGGTGTGGGGGTGATCTTTCTTGAAGGCGATCTGGGGGCGGGTAAAACCACCTTGTCCCGTGGGATCATCCGGGGGCTAGGGCATAAAGGGGCGGTAAAAAGTCCGACCTTTACCCTGGTGGAGCCCTACGAGATAGGCCCGGTGCGGGCTTTTCACTTCGACCTGTACCGTCTTGTGGACCCGGAAGAGCTGGAATTCCTGGGGATTCGCGACTACTTCGAAGGCGATGCATTGTGTCTGTTGGAGTGGCCCCAGCGTGGTGCAGGCTTTTTGCCAAAGCCCGACCTGACCATTACCATTACCCCGCATAACAATGGGCGTTCTGTGCATCTGTTGTCTCAAGGCTCGCGAGGCGAGTCCTGGTGTGCCGCTTTGGCGTTGGAATTCAAATAATTGATGGGGTTAGGTATGCGCATTCGCGCGTTGGTTGCTGTCGTAGGACTGTTGCTTACGGCATTGGCCGTCGATGCTGTGGCCGCTACACAGGTTCGCAGCGTCCGCCTGTGGCGGGCACCGGATAACACGCGACTGGTATTCGACCTGTCCGGCCCGGTTCAGCACAGCGTCTTTACCCTGACGGCCCCGGATCGTCTGGTGATCGATATCAATGGCGCGACTCTCGGCGGTCCGCTGAATGTTGCCACGGCCAATACGCCGATTACTGCCATGCGCTCGGCGCAGCGTACCCCCAGTGACCTGCGGGTGGTCATCGACCTGAAAAAGGCCGTCACCCCCAAGAGTTTCACCCTGGCGCCCAACGCCCAGTACGGCAATCGCCTGGTAGTCGATCTGTTCGACAACCCGGCTGATGCCGCGCCGCCTGTTGCTCCGCCCCCTGCTGTGGCTACCGTTCCAGCCGTGCCAGTCACGCCTGCGGAGCCGGCGATCAAGCTGCCGCCGGCCCCGGCGGGCAAGCGCGACATCATTGTGGTGATCGATGCCGGTCACGGCGGTGAAGACCCGGGTGCCTCCGGTTCGCGTGGCCAGCATGAGAAGGACGTGGTGCTGGCCATTGCCCGCGAACTGCAGCGCCAGGTCAATGGCCTCAAAGGGTTCCGCGCCGAGCTGACTCGTACTGGCGACTACTTCATTCCGTTGCGCGGTCGCACCGAGATCGCTCGGAAGAAGGGGGCTGACCTGTTCGTTTCGATCCACGCCGATGCCGCACCTTCTGCTGCGGCCTTTGGCGCCTCGGTATTCGCCTTGTCCGAGCGCGGCGCGACATCGGAAACTGCTCGCTGGCTGGCGGACAGTGAAAACCGCTCCGACCTGATCGGTGGTGCGGGCAACGTCAGCCTGGATGACAAGGACCGGATGCTGGCCGGGGTGCTGCTGGATCTGTCGATGACCGCATCCCTGACCTCCAGCCTCAATGTCGGGCAGAAAGTCCTGAACAACATCGGCCGAGTCACCCCGCTGCACAAACAGCGTGTGGAACAGGCCGGGTTCATGGTGCTCAAGTCCCCGGACATTCCATCGATCCTGGTGGAAACCGGCTTTATCTCCAACTCTAATGAAGCTTCGAAGCTGGCCACCGCCAGCCACCAGCAGGCCTTGGCTCGCTCCATCAGCAGCGGCGTGCGGCAGTTCTTCCAGCAGAACCCGCCACCGGGCACTTATATCGCCTGGCTGCGGGACTCCGGGAAGATTGCCCAGGGCCCTCGTGATCACCGGGTCAACCCGGGGGAAACCCTGGCGATGATCGCGGTGCGCTACCAGGTATCGGCGGCCACCCTGCGCAGTGCCAACAATCTGAAAAGTGATGAATTGAAAGTGGGGCAGGTCCTGACCATCCCCGGTACTGAATTGGCGGCCAAGGAATGAGTGACTCGGTAATCAGCAGCGCGCGCATCGAGCTGCTCAGCCCGCGCCTGGCCAACCAGATCGCCGCGGGCGAGGTGGTTGAGCGCCCGGCTTCGGTGATCAAGGAGCTGTTGGAAAACAGCCTGGACTCCGGCGCCAAGCGCATTGATGTGGATGTCGAGCAGGCTGGAGTCAAGTTGCTGCGGGTCCGTGATGATGGCAGTGGCATTTCCTCCGACGATCTGCCCCTGGCGCTGGCGCGGCACGCCACCAGCAAGATCCGCGACCTGGAAGACCTGGAGCGGGTGATGAGCCTGGGGTTTCGTGGGGAAGCCCTGGCCTCCATCAGTTCCGTGGCGCGCTTGACTCTGACTTCACGTACCCGTGATGCCGATCAGGCCTGGCAGGTAGAAACCGAAGGCCGTGACATGGCGCCGCGAGTGCAGCCTGCGGCCCACCCGGTAGGCACCTCGGTGGAAGTACGTGACCTGTTCTTCAATACTCCGGCCCGACGCAAGTTTCTCAAGGCGGAGAAAACCGAGTTCGATCACCTGCAGGAGGTGATCAAGCGTTTGGCTCTGGCGCGTTTCGATGTGGCTTTCCACTTGCGCCACAACGGCAAGAGCATCCTTAGTCTGCATGAAGCCAAGGACGACGCAGCTCGCGCCCGGCGCGTGGCGGCGGTCTGTGGCTCGGGCTTTTTGGAGCAGGCGCTGCCCATTGAGGTCGAGCGCAACGGCCTGCATCTGTGGGGCTGGGTGGGCTTGCCGACCTTCTCCCGCAGCCAGGCGGATTTGCAGTATTTCTACGTCAACGGTCGTGCGGTACGGGACAAACTGGTGGCCCACGCGGTGCGTCAGGCCTATCGCGATGTACTGTTCAACGGCCGGCATCCGACTTTTGTGCTGTTCTTTGAAGTCGACCCCTCGGTGGTCGACGTCAACGTGCACCCGACCAAGCATGAAGTGCGCTTCCGTGACGGGCGCATGGTCCATGACTTCCTTTATGGCACCTTGCACAGAGCCTTGGGCGATGTGCGCCCCGAGGACCAGTTGGCAGCGCCGGCGGCGGTCGCAGGTATTGTGCGGCCCAGCGGTATCGAAGCCGGTGAGTTCGGACCTCAGGGTGAAATGCGCCTGGCTGCGAACCTGGCCCTGGAGCAGCCGCAGGCCCAGCCGAGCTTCAATGCGCCGGGTTCCGGTGCTGGCAGCGGCTATCAATATCAGTACACGCCACGGCCCCAGCCGGTGCTGCCGGCGGCGGAGTCCCAGGGAGTCTATCGCGAGTTCTTCGCACCTTTGCCGGGGGCTGCGGCGACAGCGCTGCCGGAAGGGCAGGAGGATATTCCGCCGCTGGGCTATGCCCTGGCACAGCTCAAGGGTATCTATATCCTCGCGGAAAACGCTCTGGGCCTGGTGCTGGTGGATATGCACGCCGCTCATGAACGGATCATGTACGAGCGCCTGAAGGTGGCCATGGCCAGCGAAGGCTTGAGTGGCCAGCCGTTGTTGGTGCCGGAATCCATTGCTGTCAGCCAGCGTGAAGCTGATTGCGCGGAAGAGCATGTTGCCTGGTTCCAGCGTCTGGGCTTCGAGTTGCAGCGCCTGGGGCCCGAGTCCCTGGCGATCCGACAGATTCCGGCGCTGTTGAAGCAGGCCGAAGCCAATCGCCTGGTGCACGATGTGCTCGCTGATTTGATGGAGTACGGCACCAGCGACCGAATTCAGGCTCATCTTAATGAGCTGCTCGGTACCATGGCCTGCCACGGTGCCATTCGCGCCAACCGGCGCCTGGCCCTGGCGGAAATGAACGGCCTGTTGCGGGATATGGAAAACACCGAACGCAGCGGCCAGTGCAACCACGGTCGACCGACCTGGACCCAATTGGGTCTGGATGATCTGGACAAACTCTTTTTGCGCGGCCGTTGATGACTCAGCTTCCTCCTGCGATTTTCCTGATGGGCCCGACCGCTGCGGGCAAGACCGACCTGGCCATCGAGCTGACCAAGGTGCTGCCTTGCGAGCTGATCAGTGTCGATTCGGCGCTGGTGTATCGCGGCATGGATATCGGTACTGCCAAGCCCTCCAAGGAGCTGCTGGCGCAGTTTCCCCATCGCCTGATCGATATTCTCGACCCCGTCGAAAGCTACTCGGCGGCAGATTTTCGTACCGATGCCCTGGCGGCTATGGCCGATATCACCGCCCGGGGCAAGATTCCGCTGCTGGTGGGCGGCACCATGCTGTATTACAAGGCGCTGCTTGAAGGCCTGGCGGATATGCCGCCAGCAGACCCGCAGGTCCGCGCCGAACTCGAAGACGAGGCGCAACGCCTTGGTTGGCAGGCGCTGCATGACCAGTTGGCGGCTGTGGACCCCGAGTCTGCGGCGAGGATTCATCCCAATGATCCTCAACGCCTGACGAGAGCGCTGGAAGTCTATCGGGTCAGCGGCCTGACAATGACCGCTCATCGTCAGCGTCAATTGGCGCAAAGTGCTGAAGCAGGCGCATCGGGACGCGGTCAATTGCCCTATACTGTCGCCAATCTGGCCATCGCTCCGGCGAATCGTCAGGTACTGCACCAGCGTATTGCACAAAGATTCACACAAATGTTGGAACAGGGATTCATTGACGAGGTCGTAGCTCTGCGCTCAAGAAGTGACCTGCATGCCGGGTTGCCGTCTATACGTGCAGTGGGTTATCGCCAAGTCTGGGATCATCTGGATGGCAAGCTGACGTCAGCCGAAATGCAGGAGCGGGGCATCATTGCCACGCGCCAATTGGCGAAACGGCAGTTCACCTGGTTACGCAGTTGGGCTGACCTGCAATGGTTGGACAGTCTGGATTGCGACAATCTGCCACGCGCCTTGAAATACTTAGGGACGATCTCCATATTGAGCTGAGTCCTTGCAATTGCCGTCTATCCTTGGGGGTGTGACGGTTTTAGCTATCTGTTTTCCGATTTTTATTATTGATCCTTAAAGGAGTGCGGCACATGTCAAAAGGGCATTCGCTACAAGACCCTTACTTGAATACATTGCGTAAAGAGAAAGTTGGGGTTTCCATCTATCTGGTTAACGGGATCAAACTGCAAGGCACGATCGAGTCCTTCGACCAGTTCGTTATCCTGCTGAAAAACACCGTCAGCCAAATGGTTTACAAGCACGCTATCTCGACAGTGGTTCCGGTTCGCCCAATTCGTCTGCCTAGCGCATCCGAATCCGAACAGGGTGACGCTGAGCCAGGTAACGCCTGATAGGAGTCTCCTTTGTTCTTTGAGCGCCACGGTGGTGGTGAACGAGCCATTCTCGTTCACTTGGATGGTCAGGACCCTGAGGCGCGCGAAGATCCGCAGGAGTTTCAGGAGCTGGCATTATCGGCCGGCGCCGAGACCGTCGCGTTTGTTAGCGTGCCGCGTCATCGGCCAACCGCCAAATACCTGGTTGGCAGCGGCAAGGTCGAGGAATTGCGCGATCTGGTCAAAGCCGAACAGGTAGACCTGGTGATTTTCAATCACATCCTCACGCCCAGTCAGGAACGTAACCTCGAACGTGTATTTGAGTGTCGCGTGATTGATCGCACGGGTCTGATTCTCGATATCTTCGCTCAGCGCGCGCGCACTCATGAGGGCAAGCTCCAGGTTGAACTGGCACAGCTTGAGCACATGAGCACGCGATTGGTTCGTGGCTGGACTCACCTTGAACGGCAGAAAGGCGGTATTGGTCTGCGTGGCCCGGGTGAAACTCAGTTGGAAACCGACCGGCGCCTGCTGCGAGTGCGTCTGCGGCAGATCAAGGCGCGGCTGGAAAAGGTTCGCAGCCAGCGCGAGCAGGCTCGTCGAGGCCGCAAGCGTGCCGACATCCCTTCGGTTTCGCTGGTGGGTTACACCAACGCCGGCAAGTCCACGTTGTTCAACGCGGTCACCCAATCCGATGTTTTCGCCGCCGACCAGTTGTTCGCCACCCTCGATCCGACCTTGCGCCGTTTGGAGCTGGATGATCTGGGGCCGATTGTGCTGGCTGATACCGTAGGTTTCATTCGCCACCTGCCGCACAAACTGGTGGAGGCCTTTCGGGCTACCCTCGAAGAGTCCAGCAACTCTGACCTGCTGCTTCATGTGATCGATGCTCATGAGCCCGAACGCATGGCCCAGATCGAGCAGGTGATGGTCGTGCTGGGGGAGATCGGGGCTCAAGACTTGCCGATCCTGGAGGTCTATAACAAACTCGATTTGCTCGAGGGTGTGGAGCCACAGATTCAGCGCGATCCCGATGGCAAGCCGCAGCGGGTCTGGTTGTCGGCCCGTGATGGCCAGGGACTGGATCTGCTCAAACAGGCCATTGCGGAGCTGCTGGGCGAAGATTTGTTCGTGGGCACCTTGCGCTTGCCTCAGCGTTTTGCTCGACTGCGAGCACAGTTTTTCCAGTTGAACGCTGTGCAGAAAGAAGATCACGACGACGAAGGGGTCAGTTTGCTGGCCGTTCGCCTGCCGCGGGCCGAGTTGAACCGGCTGGTCAGTCGCGAAGGTCTGCAGCCGTCGGAATTCATCGAGCAACACACTTTGCAATAAAAGCCTGGGCATGCGGTTGTGCCGCTGTAGCAGGCATTCTGTAGCATTGGTCGGCGCGCCGTGGGTGCGTCTTTGCTTTATCAGATGGAGAGCGCTATGGCTTGGAATGAGCCGGGTGGCAACTCGAATAATCAGGACCCTTGGGGTGGTAAGCGCCGCAATAATGGCGATCGCAAGGGGCCACCAGATCTCGACGAGGCCTTCCGTAAGCTGCAGGAAAGCCTGAATGGGTTGTTCGGTGGTGGTAAGAAACGTGGTGATGACGGCGGTAGCTCCGGCAAGGGCGGTGGTTTCGGCTTGCTGGGTATTGGTCTTGTCGTGCTGGCGGCCGTGTGGCTGTACAGCGCGGTATATGTAGTCGATGAGCAGGAGCAAGCCGTGGTGCTGCGCTTCGGCAAATACTACGAGACCGTTGGCCCGGGTCTGAACATCTACTTCCCGCCGATCGATCGCAAGTACATGGAAAACGTCACGCGTGAGCGTGCCTACACCAAGCAGGGGCAGATGCTCACCGAGGACGAGAACATCGTCGAAGTGCCACTGACCGTGCAGTACAAGATCAGCAACCTGCAGGACTTCGTGCTGAACGTTGATCAGCCGGAAATCAGCCTGCAGCATGCGACCGACAGTGCTCTGCGCCACGTGGTGGGATCCACCGCCATGGACCAGGTGCTGACCGAAGGTCGTGAATTGATGGCCAGTGAGATCAAGGAGCGGCTGCAACGCTTCCTCGACAACTACCGCACCGGTATCACCGTGACTCAGGTGAACGTACAGAGTGCAGCCGCACCGCGTGAAGTACAGGAAGCCTTCGACGACGTGATCCGTGCTCGTGAAGACGAACAGCGTTCGCGCAACCAGGCTGAAACCTATGCCAACGGTGTTGTGCCGGAGGCTCGTGGTCAGGCTCAGCGCATCCTCGAAGATGCCAATGGTTATCGTGACGAAGTGGTATCGCGGGCCAAGGGTGAGGCTGATCGCTTTACCAAGCTGGTTGCCGAGTACCGCAAGGCTCCTGAAGTGACTCGTCAGCGCCTGTACCTGGATACCATGCAGGAAGTCTTCAGCAATACCAGCAAGGTGCTGGTGACCGGCAGCAAAGGTGGGCAGAACAACCTGCTCTACCTGCCTCTGGACAAGATGATCGACAGTGGTCGTAGCGGTGGTGTTCCGGCAACGGGCTCGGCGTCTGCGACCAGCAATGAAGCGAATGCGCGCGCCGCTGCTGATCACATGCAGCAACAGCAGCAGACGCGTTCTAGGGAGAGTCGCTGATGAGCAATAAATCGCTGATCGCCCTGATCGTGGGCGTTGTCGTGGCGGTGGTTGCCTGGAACAGCTTCTACATCGTCGCTCAGACCGAGCGCGCGGTGTTGCTGCAGTTCGGTCGCGTGGTTCAGGCTGATGTCCAGCCTGGTCTGCATGTGAAAGTGCCCTACGTGAACCAGGTGCGTAAGTTTGATGCGCGCCTGATGACCCTGGATGCACCGACACAGCGCTTCCTGACCCTGGAAAAGAAAGCCGTAATGGTGGATGCCTACGCCAAGTGGCGAGTGAAGGATGCCGAGCGCTTCTACACCGCGACCTCCGGTCTCAAGCAAATTGCCGACGAGCGTCTTTCCCGTCGTCTGGAATCGGGCCTGCGTGACCAGTTTGGTAAGCGCACCCTGCATGAAGTGGTTTCCGGTGAGCGTGATGCGCTGATGGCGGATATCACGGCTTCGCTGAACAAGATGGCGGAAAAGGAGCTGGGTATCGAAGTGGTCGATGTCCGGGTCAAGGCCATCGATCTGCCGAAGGAAGTGAACCGCAGCGTGTTCGAGCGGATGAGTACCGAGCGTGAGCGTGAGGCTCGCGAGCATCGTGCCAAGGGTAACGAGTTGGCCGAAGGTATTCGTGCTGACGCTGATCGTCAGCGTCGCGTGCTGCTGGCCGAAGCCTATCGTGAGTCTGAAGAGGCGCGCGGTGACGGTGATGCTCAGGCGGCGGCGATCTACGCCAAGGCCTATGGCCAGGACCAGGAGTTCTATGCGTTCTACCGTAGCCTGCGTGCCTACCGTGAAAGCTTTGCGAACAAATCCGACGTCATGGTTCTGGACCCAAGCAGTGACTTTTTCCATTACCTGGAAAAGTCCAAGCCTTGATCCGGCCCTGATCCTGGGGCACCCCGCCGGGCGGCTAAAATGCCTCGCGGGGTGATCCTTTGGGAAAACGGGTGTATGATGCGGCAGCCGGGAAATTCCCGGCTTTTTTGCGTCTGCATCTTTGATTGGCCGCGGCTCGTTCAAGAGCTCGGCAAGATTTTTCGAGGAAAATAGTCTGTACAGCTGATTTCTGGCTGCCTGTCCGGCTGAGCTCGCGTCGGATGCGACTGTTTTCTGCTTCACTCTAAGGCTGGCCCCAGGCTTGCCGCCCGGACCATAGGGGAATGGCGTAATGGCAACGGTAGACCGCTGGCTGCTGCCAGATGGCATCGAAGAAGTATTGCCGCCGGAAGCGGCGCGCATTGAAGTGGCGCGTCGTCAGGTGTTGGATCTTTTTCAGAGTTGGGGTTACGAATTTGTCGTTACTCCCCATATCGAATACCTGGAATCCCTGCTGACAGGCGCTGGCCAGGACCTGGACCTGCGTACCTTCAAGGTCATCGACCCGCAGTCGGGTCGGCAGATGGGGTTCCGTGCCGACATCACGCCACAAGTGGCGCGAATCGATGCTCACACCTTGCGCCGTGAAGGGCCGAGCCGCCTGTGCTATGCCGGCAGTGTGCTGCATGCTCAGCCGCGGGCCTTGTCGTCTTCGCGCAGCCCGATCCAGTTGGGCGCCGAGTTGTACGGCGACGCCAGCCCGAGCAGCGACGTTGAGGTCATCAGCCTGATGCTGGCCATGCTGCAGTTGGCCGATGTGCCGGATGTGCACATGGATCTGGGGCACGTAGGTATCTACCGTGGCCTGGCCCAGGCTGCCGGCCTGTCCGGCGCCGTAGAGCAACAGTTGTTCGACGCCCTGCAGCGCAAGGCGATCGATGAAGTCATCAGCCTGACCGAGGGCTTGCCAGCCGACCTGGCGGACATGCTGCGCTCCCTGGTGGAGTTGTGTGGCAGCCGCGAAGTACTGGGCGATGCCCGCCGTCGCCTGGCGGGTGCGCCGACCTCGGTGCTGCTGGCTCTGGATGAATTGCTGACGATCGCCGAGCGCTTGTCGGTGCGTTTCCCTGATTTGCCGCTGTACTTCGACCTGGGCGAGCTGCGGGGCTATCACTACCACACGGGTGTGGTGTTCGCAGTGTTTGTACCGGGCGTGGGTCAATCGATTGCTCAGGGTGGCCGTTACGATGACATCGGAGCCGATTTTGGGCGTGCCCGTCCAGCGACCGGTTTTTCTACCGATTTGAAAACCCTGGTGACCCTGGGGCGTGCTGAGGTCGAGCTACCGTCTGGCGGTATCTGGATGCCTGACAGCACTGACGCGGCACTCTGGCAGACCGTCTGCCAGTTGCGCAGTGAGGGTCAGCGTGTCGTTCAGGCTCTGCCTGGACAACCTTTGGCCGCCGCCCGTGAAGCGGACTGCGACCGGCAATTGATTCAGCAGAATGGGCTTTGGCAAGTTTTGCCGCTGGCTTCTTGAGTTTTCCTGCCGGCGGCTGCCGGCACCAAGTTTGCGCGAATGAGGACAAGTGTTATGGGTAAGAATGTCGTAGTCCTGGGCACCCAATGGGGTGATGAGGGCAAAGGCAAGATCGTTGATCTGCTGACCGAACATGCCGCCGCCGTAGTGCGCTACCAAGGTGGTCACAACGCTGGCCACACCCTGGTGATCGACGGTGAGAAGACCGTCCTGCACCTGATTCCGTCCGGCGTGCTGCGCGAAGGCGTGCAGTGCCTGATCGGTAACGGCGTGGTGGTGGCACCGGATGCCTTGATGCGTGAAATCGTCAAGCTGGAAGAGAAAGGCGTACCGGTGCGTGAGCGCCTGCGTATCAGCCCTTCCTGCCCGCTGATCCTGTCCTATCACGTAGCCCTGGACCAGGCCCGCGAGAAGGCCCGTGGCGAGCAGAAGATCGGTACTACCGGTCGCGGCATCGGCCCGGCTTACGAAGACAAGGTTGCACGTCGTGGCCTGCGCATCGGTGATCTGTTCCACCGTGAGCGTTTCGCCGCCAAGCTGGGCGAGTTGCTGGACTACCACAACTTCGTGCTGGTCAATTACTACAAAGAGCCGGCCATCGACTTCCAGAAGACTCTGGACGAGTGCATGGAATACGCCGAGCTGCTCAAGCCGATGATGCTCGACGTGACTGCCGAGCTGCACCAGCTGCGTCGCGCCGGCAAGGACATCATGTTCGAAGGCGCCCAGGGTTCGCTGCTGGACATCGACCACGGTACCTACCCGTACGTCACCAGCTCCAACACCACTGCGGGCGGCATCGCCACCGGTTCGGGCGTGGGTCCGATGTACCTGGACTACATCCTGGGTATCACCAAGGCCTACACCACTCGCGTGGGCTCGGGTCCGTTCCCGACTGAGCTGTTCGACGATATCGGTGCATTCCTGGCCAAGCGCGGTCACGAGTTCGGTGCCACCACTGGCCGGGCCCGTCGTTGCGGCTGGTTCGATGCCGTAATCCTGCGTCGCGCCATCGACGTCAACAGCATCTCGGGCCTGTGCCTGACCAAGCTGGACGTACTGGACGGCCTGGAAACCATCAATATCTGTGTTGGCTACAAGAACCAGGATGGTGCAGTCATCGACGCACCGACCGACGCCGACAGCTACATCGGCCTTGAGCCGGTGTATGAGCAGATGCCGGGCTGGAGCGAATCGACCTTGGGTGCCAAGACCCTGGAAGAGCTGCCTGCCGCCGCCCAGGCCTATATCAAGCGCATCGAAGAGCTGGTCGGCGCGCCGATCGACATTATTTCGACAGGTCCGGACCGCAACGAAACCATCGTTCTGCGTCATCCGTTCGCTTGATAAGTTGTTGATGTAAAAACCAAAGGGCCCTTGATCGGGCCCTTTGTCGTTTCTGTCTGCCGTGCGGCACGACCCTTGCTGTGAAATTCGCTTCTAGAGTGCCATCAGAATAATGGCGTCAAAAGTAGAGGGATTTCCTGTGTCGGCCGTTCTCTCACTGTTACAAAGCCGTTTACTGCGGCCTGTGTTCGTTACTCTCGGTATCGCCCTTTTGGTGCAAGTGTTGCTCGCTGTTGCCCTGACTCGGAGCACAGTGACGGCCCTTGAGGCCGATCTGGCTGCGCGTTTGGGTGTCGATAGCCAGAAGTTGTCTGGCGAGCTCGAGCAAGCGGGCAAGGAAGTCACTTCCAGTCTGGAAAGCCTGTCCAGCAGTACGCGTCAGCGTCTGACGGCGGGGTTGTCTTCGCGTCTAAAGGAAGAGCAGGTCCAGCTGCGTGCCGCGCTGGAGAAGGACCTCAAGGACTCCGCCAATGACATGGCCCAGTTGCTGGCTTCTGTGGCGCCTCGTGCCATGTGGGACAGTGATGTGCCGACTCTGTCCGAGTTCGCACGGCGTGCCCAGCGTAATCCCAACGTACTGTTCGTGGTCTATGACGATGCGGCGGGTGAGCATCTGACTCGCTATCTGAATCGTGAGAATCCGATCAATAAGGCCCTGTTGGAAAAGGGCAAGGGCGATCGGGCCTTGGACAAGGTTCTGGATGCGGCCAAGAGCGATCCTTCTGTCTACTACCTTGAGGCCTCGATCAATCCTAATGGAGTGGAAATCGGCAAGGTGCTGATGGGGGTTTCCACGGCCTCGGTAGAGGCAGATATCGCTGCTTTGGATCAGCGTTTCGGGGCATTGATCGCCAGCAGTGACCAGTTGGTTGGCGACAGTCTCAAGGGTGCCTCCGCCGACAGTTCGGCGGCCATGCGCTCGCGCTTGCAGTCGGCTCAGGCCACTGCCGCGCAGATGCAGGCCAATACCGCAAGCACGGTGCAGGAGGCTGCGGCCACCTTGCGCTGGCAGATCGGTGTCGGCCTGGCGCTGGTGGGGTTGGCCCTACTGCTGTTGTTGGCGGTAGTGCTTGGGCGGCGAGTGGTGAACAAGCTGCATCTGTTGATCACGGCGCTCAACGATCTGGCCGCGGGCGAAGGGGATCTGACCAAGCGCGTGCCCCTCAACAGCAATGATGAGATCGGTGATATGGCCTCGGCGGTAAACCGCTTTGTGGATAAGTTGCAACCCATTGTGCGTGAGGCGGGCGATGTGGCGCAGCGCACCGGTGTGGAGATCGGGGCCATGAGCCTGCGCAATGCCGGGGCGGATGCAGCGGCCGAGGCGCAGCGTGACGAAGTGGCCGAAAGCTTGCGGGCGCTGTCGCAGATGGCCGATGAGGCTCAGGCGGAAAGCCAGGCGATGCAAGCAGCGCTGAGGCAGGTGGTGGAGATCCGCCAGGCCACTGACGAGAATACTCGTACCTCGGAGCAGGTCGGCAGTCTGATCGAGGCCTTGGCGGGGCAGGTGGATACCGGGGCCAAGGTGATTGAGCGGCTGGCTCAGCAGAGTGAGCAGATCGAGGTGGTGTTGACGGTGATCCATGGTATTGCCGAGCAGACCAACCTACTGGCGCTGAACGCGGCGATTGAGGCGGCGCGAGCCGGTGAAACCGGTCGTGGTTTTGCCGTGGTGGCGGATGAGGTGCGAGCCCTGGCCAGCAAGACGCAAAGCTCCACTGGCGATATCCAGGCGCATATCGGTGCTTTGCAGCAAGGTGCTCGAGAAGCGGTTGCGGCCATTGGTCAGGCCGGGCGTCAGGCCAGCGAGGGTTTGCTGGTGCTGCGCGACAGTGCGCGGTTGCAGCAATCGGTGCAGTCCTCGGTAGAGCAGGTGCATGCGGCTATCGGTCTGGCCACCCAGGCTGCAGCGCATCAGGCTCAGGGCGCGCAAGCGGTGCGGGGGCGGGTGGAAACCATTCATGCTCAGGCCGAGCGAGCGGCTCAGGCTGTGGTTGAGACCACTGCCAGCGGCAAGGTGCTGGACAGTCTGGCGGCGCAGCTCAAGGCTAGCCTCGGGCAGTTCCGCGCCTGATGCTTTGCCGGCAAGCCGGCTCCTACGAGCGTTCTGTAGGAGTCGGCTTGCCGGCGAAGGTCTTCTCAGCGATTCAAATACATCCGTGTCGTCAGCAGATACACCGGCAGCCCCGACACCAGAATCAGCAGTGCCGCATAAGGTGCTGCGGCCGCAAACTCCACATTCGCCGTATGGGCCCAGACCTCTGTGGCCAGGGTGTTCAACCCGGTCGGGCTGAGCAGCAAAGTAGCAGTCAGCTCTTTCATCGCATCCAGAAATACCAGGGCGAAGGCCGCGCCCAGCGCTGGAAAGATGATCGGTAAAGTCACCCGGCAAAAAGCGCTGAACGACGATGCTCCCAAGGTTCTTGCCGCTTCTTCCAGTTGCGGTGCGGCCTTGTTCAGGGCAGTGCGGATCGGCGCCTGTGCCAGGGGTAGGAACAGCAAGGCATAGGCGATCAGCAACAGCGCCGAGGTTTGATACAGCACCGGTACATAGTGCAGGGCGAAGTACACCAGCGTCAGGGCGATCACCAAGCCCGGTAGGGCATGTAACAGGTATGGCAGACGCTCGGCCCAGATGGCCAGTCGTCCCTTGTAGCGCACCACCAGCAGTCCCACAGGAACCGCCAGCACCAGGCACAGGGCGGCACCGCCCAGGGATAGTGCCAGGGAGGAAAGCAGTGCTTCGCTGATGGCGGCGACCGGGAAAGCGGCCGATGAACCTACGGCCAGCCAGTAGGCAAGCATTCCCAGGGGAACGCCGCTGCCAATCAAGGCCAGTAGCAGGCAGTAGATCTGCCCGCCTGCGGACCAGCGTCCCAGGCGTACCTGATCTGCATGTCGCGCTGCGCCTTGGCCGGTGCGTACGTGGCGCCCCTTGCCGCGAACCCGCAGCTCCAGTCCCAGCAGTACCAGGCATAGCGCCAGCAGCACTGCCGAGAGCATGGCTGCGTTGGCATTGCTGAACTCCAGCTCGAATTGCTGATAGATCGCCGTGGTGAAGGTCTGCAGGCCGATGATCGACAGGGCGCCGAATTCCACCAGCATGTGCAGGGCAATCAACAGAGATCCCGCCAGCAACGATGGCCAGAGCAGGGGCAGGGTGATCTTGAAGAACACGCCCCAGCGATTTTGCCCAAGGGTACGTGCGGACTCTTCGAGGGAGGGATCCAGATTGCGCAGGGTGGCTGCCACCGGCAGGAACACCAGGGGGTACTTGGACAGGGTCATCACCAGGATCGCACCGCCCAGCCCTTCGAATCCGGCACTCAGGGACACCCAGGTGAAGCTGCTGACGAAGGCCGGTACGGCGAAGGGCAGGCATAGCACCACGCCCCAGATCCGTCGCCCTGGCAGATCGCTGCGTTCCAGTAGCCAGGCCAGGGATAGGCCAATCACTGCGCAGGCGATGGTTACTCCCAGCATCAGTAGCAGGGTGTTGCTCAGCAGGCGGAATACATAAGGGCGCCACAGCAGGTGCAGGGCTTCGGCCCAGCCGGCCTGCCAGGCCTTGAGCCCGACATACAACAGCGGCAGCAGGCTCAGGCAAACCAGTAACAATACCGGCAGCAGCAGCCAGATCGAGGGCCGCTTGCGCCTCGGCACATAAAGCGTGCGCGAGGCGGGGGCGCAGAGTGGCGGATTCATCAGTTCAGGCCGACGTCGCGTTCCAGGTCTAGTGCTTCCTCGGCATTACCGAGATCGGCCGGGGTGACTTTCGGAGCCTGCAATTCACTGAATGGCTTGAGGCCGCGATCCGATTCCATGCCTTTATGCAGTGGGTACTCGGCGGTGGTCTGGGTGATCACCCGCTGACCTTCTTCACTGGCCATGTAGGCAAGGAATTGCTGAGCTTCTTTCGGGTGCTTGCTGGACTTGAGCACTGCGGCGCTGGATACAGTGATCAGGCCGCCGACGTCGCCGCCGGTGAAATAGTGCAGTTTCGAGTCCAGCTGACCTTTTTCCCGTTGCAGGGCAAACCAGTAGTAATTGTTCACCAGGACGGTGGCCACTTCGCCGTTTTCCACGGCCTTGAGGGCTACCATGTTATTGCTATAGACCTTGCCGAATGCCCGCAGGCCGGTCAGCCACTCTTCGGCTGCATCCATGCCGTGCAATTTGATGATGGCCACGGCCTGTTCCTGAAACGCGCCGCTGGTCGGTACGAAGCCGACCTTGCCTTGCCATTGTGGCTGGGAAAATTCCATCACCGACTTGGGGAGGTCTTTCTCGTCGATCAGCTTCGGGTTGAAAGCCACCACCCGCACTCGCGCAGTGATGCCGATCCATGTGCCGTTGCCGGCCACGTATTCCTTGGGCAGGACGGCCAGGGTTGCGGCATCGGTCTGTGCTAGCAGGCCTTGTTCGCCCAGTTTGTTCAGGGGCGGGGACTCTTCGGTGTAGATCACATCGGCGGGGGAGCGATCGCCTTCTTCGACGATCTGGCTGGCCAGCTGATTGCTGCTGCCCTTGCGCACGTTGACGTGAATGCCGGTCTTGGCTTCGAAAGCCTTGGCGACGGCGTCGCCGACTTCCTTGTGCTGGCCGTTATACAGGGTCAGGGAAACCGGATCGGCTGCCTGGGTGAGTGGAGATGCCAGGGTCAGTCCTAGCAAAGTGATGGTCAAGCCACGCAGAAGGGATGTTGGAAGGAGGGTATTTCTGAACATCATTCGCAGGTTTCCTCACTGTAGTGCCGCAAAAACTTGTAACAATCATAAACGATATCGTTTCTCATGTGCGCTTTGCGGGTAAGGCGGCGGGTTGATGAAGTGAGGAAATACCTGAAGGCAGAAACGCAAAAACCCGCTTTCGCGGGTTTTTGAGAGACTTGAAAGCGATGCTCTCAAGCTTGAATTGGTGCCCAGAAGAAGACTCGAACTTCCACGACCTTGCGGTCACCAGCACCTGAAGCTGGCGTGTCTACCAATTTCACCATCTGGGCAATATCGACGTTGTCGCCGTGTCGATGGAGCGTACTATACGGACCGTGTTTTGATCTGTAAACCCCTGTTTTGGTTTTATTAAATCAAACACTTAGAATGCAAAAACCCGCTTTCGCGGGTTTTTGTTTGAGCCTTGAAACTGATCTAATCTCAAGCTCTTGAATTGGTGCCCAGAAGAAGACTCGAACTTCCACGACCTTGCGGTCACCAGCACCTGAAGCTGGCGTGTCTACCAATTTCACCATCTGGGCAGTATCGCTGACGTCTCCGTCGTCGATGGCGCGCACTATACGGAGGCTCTTTTAAGCTGTAAACCCCAGATTTCAAAAAAGCTCGAAAAAAGTCTTCGGTGGCAGGCGTGAGGATGTTTCTGAGGTGGCGATGAAGATTTTTCCAGCGTTGTCTGAGCCTGAAATTTCCCGTTTCAATACGCGTATGCCAAACTAACCCGCATATAGACAAGGTGAAATTTATCTAATGGCCGATTGGCAGTCCCTCGATCCCGAGGCCGCTCGTGAAGCGGAAAAATACGAAAACCCTATTCCTAGCCGCGAACTCATCCTCCAGCACCTTGCTGATCGGGGTTCGCCTGCTAGTCGCGAGCAGTTGGTAGAAGAGTTCGGTCTGACCACAGAGGACCAACTGGAAGCTCTGCGCCGCCGCCTACGCGCCATGGAGCGCGATGCTCAACTGATCTATACCCGCCGTGGCACTTATGCGCCGGTGGACAAGCTTGACCTGATCCTTGGTCGTATCAGCGGCCACCGCGACGGCTTCGGCTTTCTGGTGCCGGATGATGGCAGTGATGACCTGTTCATGAGCCCGGCGCAAATGCGCCTGGTATTCGATGGCGACCGTGCCTTGGCCCGGGTTTCCGGCCTGGATCGTCGTGGTCGTCGCGAAGGGGTGATCGTCGAAGTGGTATCCCGTGCCCATGAAAGTATCGTGGGTCGTTACTTTGAAGAAGGCGGTATTGGCTTTGTGGTAGCGGATAACCCGAAGATCCAGCAAGAAGTGCTGGTGACCCCGGGGCGCAATGCCAATGCCAAGGTCGGTCAGTTTGTTGAAGTGAAAATCACTCACTGGCCAACGCCGCGCTTCCAGCCACAAGGCGACGTGGTTGAGGTCGTAGGCAATTACATGGCACCGGGCATGGAAATCGACGTTGCCCTGCGCACCTATGATATTCCTCATGTCTGGCCCGAGGCTGTGCTCAAGGAAGCGGCCAAGCTCAAGCCGGAAGTGGAGGAGAAGGACAAAGAGAAACGCATCGATCTGCGTGATCTGCCTTTCGTCACTATCGACGGTGAAGACGCTCGCGACTTCGACGACGCAGTGTTCTGCGAAGCCAAGCCCGGCAAGCTGCGCCTGTTCGGCGGTGGCTGGAAACTGTACGTGGCCATTGCCGACGTCTCCAGCTACGTGAAGATCGGTTCGGCTCTGGATGCAGAAGCCCAGGTGCGTGGCAACTCGGTGTATTTCCCCGAGCGGGTTATCCCGATGCTGCCTGAGCAACTTTCCAATGGCCTGTGCTCGCTGAACCCGAAAGTCGATCGTCTGGCCATGGTTTGTGAGATGACCATCTCCAAGTCCGGCGAAATGACCGACTACCAGTTCTATGAAGCGGTGATCCACTCCAAGGCGCGACTGACCTACAACAAGGTCAGCGCCATGCTCGAGCAGCCGAAAACCACCGAGGCCAAGCAGTTGCGCGGTGAGTACGCGGATGTCGTACCGCATCTGAAGCAACTGTATGCGCTGTACAAGGTCCTGCTCGGTGCTCGCCATACCCGTGGCGCCATCGACTTCGAAACTCAGGAAACCCGGATCATCTTCGGTTCCGAGCGCAAGATCGCCGAAATTCGTCCAACCACGCGCAACGATGCTCACAAACTGATCGAGGAATGCATGCTGGCGGCCAACGTGGCTACCGCCGAGTTCCTCAAGAAGCACGAGATTCCTGCCTTGTATCGGGTGCACGACGGTCCGCCGCCGGAGCGTCTGGAGAAACTGCGCGCCTTCCTTGGCGAGCTGGGCCTGTCCCTGCATAAAGGCAAGGATGGTCCGACGCCGAAGGACTATCAGGCGCTGCTGGAAACCATCAAGGACCGTCCGGATTACCACCTGATCCAGACCGTGATGCTGCGCTCCCTGAGCCAGGCGGTGTACAGCGCTGATAACCAGGGTCACTTCGGCCTGAATTACGAAGCCTATACCCACTTCACTTCGCCGATCCGTCGTTATCCGGACCTGTTGACCCACCGGGCCATCCGCAGTGTCATCCACTCCAAGCAAGACACGCCACACGTACGTCGCGCTGGAGCGATGAGTATTCCGAAAGCGCGTATCTATCCCTACGACGAGGCTATCCTCGAGCAGCTCGGCGAGCAGTGCTCGATGAGCGAGCGTCGTGCCGACGAAGCCACTCGTGACGTGGTGAACTGGCTCAAGTGCGAGTTCATGAAGGATCGCGTCGGCGAATCCTTCCCAGGAGTGATCACGGCGGTCACCGGTTTTGGTCTGTTCGTCGAACTCACCGATATCTACGTCGAAGGCCTGGTGCATGTCACCGCGCTGCCAGGCGACTACTACCACTTCGACCCTGTGCATCACCGCCTGGCGGGCGAGCGCACCGGTCGCAGCTTTCGCTTGGGTGACACTGTGGAAGTGCGGGTCATGCGCGTCGATCTGGACGAGCGCAAGATCGATTTCGAGATGGCGGAAAAGACCATCGCTGCACCGATTGGTCGCAAAAAGCGAGGTGCTGCGGACGTACCGGCAAGCAAGGCAGTCGAAGAGCCGGCTCCAGCGAAGGCGGGGCGTCGCAGCTCTGCCAAGGAGAAGGCTGTCGAGGCTTACCGTCCCAGCGACGCAGCGGCAAAAAACGCCGAAGTACGCAAAAGTCGTGAAATGAAACAGGCGCTGCTGGCGGGAGCCAAGGGCGGTGGTAAAGCGGCGTCTGGGGGAAAGTCCGGCAAATCGGCTCCGGCCAGAGACAGCGACAGGCCAGCCAAACCGAGCAAACATCGTAAGGGTCCGCCCAAGGCGGGCTCCGCTTCCGGCGCGAAAAGCGGCGGGGCGCGCAAACCTAAGGCCAAGTCATGAGTCAGTTGGAAAAGATCTACGGCGTGCATGCTGTAGAAGCGTTGCTGCGTCACCATCCCAAGCGGGTCAAGCAGATCTGGTTGGCTGAAGGGCGCAGTGATCCACGGGTTCAGGTGTTGGTGGATCTGGCAGCGCAGAATCGCGTTTCAGTCGGCCAGGCCGAGCGTCGTGAGATGGACGCCTGGGTTGAAGGCGTGCACCAGGGGGTAGTGGCGGAAGTCAGCCCAAGCCAGGTGTGGGGCGAGGCCATGCTCGACGAGCTACTGGATCGCACCGAAGGCGCGCCACTGTTGCTGGTGTTGGATGGCGTGACCGATCCGCACAACCTTGGCGCCTGCCTGCGTACTGCCGATGCGGCGGGTGCCCTGGCAGTGCTGGTGCCCAAGGACAAGTCGGCCACTCTGACCCCGACCGTGCGCAAAGTGGCTTGCGGCGCTGCGGAAGTGATTCCGCTGGTGGCTGTGACCAACCTGGCGCGGACCCTGGAAAAACTTCAGCAGCGCGGCCTGTGGATCGTCGGTACCGCCGGCGAGGCTGAGCAGGAGTTGTACGATCAGGATCTGACAGGCCCGACCATCATCATCATGGGGGCCGAAGGCAAGGGCATGCGCCGTCTGACTCGCGAGCACTGTGACTATCTGGTGCGTCTGCCAATGGCTGGCAGTGTCAGCAGTCTCAACGTCTCCGTGGCCACAGGCGTCTGCCTGTTCGAGGCCATGCGCCAGCGCGGTGAAAAAGCCAAGGCCGTCGCCAAGAAAGCCTGATCTATCCCGTAGGAGCCGGCTTGCTGGCGAACCACGCCCAGCCGTCCATCGCCGGCTCGTTGGCTCCTGCAGATGATTGTTCAAATAATCACCAATTGCCTTGCGCCGCTGTTCCCCCTTCTCTACAATTGCGCCCCTTGCCGTGACGGCAGGCGCATATGTGCCTATCTGTGGCAAGACACACAAGTGTCATTCACTCCTTGTCTGACCGCTTATAGGCGGCAGGCTACAACCCGTAAGGAGCATTCATGCGTCATTACGAAATCATCTTTTTGGTCCACCCGGATCAAAGCGAGCAAGTCGGCGGCATGGTTGAGCGTTACACCAAGCTGATCGAAGAAGACGGCGGCAAAATCCACCGTCTGGAAGACTGGGGCCGTCGTCAACTGGCCTACGCAATCAACAATGTTCACAAGGCTCACTACGTGATGCTGAACGTTGAGTGCACTGGCAAAGCCCTGGCTGAGCTGGAAGACAACTTCCGTTACAACGATGCTGTGATCCGTAACCTGGTCATCCGTCGCGAAGAAGCCGTTACCGGCCAATCCGAGATGCTCAAGGCTGAAGAAAACCGCAGTGAGCGCCGTGAGCGTCGTGACCGTCCTGAGCATTCTGACAGCGCCGATGGCGATGACAGCGATAACAGCGACGCCAGCGATAACGCTGACGAGTAATCCACGGACCTTTTAAGGAGCCAATTACATGGCACGTTTCTTCCGTCGTCGTAAATTCTGCCGCTTCACCGCTGAAGACGTGAAAGAGATCGATTACAAAGATCTCAACACTCTGAAAGCCTACGTATCCGAGACCGGCAAAATCGTTCCAAGCCGCATCACCGGTACCAAAGCTCGTTATCAGCGTCAGCTGGCCACCGCTATCAAGCGCGCCCGCTTCCTGGCCCTGCTGGCCTACACCGACAGCCACGGCCGCTGAGACCAGGCAGTCGACAAGTAGTAAGGGATTGAATGCATGCGCGCCTTAGCTGAGTTCATCATGCGCGGTCGTATGCAGGCCACTCTGGTAGTGGCTGGCTGTTCGGCATTGCCGTTGTTGTATTGGTTGGGTGCTGCCGCGGGGAGCCTGGTGCTTCTGCGGCGCGGGTTGAAGGATGCCCTTGGTGTCCTCGCTCTGGGAATGCTGCCGGCTTTGTTCTGGTGGCTGGCGTTCGATGACCCGCGAGCATTTCTGGTGCTGGTGGGGTCTTCGAGTCTTGCGTTGGTTTTGCGCGCAAGCGAGTCCTGGAGCCGCGTGCTGCTGGTCAGCATAGCGATGGGATTGGTGTTTGCTGGAGTCCTGGGTGCGGCTTTCCGCCCTCAGATCGAAGCGTTGTCGCAGGAATTGATAAAAATCCTGCCGATGGCCTTGGGTGAGGTCTACCAGCAGTTATCGGTTGAAGAGCGAGCTCGTCTTGCCACGCTGATTGCACCGATCCTGACCGGCCTGATAGCGGCCTTGTTGCAAGCCATCAGCGTGCTGAGCCTGATTCTTGGGCGTTACTGGCAGGCTGTGTTGTATAACCCGGGTGGTTTTGGTCGCGAGTTTCGCGCCATCAGAATCCCTCTTGGGCCAGCGATGTTACTGCTGGCGTGCATGTTGGTGGGGCCGAACTTCGGACCTCAACTGGCCATGCTCACGCCGATGTGCAGTGTCCCGCTGGTTTTTGCCGGGCTGGCCCTGATTCACGGGCTGGTGGCGCAAGGGCGACTGGCCAGATTCTGGCTGGTGGGGTTGTACGTCACGCTGTTGCCATTCATGCAGCTGATCTATCCGTTGCTCGTGGTCCTGGCCATTGTCGACAGTCTGGTTGATTTTCGCGGTCGTTTGGCGCCGAAAGACGCCGATAGCGCGAACGGTGAAGGTTAAAAGTTAAGAGGATTTTCACATGCAACTGATCCTTCTGGAAAAAGTCGCCAACCTGGGCAACCTGGGCGACAAAGTGAACGTTAAGGCTGGTTACGGCCGTAACTACCTGCTGCCTTACGGCAAAGCCACCGCTGCTACCGCTGCCAACCTGGCTGCGTTCGAAGAGCGTCGTGCTGAGCTGGAAAAACTGGCTGCAGACCGTAAAGCTTCGGCTGAAAGCCGCGCTGCCCAACTGGCCGAGCTGGAAGTGACCATCACTGCCACCGCCGGTGACGAAGGCAAGCTGTTCGGTTCGATCGGCACCCACGACATCGCTGATGCACTGACCGCCTCCGGCGTTGAAGTTGCAAAAAGCGAAGTTCGTCTGCCGAACGGCACCATCCGCAACGTAGGTGAATTCGACGTAGCCGTGCACCTGCACGCTGAAGTTGAAGCAACCGTACGCGTTGTCGTGGTGGCTGCTTAAGCAGTACCAAATCGTCTGGCACCTTGTGTGGCTGACGGTTAACATCGGGCACGATCCTGTTTACAGGTCGTGCCCTTTGTCTTTCTGCTGATCCTGTTTTTCACCCCCCGAATTCCAAGTGGCCATGAACGATATCTCCGCTCCCGAGCAATACGATCTGCAAACCGCTGCCCTGAAGGTGCCGCCGCATTCCATCGAGGCCGAACAGGCCGTGCTCGGTGGTCTGATGCTGGACAACAACGCCTGGGAACGCGTGTTGGATCAAGTGTCCGACGGCGATTTCTATCGGCATGACCACCGTTTGATCTTCCGCGCCATCGCCAAGCTGGCCGACCAGAACATGCCGATCGACGTGGTCACCCTGTCCGAGCAACTGGACAAGGAAGGGCAGACCTCCCAGGTCGGTGGCCTGGGCTACCTCGGTGAGCTGGCGAAGAACACCCCGTCGGTGGCCAACATCAAGGCCTATGCGCAGATCGTTCGCCAAAGGGCGACCCTGCGCCAGCTGATCGGTATCAGTACCGAGATCGCTGACAGCGCCTTCAACCCTGAAGGCCGCACCGCCGAAGAGATCCTCGATGAGGCCGAACGGCAGATCTTCCAGATCGCCGAGGCGCGGCCCAAGACTGGCGGCCCGGTAGGGGTCAACGAGTTGCTGACCAAGGCCATCGACCGTATCGATACCTTGTTCAACACCGACAACGCCATCACTGGCCTGTCCACCGGCTACACCGACCTCGACGAGAAGACCAGTGGCCTGCAACCGGCCGACTTGATCATCGTCGCCGGCCGTCCGTCCATGGGTAAGACCACCTTCGCCATGAACCTGGTGGAAAACGCGGTACTGCGCAGCGACAAGGCGGTGCTGGTGTACTCCCTGGAGATGCCAGGCGAATCGCTGATCATGCGTATGCTGTCCTCCCTGGGCCGCATCGATCAGACCAAGGTCCGTTCCGGTCAGTTGGAAGATGACGACTGGCCGCGCCTGACCTCGGCGGTCAACCTGCTCAACGACCGCAAGCTGTTCATCGACGACACCGCGGGCATCAGCCCCTCGGAAATGCGTGCGCGGACCCGGCGCCTGGTGCGCGAGCACGGCGACATCGGCCTGATCATGATCGACTACCTGCAACTGATGCAGATCCCGGGCTCCAGCGGTGACAACCGGACCAACGAGATTTCCGAGATCTCCCGATCCCTGAAAGCCCTAGCCAAGGAATTCAACTGCCCGGTGGTGGCTCTGTCCCAGCTCAACCGCTCCCTGGAGCAACGTCCCAACAAGCGTCCGGTGAACTCCGACTTGCGGGAATCCGGAGCGATCGAGCAGGACGCCGACGTGATCATGTTCGTGTACCGGGACGAGGTGTATCACCCCGAGACCGAGCACAAGGGCATTGCCGAGATCATCATCGGCAAGCAGCGGAACGGCCCCATCGGCTTTATCCGCCTGGCCTTCATCGGCAAGTACACCCGCTTCGAGAACCTTGCTCCGGGCAGCTACAACTTCGACGACGACGAATAACGGCGCCAGCCATAGTGGTTGGCCACGGGTCGCGTGACGTGACAACGAATTCCGACCATTACGGTCGGAATTGGTTATTTTTTGTGCTATATTCCGCGCCCGCGAATTTCCCTGTGAATCAACGCGTCCCTATCCAAGCCAACACCGGTCATCGACATGCAAGCAGCCAAGCCGTTATTTGACTATCCAAAGTACTGGGCCGAATGTTTCGGGCCGGCACCATTCCTGCCCATGAGCAGGGAGGAGATGGATCAGCTCGGCTGGGATTCCTGCGACATCATCATCGTCACCGGTGATGCCTATGTCGATCACCCGTCGTTCGGCATGGCGATCATCGGCCGGCTGCTGGAGTCCCAGGGCTTTCGCGTCGGGATCATCGCCCAGCCCAACTGGCAATCCAAAGACGACTTCATGAAGCTCGGCGAGCCGAACCTGTTTTTCGGTGTCGCCGCCGGCAACATGGACTCGATGATCAACCGCTACACCGCCGACAAGAAGATCCGCTCCGACGACGCCTACACCCCGGGCGGCCTGGCGGGCAAGCGTCCGGACCGTGCCAGCCTGGTCTACAGCCAGCGTTGCAAGGAAGCCTACAAGAACGTGCCAATCGTCCTTGGCGGCATCGAGGCGTCTCTGCGTCGCATCGCCCACTACGACTACTGGCAGGACCGGGTGCGCAACTCGATCCTGATCGACGCCAGCGCCGATATCCTGCTCTACGGCAACGCCGAGCGAGCCATTGTCGAAGTTGCCCAGCGCCTGTCCTACGGCCACAAGATCGAAGACATCACCGACGTGCGCGGCACCGCCTTCATCCGCCGCGACACGCCCAAAGACTGGTACGAAGTGGACTCCACCCGTATCGACCGTCCGGGCAAGATCGACAAGATCATCAACCCCTACGTCAACACCCAGGACACCCAGGCCTGCGCCATCGAGCAGGAGAAGGGGCCGGTTGAAGATCCGAGCGAAGCCAAGGTGGTGCAGATCCTGGCCAGCCCGCGGATGACCCGGGACAAGACCGTGATCCGCCTGCCGTCCATGGAGAAGGTGCGCAACGACCCGGTCCTGTACGCTCACGCCAACCGCGTGCTGCACCTGGAAACCAACCCGGGCAACGCCCGTGCCCTGGTGCAGAAGCATGGCGAAGTGGATGTGTGGTTCAACCCGCCGCCCATTCCCATGACCACCGAGGAAATGGACTACGTGTTCGGCATGCCTTATCAGCGCATTCCGCACCCGGCCTATGGCAAGGAAAAGATCCCGGCCTACGACATGATCCGCTTCTCGGTGAACATCATGCGTGGCTGCTTCGGTGGCTGTACCTTCTGTTCCATCACCGAGCACGAAGGGCGGATCATCCAGAACCGTTCCGAAGAGTCGATCATTCGCGAGATCGAAGAAATCCGCGACAAGGTTCCCGGCTTTACCGGGGTGATCTCCGACCTTGGCGGTCCGACCGCGAACATGTACCGCATCGCCTGCAAGAGCCCGGAAATCGAATCCGCGTGCCGCAAGCCGTCCTGCGTGTTCCCCGGTATCTGCCCGAACCTGAACACCGACCATTCGTCGTTGATCCAGCTGTATCGCAGTGCTCGCGCCCTGCCTGGGGTGAAGAAGATCCTCATCGCCTCGGGCCTGCGTTATGACCTGGCGGTGGAATCGCCGGAGTACGTCAAGGAGCTGGTGACCCATCACGTGGGTGGCTACCTGAAGATTGCCCCGGAACACACCGAGGAAGGTCCGCTCAATCAGATGATGAAGCCGGGCATTGGTACCTATGACCGGTTCAAGCGGATGTTCGAGAAGTACTCCAAGGAAGCGGGCAAGGAGCAGTACCTGATTCCGTACTTCATCGCCGCGCACCCGGGGACCACCGACGAAGACATGATGAACCTGGCCCTGTGGCTCAAGGGCAACGGCTTCCGCGCCGACCAGGTGCAGGCGTTCTATCCGTCGCCGATGGCTACTGCCACCGCCATGTACCACTCGGGCAAGAACCCGCTGCGCAAGGTCACCTACAAGAGCGACGGCGTGACCATCGTCAAGAGCGAGGAGCAGCGTCGCCTGCACAAGGCGTTCCTGCGCTATCACGATCCGAAGGGCTGGCCGATGCTGCGCGAAGCCCTGCTGCGCATGGGCCGTGGTGATCTGATCGGCCCAGGCAAGAACCAGCTGATTCCGACCCATCAGCCGGCCACCGACAGCTACCAGAGCGCCCGCCGCAAGAACTCGACACCGGCCGGCAGCCACAAGGTGGCCAAGGAAACCAAGATCCTTACCCAGCACACCGGCTTGCCGCCGCGAGGCAGTGACGGTGGCAATGCCTGGGACAAGCGTGAGCAGGCCAAGGCCGCTGCCTTCGCCCGCAACAAGCAGGCTGCCAAGGAGCGTGCCGATGCGGCCAAGGGCAAAGGCAAGAAGCCAACCCGCAAGCCGGTGGTGCCGCGCTAGACAACAGAACGCCAGCTCCTCGGAGCTGGCGTTTTGCTTTGGCTCTCGATAGCGGCGCAAGCCGGTCTTGTTGGCGATCGGCTGTCAGCGCTGGCGCTCCATTAACAGTGCGAGCGCAGCCGCTTCGAGCCATGCCGTCTGGCACATTTCTGTGCAGTGAGCTGCACAGGGATGCACCGGTTGCGCGGTTTTGGTGCTGTACTGCCCTGAGTCGTTGAACAACCCCCCGGACTTGGGCCCTGGCACAAGTCTTGCGCGGGTTCATCCACCGCTCAGGCTCGCAGGAGGCACGCCGTGTCGATTCATGTCGCATTGCACCATGTCACGCACTATCGCTACGACCGCGCCGTCGAACTTGGCCCGCAGATCGTCCGCCTGCGCCCGGCTGCCCACAGCCGCACGCGAATCCTCTCCTATGCGCTGAAGGTCCAGCCCGAGCAGCATTTCATCAACTGGCAGCAGGACCCCCAGGGCAATTACCTGGCGCGCCTGGTCTTTGCGGAGAAAACCACCGAGCTGCGGATCGAAGTGGATCTGCTGGCGGAGATGGCGGTGTTCAATCCGTTCGACTTCTTCCTCGAGCCCTACGCGCAGAAGATCCCTTTTGCCTACGCCGCCGATGAGCAGCGTGAGCTGGTGCCCTACCTGGAAACCCTGCCCCTGACGCCGAAGTTCCAGGCCTACCTGGACGGTATCTCGCGTACGCCGTTGCCAGCGGTGGACTTCCTGGTGGCGTTGAATCAGCGTCTCAGCGCAGACATCGCCTACCTGATTCGCCTGGAGCCGGGGGTGCAGAGCCCGGAGCAGACCCTGGTCAATGCCTCCGGCTCCTGCCGCGATTCGGCCTGGCTGCTGGTGCAGCTGTTGCGCCACTTGGGACTGGCGGCGCGCTTCGTCTCCGGCTACCTGATCCAGCTCACGGCCGACGTCAAATCCCTGGATGGTCCTTCGGGCACCGAGGTGGACTTCACTGACCTGCATGCCTGGTGCGAGGTCTACTTGCCCGGAGCCGGCTGGATCGGCCTGGACGCCACCTCGGGGCTGTTTGCCGGAGAGGGTCACATTCCCCTGGCCTGCAGCCCCGATCCCTCTTCAGCGGCGCCCATCACTGGCCTGGTGGAACCTTGCGAGTGTCAGTTCAGCCATGAAATGAGTGTGGAACGGATCTGGGAAGCACCCCGGGTCACCAAGCCTTACACCGACGAGCAGTGGCTGGCGATCCAGGCCCTGGGCCGGCGGATCGATGTGGACCTGCTGGAGGGCGATGTGCGCTTGACCATGGGCGGCGAGCCGACCTTCGTGGCCATCGACGACCCCGACGGCGCCGAGTGGAACACCGCCGCCCTGGGAGCGAACAAGCGGCGTCTGGCCGGTGAGCTGTTCCAGCGCCTGCGCCAGCGCTACGGGCCTCAGGGGCTGGTGCACTTCGGCCAGGGCAAGTGGTACCCGGGGGAGCAATTGCCGCGCTGGTCGCTGAACTGCCATTGGCGACGGGACGGCGTGCCGATCTGGCACAACGACGCCTTGATTGCCGATGAGCACGAGGACTACGGCGCTGATGCAGCACTGGCCGGGCGCTTTCTCGCCAGTGTCGCCGAGCGCCTGAAGCTGCCGGGGCGCTTCGTGTTTCCCGCCTATGAAGACCACTTCTACTACCTGTGGCGCGAGGGCAGCCTGCCCCTCAATGTCAGTGCCGAGGACTCGCGGCTGGAGGATGCCCTGGAGCGCCAGCGGTTGCGCAAGGTGTTCAGCCAGGGGCTGGACAAGGTCATTGGCCAGGTGCTGCCCCTGGCCCGTACCGCCAAGGGTGATCAATGGCAGAGTGGCCGCTGGTACCTGCGCGACAGTCATTGCCGGCTGGTGCCCGGGGATTCCGCTCTGGGCTATCGCCTGCCCCTGGCGTCCCAGCCCTGGGTGACGGCGGCGGAGTACCCCTTCATACATCCCAACGATCCGAACCAGGACTTCCCTGAGCTGCCGGACCTGGCGCGGCTCGCAGAAGTCCCTGAGGCGGCGGTTCTGGATGAGCGCGTGCCAGGGATCGATCAGTCCGCGGACTGGTTGACCCGTACCGCGCTCTGCGCCGAGGCGCGAGAAGGGCGGCTGTATCTGTTCATGCCGCCCCTGGAACGACTCGAGGATTACCTGCAACTGGTCAGCGTGATCGAAGCCACGGCGGCAGAGTTGCATTGTCCGGTGCTGCTGGAGGGCTACGAGCCGCCGGCGGACCCACGCTTGTGCAACTTCCGGGTGACGCCGGACCCGGGCGTGATCGAGGTCAACGTGCAGCCATCGGTCAGTTGGGACGAGCTGGTGGAGCGCACCGAGTTTCTGTATGAGCAGGCCCGGCAGACCCGCCTGACCAGTGAGAAGTTCATGATCGACGGGCGCCACACCGGCACCGGCGGCGGCAACCATTTCGTCCTCGGTGGCGCGACGCCGGCGGATTCGCCGTTCCTGCGCCGCCCCGACCTGCTGCGTAGCCTGATCAGCTACTGGCACAATCATCCGTCGTTGTCCTACCTGTTTTCCGGGTTGTTCATCGGCCCCACCTCCCAGGCTCCCAGGGTCGACGAGGCGCGCAACGACTCGCTTTACGAACTGGAAATCGCCTTTGCGCAGATACCCGCGCCGGGCGAGGAGTGCCCGCCGTGGCGAGTGGACCGCCTGCTGCGCAACCTGCTGATCGATGTCACCGGCAATACCCATCGCGCGGAGTTCTGCATCGACAAGCTCTATTCGCCGGACGGCGCCACCGGGCGTCTCGGTCTGCTCGAGCTGCGGGCCTTTGAAATGCCGCCCCATGAGCGCATGAGCCTGGTCCAGCAGTTGCTGCTGCGGGCGCTGGTGGCGCGGTTCTGGCGCGAGCCTTATGCCCCGGCCAAGCTGGCGCGTTGGGGCACCGAGCTGCACGATCGCTTCCTGCTGCCGCATTTCATCGAGCAGGATTTCGCCGATGTGCTGGTGGAGCTCAATGCCGCCGGATATCCGCTGCGGGCCGAGTGGTTTGCCCCGCACCTGGAGTTTCGCTTTCCCAAGGTCGGCGATTACGCGGTCAGCGGCATCGAGCTGGAGTTGCGTCAGGCGCTGGAGCCCTGGCATGTGCTGGGGGAAGAGGGCGGGGCCGGGGGCGCGGTGCGTTATGTCGACTCTTCTCTGGAGCGTTTGCAGGTCAAGGTCAGCGGGTTGACGCCGCTGCGCCATGTGCTGACCTGCAACGGTGTGGCGGTCCCCTTGCAGCCCACCGGTCGGGTAGGGGAATTTGTCGCCGGAGTGCGTTATCGCGCCTGGCAGCCGGCCAACTGCCTGCAACCCGGCATCCCGGTACACGCACCGTTGGTGTTCGATCTGCTGGACAGTTGGATGCAGCGCTCCCTGGGGGGCTGCCAATACCATGTGGCCCATCCTGGGGGACGCAACTACGACAGCCTGCCGGTCAATGCCAATGAAGCGGAAAGCCGGCGCATGGCGCGTTTCTTTCGCCTCGGACACAGCCCCGGGAGCCTCGCGGTGCCTCCTCTGATCATCAATGACGAGCTGCCCATGACCCTGGATTTGCGACGCTTCTAATCCACCTGCGACGCCCGCGATATAGCCATATCCGGGTGTCGGGGCTGTGGGTTAATCTGACTTTCCCTGCCGTCTGCCGAGTGTTCCATGCCTGACTTGCTAGACCGTTACCCGCTGACGGCGGGTACCTACCACGAGCTGCTGGATGACCAGGGTGCGGTCCGGGCGCACTGGCAGCGCCTGCTTGAACAACTGCAACGCAGCAGCCCCGCGCAACTGGCCCAGCGCCAGGCGCTGCTGACCCGGCAGATCCACGAGAACGGTGTCACCTACAACGTCTATGCCGACCCCAAGGGCGCGGACCGGCCCTGGGAGCTGGACCTGCTGCCCCATGTGATCCCAGTGGAGGAGTGGCAGCTGTTGTCCGCCGGTATCGCCCAGCGAGCGCGCCTGCTCAATGCCGTACTGGCGGACCTGTACGGCCCGCAGCGACTGATCAGCGAAGGGCTGTTGCCCGCGGAACTGGTGTTCGGACACAACAATTTTCTCTGGCCATGCCAAGGCATCCAGCCGCCCGAGCAGACCTTTCTGCACCTCTATGCAGTGGACCTGGCGCGCACCCCCGATGGTCGCTGGTGGGTCACTGCCGATCGTACCCAGGCGCCGTCCGGGGCTGGCTATGCCCTGGAAAATCGCATGATCGTGTCCCGGGCCTTTCCGGATCTGTACCGCGACCTGCAAGTGCAGCATCTGGCCGGCTTCTTCCGTGCCCTGCAGGAAACCCTGGCCCGGCAGGCGCCCCGAGATGCCGAAGCACCGCTGATCGTGCTGTTGACGCCTGGGCGTTTCAACGAGAGTTATTTCGAACATCTGTACCTGGCACGCCAGCTGGGTTACCCGCTGGTGGAGGGCGGCGACCTGACGGTGCGCGATGCCACGGTCTATCTCAAGACCCTCAGTGGCTTGCGTCGGGTGCACGCCATCATGCGTCGCCTGGATGATGATTTCTGTGACCCCCTAGAGCTGCGTACCGATTCCGCCCTGGGGGTGCCCGGCCTGCTGGATGCCGTGCGTCAGGGCCGGGTGCTGGTGGCCAATGCCTTGGGCAGCGGGGTGCTGGAGTCCCCAGGGCTGCTGGGCTTCCTGCCGAAAATCAGCCAGTTCCTGCTGGGGGAGGAATTGCTCCTGCCTTCCATTGCCACCTGGTGGTGTGGCGAGGCACCCGTGCTGCAACAGGCCCTGGAGAAACTTCCGGAGCTGCTGATCAAGCCGGCGTTTCCGTCCCAGAGCTTCACACCGGTGCTGGGGCGCGACCTGAGCCCCGAGCAGCGCGCCAGCCTCGCCGAGCGCATGCGTGCGCGGCCCTACGCCTATGTCGCCCAGGAGTTGCCGCAACTGTCCCAGGCGCCGGTGTGGCAGGCCGAGGACGGTCGCTTGCAGCCCCGGGCCATCGGCATGCGGGTGTACGCGGTGGCCAGCGACGACGGCTATCGGGTGCTGCCCGGCGGCCTGACCCGGGTCGCTGCCGATGCTGACGCCGAAGTGGTGTCGATGCAGCGCGGTGGCGCCAGCAAGGACACTTGGGTGCTGGGGGAGCGCGCCCCTAGCGGCGAGCAATGGAAGGCCCAGCGCACCATTGGTGTCTATGACTTGGTCCGTCGTGATCCCTACTTGCCGTCGCGGGTGGTGGAGAACCTGTTCTGGTTTGGTCGTTATTGTGAGCGCTGTGACGACAGCGCACGGCTGCTGCGGATCATGCTGGCCCGTTACGTCGATGGCGACGATCCGCGAGCTTTGCTGGCCGCGGTGGACCTGGGGGAAAGCCTGATGCTGTTGCCGGATGAGGGCGAGTTGCCCGAGCGTCTGCTGGCGGCCCTGCTGGGGGAGGACTGGTCGTTCAGCTTGCGCTCCAACCTGCAGCGCCTGCAGTGGGCTGCCTCCCAGGTGCGCGGCAAACTGTCCCGGGAAAACTGGCAGGCCCTGGTGGAGCTGCAACGCGAAGCCCAGGAGCTGGACACCGCGGAGCCGGACTTCGGCGAGCTGCTGGATTTTCTCAACCGTCTGGTGATGTCCTTGGCGGCGCTCTCGGGGTTCGCCCTGGACGACATGACCCGGGACGAGGGTTGGCGCTTCCTGATGATTGGCCGGCGCATCGAGCGCCTGCAATTTCTCAGCAGCAGCCTGGCGGCCTTCCTGCGGGGCACTGCGGTTTTCGACCAGGCTGGCCTGGAGTGGCTGTTGGAGCTGGGTAACAGCAGCATCACCTATCGCTCCCGTTATCTGGCGGTGGCGCAGTTGATCCCGGTCCTCGACCTGTTGCTGCTGGATGAGCAGAACCCCCACGCCGTGCTGTTCCAGCTCAAGCTGGTGACCCGTACCCTAAAGCGACTCAACGATGACTTCGGTGTGCCCCGTGAGGTGGCGTTGCCGAGGCTGGTGGAGCGCCTGGCCCATTTCGACCTGGGCTGCCTGGAGAACTCGCTGTTTGGCGAGGCCAGCGTGAGAGCCGCCGTGGCAGGGTTGGCGGACCTGTTGCAAGAGATCGCCGAGGTCAGCGGCCAGGTGTCCGATCGCCTGGCCTTGCGGCATTTCGCCCATGTGGATGATGTCAGCCAGCAAACGGTGTCGGTCTGATGAGCGCTCGTTACCAGATTTTCCATGACACCCATTATCGCTATGACAGCCCGGTGTCCCTGGCCCAGCAGCTGGCGCACTTGTGGCCCCGGGCTTGCGCCTGGCAACAGTGCAGCGAGCGGCAATTGCTGATCACTCCCGAGCCCACCACCCGCCGTGACGAGCAAGATGTGTTTGGCAATCCCCTGACCCGGCTGGCCTTCGAGCGGCCCCATGATGAACTGCAGGTCAATGCCCAGCTTGGCGTCGAGGTGCTGGATCGGCCGCGTTTGGACTTTGCCGCGTCTATGGCCTGGGATGTCGCCCGGGGAGCCCTGACCTACAGCGGTCGGCCGTTGCCGGTGGCTTTGCTGGAAGCCAGCCGCTATCGCTTCGAATCACCCTATGTGCATCTCAAGCAGCGCTTCGTCGAGTTTTCCGAAAGCTGCTTTGCTCCGGGACGGCCACTGTTGCAGGGCGTCCAGGCCTTGATGGAGAAGATCTTCAGCGAGTTCACCTTCGATGCCGAGGCGACCCAAGTGGCGACACCTTTGGTGGAGGTGCTGGAGCGTCGACGGGGTGTGTGCCAGGACTTTGCCCATCTGATGCTGGCCTGCCTGCGTTCACGGGGGCTGGCGGCGCGCTACATCAGCGGCTACCTGCTGACCCAGCCACCGCCGGGGCAGCCGCGGCTGATCGGTGCCGACGCTTCCCATGCCTGGGTTTCGGTGTTTTGCCCGGTGCTGGGCTGGGTGGATTTCGACCCTACCAACAACGTGCAGCCGGCACTGGAGCACATCACCCTGGCCTGGGGCCGTGATTTTTCCGATGTTTCGCCGTTGCGTGGAGTGATTCTTGGTGGTGGCAGCCATGACCCGGAGGTTCGAGTCACCGTCATGCCCCTGGCATAACACCGCCAATCTGTAGGAGCCGGCTTGCCGGCGAAGAGGGCGGCGGATACTGCGTAGGGCTGGAGAGCGCTTTCGCTGGCAAGCCAGCTCCTACGGCTAGGCGCGAAATCAAACCTTGTAGGAGTCGGCTTGCCGGCGAAGAGGCCAGCGGATACTGCGTGGGGCTGGAGAGTGTTTTCGCTGGCATGCCAGCTGCTACAGTCTCGGGTCAGGCCTGGGGGGCCTGGGGCTCGGCGTCATCGACGCTCACTTCACCTTCAGTCTCCGGGGTCAGTGTGCTGGTTTCTTCTGCAGCAGCTTTCTTGCGTTGCAGCTTTTCCTCTTTCTTCTGTTCCTTGGCCAAGTCTCGTTGACGTTTGGCGAAGGAGTAGTTGGGTTTGGCCATGGGCGATCCTCTGGGGTCGAAGGTGAGGTTGAGCGGCGCGTATTCTGCCTGTTATCGGGTGCTGACGGTTAACTGGGTTTGCGCTCGGCCCACTTGTCCGCCACCGAAGGCTTCCAGGCGTCCAGGGCATCCAGCAGGCTGGCCGGCGATTCGCTCATTTGCAGCATGTCACGGTGTGGGGCACGGACGAAGCCTTCGCCGACGATATGGTCGAGAAATCCACTGAGTTTTTCGTAGAAGCCGTTCACTTCCAGCAGGCCCAGGGGCTTGTGGTGATAGCCCAGTTGTCCCCAGGTCCAGACTTCGAACAACTCTTCCAGGGTGCCCAGGCCCCCAGGCAGGGCAATGAAGGCATCGCTGAGTTCGGCCATGCGCGCCTTGCGCGCGTGCATGCCGTCCACCACTTCCAGACGGGTCAGGCCGCTGTGGCCGATTTCCTTGTCTTTCAGGCTTTGCGGGATGATCCCGATGACTTCACCACCGGCTGCCAGTGCAGCATCGGCCACTAGGCCCATCAGGCCCACCGCGCCGCCGCCATAGACCAGGGTCAGTTTGCGCTCGGCCAGGGCGCGGCCCAGGGCCTGGGCCGCTTCACGATAGAGGGGATGGCTGCCGGTACTGGCGCCACAAAATACACAGACAGAAGTTAACGACATGCCTTACTCCGAGGTCATTGATGGCCTCAGAGTAAAGGCTGAAAGATCTGGCTCCAAGCATTAAACCTCGCGTTGCGGGGTTTCATGGGTACCGCTGGCACCGCAGGCGTAGGCGGCGAGCAAACTGCGAAACAGGCTGTTGAGAGGCATGACCAAGGCTCCGAAAAGATGCTGATGGGCAGATTTTAGGGGGCGGTCCCGCAGTCGGCTGTTTGATTGTCTTGATCGGCCCGATAGCAGAGAGTTGTATACAATTTTTTGATGCAAATCATAGGAACTTGGTAGAAATTCAGGCAGTCTTCGGTCCCATGGATTCAGATGGATTTTGTTAACCCTGCCTTGGAGATTCACCATGTTTGCCAAACTCGTTGCGGTATCCCTGTTGACACTGGCCAGCAGCCAATTGATGGCCGCCGAATGCAAGGTCGATGTCGACTCTACCGACCAGATGTCCTTCAACACTAAGGAAATCACCATCGACAAGAGTTGCAAGACCTTCACCGTGAACCTGACTCACTCCGGCAGCCTGCCGAAGAACGTCATGGGCCATAACTGGGTCCTGAGCAAAACCGCAGACATGGCCGGCATCGCCACCGACGGCATGGCCGCCGGCATCGACAAGAGCTACCTGAAGGAAGGCGACACCCGCGTCATCGCCCACACCAAGATCATCGGTGCTGGCGAGAAAGATTCGGTGACCTTCGACGTATCGAAGCTGACTGCTGGCGAAAGCTACCAGTTCTTCTGCTCATTCCCAGGTCACAACTCGATGATGAAAGGCGCTGTGGTCCTGAAGTAAGCATCAGGCCCGGCTGCAACAGGAAAGCGCCCCGAGGGGCGCTTTTTTTGTGTGTGTCTGTAGGAGCGGGCTTGCCCGCGAACAGGCCGTTGAACCTTGTGCAGCATCAAGCGGCCGCTTCTCCGGCAAGCCGGCTCCTACAGAACGTGGTGGGTCACGGGGCGAAGGGCATGACGCGCTTGTGATGGGTCTTGCGGTAGGTGTCGCAGATGATCTTGAAGGCTTCTTCACGCACCGGCTGGCCATGCAGGAAGGCGTCGATCTCGGTGTAGGTGACGCCGTGTGAGGCTTCATCCGGTTTGCCCGGGGAGAGGTCCTCGAGGTCGGCGGTAGGCACCTTCTCCACCAGGGATTCCGGAGCGCCGAAGTAGCGGGCAATCGAACGCACCTGATTCTTTACCAGGCCGCTCAGTGGCGCCAGGTCGCAGGCGCCATCACCGAACTTGGTGAAGAAACCCATCACCGCTTCGGCGGCGTGGTCGGTACCGATCACCAGGCCTTGGGCGGCGCCGGCGATGGTGTACTGGGCCACCATGCGCATCCGTGCCTTGGTGTTGCCGAGGACAAAGTCCCGGGACACCGCGTGCTGGCCTTCAAAGGCCGCCACTTCATTGGCCAGGGCCTTGACCGCCGGGCCGATGTTCACGGTGTGGCGTTCGTCGGGGTTGATGAAGTCCACCGAAGCCTGGGCGTCGTGTTCGTCGAACTGGGTCTCATAGGGCAGGCGCACGGCGATGAAACGGTAGTGCTCGTCACCACTGCGCTCGCGCAGCTCACGCATGGCGCGTTGGGCCAGCAGGCCAGCGGTCAGGGAGTCGACACCGCCGCTGATACCCAGGACCAGGGACTTGAGACCGGAATTGACCAGGCAGTCCTGGATGAAACGGATGCGCCGGGCGATTTCCGCCTCCAGGGCAGCATGGTCGGGAAAAGGTGCTTGGACCTTCAGCTGCTGCGCAATCTCACGCTGTGCGGCTTGCATGATTCACTCCTTGCCAGGTTGGGCAGGTACTTGGAAAACGTGGCGCAAGTAAGCGACGAAGTTGGGATCCTTGCAATGGGTCTTGCCCGCTTCATCGGAGATCTTGGCGACGGGCTGGCCATTGCAGGCGGCCATTTTAAGCACGATGCTCATCGGCTCGACACCGGGAATATCGCAGGTCAGGTTGGTGCCGATGCCAAAGCTGACGTTGATCCGCCCCCGCAGCGCCCGGAATATTTCCAGGGAGCGCGGCAGGGTCAGGCTGTCGGAGAACACCAGGGTCTTGCTCATCGGGTCGATGCCCAGCTTGTGGTAGTGGGCGATGGCTTTCTCCGCCCAGAGGATCGGGTCCCCGGAGTCATGGCGCAGGCCGTCGAACAGCTTGGCGAAGAACAGATCGAAGTCACCGAGGAAGGCGTCGGTGGTGATGCAGTCGGTCAGGGCGATACCCAGCAGCCCGCGGTATTCACGGACCCAGCAGTCGAGGGCGGCGATCTGGCTGTCGATCAGTCGGGGGCCCAATTGCTGGTGGGCCATGATCCATTCGTGGGCCATGGTGCCCAGGGGCTTCATGTTCAGCTCGCGGGACAGGTGCACGTTGCTGGTGCCGACAAAACGCCCGGGGAAGTCGTGCTTGAGCACGTTCACCACTTCTTCCTGGACCCGGTAGGAAAAGCGTCGGCGGGTGCCGAAATCCGCCACTTGCAGCTCGGATAACTCTTCGCTGCTGGCGTTGGCGCTCAGCCAGTCGAACTTGCGGTACAGCTGCTCCCGGGCCTGCACCAGCAGGATCTCGCGGTAGCGGTAGCGGTTACGCACTTCGCTGATGATGGCCAGCATCGGCACTTCGAACAGAATCACGTGCAGCCAGGGACCGCGCAGGCGGATGAACAGTTCGCCGTTTTCGATACCGGTGTGCACGTAGCGCAGGTTGAAGCGAAACAGCCCGAGAAAGCGCAGGAAGTCCGGCTTGAGGAAGCTGATGCGTTCGAGAAAGCCCAGTTGGTCGGCGCTCAGGCTCAGTTCCGCCAGGCGCTCGAACTGATAGCGGATCTCCGCCAGGTACGGCTGCAGATCCTCGCTGTTACGGCAACGAAACTCCCATTCCACTTCCACGTTGGGATAGTTGTGCAGCACCGCCTGCATCATGGTCAGTTTGTAGAAGTCGGTGTCGAGCAGGTTCTGCACGATGCGATCGGCAAACACACTCTCGCTCATAACGGGAATCTCCATGCTGGCCGCAACGGACAGCGGCGGCTTCAGCTCTTTCAATGAATGCGCTAGTGGCGCATAGACGTCCTGCGCTTGACCAGCGTTTTTTGCGGCGGGCCATTCTCCAGCTGTAGGCGCTGGCTGGCCAGCGAATGGCTCTTCAGCCTTGTGCAGGGCTCAAGGGCTCCATCGCCGGCAAGTCGGCCCCTACGGGAGGGGGGCGTCGTTGTGTTCCAGCATCCAGCGCACGAAGTCACGGACCTTGGGCACTTCCGCCGAGTGCTCGGGATAGGCCAGGTAATAAGCGTCCTGGCTGGGCATGGCGTATTTCCAGGCGATCACCAGCTTGCCTTCGGCCAGCTCTTCTTCCACCAGGAACCTGGGCAGCAGGGCCACGCCACACCCGACCTGGGCGGCGCGAATGCACATATAGAAGGTTTCGAAGCGCGGGCCATGGTAGCTGTGTTCGGTCTGATAACCCTGCTGGTCGAACCATTCGTGCCAGCCTTGGGGGCGTGAGGCGTTTTGCAGCAGGACCAGGTCGGTCAGTTGCCTGGGGTCGGTCAAGGGTTCGGCGGGCAGGCTGTCGGGGGCGCAGACCGCCACCAGCTCCTCGCTGAACAGCTTCAGGCTCTCGGTGCCGGGGCGCGAACCCTGGCCGAAGTAGAACGCCAGGTCGGCGTGGCCCTGGAGCAGTTCGTCCGGCTCCTGCTCGTTGCACAGGTCCAGGTGGATATGCGGATGGCGCAGGCGCCAGCCCTTGAGGCGCGGCACCAGCCAGCGAGCGCCGAAGGTGTAGGGCGTGGAAACCCGCAGTACTTCGGTCTCGCCGCCGTAGGAGCGCAGGTAGTGGGTGGACATCTCCACCTGGGTAAGGATCTTGCGCACCTCGACCAGATACAGGTCGCCGGCCGGGGTCAGTTGCAGGCGGCGGCGTACCCGACGGAACAACAGGTGCTGCAGCAGCTCTTCAAGCTGCGCCACCTGCTTGCTGACCGCGCTCTGGGTCAGGTTGAGTTCCTCGGCGGCGCGCGTGAAGCTCAGGTGCCGGGTAACGGCCTCGAAGCACTGCAGGGCAGTGATCGACGGCAGGTAGCGTTTGTTGAGCATGGGTGGTCCTTGTTCTTATCGGTGCTGGATGCCGGCTCAGCATGAATAAACGGAATGATATCTCGCTTAAAGGTCGTTTGTTGGCAAGTCTCAGGCCAGCTACAACTACAGGCCTTGATGGCCGTCGCAGCGGTCGGTTTTTTTGGCTTTTCATCTGTAAGGAGTGACCCCATGGTTGCCGCATTGCTTGATCGTCTGGGTGTGAACCCGGCCCTGTACCAGTCGGGCACCCAGCCTGTGCATTCGCCGATCGACGGCAGCCGTATCGCCGCAGTGAACTGGCAGGGCGCCGCCGAAGTGGAGCAGCAGGTCAGTCGCGCAGAGCATGCATTCGCCCTGTGGCGCAAAGTACCGGCCCCCCGTCGTGGCGAGCTGGTGCGGCAATTCGGTGAGGTGCTGCGCGAGTGCAAGGCCGATCTGGGCGAACTGGTTTCCTGGGAAGCCGGCAAGATCACCCAGGAAGGGCTGGGGGAGGTGCAGGAGATGATTGACATCTGCGACTTCGCCGTCGGCCTGTCGCGCCAGCTCTATGGCTTGACCATCGCCTCCGAGCGCCCCGGTCACCACATGCGTGAAACCTGGCATCCGCTCGGGGTGGTGGGGGTGATCAGTGCCTTCAACTTCCCGGTGGCGGTCTGGGCCTGGAACACCGCCCTGGCGCTGGTTTGCGGCAACCCGGTGATCTGGAAACCCTCGGAGAAGACCCCGCTCACCGCCCTGGCTTGCCAGGCACTGCTGGAGCGCGTGCTGAAGAATTTCCAGGACGCTCCCGAGTACCTGAGCCAGGTGATCATCGGTGGCCGCGACGCTGGCGCCGCCCTGGTGGACGATCCGCGAGTGGCCCTGATCAGCGCCACCGGCAGTACCCGCATGGGCCGTGAAGTGGCGCCGAAAGTGGCCGCACGCTTTGCCCGCAGCATTCTCGAACTGGGTGGCAACAACGCCATGATCCTTGGCCCGAGCGCCGACCTGGACATGGCTGTGCGCGCCATCCTGTTCAGCGCCGTCGGCACCGCCGGCCAGCGTTGCACCACCTTGCGCCGCTTGATTGCCCACGAGTCGGTGAAAGAGGAAATCGTCACCCGTCTCAAGGCGGCCTATTCCAAGGTGCGCATCGGCCACCCTCTGCAAGGCAACCTGATCGGCCCGTTGATCGACAAGCACAGCTTCGAGGCCATGCAGGATGCCCTGGAGCAGGCCCTGAGCGAGGGCGGCCGGGTGTTCGGTGGACAGCGCCAGCTGCAGGACCAGTTCCCCAATGCCTATTACGTGTCGCCGGCAATTGTCGAAATGCCGGAGCAGAGTGATGTGGTGTGCAGCGAAACCTTCGCTCCTATCCTCTATGTCATTGGTTACAACGACTTCGAAGAGGCCCTGCGCTTGAACAATGCCGTGCCTCAGGGCCTGTCGTCGTGCATCTTCACCACCGACGTGCGTGAAGCCGAGCAGTTCATGTCGGCGGTGGGCAGCGACTGCGGCATTGCCAACGTCAACATCGGCCCGAGTGGTGCAGAGATTGGCGGCGCCTTTGGTGGCGAGAAGGAAACCGGCGGCGGCCGCGAGTCCGGTTCCGATGCCTGGCGCGGTTACATGCGGCGCCAGACCAACACCGTCAACTACTCCCAGGAGCTGCCATTGGCCCAGGGCATTACCTTCGATTGACCTGGTATCGCCGGTAGGAGCCAGCTTGCTGGCGAACAGCGGCAAACGCGCTTCTTGGTTTGTGGTGGGTTGATTCGGAGTCTGGCAATGGCGTTACGTGAAGAGTGTCTATGGGAAAAACTGACTCCGCAAAGGCCTGACAACGCGCCGCTCAAGGGCGAGCTGACGGCGGATGTGTGCATCATCGGCGCCGGCTTCACCGGTTTATCGGCGGCCGTGCATCTGCTGGAGCAAGGCAAGCGGGTCTGTGTCGTCGAAGCCCACCGCGCCGGGCAGGGCGGTTCAGGGCGCAATGTCGGGCTGGTCAATGCCGGCCTGTGGATTCCCCCGGACGAGATCGAGGCCGGTTTCGGCGAGCAGGTGGGCAGCCAGCTCAACCGCATGCTTGGGGCCGCGCCGTCCCTGGTGTTCAGCCTGGTGGACAAATACCAGATCGATTGCCAGTTGCGCCGCGAAGGCACGTTGCACATGGCCCACAACGCCCGGGGCGAAGCCGACCTGCGCAGCCGTGAAGAGCAATGGAAGCGCCGCGGTGCGCCAGTGGAACTGTTGACCGGTGCCGCCTGTGAAACCGCCACCGGCACCCGGAAGATCGCCGCTGCCTTGCTTGATCGGCGCGCTGGCACCCTCAACCCGATGGCCTACACCACCGGGCTGGCCAAGGCCGCGATCAAGCTCGGCGGCCAGTTGTTCGATCATTCCCCCGTCACCCGCCTGGAACGCCAGGGCCAGCGCTGGTCGGTGCAGACCGACCAGGGTTCGGTGCTGGCCGAGCAGGTGGTGATTGCCTCCAATGCCTACACCGAAGGCGACTGGACCGAGCTGCGGCGCAACTTTTTCCCCGGCTACTACTATCAGGTCGCCTCGGCGCCGCTCACCGAAGAGGCCGCCCGGCAGATCCTGCCCGGGGGCCAGGGCTCCTGGGATACCCGCCAGGTGCTGAGCAGCATTCGGCGCGATGCCGATGGCCGCTTGTTGCTGGGCAGTCTGGGCAACGGCAACCAGAAACCCCTGTGGTTCCTCAAGGCCTGGGCCGACCGAGTGCAGCAGCATTACTTCCCCTACCTCAAGCCGGTGCAGTGGGAATCCACCTGGACCGGCTGCATTGCCTTTACCCCCGATCACTTGATGCGTCTGTTCGAACCGGCCCCCGGCCTGGTGGCAGTCACCGGTTACAACGGCCGTGGCGTAACCACCGGCACCGTGGTCGGCAAGGCCTTCGCCGACTACTTGTGTAACGGCAATCCCCAGGCCCTGCCGATTCCCTTCGCCCCCATGCAGCCCCTGGCCGGAGTGGGGCTGCGCAGTTGCCTGTACGAGGCCGGATTCTCCCTCTACCACGCGGGCCAGTGCCTGCGGATCGTCATCTGAACAAGGAAATAAACAGTCGAGGACGACGCTTTTCGATGCAGCGACTAGCCTGTAATGGTGCGGCTCGTAGCAGTCTCGCACCAGCAGTGTGCAGTTCGGTGACGCGGGCTGTTACAGCAGGGTTGCACGTTGAATTGTGTCGCGGTTGCAATGATGGCACGCATGGGTTGCGCCCATTAAAAAGCAGGGTTTTACCTTCCGCGGTTTAGACGGTTGCACGCCCAATAAAAATGGGCTCGAAACAGTCGAAATAACAATAAGACAGCGACTTTTTTCAGAATAAAAAACCACTGGCACGGCGCTTGCTCTGAGCAATTCTAGTGAAGTCGCAGTGCCAACTAAAAAAACCTTGGAGCACCACCTCATGTCCCAGACGTTTTACAAGAAAGGCTTTCTGGCCCTCGCAGTGGCAACTGCGCTGGGTGTTTCTGCGTTTGCTCAAGCCGACCTGAAGATCGGCGTAGCGGGTCCCATGACAGGCGCCAATGCGGCATTTGGCGAGCAGTACATGAAGGGTGCACAGGCAGCGGCTGACGAGATCAACGCCAAGGGCGGGGTCAACGGCGAGAAGATCGTCCTGGTCAAGGGTGACGACGCCTGCGAACCGAAGCAGGCCGTGGCCGTGGCCAACCGCCTGGTGGACCAGGACAAGGTGGCGGGCGTCGTGGGGCACTTCTGCTCTTCGTCGACCATTCCGGCTTCCGAGGTGTACAGCGACGCCGGTGTGATTGCCATCACCCCGGGCTCCACCAACCCCCAGGTCACCGAGCGTGGCCTCTCCGCCATGTTCCGTATGTGCGGGCGTGACGACCAGCAGGGCATCGTTGCCGGCGACTACATCGTAGACGTGCTCAAGGGCAAGAAAGTCGTGGTGCTGCACGACAAGGACACCTACGGCCAGGGCCTGGCGGACGCCACCAAGGCACAGCTGACCAAGCGCGGCGTGACCCCGGTGCTGTACGAGGGCCTGACCCGTGGCGAGAAAGACTTCAGCGCCGTGGTGACCAAGATCCGCGCTGCCGGTGCCGACGTGGTGTACTTCGGCGGCCTGCACCCGGAAGCCGGTCCGCTGGTACGCCAGCTGCGCGAGCAGGGCCTGAAGGACGTCAAGTTCATGTCCGATGACGGCATTGTTACCGACGAACTGGTGACCACCGCCGGTGGCCCGCAATACGTCGACGGCGTGTACATGACCTTCGGCGCCGACCCACGCTTGCTGCCGGACAGCAAGGCGGTGGTGGATGCCTTCCGCAAGGCTGGCACCGAGCCTGAAGGCTACACCCTGTACGCCTACGCGTCGGTCCAGGCCCTGGCCGCCGGCTTCAACGGCGCCAAATCCAACAAGGGCGAAGACGCCGCCAAGTGGCTCAAGGCCAACCCGGTGAAAACCGTGATGGGCGAGAAGTCCTGGGACGCCAAGGGCGACCTGAAGATCTCCGACTACGTGGTCTATCAGTGGGACAAGGACGGCAAGTACCACCAGCTGGAAAAACAGAAGTGACATGAGTCCGACCGAACCGGTACCACCCCCTGGTACCGGTTCGTACTCGTGCAGTACTTGCCTTTTCTCGTAGAGCTGCACAACGGACGTGTTGCGCGGACCGGTGATCCCTGTCCGTCGCTGACGCCCTGTGCCGTCTCTCAAGTCCGTGAGATTGCGTTATGGATGGTATTTTCCTGCAGCAACTGATCAATGGACTGACCCTCGGGTCTGTCTATGGTCTGATCGCCATCGGCTACACAATGGTCTATGGCATCATCGGCATGATCAACTTCGCCCACGGCGAGGTTTACATGATTTCCGCTTACCTCGCGGCAATCAGTCTGGCTCTGCTGGCCTACTTCGGCATTGAATCCTTCCCGCTACTCATTCTCGGCACCCTGATCTTCACCGTGGTGGTGACGGGGATCTATGGCTGGGTCATCGAGCGCGTGGCCTACAAACCCCTGCGCAACTCCACCCGACTGGCACCGCTGATCAGCGCCATCGGTATCTCGCTGATCCTGCAGAACTATGCGCAGATCAGCCAGGGCGCCAAGCAGCAAGGGGTTCCGACCCTGCTGGCCGGGGCCTGGAAAGTCGATATCGGCACCGGCTTCGTGCAGCTCACCTACACCAAGATCTTCATCCTGGTGGCGGCGTTCGCCGGCATGGCTCTGCTCACCTACATCATCAAGTACACCAAGCTCGGACGCATGTGCCGGGCCACCCAGCAAGACCGCAAGATGGCCTCGATCCTGGGGATCAACACTGACCGGGTGATCTCCTACGTATTCGTCATTGGCGCGGCCATGGCGGCCCTGGCCGGTGTGCTGATCACCATGAACTACGGCACCTTCGACTTCTACGCCGGCTTCGTCATCGGCATCAAGGCGTTCACCGCAGCTGTGCTCGGCGGCATTGGCTCGCTGCCCGGAGCGATGCTCGGCGGGATCATCCTCGGGATCTCCGAGTCGCTGTTCTCCGGCTTGATCAACTCCGACTACAAAGACGTGTTCAGCTTCTCGCTGCTGGTGCTGATCCTGATCTTCCGTCCCCAAGGCCTGCTGGGTCGCCCACTCGTGGCGAAGGTATAAGTATGTCTGCTGCCAATAAACCGATTGATATCAAAAAGAGCGTCATCGACGCCGTACTGGCCGGGCTGATCTCGCTGATCGTGTTCGGTCCCATCGTGGGCGTGGTGCTCGATGGCTACAGCTTCAACCTGGAACCGACCCGGGTCGCCTGGCTGGTGGCGATCGTCATGGCTGGCCGCCTGGCCCTGAGCCTGTTCCTGCAAACCCCCAAGGGCCTGAAGATTCTCCAGGGCTTCGAGAGCACCGGCTCCGGTGTGCATGTGCTGGCGCCGGACTACAAGTCGCGGCTGCGCTGGATCATTCCGGCCCTGATCGTGATCGCCATCGTGTTCCCGTTCTTCGCCAACAAGTACCTGCTGACCGTGGTGATCCTCGGGCTGATCTACGTGCTGCTGGGCCTGGGACTGAACATCGTGGTGGGGCTGGCGGGGCTGCTGGACCTGGGTTACGTGGCCTTCTACGCCATCGGTGCCTACGGCCTGGCCCTGGGTTACCAGTACCTGGGCCTGGGCTTCTGGAGCGTGCTGCCCCTGGCGGCGATTGCTGCGGCGCTGGCGGGGTGCATATTGGGCTTCCCGGTGCTCCGAATGCATGGCGACTACCTGGCCATCGTGACCCTGGGCTTCGGCGAGATCATCCGCCTGGTGCTCAACAACTGGCTGTCCTTCACTGGCGGCCCCAACGGCATGCCGGTGCCATCGCCGACTTTCCTGGGCCTGGAGTTCGGCCGCAAGGCCAAGGATGGCGGGGTGCCGTTCCACGAGTTCTTCGGCCTGGAATACAACCCCAACCTGAAGTTCCTGTTCATCTACATCGTGCTGTTCCTGGTGGTGCTGCTGGTGCTGTACATCAAGCACCGGCTGACCCGCATGCCGGTGGGCCGGGCCTGGGAAGCCCTGCGTGAAGACGAGATCGCTTGCCGTGCCATGGGCCTGAACCATGTGCTGGTGAAACTCTCGGCCTTCACCATCGGTGCCTCCACCGCCGGCTTGGCCGGGGTGTTCTTCGCCAGCTACCAGGGCTTCGTCAACCCGTCCTCGTTCACCTTCTTCGAGTCGGCGCTGATCCTCGCCATCGTGGTGCTGGGCGGCATGGGCTCCACGGTGGGCGTGGTAATCGCAGCCTTCGTGCTGACGGTGGCGCCGGAGCTGCTGCGCAGTTTCTCCGAGTACCGGGTGCTGCTGTTCGGCATCCTCATGGTGTTGATGATGATCTGGCGACCGCGAGGGCTGATCCGCATCAGCCGTACCGGGGTGACGCCACGCAAAGGTGCTCTGACTGAGGGGAACGCGCCATGAGCGAATACATTCTTTCGGTCGAAAACCTGATGATGCACTTCGGCGGCATCAAGGCCCTCAGCGACGTCAGCCTCAAGGTCAAGCGCAACTCGATCTTCGCCCTGATCGGTCCCAACGGCGCCGGCAAGACCACGGTGTTCAACTGCCTGACCGGTTTCTACAAAGCCTCCGGCGGGCGTATCGAACTCAATACCCGGGGCCAGCAGACCAACGTCATCAAGCTGCTGGGCGAGCCGTTTCGCGCCAGCGACTTCGTGTCGCCGAAAAGTTTCGCCAGCCGCCTGTACTACAAGATGTTCGGTGGCACCCACCTGGTGAACCGTGCCGGCCTGGCACGGACCTTTCAGAACATTCGTCTGTTCAAGGAAATGTCCGTGGTGGAGAACCTGCTGGTGGCTCAGCACATGTGGGTCAACCGCAACCTGCTGGCGGGCATCCTCAACACCAAGGGCTACCGCAAGGCGGAAAGCGCCGCCCTGGACCACGCCTTCTACTGGCTGGAAGTGGTGGACCTGGTGGACTGCGCCAACCGCCTGGCCGGCGAGCTGTCCTACGGCCAGCAGCGGCGCCTGGAGATCGCCCGGGCCATGTGCACCCGGCCGCAGATCATCTGCCTCGACGAACCGGCCGCCGGCCTCAACCCTCAGGAAACCGAAGCGCTGAGCGCGATGATCCGGCTGCTGCGCGACGAGCACGATCTGACCGTGGTGCTGATTGAACACGACATGGGCATGGTGATGAGTATTTCCGACCACATCGTGGTGCTCGACCACGGCAACGTGATCGCCGAAGGCGGGCCGGAAGCGATCCGCAACGATCCGAAAGTGATCGCCGCCTACCTGGGTGCCGACGAAGAGGAGCTGGCATGAGTCAACCCATACTCCAACTCAAGGACCTGGACGTGTACTACGGCCCGATCCAGGCCCTGAAGAAAGTCTCGATGCACATCAACGAAGGGGAAACCGTGAGCCTGATCGGCTCCAACGGGGCCGGCAAGTCGACCCTGCTGATGTCGATCTTCGGCCAGCCCCGGGCGGAGTCCGGGCAGATCCTCTATCGCGGCGTGGACATCACCCACAAGTCGTCCCACTACATCGCCTCCAACGGCATTGCCCAGTCCCCGGAAGGGCGCCGGGTGTTCCCCGACATGACCGTGGAAGAGAACCTGCTGATGGGCACCATCCCCATTGGCGACAAGTACGCCAGCGAAGACATGCAACGCATGTTCGAACTCTTTCCACGGCTCAAGGAACGGCGTACCCAGCGGGCCATGACCATGTCCGGTGGTGAGCAGCAGATGCTGGCCATCGCCCGGGCGCTGATGAGCCGGCCCAAGCTGCTGTTGCTGGATGAACCCAGCCTGGGGCTGGCGCCGATCGTGGTGAAACAGATCTTCGCCACGCTGCGGGAACTGGCGGCCACCGGCATGACCATCTTCCTGGTGGAGCAGAACGCCAACCACGCCTTGAAGCTCTCGGATCGCGCCTATGTGATGGTCAACGGCGAGATTCGCCTGAGCGGCACCGGCAAGGAACTGCTGGTCAACGAGGAGGTGCGCAACGCTTACCTGGGCGGTCACTGACGGCCCGATCTGTGGATAAACCATGCCCCGTCGGTTCACGCCGCCGGGGCATTTTTTATCCACAGTCCCCACCCGCCCTGTAGGAGCTGGCTTGCCAGCGAAACGCCCCTCCCCGATGGCCGCTTATTCAGATGCTGTTGTGTGTTCGAGGTTCGTCGGCAAGCCGGCTCCTACGCGCTTGACGCGCGCATGGGCAAGGGTGCGTTTGCAGAAGGGCAGCCTGCGTCCGACAATTGTGGAAAACATTATTCGCAAGCTGGCAAAGCGCGGCATAAAGACGCTGCAAACAGTTGTTTTTCCACCGTTTTGACTTGTCCCCGTTTGCTGTGGAGCGGGCTGTGGGTAACGTGGGAGTAGCTGGCTGGAGCCCTTTATTTACGTGGCTTGCAAGCAATTGATTGTTTTTTGATCATGGCTTTTTGAGTAACTTGAAGACGCGCTTGTCAACCTTTTTATTGTCGCAGCCGTACCGGTAAAAGACCTTGGACAAGCCTGTGGATAAGTCTGTGACTAAACTCTGGAAAGACTGCTCTGGGCAGCGTCGTTACTGGCCTCTGGCCTTATGCACTTTGACCGTTCGGTCATCTTTTTCGTCGCCACCTGCATGGACCGCCTCTGCGGGTCAAGCAAAAAACTTCCCATGATCCGCTGCAAGCCCTGTGTACAGCGGCTTTGCGAGATTTGCACTTGCCCCCAAAGACTGTGGACCGGCCTGTGGATAAGGTGCGGGCATGTGGCTGCAGGCCTTGCCGGCCATAGCTTTCAGGCATGTGAGCGTTTTTTGTACAGTAACGTCGGATATCCAGCGCTTCTGTTGCCGCCCAGAGCCGGGCCGGGCATGCTGCGAAACGCTTTTTTATCGTAACGGCGGCTCGCCACCCAGCTAGGAGAACACCATGACTTCCACACTGTTCATTACGGGCGCGACGTCCGGTTTTGGCGAAGCCTGCGCCCGGCGTTTTGCCGAGGCCGGCTGGTCGCTGGTGCTCACCGGCCGTCGCGAGGAACGCCTCAACGCGCTGTGCGCAGAGCTGTCCAAGCAGACCGAAGTGCACGGTTTGGTGCTCGATGTGCGGGACCGCAAGGCCATGGAAGCAGCCATCGCCAACCTGCCGCCGTCCTTCAGCAAGCTGCGCGGCCTGATCAACAATGCCGGCCTGGCCCTGGGCGTCGATCCGGCGCCCAAGTGCGACCTGGATGACTGGGACACCATGGTCGACACCAACATCAAGGGCTTGATGTACAGCACCCGTCTGCTGCTGCCGCGGCTGATCGCCCATGGCCGAGGCGCCGGGATCGTTAACCTGGGCTCCATTGCCGGCAACTACCCGTACCCGGGCAGTCACGTCTATGGCGCGAGCAAGGCCTTCGTCAAACAGTTCTCCCTGAACCTGCGCTGCGACCTGCAGGGCACTGGCGTGCGGGTCACCAACATTGAGCCGGGCCTGTGCGAAAGCGAGTTCTCCCTGGTGCGTTTTGCCGGTGATCAGGCGCGCTACGACGCCACCTACGCCGGTGCCGAACCGATCCAGCCCCAGGACATTGCCGACACCATCTTCTGGGTCCTCAATACGCCCGCCCACGTCAACATCAACAGCCTGGAGCTGATGCCGGTGAGCCAGACCTGGGCCGGTTTCGCCATCGAGCGCAACGCCAAGTCCTGAAGCTGTCACCTGGAGCGACTACAGTTGGTTGTACTCGGAAACACATAAGCTGATTCGTTTCAGCTGAAGGTCAGCCCCGGCAAGGTAGAATTCCGACCCGAAATTTCGCTGCCGCCTCACTCGAGGCGGTGTTTTTGAAGTTCGATAGGAGGAATTGTGAGTAACCGAGGTGAGCAGGCTCTGCTCAAACAATCGACTGTACTGATGTTCGCCGTGGCGATCGCCGGTATCGTCACGGGTTTTGTTTCTGGCGCCCAATCCATTCTGTTCGATGGATTTTTTTCCCTGATCGCGACCTTCATCAAGGTCCTGATGCTGATCACTGCCAAGCTGATCGCCAAGGAAAGCAATCACCGTTTCCAGTTCGGCTTCTGGCACCTGGAACCCATGGTGCTGCTGATCGAAGGCAGCTTCCTGCTGCTGATCGCTATCTACGCCTTTCTTAACGGTGTGTTCGGCATCATCAATGGCGGCCGGGAGATCGAGCTGGGGATGGTGATCTTTTACGCCGGGTTCTTTGCGGTAACGGAGTTCGCCTACTTCTTCTATGTGCGCCGGCGTAACCGCAAGCTCAAGTCGTCGCTGATCCAGTTCGACAACATCAGCTGGCTGGTGGACGCGATGCTCTCGGTGGGGCTGCTGGTGAGCTTTATCATCGCCTTGCTGCTCAAGCAGTACGGTCATGGCCAGTGGGCGGTGTATGTCGACCCGGCGATCCTGATCCTGCTGGCCCTGAGCATGTTGCCGCCGGCGCTGAAGATCCTGCGTCCGGCCTTGCGTGATGTGCTGGGGATCGCCCCGGACCAGTTGGACGAAAAGGTCCGCAACGTGATGGAGCAGGCCAAGGCCGTCCATGGCTTTGACGACTACATCAGCTACGTGCAGAAGCACGGTCGGGCGCGGTTCATCGAGATCCATATCGTCTTGCCGGCGGACTATCCGCTGCAGGATGTGGCGACTCTGGACCGCTTGCGCGAGGAGATTTCCAGTGAGTTGGGAGAGGCCGACGCAGCGCGCTGGCTGACCATCAGCTTTACCGGGGATCGCAAGTGGATCGCTTGATGGGCGGCGCCTGTTTCGCCGGCAAGCCGGCTCCTACAACACCGCGTAGGAGCCTGCTTGCAGGCGAAGGGCTTCAGGCAAAATATTCCGCCAGCCCGCGATAACAGGTCGCCAGGTGATAAGGCGTGGTCGACGGCATATCCCGCCGGCTGACCGCGCCGCTGGCATCCAGGCATTCATTCCAGCCCCCGGCATGCAGAAAATGCGCGTGCAGCGCCTTTAGCTGACGCAGCAAGGGTGCCTGGCTGTCCGCACGCAAGGTGAGGGCGCGCAGGTACTCGGCCTGGGCCCAGATGCGTTGGGTGGCGTCCTTGACGGGGGCTTCCGGTTGCAGCTCAAGCATGGCGCACACCGCGCCGCTCTGCGGATCGACGCCAAGTTGCTCGGTAAAGGCAAAGGCACGGCTCAATGAAGCGTGCAGCGGGCTGCTGCGCAGCAAGGGCGAAGAATCGAGCAGGAAGTACCACTCGAACTGATGCCCTGGCTCGAACCAGTTATCCACAGCCCCCAGGGGTTTCTCCAGCATCACCCCGTGCTGCGGGTCGATGAACTGCTGCTGCATGGCCTGGCACAGCTCCAGAAGTGCGGCTTGTACCGCGGTGTCCTCGCGTACTGCCAGGATCGCGAGGAAGGCTTCGGCCAGGTGCATCAGTGGATTCTGCAGGGGGCCCGAACCCAATACGGACCAGTCCTCGGCGAGGCTGGCTTCGTAGAGGCCGTCGCCCCGGGTGAAGCGCTGGGCCACCACTTCCAGGGCGGCGTTGAGCACCGACTCCACCAGCGGCTCGCGGACCTTGGCCCAGTAATGAGCGCAGGCGAAGAGGATAAAGGCGTGGGTATAAAGGTCCTTGCGGCGATCCAGCGGCGCGCCTTCTGGGTCGATGCTGTAGAACCAGCCACCGTGCTCGGCGTCGTGGAAGTGCCGCTGCAGCGAGCGGAACAGTGCGGCGGCACGCTCCTCGGCAAAGGGGGCGGCGGCATCACCGATCAATTGGGAGAACAGATACAGCTGCCGGGCACAGGCCATGGCTCGGTAGCGCTGCGGCGGCAACGGCTGATGCTCGGCATCCAGCGCCTCATAGGGCAGCGCCAACTGCGGATTCCAGCCCGGGCCTTGCCACAGCGGCACTATCACCTTGTGGAAATGCTGCTGCATGGCGTTGAACAGAGCGCTCGATTCAGGCGAGGTGGCGGAGCGGGATACATCGGGCATTGGCTGGCGTCGTCACGGCAGGTTTGAGTGCGCGACATGTTACCAGAGAAGCCCCACAAGGCGGCTTGCCCGCCGAGCAGGACGTACTGATGGGCGCTGGCTTGCCAGCAAAGACGGCTGAAAGGTCACCTCAGCCTTGTAGGAGCTGGCTTGCCAGCGAAGGCGGCCGAAAGATCACCTCCGTCTTGTAGGAGCTGGCTTGCCAGCGAACGAGGCCCGCAAGACCGTCTTCGCCGGCAAGCCGGCTCCTACAGATGAAGCGGGGATCAGCCTGCCAGCAACCACACGCCCGTAGCGGCCGAGGCCGCGCCGGCCACGCGCACCAGCGGCGCCGCCGCCTGAGGCAGTACTCGCACCACGGCATAACCGGCGGCATGCAGGGCCGCAGTGGCCGCCACAAAGCCGGCGGCATAGGCCCAGGGGCTGGACATGTCCGGCAGTTCCAGGCCGTGGGCCACGCCATGGAACAGGGCAAACAGCGCAGTGGCGGCTAGCGCCAGGCTCAGCGGCGGACGCACTGCCAGGGCCACGGCCAGGCCCAGGGCCAGTACCGAGGCGGCAATCCCGCTTTCCAGGGCCGGCAGGTTCAGCCCTTCGAAGCCCAGCAGGCCGCCAATCAGCATGGTGCCGACAAAGGTGCAGGGCAGCGCCCAGCGCGCCGCACCTTGTTGCTGGGCGGCCCACAGGCCGACAGCGACCATGGCCAGCAAGTGGTCGAGGCCGCCGATGGGGTGACTGATGCCGGCCATCAGGCCGTTGTCGCCGTGGCCCGGGTGGGCGAAGGCCAGGGCCGGGGTCAGCAGCAGCGCCAGGGTGCCGAAGAGAGATTTCAGGGTCATGAGTGGCTTCCTTGTTGAGCTTTTTTCAGGTTCGGTTTCAGGCCGCGGTCAGCAGTCCCTGGCGTTCGATGAAGGCGATGATGTCTTCCAGGCCCTGGCCGGTCTTCTGGTTGCTGAAGACGAACGGCTTGCCGCCGCGCATGCGCTGGGTGTCGCTGTTCATCATCTCCAGAGAGGCGCCCACCAGCGGTGCCAGGTCGATCTTGTTGATCACCAGCAGGTCGGATTTACAGATGCCCGGGCCCCCCTTGCGCGGCAGCTTGTCGCCGGCGGAAACGTCGATCACATAGATCGTCAGGTCCGACAGCTCCGGGCTGAAGGTGGCTGAAAGGTTGTCGCCGCCGGACTCCACCAGGATCAGATCGAGCCCCGGGAAGCGCCGGTTCAACTGGTCCACCGCTTCCAGGTTGATCGAGGCGTCTTCGCGGATCGCAGTGTGCGGGCAGCCGCCGGTTTCCACGCCGATGATCCGCTCCGGCGCCAGGGCTTCATTGCGTACCAGGAAGTCGGCGTCTTCGCGGGTGTAGATGTCGTTGGTCACCACCGCCAGGTTGTAGCGTTCGCGCAGGGCCAGGCACAGGGCCAGGGTCAGGGCGGTTTTTCCGGAGCCCACCGGGCCGCCGATGCCGACGCGCAGAGGTTGTGCGTTCATGAGTTTCTCCTAGGAACGAAACAGGCGGCTGTACTGGCGCTCGTGGGCCATGCTCGCCAGGGACAGGCCGAAAGCGGCGCTGCCAAGGTGGTTGGGGTCAAGGTGGGTGGCGTGTCGCTGGGCTTCTTGCAGCAGCGGCAGCAGCTCGCTGGTCAAGCGCTGGGCCGCCTGCTGGCCCAGGGGCAGGGTTTTCATCAGCACCGCCAGCTGGTTTTCCAGCCAGCTCCAGAGCCAGGCGGCCAGGGCATCTTCGGGGTTGATGTGCCAGGCGCGGGCGGCCAGGGCCCAGCCCAGGGCCAGGTGCGGTTCGTTCTGGTGCGCCAGCAGTTCCCGGGCGCCGCTGTCCAGCTCCGGCAGGCCTTCGAGCAATTGCATGAGGGAATAGCCCATCTGCCGGCTTTCCTGGTACAGCTCGCGGGTTTCACGGCTGGCCCGGTGCTCTTCGCAGAGTTGCTGGAGCCTGGTCCAGTCCTGATCCGCGGCGGCCTGGCAGTGGGCGAGCAGCAGTGGAGCCTCGAAGCGCGCCAGGTTGAGCAGCAACTGATCACTGATCCAGCGCCTGGCACTGTCCGGGTCGTTCACCCGTTGTTGCTCCACTGCCATCTCCAGTCCCTGTGAATAGCTGTAGCCACCGATCGGCAACTGCGGGCTGGCCAGGCGCAGCAGGGCCCAGGCTGGGTTCATTGACGGACGCCGAACTGGTGCAGACGCGGCGGGTAGTTGAAGTCTTCATCGCCGTGGCGGGAATGATGGTGGCCGCCACCGTAGGCGCCGTGTTCGGGCTGGAACGGCGCCTCGATGGTTTCAGTGCTGGCGCCCAGTTGTTCGAGCATGGCCTTGAGCACGTAGTCATCGAGCAGGCGCAGCCAGCCATCGCCCACTTGCAGGGCGACGTGGCGGTTGCCCAGATGATAGGCGGCGCGGGTCAGTTCGAAGGCATTGCGGCAGGTGACATGGAGCAGGGTTTCCGGGCGGGCGCAGACCTTGACGATGCGTCCGTCCTCGGCCGCCAGGAACTCGCCGTCATGCAGGGGGGGCTGGCCGCGCTCCAGAAACAGGCCGACGTCTTCGCCTGTGGCACTGAAACAGCGCAGGCGGCTTTTGCTGCGAGCCTCATAGGTGAGGTGCAGCTCGGCGGACCAGGTGGCTTGGGGTTCGGTTCTGCGGTGGATCACCAGCATCGGAAAGCTTCCAGCTATGAGCGATGCACAAGCCAGAGCAAGGGCCTTGCCAATCGCCCGGAGGAGAGGAAAAACCCTTTGTCGACACCGGAGCTGCGCCTGAAAAAGGGGCAAAACCTTGTTTTATCTTGTTACAAAATGGCGCGCTGAGCTGATTTATAGCACTGAGTTGGTGCGCTGGAAATAATTTTGCTGCAATCCGGTGCCGGGCCGACGAGCAGGCGCAAACGCACCGCCCAGAGCGGGGCACGCTGATTGATAGGGGGAGAGGGGCAGGCAGTGTTACTCGGTGCTGCCCAGGCCTTGCCAGTGCTTCAGGCCAATGAAGATGAAGCGCAACTGCTGGGTGATCTTCGCCTGTGGCGTCAGGTGTTCAGGCAGGGCCTGGGCCGGGGGATCGATGATGTCCGGCAGGGTGGCGAACACGCTCTTGACGATCAGGTCGGCCATGACGCCCAGGTCGGCGGCGTTCAGGTGCTGCAACTTGGGCATCAGGGTCAGGTCGGCAGCCAGGTCCGAACTGATGTTCTCGCGCAGGGTGGCGATGGCCTGGCGCACCGGCAGCGAGCCGCCGTATTGCTCACGGGCGAGAAACAGAAATTGCGCGCGCTTGGCTTCTACGACATCGAGGAAGATGCGCACCGAGGCGTCGATGATGCCGCCCATGACGAATTCGTTGTGGCGTACCAGGCGGATGGTTTCGCGGAAGGTCTGGCCGACCTCGCTGACCAGTTCCAGGCCCAGTTGGTCCATGTCGCTGAAGTGCCGGTAGAAGCCGGTGGGGACAATGCCGGCGGCTTTGGCCACTTCCCGCAGGCTCAGGCTGCCGAAACCACGACCACACTCCATCAGATGTCGGGCGGCATCCATCAGGGCATTGCGGGTCTGTTGCTTCTGTTCGGCGCGGGGCAGCATCGGCGGGTGAATTCTTTGCTCAATGGGAGCGGCGCACTCTAGCAAATCAACTTTGCCGGAGTCGAACTGGAGTCAGGCGAAGGCGCGAGGTGCAGCGGGGAAAATGCAGCGGCTATAAAAGTCAAAGCCCGATCCGGGGATCGGGCTTTTTTCCAGGGCCAGCATGGCCTCAGCTCGCTGCTTGATGACGTTCAGCCAGACGATCAGCACCGCCTTCGGCAACGGTCTGACCTTGAGGAGTGCGGCTGTAGCCGTCTTCAACCAGGCCTTTCTCTTCCAGGCGATCACGGCCGCCTTCAGCTACGTTCTGACCTTGTGGGGTGCGGTCGTAGCCGTCTTCGGCAACGTTCTGACCTTGTGGAGTACGGTCGTAGCCATCTTCGGCAACGTTCTGGCCTTGTGGGGTGCGATCATAGCCATCTTCGGCAACGCTCTGACCCTGCGGAGTGCGGTCGTATCCGTCGGCAGCGACTTTGTTGCGTTCGATCAGACGGTCCGAACCGCCTTCAGCCAGGGTCTGGGTGAATACGCTGTGGCTGGCCTTGACCTGCGGAGTGGCCTGTTCGGCGGCGGGCAGGGCGTAAGCGTTGGCGGCCAGGATGGATAAGGTCAGGCTCAGTAAGAGGTGGCGTTTCATGATGAGGTGCTCCTTGGGAGGGCGATAAATTGGGTACGGAGCTAATGTTACCGCCGCTAAATCGATATAAAAGTTCATAAACACAATGGTAATAATCAACGGAATTGATTGTTTGGTCGCGACGCTCTAGCACGGGCGTTTGCGCCGTTGGCTTTTGCACTGGGGTGGGTATTTTCGACCCATTCATGCTTCACGAAAGGGCGGAGGGAGGTAACACAAAGCTGCCTGATTGATCAGGAATCCGGGTTTTTTCGCCCGAACGAGCTCCCCGATTAAACCTGCGGGGGCTTTGTCAGTCGTAGTTTTCATGGCCGGTGATTTTCCATCGGCATTTCATCGATGCGTCGTGGTTTGGCGCTCAGTTGTCTTCAGGAGCCTCGTGCAATGACGCGCACTCGTAAAATCCTCGCCTGGTCCGTCGCCAGCCTGATCCTGCTACTGGCCGTGCTGGTGCTGGTGATCGCGTTCTTCGACTGGAACCGCATCAAGCCGACCCTCAACGCCAAGGTGTCCGAGGAGTTGCATCGGCCCTTCGCGATCAATGGCGACTTGTCCGTGGCCTGGCAGCGCGAACCCGACGAGGGTGGCTGGCGGGCCTGGGTGCCCTGGCCTCACGTAGTGGCTCAGGACCTGACCCTGGGCAACCCGGAGTGGTCCAAGGCGCCGCAGATGGTCAGCCTCAAGCGGGTCGAGTTGCGCATCTCGCCCCTGGCCCTGTTGGCCCAGCGGGTCAGCATCCCGCGTATCGATCTCACCGAGCCCGATGCCGCGCTGCAGCGGCTGGCGGACGGTCGCGCCAACTGGACCTTCAAGTTCGACCCGAAGGACCCCGAGGCCGAGCCTTCCAACTGGACGGTGGACATCGGCGCCATCGGTTTCGACAAGGGCCATGTGACCCTGGACGACCAGAGCCTGAAAACCCAGCTTGATCTGCAGGTAGAGCTGCTCGGCAAACCCATTCCCTTCAGCGACATAGTCGGTGAGAGCGAAGCGAAGAAAATCAGTGAAAAAGGCGCCGAGGCCCAGGCCTATGCCTTCGCCCTCAAGGTCAAGGGCCAGTACCACGGGCAGAAGCTGGCCGGCACCGGCAAGATCGGCGGCTTGCTGGCCCTGCAGGACGGGCGCAAGCCGTTTCCATTGCAGGCCCAGGCGCAGATCGGCGACACCAAGGTGGAACTGCGCGGCAGCCTCACCGACCCGCTGAACCTCGGCGCCCTGGACCTGCGTCTTAAATTGGCGGGCACCAGCCTGGGTAATCTCTATCCGCTGACCGGGGTGACCCTGCCGGACTCGCCGCCCTACGCCACCGACGGCCACCTGACCGCCAAGCTCCACGACCCGGCGGGTGCGACCTTCACCTACCAGGACTTCAACGGCAAGATCGGCGACAGCGATATCCACGGCAACCTGACCTACGTGGCCAGCCAGCCGCGACCCAAGCTCAGCGGTGCATTGGTCTCCAACCAGTTGCTGATGAGCGACCTGGCGCCGCTGATTGGTGCCGACTCCAACGCCAAGCAGAAGGCCCGGGGTGGCGAGAGCAAGCAACCGGCGGACAAGGTGCTGCCGGTGGAGGAGTTCCGCACCGAGCGCTGGGGTGATATGGACGCCGATGTGGAGTTCACCGGCAAGCGCATTGTCCACAGCGCCGAGTTGCCGTTCACCGATCTCTACACGCACTTGGTGCTCAACGACGGCCAGCTCAGCCTGGAGCCCCTGCGCTTCGGCGTGGCCGGGGGCAAGCTGGACGCCCAGGTGCGCCTCAATGGTCACACCACGCCGCTGGAAGGCCGGGCCAGGCTGACGGCGCGCAACTTCAAGCTCAAGCAACTGTTCCCCACCTTCGAGCCGATGAAGACCAGCTTCGGCGAGCTCAACGGCGATGCCGACATCACCGGGCGCGGCAACTCGGTGGCAGCCTTGCTGGGCAGCGCCAACGGCGACCTGAAGATGTTGATCAATGATGGCGCCATCAGCCGCAGCCTGATGGAAATCGCCGGGCTCAATGTCGGCAACTATGTGATTGGCAAGATGTTTGGCGACAAGGAAGTGAAGATCAATTGCGCCGCTGCCGACTTTGGCATCAAGAGCGGTCTGGCTACATCACGGCTGTTCGTCTTCGACACGGAGAACGCCATCATCTACATCGATGGCACCGCCAATATGGCCTCCGAGCAACTGGACCTGACCATCACGCCGGAGTCCAAGGGCTTGCGTCTGTTCTCCCTGCGTTCACCGCTTTATGTGCAGGGCAAGTTCATCAAGCCCAGTGCCGGGGTCAAGGCGGTGCCGCTGGTGCTGCGCGGTGCCGGGATGGTGGCGCTGGGGCTGATCGCCGGGCCGGCGGCGGGCTTGCTGGCGCTGGTGGCGCCCAGCGGTGACGAGCCCAATCAGTGCGCGCCGCTGCTGCAGCAAATGCGCTCGGGCAAGGCACCGGTGACGGTCAAACCGAGCAAGTAAGAGGGGCAGGGGCTTCGCCGGCGAGCCCGCTCCTGCGCTAGGCAGAGGCGGGCTTGGAAGAGCGCGTTACAGGTCGTTGAGGATGTCCGCCATGTCGTCGGCGTGTTCCTCTTCCTGGGCCAGGATCTCTTCGAACAGACGGCGAGTGGTGGGGTCCTTGTCGCCGATGTACTGGATGATCTCGCGGTAGCTGTCGATGGCGATTCGTTCGGCCACCAGGTCCTCGTAGACCATTTCCCTCAGAGTATTGCCGGCCACGTACTGGGCGTGGGAGTGCTTGGACAGCAGGTCCGGGTTGAACTCCGGCTCGCCGCCGAGCTGGACGATCCGCTCCGCCAGCTTGTCGGCGTGTTCGGCTTCCTGGGTGGCGTGTTCGAGGAACTCATCGGCTGCCACGCTGGCCTTGAGGCCGCTGGCCATGAAGTAGTGGCGCTTGTAGCGCAAGACACACACCAGCTCGGTGGCCAACGATTCGTTGAGCAGCCGCAGCACCTCCTCGCGATCGGCGTTGTAGCCCTCGGTCACGGCACCGTTTTCCACGTGTTGGCGGGCCCGTTCGCGCAGGGTGTTCACATCAGATAAGTGCTTGTCGCTCATGTCGATCTCCTGGAGGCTAATCCGTTTTGCGTCAGGCTCTGTCGACCTGATCACTACCTGAGTTGTGAGTCCCGGGCGCAGCAAAAAGTTTTATCGGATGTGCCCGATGGTCTGCGCCGGGGTCAGCTGCGGACCAGGGGTGGATGCCCGGCCAGCAGCGCTTCCTGTTGCAGCCACTGGAGGAAGGCCCGCACCGGTGGATGCCGCTCCCGTCCCGGCACGCACAGGGCGCTGTAGCCCGCGCCATCCACCTGGACCTCCGGCCGATAGGCCTGCAGCAGGCCGTTGGCCACGCTCTGGGACACCAGAATGTTGCTCGCCAGCACCAGGCCCTGGCCGGCAATGGCGGCTTGCAGGGCGTACTGTTCCTCGTCGTAGGAACGGATCTGCGGCTGAGCGTCGAGCCAGTTTTCCCCGGCCTGGGCACACCAGGCCTGCCAGCCATCGGCATACAACCTGGAATTGCGCCAATGCACGCTGATCAGGGACGGTGGCTGCTGCCGGGCCAGGGCCACCTGCTGCGGCGCGCCATAGACCGCAAAGCGCTCGTCGAACAGACACAGGCCGTGGAGATTCAGGTAGCCGTCCTGGCTGTAGCGGATCGCGACATCAATGCTGGCGTCCTGTTGCAGGTCCACCACCTCGCACTGAGTGTCCAGGCGCAGGTTGATGCCAGGGTGCCGAGCGTAGAAGCGCCCCAGGCGCGGCACCAGCCACAGGGCGGCGAAGGCCGCAGTGGTGGACACGGTCAACTGCGCGGCGCTGGGACTGGGGCGCAGGGTATCGACGCTCTGGGCCACATCCAGCAGAGCGCCATGCAGGCTGTGGAACAGTCGGCGGCCGGACTCCGTCAGGCGTACCTGACGGGGCAGGCGTTCGAACAGTGGCACCCCCAACCAGTGTTCCAGGCTGCGGATCTGGTGGGACACCGCCGTGGGGGTTACCGACAGATCCTCGGCAGCGGCCTTGAAGCTCAGCAGCCGCGCGGCGGACTCGAAGGTGCGCAGTGCGGTAAGGGGCAGGTGGGCGAACATGATGGGCTCCATGGATGAATGCAGTTCATCCAAGTGAATGTTTAGTCATTTGTTGGTGAGTCGCGGTGGCTCTAGCTTTAACGCGGAATATGGCCGACTTCAAGGCCGTTTCAGCCAATCCGTACACGAGAAATCAGATGAGCACAATTCTTGCGATTCACGGCAGCCCACGAGGCGAGCGCTCCCACAGTCGGCGTCTGGCCGATGACTTTCTACATGCCTGGCAACAGGCCAATCCCGAGGCAATCCTGACCCGGCGCGAAGTTGGGCGGGGCTCCTTGCCCCATGTCAGCGAAGCCTTTATCGCGGCGGCGTTTTATCCACAACCCGAGGCTCGACCGCTATCGATGCAGGCCGATCTGGCCTTGAGTGACGAGCTGGTAAGCGAGTTGCTCGGCCATCAGCGCCTGGTGATCTCGGCGCCGATGCACAACTTCAGCGTGCCCAGCGGGATCAAGGCCTGGGTCGATCACATCGTGCGTCTGGGGCTGACCTTCAACACCCTGCAGGACAACGGCGTGGCCCAGTATCAGCCCTTGGTGCAGGGCAAGAAGGTGTTGATCGTCACCAGTCGTGGCGGTGGCGGCTTTGGTCCGGGGGGCGAGCATGAGGCGATGAACCATGCGGACCGCTGGTTGCGCACGGCGCTGGGTTTTATCGGTATCGAGGACATTACCGTGGTCGCGGCGGAAGGCGAGGAGTCGGCGCCCGAGCGTTTCGCGGGCTCCTGCGGCGAAGCTCAGCAGCGCCTGCTGGCGCTGGCGCAGGGTTTCTGAGGCGGCGCCATGGCCTGGATGCTCCTGCTGCCGGCGGCGGCCTGCGAGGGCAGGTTCGCCATGGGCTGTCATCGGTTTGTCGCCAAAGCGTCACGGGGGCTGACGACGGCCTTGGTTATGGTCTAGCTTTCAGCCAGCCCCGCTGCCTTCGCACAAGGATGTCCCCCGCATGTCCCAAGAGCTTGCCACGCGTTACCCCCTGGTACTGGTGCCCGGCATGCTCGGCTTTGTCCGCCTGCTGTTGTATCCCTACTGGTACGGCATCATTCCAGCCTTGCGCCAGGGTGGGGCCCAGGTGTTTGCGATACAGGTGTCGCCGCTCAACTCCAGCGAGGTGCGCGGCGAACAGCTGCTGGCCCAGGTCCAACGGATCATGGCTCAGACCGGGGCCGCCCGGGTCAATCTGATCGGCCATAGCCAGGGCGCGCTCACCGCCCGTTACGCGGCGGCCAAGCGCCCGGACTGGGTCGCCTCCGTGACTTCGGTGGCAGGCCCCAACCACGGTTCCGAACTGGCGGATTACCTGGCACGGCATTCCCCGGCACACAGCCTCAAGGGACGTGTCCTGAGCTGGCTGTTGCGGGGCATCTCGGCCTTGATGACGCTGCTGGAAACCGGTTATCGCGGGCCGAAACTGCCAGTGGATATCCACGCCTCGCATCAGTCCCTGACCACCGAGGGCGTGGCCCTGTTCAACCGCCAGTACCCTCAAGGGTTACCGTCCACCTGGGGTGGCCAGGGCGCGGAAGAGGTTGGTGGCGTGCGTTACTACTCCTGGTCCGGCATTTTGCAGCCGGGCAAGACCAATCGTGGACGCAACCTGTTCGACGGCACCAACCGCAGTTGCCGCCTGTTCGCCCGCACCTTCGTCCGCGAAGCCGGCCAGTGCGACGGCATGGTCGGGCGTTACAGCTCGCACCTGGGGCAGGTCATCGGCGACGACTACCCTCTGGACCACTTCGATATCGTCAATCAATCCCTGGGGCTGGTGGGCAAGGGCGCCGAACCGATCCGTCTGTTCGTCGAACATGCCCGACGCCTCAAGGCCGCCAACCTTTGACCCTCATTGTTGCCCTGTAGCCGCCGGCTTGCCGGCGACCGGCCCCAGCACCGTGGTCCAGCGCTCCGAAAGAACCACCCCGCCCAAGGTCAACAACCCCCCCACCAGATGGAACCAGGCCAGCTGCTCATGCAGCACCACCGCTGCAATCAGCGCCGTGATCAACGGCAGCAGATTGAAAAACAGCGTGGTCCGGCTTGGTCCCAGGCGCACCACCGCCTGCATCCAGGCCAGGGGCGCCAGCATTGAAGCCAGCAGGCAGGCATAGAGCACCAGCGGAATGTTCTGCAGGGTCGGGCCGACCTTCGGCGAAGCCAGGAACAACGGCAGCAGCACCAGCACGGCCACCAGCACCTGCAGGTACAGCAGCACCAGCGGCGGCAGGCGCAGTTGCCACTTCTTCAGCAAGGTGCTGTAGATCGCATAGGCCAGGGTGGCCACCAGCATCATCGCGTCCCCTAGGTTGACCCCGTGTTGCAGCAGCGCGGCGAGGCTGCCGGAAGACACCACCACCAGCACCCCGGCAAAGGACAGCACGGCGCCCACCAGGGCTCCCGCGGTCAGGCGCTGGCCCAGGGCGGCGATGGCCATGGCCAGGGACATCAGCGGCATCAGCGAGAGGATGATGCCCATGTTGGTGGCCGAGGTCAGGCTGGCGGCGAAGTAGGCCAGACTCTGGTACACCGCCATGCCCAGCACACCGAGAATGGCGATGCGCCAGAGGTTGGGGCGGATCTCGGGCCAGTGCTTGATCACCGGCTTGAGCATGAACGGGGTGAACAGCAGGCCCGCCAGCAGCCAGCGGTAGAAACCGATCTCGGCAGGGAAGATCGCGCCCACGGCGAGTTTATTGATCACGGTATTGCCGGCCCAGATAAAGATGGCCAGCAGTGGATAAGCGTATTGCATGGAAACAACCAGAAAGTTGATGAGGGCTGATTATCCTCCTGTCCGGATCAATGCCTATACTGCGAACCGGACAACCAGCCCCGACATCCGGACAGCATGAGCAAAAAACACATCGACCTCCTGGATTTTCACGGCCTCCCTGCGCCGGTGTACTTCCGCTATGCCGACTTTGCCGCCCACAGCCATGCCCTGGAGCACCGGCATCCCTGGGGCTGTCTGGAGTATTCGGCCCACGGCGTGATGCACATGGACATTGCCGGCCAGCGCTTCATGTCGCCGCCGCAGTACGCGGTCTGGGTGCCGCCGCAGACCGCCCACAGCTTCTATACCTCGCAACCGATCAACTACCGGGCGGTGCTGCTGGCGCCGGAACTGTGCACGGATCTGCCGGAGCAGGGCAGCACCCTGGCCATCAGCGAGATTCTCAAGGCGATCCTCAAGGACTTCGCTGCCCGGGATGTGCAGATCCCGGAGGGCGAGGCCGACCAACGTCTGGCCCAGGTGGCGCTGGACCAACTGCGCCAGGCTCCGGTGCATAACTGTTACCTGCCCTATGCCCGCAACCCCGAGCTGTTGCGGGTGCTCCAGGCCCTGCAGGCCGAGCCGGGCAACCACCAGCCCCTGGCCCACTGGGCGCAGCAGGCCCATGTCAGCGAACGGACCCTGGCCCGGCAGTTCGTGCGTGAGCTGGGCATGAGCTTCGGTGAATGGCGCCAGCGTCAGCGCTTCCTCGCGGCCATCGAGGCCCTGGAAAGCCCCCGCAGCGTCCAGGAAATCGCCTTCGACATGGGTTACAGCACCGCCTCGGCGTTTATCGCGATGTTCCAGCGCCAGGCCGGCTGCACCCCCGAGCAGTACCGCCGGGCCAGCCTGCAGAACAGGTGAAGGTGTAACAGGCTTTGTCTACACTGCGCAGGAGGCCGTGCCCGTCGGTACGGTGACCAGGAGAAAACTCCATGAAGATGTTGCGTATCCCTTTGTTGATGGTGGGCCTGCTGCTCTGCTCCCAAGGTTTTGCCGCCACTGCCCAGCAAAACAAGATGACCACCTGTAACGCCGAGGCCACCGCCAAGACCCTCAAGGGCGACGAGCGCAAGGCCTTCATGAGCACCTGCCTCAAGGCGGCTCCGGCGGCTGCAGCGACACCTTCCACCCCCCAGGAAAGAATGAAATCGTGCAACGCCACGGCCACCACCCAGGCCCTCAAGGGCGATGCGCGCAAGGCGTTCATGAGTGATTGCCTGAAGAAAAAGTGAGCCTGAATCGATGGGACCAAGGTATCTGGGCGGGTACAGGGCCTTGGTTCGCATCGGTTTTTACGGATTTAGAATCATAAAAACTATTTAATTTCAATGAGATAAATCTGAAAGTTACCGCTCGTCGCTTTTTTTTTATGTCATAAATTTTACATTTAGACTTTATCCCCTTCGAAAACAGGTGCTGGGATGCACTGCGCGGCCGCTCTAGTACCGGCGTCTGCGACTCAAGGGAATGGAAGGCATGTCGCGTTTTGGCTGTTGCAGGCCTGTAGTAGCGTTTTGTGCTTTATTTGGCTCGTTTGCCCTCAGCGCTGCGCCGCTGCAGACCCCGGGTGACCGTGATCTGATCCGCGATCGCCAGCAGCAATTGCTGCAAGACCAGCAGAAACGTCTGGACGAGCTCCAGCAGTTGCCTGGCAAGACCCTGCCCCCCGCTCCCGCCGAGCAACCTGGCGAGCAGCGCTGTTTCACCATCAAGACCGTGGTCCTCAAAGGCGCCGAACACCTCTCGGCGGTCGATCAGGAGCGCCTGGTGGCGCCCTATCGCGACCAGTGCCTGTCGGTGGCGCAGATCAACACCCTGCTCAAGGCCATTACCCACCACTACCTGCAACAGGGCTATGTCACCACCCGCGCCTATCTGCCTGCCCAGGAGCTGGCGTCGGGGCAATTGATCATCGTCATCGTCGAAGGTCGCCTGGAAAGCCTGGACAGCTCGGCGCTGGCCAGTTCCCGGGAGCTGGCCATGGCCTTTCCCGGCACCACCGGCGAAGTGCTCAACCTGCGGGAGCTGGAGCAGTTGGTGGACCAGCTCAGCCGCCTGCCTTCGCGCCAGGTCGAGTTGGAGCTGTCCCCGGGGGAGAAACTGGGTGACAGCCGTGTCGGGCTCAAGGGCCAGCGCTCGAAGCCGTGGCACGGGTCGGCAACCCGCAACAACAGCGGCGACAAAAGCACCGGCGAGCAGCAGATGGGCGTCGGCCTGGACTGGGATAGCCCCCTGGGGCTGGCGGACCAGTTGAGCCTGCGGGCCAACCAGGATGCGGTCAGCGATCGCTGGCGCCATTCCGACAACCAGAGCCTGTACTACAGCCTGCCCTGGGGTTGGTGGACCTTCAATTACTCCTACAGCCAGAGCTACTACCGCACCCGCAATGACAGCACCGGCTTCGACTTCAGCATGGACGGCGAGAGCAAGAACCAGCAACTGCGGGCCGAGCGGGTGCTGCACCGCGACAACCTGAGCAAGACCGGCATGAGCCTGGGGCTGAGCCACTTGCGCACACGCAACTACATCGACGACAACCTGATCGATGTTTCCAGCAACCGGATCACCGAAACCCAGCTGGGCTTCAACCACGGGCGGCGCATCGGCAATGCCCTGGTCAACGCCGACATCGGCTGGCAGCAGGGCGTCGGCGCCCTGGACGCCCAGGGCAGCGGCAATCCCCACGGCAGCGAGCCGGTATCGCGCTACAACAAGTACAGCCTGACCCTGAGCTACCTGCAGCCCTTTCGCCTGTGGAACGAGAACTTCAGTTTCGACAGCCTGGCCACCGGCCAGCGCAGCGAGGACGTGCTCTTCAGCCCCCAGCGCATCAGCCTTGGCGGGCTCAATTCGGTGCGTGGTTTCCAGGACCAGACCCTCTCCGGCAACAGCGGCGGCTACTGGCGCAACCAGCTGCGCTGGCGCCGTGCCGTGACTTGGCAGGCGCTGCAACCCTTTGTCCAGGAATACGGCCTGGCCTTTGCCTATGACGTTGGGGTGATCAAGGCCGATCGCTACAACCATGACGCCAAGGGGCGCATGAGTGGCAACGCCATCGAACTCAACGCCCGTGGCCAGTACCTGGCCGCGTCAGTCAGCTTCGCGCGCTCCCTGGAGCGACCGGACATTATCGAGAAGCGAGAGCATCCGGTGTACTTCCGAGTAGACCTGTTCTTCTGACCCGACCCAAACGCTAGTGGATGGATGATTCGTATATGGACGTACGCAAGCCCTTTGCCCAATGCATTGCCCTGTCGTTGTCGGGGATCCTGTTTCTCAATCCGATCGTCAGTGTCGCCGCCGGCCTGACCCTGGACCCGGCCGCCGGGGGCAATGCCACCATCGGCGCGGCGGGCAACGGCGTACCCATTGTCAACATCAACGCGGCCAATGGCAGCGGCTTGTCCCACAACAAGTTCAGCGAATACAACGTCGGCAGCAACGGCCTGATCCTCAACAACGCCACCGGCTCGACCCAGAGCACCCAGCTGGGCGGCTACATCCTCGGCAACCCCAATCTCAAGGGGCAGGCGGCGCAGGTCATCCTCAACGAAGTCACTGGCAGCAATCGCAGCAAGCTGGCGGGGTACACCGAGGTGGCCGGGCAGGCCGCCCGGGTGATCGTCGCCAACCCCCATGGCATTACCTGCAACGGCTGCGGTTTCATCAACACCCCGCGCGCCACCCTGACCACCGGCAAGCCGATTATCGAGGGCCAGAAGCTCGATCGCTTCCAGGTCGATGGCGGCGACATCAGCATTGAAGGTGCCGGCCTCAACGCCAGCAATATCGATCAGTTCGACCTGATCACCCGCAGCACCAAGCTCAACGCCAACCTGTATGCCAAGAACCTCAACGTCATCACCGGGCGCAACGACGTCAAGGCCGATGACCTGAGCGTCACGGCCCGGGAAGCCGATGCCAGTGCCAAGCCGGAACTGGCCATCGACAGTGCGGCCCTGGGAGGCATGTACGCCGGGGCCATCCGCCTGGTGGGCACGGAGAAGGGCGTGGGCGTGAACATGTCGGGGGAGATGGCGGCCAGCACCGGCGACATCCAGATCGATGCCAACGGCAAGGTCACGGTGGCCGGCATGGGCGCCAATCAGGCGATCGCGATCAAGGCCCAGAGCATCGACCTCAAGGGCAAGGCTTATGCCGGGACCGAAGCGACCCTGCAGGCCAAGGAACAGATCGAGGTCCGCACCAGTCTGGCGGCGCGGGATCAGGTGCGGGTGGTGGACGCCGGGCAACTGGTCAACCACGGCATCATCGAGGCCGGGGTCAACAGCGACAACAGCCGCAACGATCAAGGCGTGGTCAAGCTGAACGCCGACAACCTGGAAAACCGCGGCGATGTGCTGGCCAGCCGCACTCTGCAACTGACCGCACGGCAGACTCTGAACAACCAGAACGGAGTGATCCAGGGGCCCAAGGTCGAGGTCAAGGCTGCACGCCTGGTCAACCAGGGCGGGCAGGCCCGCGTGCTGGCGAACAATGAGCTGGTGCTCACCACCCCGGCCATCGCCAACCTGGGCGGCCTGATCCGCTTTGGCGACCGGCAGACCGCCACCCTGAGCCTGGACAGCCTGAACAACAATGGTGGGCGCCTGGAAGTGGCGGGTGCCGACCTGACCCTCAACGCTCGTGAGATCAGTAACCAGAAGGGCTCGATGATCGCCGACAAGGTGGCGATCAGCGCCGAGCGCTTGGACAACCAGCAGGGCCTGATCGGGTCCAGTCAGGGCAGCGCCACCTTCAAGATCAGCGAGCAGTTGAACAACAACGGCGGCCAGCTCCAGGCCCAGACCCTGCTGGAAACCCAGGGTGGGGAGTTGCTCAATCAGGGCGGCAAGCTGCTGGCGGACCAGATCAAAGTGACCGGCAAGCGCCTGGACAATAGCCAGAAGGGCCTGATCAGCGCCGAGCAGGGCGCGCTGCAAGTGAGCCTTGATCAGGACCTGATCAATGCCGGTGGCAAGCTGCAGGCCACTTCGCTCCTGAACCTCAAGGCCGGCAGCGTGGACAACCGCGGCGGCACCCTGATCGCCCCGCAACTGATCCTCGACAGCGGCGGCAAGCTCGGCAACCAGGGCGGCACCCTCACCGCCGACGAACTGGAGCTGCATACCGCGGACATCGACAACCAGGGCGGCCTGCTGCAAGGCAAGAACCACCTGCTGCTGGACGCCCGGGACCTGGCGAACAACCAGGGTCAGGTCATCGGTAATGTGCTGACCGCCAACCTCGACAGCCTCAGCCAGAACCAGGCCGGGGTGTTGAGCGCCGAGACCGGCAAGCTCACGCTGACGGTCAAGCAGCACCTGAACAACGCCCTGGGCCACCTGCAGGCCAAGACGGGCGACGTGCAGATCGTCTCGGGCAGCCTGAACAACCAGGGCGGAGTCGTGGTGGGCAATCACTTGCTGCTGACCAACACCGGTCTGCTGGATAACCGTGGCGGGCAATTGGCCGGTGATCGGCTGACCGTCAGCACCCAACGTCTGGACAACCAGGCGTCGGGCCTGCTGGCGGCCGGCAGCGATGGCCTGCAGTTGACGTTGACGGCCGACGGCGTGGCAGCGGGGCAATTGCTCAACAGCCAGGGGCGCCTGCAAAGCGACGGGCATCTGCAGATCAACGGCGGTCAATTGAACAACAGTGGCGGTGTGCTGCTGGGCCGCAGCGTCGGGCTCGATGCCGCCGGTCTCGACAACAGCGCCAAGGGCGCGGTGGTGGCCAGTCAGGGTGGGCTGGATCTGAAGCTCAACCACGGCGCACTGAACAACAACGCCGGGGTCATCGACGCCGGTGAACAGGCGCTGCGAGTGACCCAGGGCGGGCAGTTGGACAACCTGGGCGGCACCCTCAAGGGCCAGCGTCTGGAGGTTGAGGGCGCAGCCCTGGATAACCGCCAGGGACAACTGCTGGCCGGCAGCGACGGTTTGAATCTGGTGGCCGGCGGCCTGAACAATGTTCAAGGGATGATCCTGGCCAAGGACAGCCACGGCGAAGTGGCGCTGGGCCAAGGCACCCTGGATAACCGTGGAGGCACCCTTCAGGGCGCGACCCTGGGGATCACCGCAGGGGCTGTGGATAACAGTGCCCTGAACGGCAAGTCCGGACTGATCAGCAGTCAGGCCGGAGCGCTCAAACTGGTGGTCGATCGCCTCACCAACCAGGCGGGCAAGCTCTACGCCAATGGCCTGCTCAGCAGCACCGGGCAGACCCTGGACAACCGCTTTGGCGGTGAAGTCAGCGCCCGGCAGCTAGATCTTAACGTTGCGGCCAACCTCTACAACCAGGGCGGGCTGGTGGAGTCGGGCAACTCACTGCTGCTGGTGGGCGGCAACCTGGACAACAGCGCCGGGGGCCGGGTGCGGGCGGTGGGTGGCGAGCAAAGCCGGATCACCCTGGGCGGCGGGCTGAACAACCAGGGCGGTACCCTGGCCCTGGGCTCCAGCGCCTTTGCCCTGAATGCCGGACAACTGAACAACATCGGCGGCGGTATCGAGCACGCCGGCGGCGGCCTGTTCAAACTGGACCTGGGGGCGCTGTCCGGCTTCCAGGGACGGATCACCGGCCTGGGCCATGGCGACTGGGATGTCGCTGCCGTGGATCGCAGCGGCCTGATGCAACTCAACGGTACGCTGGACCTGAGCACCGGGAGCGACCTCAACCTGAGTGCCGGTGACCGCATCGCCAGCGCCAGCGGCCTGCGTGTGGGTGCGGCGACCCTGAACAACGCCGGGGAACTGGCCAGCGACGGTTACCTGACCCTGGACCTGGGGGGCAACCTGAACAACAGCGGACTGCTGTCATCCCGGGGCAAACTCACGGTGGGTGCTGGCGACCTCAACCAGTACGGCGGGCGCCTGGCCAGTGGCGGTGACACCGAACTCAACCTGCGCGGCACCCTGGACAACCTGGGACGCCTGATCGCCAGCCAGAACCTCTATGTGTCCGCAGCACAGATCAACAACCGCGGTACCCTCGGGGCCCTGGGGCAGATGCAACTGCGCTCCGGCAACGGTATCACCACCTCGGCCGACACCCTGATCTACAGCGGCGGCGACATGCTGCTGCGAGGCAACGGCCTGGCCAACAGCTACGGTGATATCTACAGCGCCGGCAACCTCAGCTTCGCCGCCCTCGACGGCGGCCGTGCGGTCCTGCTGAGCAACCGCTCCGGGACCATCGAAAGCCAGGGAGATATGAACCTCAATGTGGCGACCCTGGTCAACGCCATGGACAAATATGCCGTCAGTGAGAGCATTGCCCGGCGCAATATCACGATCAATTGCACCGACTGCTCAGGCAAGCACCACTCGGGGGTCTACACCGTCAACACCACCTATCAAAACACCATGGGCGAGCACTCCGCCGCCGCGCGACTGGTGTCCAACCGTGACCTGACCATCAATGCCGATACGGTGGAGAACCAGCTGAGCCTGATCGCCGCCAACCGTGATGCCTTTGTCACCGCCAACAACTTCTACAACCGCGGCCTGACCCTGGATCAGCGGGTCGAGGCCATCAACTACACATTGTCCTGGGTGAAAAAAAGCGCCTACCGTTTTGCCGAGCGTGAGACCAGGGCCTGGAACGCGCGCAACAGCGGACGTGCGCCGGACCAGCAAGACCCACTGCCGGCAGCGGTGCTGCAGTACCCGTCTTCGGTTGGCAGCAACGTGATCCTTCCAGGTACACAGACCGGCTATAGCGCCACCTTGCAGGCTGGAGAGCGTCTGCACCTGCAAGTCAGCGGCAACCTGGAAAACGGCACCCTGAGCGAGCAGGCCCGTGCCCAGCTCACCGGGCAGCAGTTGCAGAACAGCCTTGCCCAGGTGGGCGGGCAGGCCATCACCGTCAACGCGCAAAGCACCACGGCTGCGGCGCAAGTGGCCAAGGACGTGCAGCGTATCGAGCGGGTCGCGGCGGATGGCACGACCCAAGTCAGCTTCGTGCCCGTGGACTTCTCCGGCGTGCCTTTCGCGGCTGTCGATCCCACTTCGTTGTCGAGCTACAGAGTTCCCCAGGGGGAATACGGCCTGTTCATCAAGAGTCAGAACCCTCAGGGTCGCTACCTGATCGAAACCAACCCGACCTTCACCGACCTCTCGCGCTTCATGAGCTCGGACTACATGCTCGGGCACTTGAACTACAACACCGACCAGACCTGGCGTCGCCTGGGCGACGGCCTGTATGAAACCCGCTTGATTCGCGACGCGGTATTGGCCCAGACCGGGCAGCGCTTCCTGGCTTCGGGGCTGACCAGCGACTATGACCAGTATCGTTACCTGATGGATAACGCCATCGCTTCCAAGGACCGCTTGAACCTCAGCGTCGGGGTGTCTCTCACACCCGCGCAAGTGGCTTCGTTGACCCATGACATCGTGTGGATGGAGACCCGCGAGGTACAGGGCGAGAAGGTTCTGGTACCGGTGCTTTACCTGGCCCAGGCCGAGACCCGCAACTTGCGCGGCGGCAGCCTGGTGCAGGGACGGGACATGACCCTGATCGCCGGTGGCGACCTGAGCAACGTCGGCACCCTGCGCGCCAGCAACGACTTGAGCGTCAATGCGGGTGGCAATCTGTACCAGGGCGGTTTGATCGAGGCCAATGAGCGCGTCAGCCTGATGGCCCAGGACAGTGTGCGCAATGCCCTGGCCGGGGAGATTCGCGGCAACCAGGTCAGCGTCTCGGCGATCAAGGGCGACATCCTCAATGACCGCACGGCGGTAGCTGTGGCCTATGGCGCAGGTACCCGGACCGTTCTTGACCAGGGAGGTCAGATCAGTGCGCGCCAGCAGCTTGATCTGAGTGCCGGACGCGACCTGACCAACAAGGGCCAGATCGCCAGCGGCGGTGATGCCAAGCTCAGCGCCGGTCGCGACATCGACCTGCTGGCGGTGCAGGACCATACCTTTACCCAGAACGCTATCCGTCGCGGCCTGGTGACCAATGACACGGTGCAGACCCTGGGCTCCAGCGTGACCACTGGCGGCAATCTCGAGCTCAAGGCCGGACGCGACCTGGCCGTGGTCGCGAGCAACGTCAGTGCCGGGCATGACCTGTCGCTGGGGGCGGAGCGCGATATGGTCATCGCCTCGGCCCAGGACGAACAGTCCTCGACTTTCTATCAGAAGAAGAAAGGCTCTTGGGGTAAAAGCAAAACCACCCGCAGCGCCGACTCCTCTACCACCAACGTGGCCTCGCAAATCAGCGCTGGGCACGACCTGATGGTCAACGTCAGCCAGGACAAGGACGGCCGCATCAGCCTCAACGGCGGGCGCGATGTCACCGTGGTCGGCAGCGAGCTCAAGGCCGGCAACGACCTGCTGGTGGGCGCCACCCGGGACGTTAGCCTGGTATCGGCCCAGGAGCAGCACGACAGCTCCTACAGCCAGAAAAAGAAAGGCAGCTTTGGCCTGAACAAAAGCGGCAAAAGCCGCACCTCCAGCAGCACCACCCAGGTGGGCAGCGAGCTGAGTGCCGGCAATGACGCGGTGGTGATCGCCGGGACCAACGTCAACCTTTCGGCCAGTTCCATCGAAGCCAAGCGCGATGCCGAAGTGCGCGCCGGGCTGATCGACAAGAACGGCGACATCAACCTGATGGACGCTGCCAACACTTCCAGCAGCCAGAGCGACAAGTACAAGAGCAAGGTGGGGTTCTCCAGTTCCGGCAGTTTCACGTCGATTGCCTCCTCGAAGAAGTCCGGCCAGGAAAACACTCAGTCCCAGAGCGTTGGCAGCGTGGTCAGTGGCGGGCGTGATACCACCCTGCAGGCATCCCGTGACGTCAACATGATCGGCAGTACGGCCGCGGCCGAGCGCAACCTGAATGTGGGGGCGGGGCGCGACATCAACGTCCTGGCCGGCAGCAACAGCTCGGACCAGAGCAACTGGAAATCCGAGAAGCACGTGGGGTTGTCCCTGGAGAGCGATCGCAATGGCGTCACCGCATTCCTGGGCAGCGAAGGCCTCAAGCAAAAATCGCGCAATGCCGAGCAGACCGTGGCGCCGAGCCAGTTGCTGGCCGGGCAGGATGCAACCATCAAGGCCGGGCGTGACCTGACCCTGGAAGGCTCGCGGGTAGACGCCGGGCGTGATGTCAACTTGCAGGCCGGGCGCGATATCAGCATCGACGCGGGCAAGGAAACCTCGATCGAGGAACGCAGCAAGAGCCGTGACCGCAATGGCCTGACGGTCAATGTCAGCCACAACTACGGCAACACCATGGACGCCATCAAGGGCACCGGCAAAGGCGAGGACAACACCAGCAAGGCCTCCAGCGTGCTCAGCACCGTGGATGCGATCAACCAGTTCACCTCGGGCCCGACCGCCGCGACCCATTTCGGTACGGCCAGCCAGTCCAGCAGCTCGCGCCAGGAAGTGCACAGCAACAGCCCTGCCAGCCTGGGAGCCGGGCGGGATATCAGCGCCGTGGCCGGCAATGACATCAACATTCGCGGTGGTCAGTTCGACGCCGGGCGCGACATCACCCTGGTGGGCCGTGACATCAATGTGGATGTGGCCCGCGGTTCGGTTTCCGAAGAGAGCAAGACCGCCCGCAGCCAGGGCGGCATCAATGGCCAGAGCGGCGGCGGTAGCGCCCGTGCCGGCATCGGCGGCAGCAACGGTGTGGCCAGCGAGCAGATGAGCCAGGGCACCAATACTCCGTCGGTGTTCCTCGCCGGGCGCGATGTCAGCCTTGAGGCGCGCAACAACCTGACCCTGATTGGGACCCAGGTCCAGGCCGGGCGCGATATCGACCTGGGCGCCGGCAACGACCTGACCATCCGTGCCGCGCAGAATGATTCCAGCAGCGAGTCCAGCCGCCACAGCGGCGGTGGTGAAGTGGGCCTGGCCGTGGGCGGCAAGGACTTCATCTCGGTCTACGCCAGCGTCGACATGGGCAAGGGCCAACTGGACCGGGACAACCAGAACCAGCAGAACGCCCATCTGGTGGCGGGTGACCAGTTGCGCTTCAGCAGCGGCAAGGACACCACCATTGCCGGCGCGACCCTGCGTGGCGGTGAAGTCATCGGCCGGGTTGGCGGTGACCTGACTGTTTCCTCGGTGCCGGACACCGGTAAGGTTAGCGGCAAGGAAATGGATGCCAGCGTCACCGTGAGCATTGGCCTGGGCGGCGGGGGCAGCGTCAGCGGTTCCCTGGGCATGGGCAAGACCACCGGCAAGACCAACTGGGTCCAGGAGCAGACCAGCATCACCGGCAAGAACGGGGTGGATATCCGCACCGAGAACCATACTCAGCTCGACGGTGCGCTGGTCGCCGCCGACAACGGCAATCTCAAACTGGACACCGGCACCCTGGGCTTCCGCGATATCTCCGGCCAGGACAAGGAGCACAGCTACTACGTCAACGCGGGCGGCACCTTTGGTTGGGGCGGCGGCGATGGCGCCAAGGCCACCGGCGGCAAGGACGTGGCCTTCACCACGGACAAGAGCCAGGAAGGCAAGGGCAAGACCGGGGCTTCGGGCTGGAGTGTCAGCGGCTATGACTACCGCAAGGAGCGTGAGCAAGAGGTCCGGGCCACAGTGGGCGCGGGCACCATCACCGTGCGCAACGACGCCAAGACTGGCGCCGACTCCACTGCGGGCCTGAACCGCGATGTGTCCCAGGCCTATGAAATCACCAAGGACAAGGAAAAGCGTACCGACCTGTATGTCTCGCAGTCGTCCCTGGAGTCGGTGAGCCACCCGATTCAGACCCTGAACCAGTGGAAGGAGGGGATGAAGAACTATGGCAAGAATGCCTCGGGTATCTTTACCCAGTTTGGCGACCTGAGTAAGGCGGCGGACCAGGTGGTGGCCGACAACCCGTCGTTGCTGCCGCTGGCCTGGATTCCTGGACTCCTGGAATCCGTGCTCGACAAGGCTGGCAAGTACACCGGTGGCATCATGCCCGGCGTCGAGAACCATGGTGGCCTGATCACCCAGGTGCCGGCCTTGATCACGGGTGACATGCGCTTCTACCGGGTTGAGACCAAGTACCAGTACGAGTCCGACGGCAAGACCATCAAGGTGGACCCGTTGTCCGGCAAACCGATGATCGAGAACGTGCAGAAGCTGATGGAGATCGAGCGTCCCGATGGTGATGGTGCAGTGTTCACCAACGGCATCCAGAACTCGCTGATGGCGGCATTGGTCAACGGTGCGATGCAGACCGGCTCCGATTCCTTCATGCAGGCCTACAACCCCGAGCACGGGATTCTCGGCGACTTGGTCGAGTCGCTGTGGGATGTGGCGCTGGGCGGGACGGTGCGCTCTGGTAACGCCCAGCAGCTGCACGATTTCTTCCAGGCCGGGATCAAGGATGAGTACAAGTTGGACGTTGCCGGTCACAGCCAGGGCGGCCTGTTGACCTACCGGGCGATTTCCGGCCTGGACTTCAACCTCAATGGCCAGGTCGGGAGCATCCAGTTGTCGGGCGCGCCAGTGGGTTCCAAGAGCTTCTTTGAAGCCGCCGATGCCGCCGGATTCGATATCGGCAACGGCGCCTTCTTCCAGGTCAACCGTCCGGGGTCGAAGACCTTTTTCGGCATGTTGCCGGTCACCGATACCGTGTCGGATCTGCTGGGGCAGAACTTCACGCACTCGTCCGACCCGGTGGCCCGCTTCTTTGGCTCGCTGGCTACCAGCACCTCGTTGATGGGAGTGGACAGCCCCCACTCGAACTATCTGTGTGTGGCCAAGGGCATGTGCGGTGATGCGCCCAATGCGCTGCAGGACCAGTTCAAGAAGAATCCCCGGTACATTGAACCTACGTTCATCGATGCCAATGGCAAGGACACTATCCGCAGATGAGGGGTATTCCAAGTGTGGTGGTGGGGCTGGCATTGCTGCTCGGGGGATGCCTGAACCTTCCCGCCAAGCCGCAGGAGCGACGCACCGAACAGCGCATGTTGTGTAGCGAAGGGGCCAAGCGGGTGACCTTGCCCCAGCGTTTCTCCTTCGACCTGCCTGAACCGTTCCGGCACACAGAATGCGGTACGCTCATGGGCGGTTTCTATTACGACAGAATCAGCGACAGCCTGTCTGTCGCTACCGAGGGGACCTTCGCCTATGGCGATGTCCAGGTATCGGCGTCTTCGCTGTACATGAAGGTCAGCAGCTTTCTCGACGGAGAGGGTTATGGGCTGATGTATCCCCGCGACGCCTTTCTCCAGGGCAAGCTGGCTGCATTGGCTTTGCCCGGCAGTGGTGCCAAACCCCGTGAAGTGGATTGGGTCACCCGGGGCGGCTACCAGTGCCTGCGTTTCTATGAGCACTGGCAGGGGGCTGCAGTGGGGCTCTGGGAGGATGAGGTCAGGTATTGGTGCTGGGAAGGGGAAAGCGGCCTTACTCAACCGTTCTATGTACATGCCGGGCAACGTCTGGCGTTGGGCGCCAAGGGTTACGATCTGGATCGGACCTTTATCCTGCCGTTCTTTGACAGCTTGCAGATCAAGCGTCTGGCACCTTCGGCTCTGGCTCAGGCACAAAACCGGCTCCAGGCTGTTTGTGCTCGCGGCAAGGCCCGTTATGACCGGGGAAGCGCCTGGGGCAGCGACTATCCCGACAAGCGCCTGACCCTGACCCGCCTACACTACTGCGGCTACGACGTGCCGCTGCCCGATCTCAAGGCGCCTTCACCTTGAACCTTCGGGCCTGTTCCAAGGGGAGGCGTTTGCTGCCAAGCCCGTCAGCCAACAGTGCATAAGGAGATGGAGATGAAAAGCTGGACATGGATTGCGATGCTGCTGGCCCTGGCTGGTTGTGCGGCGCAGCCGGTATCCAAGGACCATGACCAGGTCCTGTCTGAGGTCGCTGATGTGGTGCAGAGGGACAGCGGTGGCTCAGGTGAGCGTCAGGATCTGCAACTGCTTGTCACGCAGATCAACAGCCATGGGCAGCTTCCCGATCGTCTAGTGATTGTGGCCGGCGGGGGTGTTGAACGCTTCAATGTGCGTGACATGTTCGCCAAGGTTTCCCAAAGCCCCAACGGCAGGTTCCTGATGTTCGGGGCCAACCCGGCACTGGACAAGGCGATTGTCGGTGGCGCACTGAGTGATCAGCGCTTTCCTCGGGTCTGGCTGTTCTTTGTTGGCGAACCTGGGCAAGAGCAGGAGATGCGGAGCATCGTCGAAGCCGCGGGCATCAGGTATTCGTTTATCAGCAAATACAAAGAGTGAAAGTGTTTGGGTATATCTGCGGCGCTACAGGGATTGCCCTGGTCTGTGGTTGTCCGGGGGATCAGCGGCTGCACGGCGCCCTCTCTGGTTTACGGAAACCAGCGCCTGGACTCTCGCCTGCACTACTGCGGCTATGACGTGCCGCTGCCGGCCCCTTCAGCCCCGCTGCCTCAGGCCAGAACAGACTGAACCTTCGCCTGTCACAACACTCAAGTACCCTGTAAGCCCATGCCCTTGGGGCGCCTGCCACTATTCCTCCGGGGTGAAGGCTGGCAGACTGCCGGTCTTTTCCCGCTGTTTGTCTTGAGGCTATATGCCAGCGTTTTCACAGCGTCATCTGTTGTTCATCAGTTGGATCATCATCTTTGGCGGCCTGCTGCTGGCCTTGCCGTTGCGGCTGCTGCCGAGCCTGCTGGCGGGGCTGTTGGTGTTCGAGCTGGTCAATATGCTCACTCCACAACTGCAGCGGCTGATCGAGGGCCGGCGTGCGCGTTGGCTGGCGGTGGCGCTGCTTGGCACGTTGGTGGTCAGTCTGCTGACCCTGCTGTTCGCCGGGGCCATCAGTTTCCTGCTGCATGAAGCGGAGAATCCCGGCGCCTCGCTGGGCAAGTTCATGGTGGTGGTGGACAAGGCCCGTGGCCAATTGCCGCCGTTCCTCGATTCCTACCTGCCGGCCAGTGCCGCCGAGTTCCAGGCCGCCATCGGCGCCTGGGCCAGCAAGCACCTGAGCGAGTTGCAACTGGTGGGCAAGGACGCGGCGCACATGTTCGTGACCTTGCTCATCGGCATGGTCCTGGGGGCCATCATCGCCCTGCAGCGCATCCCCGACCTGACCAAGCGCAAGCCCCTGGCGGCGGCGCTGTTCGACCGCCTGCACCTGCTGGTCCAGGCGTTTCGCAACATCGTCTTCGCGCAGATCAAGATCTCCCTGCTCAACACCTTCTTCACCGGGGTCTTTCTGGCGCTGATCCTACCGCTGTTCGGGGTCAAGCTGCCGCTGACCAAGACCCTGATCGTGCTGACCTTCCTGCTGGGCCTGCTGCCGGTGATCGGCAACCTGATTTCCAACACCCTGATCACCATCGTCGGCCTGTCGCTGTCGATCTGGGTGGCGGTGGCGGCCCTGGGTTACCTGATCTTTATCCACAAGCTGGAATACTTCCTCAACGCGCGGATCGTTGGCGGGCAGATCAGTGCCAAGTCCTGGGAGCTGTTGCTGGCGATGCTGGTGTTCGAGGCGGCGTTCGGCCTGCCCGGGGTGGTGGCGGGGCCGATCTATTACGCCTATCTGAAGAGCGAGTTGAAGCTGGCGGGGCTGGTCTGAGTCCCGCCGGGCTCAATCGCGCCCGGCATCCTCATAGGTCACCGCCTGCAGGCGATCGATGCCTGAGCCGATATGGAAGGAGAACGGTCGGCCCAACTGTTCGATCTTCTTCGCGCATTCGCTGGTCCAGGTGTCCTGGCGGCTGTCGGCACTGAAATCGGCGGCCAGCATCTGCTCGCCCAGGTTGCCGATTTCAATCGACAATTGCAGCTTGGTGCGCAGCAGGTCGTTCGGGATCTGCTCTTCGCCCCACAGGCGAATCTCGCCTTTGCTCATGCTCTCGCGCAGTTGGGCATCCCTGACCTGCATCAGGGCCGGCAGGGTCTGTCTTCTAAAATTCTGAGTGCGGAAATTCAGGTAGACATGCTCCGGCGACTGCTTGGGGATCTGTTGCACGCTCAGCCCATTGAAGGGCAGCTCGCCGTTCAATTGTCCCTCGATGCCGCAGACGATCTGCACCGGAACCCCGCTCTGGTTGAACAGGCCTATTGCCCGGTCGAGATATTGGTAGCGCGCCGACAGCTGTACCTCGGAGGTGATGGCCAGCTCCAGGGGGATTGGCTGCGGGGTGGCCGCGCCGGGCTGGGCCTGGAGTGTCAGGTCGACGGCCATGCTGCTGGCCGCCCGGGCCTTGACGACCTGGTCAAACAGGTCGCGCAGGGCCGCCCGCTGCTCAGGACCCAATTCGCCGTCGAGGGCCAGATGGACCACCCGAGTGTCCTGCTCATCCAGTTCCAGCACGATCTGTTCAGGGTCGATGCCGCGAGAGCCAATCGCCTCCCTCAGCAGGGTGCCGACCTTGGCATCTATCTGCTGGCCGCGATACCCCACCGGCTGCTCGAACTGCAGGGACATGAAATCTTCCTTGCAGCCGGTCAGCAGCAGGGCGGTCAGTAGGGGCAGCAGCTTGCACAGGTTCATCGTTGCGGTTCCTTGCGAAAATTTTCCCCATCCCTGGGGTACCAATGTCGGGCGCGGGGTGCCTAGCCGTAGCGCTTTCTGGCTTCAATCGCCAGGCCGCTACCGATGCTGCCGAAGATATTGCCTTCCACATGCCGGGCGTTGGGCAGCATCGCCGCCACGCTCTGGCGCAGTGCCGGAATGCCGCTGGAACCGCCGGTGAAGAACACCGTATCGACCTGACCCACACCGACATTGGCGTCGCTCAGCAATTGGCTGACGCTGGTGCGGATGCGCTCCAGCAGACCGTCGATGGAGCTTTCGAACAGGGCCCGGCTCAGGTCGACACTGAGGTCGCGCTCGATCCGGTCCAGGGGCACCAGGCGGTTCTCGGCGTGGGTCAGCTGGATCTTGGTCTCTTCCACTTCCATGGCCAGCCAGTGGCCGGCGCGCTGTTCGATCAGCTTGAACAGGCGGTCGATGCCGCCGGTGTCTTCGATGTCATAGCGCATGCTGCCCAGGGCCAACTGGGACTTCTGCGAGTACACCGAGTTGATGGTGTGCCAGGTCGCCAGGTTCATGTGGTGGCTGGTGGGCATGTAGGCGCCGCTCTTCATCCGGCTGCCGTAGCCGAACAGTGGCATTACGCCCTGCAGGCTCAGTTGCTTGTCGAAGTCGGTACCGCCGACGTGCACACCGCCGGTGGCGAGGATGTCGTCGTGCCGGTTGTCGACCCCACGGCGCTCGGGGGAAAGGCGCACCAGGGAGAAGTCCGAGGTACCACCGCCGATGTCGACGATCAGCACCAGTTCTTCGCGTTCGATGGTGGATTCGTAGTCGAAGGCCGCGGCGATGGGTTCGTACTGGAAGGACACTTCCTTGAAGCCAATCTTGCGGGCCACTTCCACCAGGGTGTCTTCGGCTTCCTGGTCGGCGGCGGCGTCGTCATCGACGAAGAACACCGGACGCCCCAGTACCACTTCGTCGAATTCCCGACCGGCGGTGGCTTCGGCACGGTTCTTGAGCTGGCCGATGAACAGCCCCAGCAGGTCCTTGAACGGCATCGCGGTGCCCAGCACGCTGGTGTCGTGCTTGATCAGCTTGGAGCCCAGCAGGCTTTTCAGCGAGCGCATCAGCCGGCCTTCGTAGCCTTCCAGGTATTCGTGCAACGCCAGGCGGCCATACACCGGACGGCGTTCCTCGATATTGAAGAACACCACCGAAGGCAGGGTGATCTTGTCGTCCTCCAGGGCGATCAGCGTCTCCTCGCCGGGGCGCAGCCAGCCGACGGTGGAGTTGGAGGTACCGAAGTCAATGCCGCAGGCACGGGCCGGGGTGGCGTTGTTCATGTCTTTGGATCCGGTGAAAAAAACGGCCGCGCAGCGTACGCCAGTCCTCGCGCGTTGCAAAGGCCGACTATCTGCTAAATCGCAACCTGTTGTGCCTTGAAAGACTATCCTTGACCCCCAAACTTGCAGGCATGGGCCGAGCAGCCACCTGGGATCACAAGATCCGCCCGAGGCTGCCGATAAACTTCTGATGCGCCGTTCAGTCAGAGGATTGAGATTGATCAATTCTCATGCTGCCAGACCGAGCATGCTGTGCTGCACGCCGCGCGACTTTGATAACGGATGGTGATTCCCTCGATGGACTTCAAAGACTATTACAAGATTCTCGGCGTGGAGCCGACAGCGGACGACAAGGCGATCAAGGCCGCCTATCGCAAGCTGGCGCGCAAGTACCACCCCGACGTCAGTAAGGAAAAGGATGCCGAGGCCAAGTTCAAGGATGCCTCGGAAGCCTATGAAGCGCTGAAAAGCGCGGACAAGCGCGCCGAGTACGACGACCTGCGCAAGTACGGCCAGCATGGCCAGCCGTTCCAGGGGCCTCCGGGCTGGCAGAGCCGTGGTGGCTTTGGTGGCGGTGACGGTGGGGACTTCTCGGACTTCTTCAGTTCGATCTTTGGTAACCGGGGGCCAGGATTCGGCGGCCCGGAACAGCGCCGCAGCAGCGGTCGTCGTGGACAGGATGTGGAAATGGAACTGCCGATCTTTCTTGAAGAAACCCTGTCGACCGAGTCGAAGAAGATCAGCTTCCAGGTGCCGCAGTACAACGCTGCCGGCCAGCATGTGAGCAATACCAGCAAAAGCCTGAACGTGAAGATTCCAGCCGGGGTCACCGACGGCGAACGCATCCGCCTCAAGGGCCAGGGTGCACCGGGCGTTGGCGGCGGAGCCAATGGCGACCTGTACCTGACCATTCGCTTTGCGCCCCATCCGAAGTTCGATGTGGAGGACGAGAACCTGATCATCACCCTGCCGCTGGCCCCTTGGGAGCTGGCGCTGGGCACCGAGGTGGCGGTACCGACCCTGACCGGCAAGATCAACCTCAAGGTCCCGGCCGGCAGCCAGAACGGCCAGCGCATGCGCGCCAAGGGTCATGGCCTGCTGAACAAGGCCGGCCAGCGTGGCTACCTGTTCGTCCAGCTCAAGGCCGTGATGCCCAAGCAGACCGGCGACGACGTCAAGGCGTTGTGGCAGGAGCTGGCGAAGAAGGCCGCGTTCGACCCTCGGGAAAATTTCTGATTCGACACTAGGAGGCGCTGATCATGAGCACCCTGATCGTTCAGCTGGACATGGAAGAGTTCTGTGAAGTGGCCGACCTGTCGGCGGCCTACGTGATCGAAATCGTCGAACACGGCATCCTCGAACCTCAGGGGACGGCGCCCAAGGACTGGCGTTTCAACGATGTTGAACTGTCCCTGGCCAAGCGCGCGGCGAAGTTGCGCCGCGACCTGGACCTGGAGTGGGAAGGCGTCGCCCTGGCGTTGGACCTGCTGGACGAAGTGCGGCAACTGCGGGCCGAGAACCAGATGCTCAAGCAGCGTCTGGGCCGCCTGCTGCTGGATTGATCCGCCTCACTGCGCAGGAGCCGGCTTGCCGGCGAAGAGGCCCCTGGGCCTTGCGCAATCCGGGCTGACGCCTTCGCTGGCAAGCCAGCTCCTACGAGGTGGCGCGGGAGACGCGCGGCAGGATCACGGCGAAGGTGGTGCCGTCGCTCTCGTTGGAGCTGACTTCGATGCTGCCCTGGTGCGCGGTCACCACTTCCTTGACGATGAACAGTCCCAGGCCAAGGCTGGTGCTGGTACTGCCCAGTTCCTCATCGGCACTGCGCACCAAAGGATCGAACAGGGTGCCCAGGGCTTCCTTGGGAATCGGCGGGCCGTAATTGTGCACGGTCAACAGCACCTGTTCCGCACCGCCGGTAATGGTCACGGTCACGGTACGGCGGTTGCTGCCGTGCTGCAGGGCGTTGCCGATCAGGTTCTGCAGCATCTGTTCGATACGTCCCCGGTCCCAGATGCCATGGCTGTCACCCTCGAAGCTCAGTAACGGTGTGCAATCGGGTTGCCCGGCGCAGGCTTCGTCCATGGCAGCCTTGGCGGCGCTGGCCAAGTCCATGGGCGCCGGATCGATGGGCAGGCCATTGCCCAGGCGACTGCGGACGAACTCCAGCAGGTCGCTGACCATGGCGCCCATGTGTCGGGTGCCGCTCTTGATGCGTGAGACAAAGGCCTGGGCGTCGCTATCCAGCGGCATTTTGCGCGCCAGCATCTCGGTGGACATGCTCACCGCCTGCAACGGCGCCCGCAGGTCGTGGCCGAGAATCGCCAGGAAGATGTCCCGTGAGCGGCTGACCTGCTCGGCGTAGGCGCAGGTGGACTCGGCCAGGGCTTCGTCGATGGCCTCGTTGAAACGGATCATGTCTTGCAAGTGTTCCAGGTCCGGCGTCACCAGGCTGGCGACCCACAGGCGGATCACGCAGGCCCGCAGGTGGCGGAACTCGGACGTCATCTGCACCAGATCGAAACCCACGTGATGACGCAGTTCGCCATGGCTGGCGGCGGCCTCATCCAGGCTGGGGGATTTCTCCGGGCCTTCGCCCCGGGCCTTGGCCAACTGCTCACCCGGGCTCTGGGTGATGCGCATGTCCCGGGCGGCGGCCAGCAGGATCGAGGTGGCGTGATCCCGCAGGTCGCTGCGGGTCAGGGTGTCCGCGGCCAGGGTCCTGGCAAATTGTTCCCATTCATCAACGATTCGATCAACGTGCTGCACGATGAAATCGGACAGGCGCATAGCCGGGCACCTTACTGGGCAGAGAGTGGAAAACCGACACGCATCTTAGCGCCTTATCCGCGGCTTCAACACCGGGCCTGCCCAGCGGCCGGACGCGCCTCAGAACAGGAAGTAACGCTGGGCCATGGGCAGCACATCCGCCGGTTCGCACCACAGCAGGACACCATCGGCCTTGACCTGATAAGTCTGCGGGTCGACTTCGATATCCGGCAGGTAGTCGTTGTGGATCAGGTCACTCTTTTGCACCTTGCGACAGCCCTTGACCACGGCGATGCGCTTCTTCAGCCCCAATTGCTCCGGTACGCCGGCGTCCAGTGCGGCCTGGCTGATAAAGGTCAGGCTGGTGGCGTGGCGGCTGCCGCCGTAACTGGCGAACATCGGCCGGTAGTGCACCGGCTGCGGGGTCGGGATCGAGGCATTGGCGTCGCCCATCAGGCTGGCGGCAATGGCCCCGCCCTTGAGGATCAGGGTCGGCTTGACCCCGAAGAAGGCCGGGCGCCAAAGCACCAGATCGGCCCATTTGCCCACCTCGATGGAGCCCACCTCATGGCTGATGCCGTGGGTGATGGCCGGGTTGATGGTGTACTTGGCGATGTAGCGCTTGACCCGGAAGTTGCTGTTGCCCGGGCCGTCTCCCGGCAGCGGGCCGCGCTGGCGGTGCATCTTGTCGGCGGTCTGCCAGGTGCGGGTCACCACTTCGCCGACCCGGCCCATGGCCTGGCTGTCGGAGCTGATCATCGAAAACGCTCCCAGGTCATGGAGGATGTCTTCGGCGGCGATGGTTTCCCGGCGGATGCGGCTCTCGGCGAAGGCCACGTCCTCGGCGATGCTCGGGTCCAGATGGTGGCAGACCATGAGCATGTCCAGGTGTTCGTCGATGGTGTTGCGGGTGAAGGGCCGGGTCGGGTTGGTGGAGCTGGGCAGCACATTGGCGAAGCCGCAGGCCTTGATGATGTCCGGGGCATGGCCGCCGCCGGCACCTTCGGTGTGGTAGGTGTGGATGGTCCGCCCCTTAAAGGCGCCTAGGGTGGTTTCGACGAAGCCGGATTCGTTCAGGGTGTCGGTGTGGATCGCCACCTGCACGTCGTACTCATCGGCCACGCTCAGGCAGTTGTCGATGCTGGCCGGGGTGCTGCCCCAGTCCTCGTGCAGCTTGAGGCCGATGGCCCCCGCCTTGACCTGCTCGATCAAGGGCTCCGGCAGGCTGGCGTTGCCCTTGCCGGTAAAGCCGATGTTCATCGGGAAGGCGTCCGCGGCCTGGAGCATGCGCGCCATGTGCCAAGGCCCGGAGGTGCAGGTGGTGGCGTTGGTCCCGGTGGCCGGCCCGGTGCCGCCGCCGATCATGGTGGTGACGCCGCTCATCAGCGCCTCTTCGATCTGCTGCGGGCAGATGAAGTGGATATGGGTGTCGACGCCGCCGGCGGTGAGGATCATGCCTTCACCGGCGATGACCTCGGTGCTGGCGCCGATGGCGATGGTCACATCGGGCTGGATATCCGGGTTGCCGGCCTTGCCGATGGCGGCGATGCGCCCGTCCTTCAAACCGACGTCAGCCTTGACGATGCCCCAGTGATCGATGATCAGCGCGTTGGTGATCAGGGTGTCCACCACATCGCATGCCAGCAGTTGGCTCTGGCCCATGCCGTCGCGGATCACCTTGCCACCGCCGAACTTCACTTCTTCGCCGTAGGTGGTGAAGTCCTTCTCCACTTCGATCCACAGCTCGGTATCGGCCAGCCGCACCTTGTCGCCCACGGTAGGGCCGAACATATCGGCATAGGCCTCACGGGAAATCTTCATCGCAGCTCCTTACAGAAACAGGTCTTGTAGGAGCCGGCTTGCCGGCGAAGGGGCCCGAAAGACCGCATTCGCCAGCAAGCCGGCTCCTACGCGCGTAGGGTCGAGGGGTCAGAGGTCGCCCATGATGCGTCCGGCAAAACCGAACACCCGGCGCTTGCCGGCCAGATCCACCAGTTCCACCTCCCGGGTCTGTCCCGGTTCGAAGCGCACGGCGGTACCGGCGGCAATGTTCAGGCGCATGCCGCGGCTGGCGGCGCGGTCGAAGGTCAGGGCGTCGTTGGTTTCGAAAAAGTGATAGTGGGAGCCGACCTGGATCGGCCGGTCGCCACTGTTGGCCACGCTGAGGGTCAAGGTGCGGCGCCCGGCATTGAGTTCGATCTCGCCAGGCTGGATCTGGTATTGGCCAGGAATCATAGGGGTTGTCCCAGGGTCTTGAAGTAGATGGCGGTGGGGGTATAGGTGCCGTCCGGGCTCTGGCAGTAGTTGGGCAGTTCGCCGACCCGGGTGTAGCCCAGGGAACGGTAGAAGTCCTCGGCCGCCGAGCCTGCCTCGGTGTCCAGGTACAGCAGCCCGCGCTTGTGCTGGCGGGCGGCCTGTTCCAGGGCGTTCATCAATTGCTGGCCCAGGCCACGGCGCCGGGCGCTGTGCAGCACCTGAAGCTTTTGCACCTCGGCGCGGTTGCGCCCATTGGCCTTCATGCACAGCGCCAGTTGCACGCTGGCCAGGACCTTCTCATCGTGAACCACCACCCACAGCATCAGGCTGCCGTCCTCGACCCCGGCCTGCACGCTGCCGAGGTAGTCCCGGGCCTGGCTGTCGTCCAGATCGGCCATGAAGCCGATGGACGCGCCGTGGTGCACCGAATCCAGCAGCAGGTCGATCAATCCTTGACGGTAATGGGCAAAGCTTTCTCCATGGACTCGGCGCAGTTGGGCGGCGTTCATCGAGAGGTCACTCCTTGTGAGGGGCGGGCGGTTGTGCCCCGGGGTTGAGAATCAGCTGCATGAAGGTCAGGTCCAGCCAGCGCCCGAACTTGGTGCCCACCTGAGGCATCTGTCCGGTGCTGATAAAGCCCAGGCGCTGGTGCAGGCGGACCGAGGCGGTGTTGGCGCTTTCGATGGCGGCCACCATCACGTGCTTGTCACAGCCACGGGCGCGTTCCAGCAGCACCGCCATCAGCTGTGGACCCAGGCCGTTGCCGCGCTGGTCGCTGCGGACATAGACCGAATGTTCCACGGTGTGGCGAAAGCCGTCGAAGGGCCGCCAGTCGCCGAAGGAAGCGTAGCCGAGCACCTGCTCCTCGGCGTTGACGATCACCAGGATCGGGTAGCCCTGGGCCTGGCGCGCACTGAACCAGGCCTGGCGGTTGCCCAGGTCCACCGGCGAGTCGTTCCAGATCGCCGTGGTATTGACCACGGCGTCGTTGTAGATGTCGCGGATCGCCGGCAGGTCGGCGTGCAACGCGTCGCGGATGCGATAGGTCATGGCGCGGCCTCAGGCGATGGGTTGATGGACAGTGACCAGCTTGGTGCCGTCGGGGAAGGTGGCCTCGACCTGGATCTCCGGGATCATCTCCGGGATGCCTTCCATCACCTGTTCACGGCTGAGCAGGGTGGTGCCGTAGTGCATCAGTTCTGCCACGGTCTGGCCATCCCGGGCACCTTCGAGCAGCGCCGCGGAAATATAGGCCATGGCCTCCGGGTAATTGAGCTTGAGGCCGCGAGCCAGTCGCCGCTCGGCCACCAGGCCGGCGGTGAAGATCAGCAGCTTGTCTTTTTCGCGTGGGGTCAGGTCCATCGTGATCAATCCGTTGTTGGGCAGTTAAAAAAGAGAGTCGGCATCAGGTGTTCCAGATCCTCGGTGGCACAGCCTCGCGGCCCAGCAGCGCCGGGCGCAGCAGACGCCACAGGTCGATCAGCCAGGCCCGGGCCTGCAGGGCTTCACTGGCCAGGCAGCGGGCCACCAGCAGGCCTGGCAGTTGGCTCAGGTCGCCGCGTACCGGGTGCGCCAGGGCGCGGCAGCGCTCCAGCAGTTCGCTGTCGATTTCACCGGTCACCAGCAAAGTGGCGAACACCGGCTGGCCGTCCAGGCCGATGGGGGAATCCAGCAGGCCGTCGCCGCCATTGATGCGCTGGCGTTCATGCCAGAGCGGCCGGCCGTCGCGACGGATGTCCAGGTGCGCCTGAAAGTGCCCTTGCTCGAAGCGCTCGCCACTGGCCGGGCGTCCCAGGGCCACGATGTCCCAGTAGAACAGCCGGGCATCGCCTTGCAGTTCGACCAGGGTGGTCAGTTCGGCCTGGGCGGCGCTGAAGACAATGGTTTCCTGGGGCAGCCATTCCAGGGTCGCCCCCGGTGCCACTTGCAGCCTCAGGGTCTGGCTGGCAGGGCCGGTGGCGCGGTACCACTTGGCGGCACCGGGGCTGGTCAGCTGTGCCCAGGCGCCGTGGTCGACCCGGGCACTGATGGCCAGCCGGTCGCCGCCGGCGATGCCGCCGGGTGGGTGGACGATGATGTGCTGGCACACCTCGGGGCCCTCGGCGTACAGGTGCTTCTGCACCCGCAGCGGGCCCAGGTGGCGACGCAGAACCGGGCGCGTGGTGGCGCCGAAACGGGCGTAGGCCAGCTCCAGCTCGGCGTGCCAGCTGGGGGTGAACAGGGCGGTGACGGCAGGTGAGTTCATGCTGGGTCGTTATCGTTAGGAGGCTACAGATTAGATCGTAACCAGGCCGCGTACACCTTCTGCCTGCATATTTTCCCCACGGCCCTGCTGGACGATTTCGCCCCGGGACATCACCAGATACTGGTCGGCCAGTTCGGCGGCGAAGTCGTAGAACTGCTCCACCAGCAGAATCGCCATATCGCCCTGGGCCGCGAGTTTCTTGATCACCGCGCCGATCTCCTTGATCACCGAGGGCTGGATGCCTTCGGTGGGCTCATCGAGGATCAGCAGCCGGGGGCGGCTGGCCAGGGCGCGACCGATGGCCAGTTGTTGCTGCTGGCCGCCGGAGAGGTCGCCGCCACGGCGCTGCTTCATCTGCAACAGCACCGGGAACAGTTCGTAGATGAAGGCCGGTACTTCCCTGGCCTGGGAGCCGGGGAAGCGGGACAGGCCCATCAGCAGGTTTTCTTCCACAGTCAGGCGGCCGAAGATTTCCCGGCCCTGGGGCACGTAGGCGATCCCGGCGTGGACGCGCTGATGGGGCTTGTAGCCGGTGATGGTCCGACCCTCCCAGTTGACCGCGCCTTCCTTGGCCGGCAGCAGGCCCATCAGGCATTTGAGCAGGGTGGTCTTGCCCACGCCGTTGCGCCCCAGCAGACAGGTGACTTCGCCGATCCGGGCTTCGAAGCTCAGGCCGCGCAGGATGTGGCTACCGCCGTAGTATTGGTGCAGCTTGTCGACTTGGAGCATGGTCGGGTACTCGAATTTTGTGGGGATTGCGGGGTGGTCTTCGCTGGCAACCCAGTTCCTACGGGAACGGGTAGGAGCCGGCTGCCGGCGAGCGGCGGTTGCGCTAACGGCCGAGGTACACCTCGATCACCCGTTCGTTTTCCTGCACCTGCTCCAGGGACCCTTCGGCCAGTACGCTGCCCTGGTGCAGCACGGTGACGTGGTCGGCAATCGAGCCGACAAAGCCCATGTCGTGTTCCACCACCATCAACGAGTGCTTGCCCGCCAGGGTCTTGAACAGCTCGGCGGTGAACTCGGTCTCGGCGTCGGTCATGCCCGCCACCGGCTCGTCCAGCAACAGCAGTTGCGGGTCTTGCATCAGCAGCATGCCGATCTCCAGGAACTGTTTCTGACCGTGGGACAGCAAGCCCGCCTGGCGTTGGGCCGAAGGGCTCAGGCGAATGGTCTCCAGCACTTGGGCGATGCGGTCCTTCTGCTCACCGTTCAGGCGCGCCCCGAGGCTGGCCCACACCGACTTGTCGGTCTTCTGCGCCAGCTCCAGGTTCTCGAACACGCTCAGGGCCTCGAACACCGTGGGCTTCTGGAACTTGCGGCCGATCCCGGCCTGGGCGATCTGCACTTCGCTCATCTGGGTCAGGTCCAGGGTTTCGCCGAACCAGGCCTTGCCCTGGGTGGGGCGGGTCTTGCCGGTGATCACGTCCATCAGGGTGGTCTTGCCGGCGCCGTTGGGGCCGATGATGCAGCGCAGCTCGCCGACGCCGATGTACAGGTTGAGGTCGTTGAGGGCCTTGAAACCGTCGAAGCTGACGCTGATGTCTTCCAGGGTCAGGATGGTGCCGTGGCGGGTGTTGAGGCCCTTGCCGGCAGCGTGCCCGAGGCCGATGGCGTCGCGGCTGCTGCCCTGGTCCTTGTTGGGTTCGAGGATGGGTTCGAGCATGAAATCCGCGGTCGCTGTGACTCTCATTGCTCACCTCGTTTCTTCAGCAGGCCGATCACGCCCTTGGGCAGGTACAGGGTCACCACGATGAACAGGGCGCCGAGGAAGAACAGCCAGTATTCGGGGAAGGCCACGGTGAACCAGCTCTTCATGCCGTTCACCAGCCCGGCTCCCAGCAGCGGTCCGATCAGCGTGCCGCGTCCGCCCAGGGCTACCCACACGGCGGCTTCGATGGAGTTGGTGGGGGACATTTCGCTGGGGTTGATGATGCCCACCTGGGGCACATACAGCGCGCCAGCCAAGCCGCACAGCACGGCGCTCAAGACCCAGACGAACAGCTTGAAGCCACGCGGGTCGTAGCCGCAGAACATCAGGCGGTTTTCGGCATCGCGCAGGGCGGTCAGCACCCGGCCGAACTTACTCCGGGCCAGGCGCCAGCCCAGGTACAGGCTGGCCACCAGTAGCAGCACCGTGGCCAGGAACAGCGCCGCGCGGGTGCCGGGTTCGGTGATGCCGAAACCCAGGATACTGCGGAAGTTGGTGAAGCCGTTGTTGCCGCCAAAACCGGTCTCGTTGCGAAAGAACAGCAGCATCCCGGCAAACGTCAGGGCCTGGGTCATGATCGAGAAGTACACGCCCTTGATCCGTGAGCGGAAGGCGAAGAAACCGAACACTAGGGCCAGCAGACCCGGCGCCAGCACCACCAGGCACAGGGCCCAGAGGAAGTGGCTGGTGCCGGTCCAGTACCAGGGCAGCTCGCTCCACGAAAGGAAGGTCATGAACGCCGGCAGGGCGTCTCCGGCGGCCTGGCGCATCAGGTACATGCCCATGGCGTAGCCGCCCAGGGCGAAGAACAGGCCGTGGCCCAGGGACAGCAGTCCGGCATAGCCCCAGACCAGATCCAGGGCCAGGGCGACAATGGCGTAGCAGAGAATCTTGCCCACCAGGGTCAGGGTGTAGGCCGAGACCTGCAGCGGGTTGCCCGCCGGCAGCAGTGACAACAGCGGCAACGCCAGCAGCACCAGGAGCAGCAGCGCGCCGACCGCGATCGTGACCTTGGGCCCGGCTTTCTGGCTGGCGGTAATCAGCAGTGGTTGATTCATCAGTCGATCACCCGTCCTTTCAATGCGAAGAGTCCTTGCGGGCGTTTCTGGATAAACAGAATGATCAGCGCCAGGATGAGGATCTTGCCCAACACGGCGCCGATCTGCGGTTCGAGGATCTTGTTCGCCACCCCCAGACCAAAGGCCGCCAGCACACTGCCGGCCAGTTGCCCGACCCCGCCGAGCACCACCACCAGGAACGAGTCGATGATGTAGCTCTGACCGAGGTCCGGGCCGACGTTGCCGACTTGGCTCAGGGCCACGCCACCGAGGCCGGCGATGCCCGAGCCGAGACCGAAGGCGAGCATGTCCACGCGCCCGGTGGGCACGCCGCAGCAGGCGGCCATGTTGCGGTTCTGGGTTACTGCACGCACGTTCAGGCCCAGGCGGGTCTTGTTCAGCAGCAGCCAGGTGAGCACGACAACGAACAGCGCGAAGGCGATGATCACGATGCGGTTGTAGGGCAGTACCAGATTGGGCAATACCTGGATGCCGCCGGAGAGCCAGGCCGGGTTCGCCACCTCGACGTTCTGCGCGCCGAACAGCAGGCGCACCAGTTGGATCAGCATCAGGCTGATGCCCCAGGTGGCCAGCAGGGTTTCCAGGGGCCGGCCATAGAGATGACGGATCACCGTGCGCTCCAGGGCCATGCCGATCCCGGCGGTGACGAAGAACGCCACCGGCAGTGCCAGCAGCGGGTAGTACTCGATGGCTTGCGGGGCGTAGCGCTGGAACAGCAATTGCACCACGTAGGTGGCGTAGGCGCCGAGCATCAGCATCTCGCCGTGGGCCATGTTGATCACCCCCAGCAGGCCGAAGGTGATGGCCAGGCCCAGGGCCGCAAGCAGCAGGATCGAACCCAGGGACAAGCCGCTGAAGGCCTGGCCGAGGACTTCACCCACCAGCAGCTTGCGCTTGACCTGGGCCAGGCTGGTTTCGGCGGCGGTGCGCACGTTGGCATCGGCCTCGACACCGGGTTCGAGCAAGCCTTCGAGGCGGGTGCGGGCCAGCGGGTCGCCGGTTTCCCCCAGCAGGCGCACGGCGGCCAGACGTACTGCCGGGTCGCTGTCCACCAATTGCAGGTTGGCCAGGGCCAGGCTCAGGGCGTCGTGCACGCCGGGGTCTTGCTCGGCTGCCAGCTGGGCATCGAGGAATTTCAATTGCGCCGGCTTGGCGCTTTTCTGCAGTTGCCGGGCGGCATCGAGTCGGCTGCCGGCATCGGCGGCGAGCAATTGATGGCTGGCCAGTGCGGTGTCGATCAGGCCCCGCAGGCGGTTGTTCAGGCGCAGGGTTTTGCTTTCACCGGCGATGCTCAACTGGCCCTGTTGCAGGGCGTTGAGCAGTTCGATGCGCGCCGGATCGGGCTGCGCGGCCCAGCTTTCCAGAAGCTGCGCCTGTTGCGTGGGATTGGCCGCGACGAAGTCTTCGGCATCACCGGCTTGGGCCGCCCATGGCAGCAACAGCAGGCAGGCGAGGATGAAACGGTAAAGGGCAGTGGGCATATCGATGTCCTTGAAAGCGCCTGGGTAACCTGTAGGAGCGAGCTTGCTCGCGATCCGCGCAGCGGCCAGCCGGGCGGTTTTCGTTGCAGGTCCAACGGACCTCATCGCGAGCAAGCTCGCTCCTGCAGGAAAGGCGTCAGGTTCGGATCAGTTGCTCTTGACCGCGTAGTCCGGCTTTTTGTCGTTGCCCGGGATGAAGGGGCTCCAGGGCTGGGCGCGGATCGGGCCTTCGGTCTGCCAGACCACGTTGAACTGACCGTCCGGCTGGATCTCGCCGATCATCACCGGCTTGTGCAGGTGGTGGTTGGTCTTGTCCATGGTCAGGGTGTAGCCCGAGGGTGCGGCGAAGGTCTGCCCGGCCAGCGCCTCACGGACCTTGTCGACATCGGTGGACTTGGCTTTCTCCACTGCCTGGGCCCACATGTGGATACCGACGTAGGTGGCTTCCATCGGGTCGTTGGTCACGGCCTTGTCCGCACCCGGCAGGTTCTTGGCCTTGGCGTAGGCTTTCCAGGCGGCGACGAACTTCTGGTTCACCGGGTTATCCACCGATTCGAAGTAGTTCCACGCCGCCAGGTTGCCCACCAGTGGCTTGGTGTCGATGCCGCGCAATTCTTCCTCGCCCACGGAGAACGCCACCACCGGCACGTCGGTGGCCTTCAGGCCCTGGTTGGCCAGCTCCTTGTAGAAGGGCACGTTGGAATCGCCGTTGACCGTGGAGATCACTGCGGTCTTGCCGCCGGCGGAGAACTTCTTGATGTTGGCGACGATGGTTTGATAGTCGGCGTGGCCGAAGGGGGTGTAGACCTCTTCGATGTCCTTGTCCGCCACGCCCTTGGAGTGCAGGAACGAGCGCAGGATCTTGTTGGTGGTGCGCGGGTAGACGTAGTCGGTGCCCAGGAGGAAGAAGCGCTTGGCGCTGCCGCCGTCCTCGCTCATCAGGTATTCCACCGCCGGGATCGCTTGCTGGTTCGGCGCAGCGCCGGTGTAGAAGACGTTGGGCGACATTTCTTCGCCTTCGTACTGCACCGGGTAGAACAACAGGCCGTTGAGCTCTTCGAATACCGGCAGCACCGATTTGCGCGACACCGAAGTCCAGCAGCCGAACACCACCGCCACCTTGTCCTGGGTCAGCAACTGGCGGCCCTTTTCGGCGAACAGCGGCCAGTTGGAGGCCGGGTCCACCACCACGGGTTCCAGCAGCTTGCCGTTGACCCCGCCCTTGGCGTTGATCTCGTCAATGGTCATCAGCGCCATGTCTTTGAGCGAGGTTTCAGAGATCGCCATGGTCCCCGACAGGGAATGCAGGATACCGACCTTGATGGTCTCGGCGGCCTGGACGGTCCAGGTCATGCCCATCGCGGCAATGCTTGCCGAGAGAGTGAAAGCCTTGAGCAAACTACGACGCTTCATTGTGCGATCTCCATGAACTTTTGATTTTTTTCAGGTGGCAGATGCGGACTTCACAGGCGCAGTGAAAACCTTGGCTAACGCAGCAGTTTTCACTCCGCCTGTACTGAAGGGCTGTTTTGCAAGGGATGTGCCGAGTCGGCGCAGGGCATGAAAACGTCGCTTTAACTGCGACGGCGGGAGAGGTGATGCCCCAAGACGAGGCCTGGGCTAGGGCGTGGTGCGCGAGGATGCGTCATTGTGGTGCTGCCGCAGAGCGGCAGCCGTGATCGCAGGGGAGCTTCAATTCACGCCGGGGAAGGAGTCGACATATTTGATGGTGAAGTCCGGAAAGGAGTCGACGATCTGGATCTTGTAATCGGGAAAACTGTTGACGATCTTCCATTTGCCCGCCGAGTCGGGAAAGGAGTTGACCTGCTTCACCTTCAGATCGGGAAAGGAGTTCACCACCTTGACCTTGTAGTCGGGGAAGCTGTTGACGATCTGGATGTTGCCGTAGATTTTCGAGACGTCGACCGAGGTGCCGGCCTGGGCGCCAAGGGAGGTGCCGAGCAGCACGGCCAAGAGTGCGGTTCTGAACATGAGACTCATCCTGAGAGATCGAAGCGCGCGATCTTAAAGCAAGGGCGACGTTTGTAGGAGCTGGCTTGCCAGCGAAGAGGCCCTCGAACCTGGCACAAGGCTCACGGGCGCCTTCGCCGGCAAGCCGGCTCCTACAGAGGCGGGCACAGTCAGCGGCGGCGCATCAGGCCGATGAAGAACACCCCGCCAATGGCCGCGGTGGCCACACCGATGGGCAGATCCTCGGGGGCAATCAGGGTGCGGGCAGCGACATCGACCCAGACCAGGAACAGGCTACCCAGCAGCACGCACGCCGGCAGCAGCCGACGGTGCTCGGCGCCCACCAGGCGCCGGGCAATGTGCGGCACCATCAGCCCGACAAAACCGATGGAGCCACTGATGGACACCAGCACCCCGGTCATCAGGGAGGCGATCAGGAACACCTTGAAGCGTACGTTGCGTGCGTTCAGACCCAGGGTCACGGCAGTCTGCTCCCCGGCCATCAAGGCATTCAGCGGCCGGGCCATGCCCAGTAGCAACACCAGCCCCAGCAGCACGCTGGCGGCAGGAATCGCCAGCAGTTCCCAGCGCGCCAGCCCCAGGCCGCCGAGCATCCAGAACATCACCGCGGAGCTGGCCCGGTGGTCGCCCATGAACAGCAGCAGGTTGGCCACCGCCATCATCACGAAGGACACCGCCACGCCGCACAGCAGCAGTCGGTCACTGTCGAGCCGGCCGTTGCGAGCGGCAATGCCCAGCACCAGGACCATGCTCGCCAGGGCGCCGACAAAGGCCGCCAGGGGCAGGGTCAGCAGCCCGATGACTTGCCCCAGGTGCAGCACCACGATCACCGCGCCGAGGGTGGCGCCGGAGGTCACCCCCAGCAGGTGCGGGTCGGCCAGTGGGTTGCGGGTCACCGCTTGCAGCACCGCGCCGATCAGCGCCAGCCCGGCGCCTACCAGAGCCCCCAGGAGCATGCGCGGGACGCGGATCAGCCAGACGATATGCTCCTGGCCCGGGCTCCAGTCCACTGTTCCCAGGCCCAGGGCCTTGTGCAGGAGAATCCGCCAGACCACATCCGCCGGCACCCGCGCCGGGCCAAACCCCAGGGACAGCACACAGGACACCAGCAGCAGGGCGGCGAGGGTCAGCAACAGCCAGGCATAACGACTTTTGATCATTCGCCGTGGAAACCCTTGGCCAGGGTTTCCACGGCCAGCACGTTGTCGATGCCCGGGGTGGCCTGCACATAGGGAATGACGATGAAGCGCTGGTTCTTGATCGCGTCGACTCCTTGCAGGGCCTGGTTGTTCAGCAGGAACTGCTGCTTTTGCTCGGCCGTGACTTCGCTGTAGTCGACGATGACGATCACTTGCGGGTTGCGCTCGACCACGGTCTCCCAGTTGATCCGGGTCCAGCTGGCCTCGACGTCATCGAGAATGTTGCGCCCTCCGGCGGCATCGATCAGGGCCTGGGGCATGCCCAGGCGGCCCGAGGTCATGGCCCGGTCTTCGCCGCTGTCATAGAGGAACACCCGAGGCTTGTCCTGGGGCAGGTCCTTCTGTACTTCGGCGACCTGCTCCTGCATCTGAGCGATCAGGGCGTTGGCACGGTCCTGCACGTCGAAGATCCGCCCCAGGTTGCGCAGGTCGTTGTAGGTGTCCTCAAGGCTGGCTGCCGGGCGCTTCATGACGAAGGCGCAGGACTCGGTCAGCTCGTAGACGTTGATCCCCAGGGGCGCCAGGGTTTGCGGGGTCAGGTCGCCGCCGACGCGCATGCCGTAGTCCCAGCCGGCGAACAGGAAGTCGACGTTGGCGTTGAGCAGGGTTTCCACTGAAGGGTACTTGGCTGCCAGCTCCGGCAGGCCGTCCAGCAGCGTGCTCATTTGCGGGGTCACGGCCTTCCAGCCACTGACGCCGCTGTAGCCCACCATCCGCGACTTGAGCCCCAGGGCCAGCATCATCTGGGTCATGTTGATGTCATGGCTGAGGGCGTGTTGCGGCGCTTGCTTGAAGGTCACTTCGCGGTTGCAGCTGGTGAGGGTCAGCGGGTAGTGAGTGGCCGCGGCGAAGGCTTGGGCAGTGGCCAGCGACAGGGTCAGGGCGAGGCCGGAGCGAAGCAGGGAGCGCAAGGTCATGGTTGAGTGATCCAGGTGATTCGTGGGTAGCCGGACAGGGGGTGGGAGTCGATCAGCGCCTCGACCCCGAAGACATTGCGCAGCAACTCGACGGTGAGCACTTCGCTGGGAGGACCGCTGGCGACGATGCGCCCGTGATCGAGGACATACAGCCGGTCGCAGAAGGCCGCGGCCAGGTTCAGGTCGTGGATGCTGGCCAGGGTGCCGATGCCCAGGCGTTTGACCCGTTGCAACAGCTCCAGCTGGTAGCGCGGGTCGAGGTGGTTGGTCGGTTCGTCGAGGATCAGCAGTTGCGGCCGCTGGGCCAGGGCCCGGGCCAGGATCACCCGCTGTTTCTCTCCCCCCGACAAGGTGGCGAAAGCATGGTCCTCGAAGCCCAGCAGGCCCACCGACTCCAGGGCCTCGCGAGCGATGCTGCGGTCTTCCTGAGTGTCTGCATCGAACAGGCCCTTGTGGGGCGTGCGGCCCATGGCGACCACTTCCTCCACCGTCAGGCCGAAGGCGTCGGGGAATTCCTGGAGCACCACGGCGATGCGTTGCGCGCACCAGCGTGGAGATTGCTTCCACACATTCTGATGCTCAAGCTGCACCTCACCCTGCTGCGGCTTGCTGAAGCGATAGGCGCAGCGCAGCAGGCTGGTCTTGCCGCTGCCGTTGGGCCCGATCAGGCCAACGAACTCGCCGGCCGCCACTTGCAGGCTGGCCTCACGCAGTTGGAACTGGTGATGGCAGTGACCCTGGCCCAGGGGTGTCCAGGCCAGGTTGGTGAGGTTCAGCGAGGTCATGCCGTGTCCGTGTGATCCCCGCGCCGTAGCGTCAGGAGGGGTTAGAAGGTGTAGTCAGCGGTGACGAAGAACGAGCGTGGCTCGCCGAGTATCCATTGCTGGCCGTCATTGTATTGGCTTTGTGCGTACTGGCGGTCAAACAGGTTGTTCAATTGCAGGCCCAGAGTGGTGTTGGGCAGTGCTTTCCACGACAGGTTGGCATCGACCACGGTGTAGCTGGGCAACTCATTGCGGTTGGCCATGTCGGCGTAGCGTGCGTCCACGTAGCGCACCCCGGCGCCGGCCCGCAGGTCATCGTTGATGGCTTTGCTCAGCCACAGGTTGGCCGTGCGGCGCGGCACGTCCACCGGGCGATTGCCGTCGCGGGAGACTTGCACGCCGTTGACGTCCTGCTGGAAGTCGTCGTACTGGGCGCGAACGATGGCGGCGTTGGCTTGCAGTTGCCAGGCGTGGGGCAGTTGCAGGTCCAGGCTGGCTTCCAGGCCGTTGGAGGATTGTTGGCCCACTTGCTGTTTCTGGTTCGGTTCGCCTGGAACATCGGTCAACAGCTTCTTCTTGACGATGTGGTAGGCGGCCAACGTCCATTCGCCACGCTGGTCCCAGAACGCCTGCTTGAGACCGATCTCGCTCTGCTTGGCGCTGGACAGGTCGAACTGCTGCTGGCTCTTGCTCAGGGAAATCAGTCCGCCGACGCCGTCGGTGCTGGTGGAGTACTGACCGTAGAGGGAGGTGTCCGGAGTGACGGCGAACACCAGCCCGGCCTTCCAGTTATTGCCGGTCAGGGTCTTGTCGCTCTGGCTGCCGTCCTTCAAGTCATCGCGATCGATATGTGCGTAGTCGCGGCGCACACCGGTCACCAGGGACCAGCGCTCGCTGAGCTGCAGGCGGTTTTCGGCGAACACCGACATCTGCTTGGTGGTGGTCTTGAATTGATCGCGGTAAGGGCTGTTGCTGGCGAAGTCGCCCGGGGCCGGATGGTACAGATCCACCGGCTGACCGTTGCTCACGCTGTCTGTGAAGGGCGAGTTGCTCTTCATGTGGAAGCGGATGCGGTTGTAGTCGACGCCGGTCAGGGTCTGGCTGTCGAGGCCGAACAGCGAGTGCTTGAAGGTGAAGGTCTGACGGTCACCGAGCTGTTCCTGCTGGTGGCCGATACCGTAGTTGCCGCTGCGGGTCAGTTGCCGGTCCAGGGTGTTGAAGTTGTAGTTCTCGGCGTTCTGCCAACGGCGCTGGGCCTTGAGGTAATACAGCTCGTTGCTGGCACTGATCTGGTCGGAAATCTGCCATTCGCTGGTCAGGCGGGTCCACTGGTCGTTGTAGTGCTGCTGGTCGTTGCGCACGTTGTAGTTCTTGTCACGCAGGCTTTTGTGGAAACGCCCGTCGATCAGCGGCGTGCCGAAGTAGTTCATCGGGTTCTGGTCGCCGTAGTCGTGGGCCAGGGTAAAGGCCAGGTCATCACGGGCCTGCCAGCGCAGGGCGGCGCTGATGAAATCGCCAGAGGAGTCGCCACGGTCGACCCAGCCGTTGCTGCGCTCGCGGTTGAGGTTGAGCCGGTAGCTCAAGGTGTCGCTCAGGGAGCCGCCGCTGTCCAGGGCCTGCTGCTGGCGATCGAAGGAGCCGTAGCCCAGGCGCAGGTGGTTTTCGATCGCGCCGCTGAAGGGTTTTTTCGCCACGGTATTGATCACCGCGCCGGTGGCGCCTTCGCCATACAGCACCGAGGCCGGGCCGCGCAGCACGTCGACCCGCTCCACCGCCCAGGTGTCCACCGGGAAGGTCACGGTGCCCATGCCGGTGTACATGCGGTTGCCGTCATACAGCTGCATCACCGAACTCTGCCCGGTGAAACCCCGTGCCGACAACGAAGTGCCACCGTCGCCCGGTGTGCCGGTGCGGCTGATGCCGACACTGCGGGAGACCGCGTCCTGAATGCTGCGCTCACCCCGGGCGCGAATCCGTTCGCCGCTCAGGCTGTCGGTGCTGGCCGGAGTTTCCAGGGCGCTGAGGCCCAAGCGCGAACCGGCGCTGGTGGGGGTCTTCAGGCTGACGCTGTCGTCGGCCTCGCTGGCCGGAGCCGAAATGGTGCCGGTGGGCAGGGTCAGGGAAGCGGCGGAATCATTCGCCTGGGCCAGGGAAGGCAAGGCCATCAGGCAAAGGCTGGGCAGCAAGTATTTGTTCATCGGGACGGTGAATCACTTCTTCGAGAGGGTTGCCCGCAGTGGGGGACTGCGGGCAGGGATCTTACACTTTAGTGTTATAAAGTAACATTATAACTGTGCACGGCTAAAGCGCCGAGATTCTACAGAGCCCTCTGGAACGCGCATCTCGGCTGATTCATGTTGAAGATGAAGCAGATTCAGGCCCGCGGTTGAAGCGTGAGAGCAGCAGGCGATCGAGCAGCCACACCACAATCAGCGAGGCCCCGACCAAAGGAAACGCCAGGGCCAGCAGCGCCATGATCAACATCGCGGTTTTCCATTTCGGCAGGTCGTGGCGCAGTGGGGGCACGCCGAGTCGGCCCTGGGGGCGACGCTGCCACCACATGACGATGCCGCTCACGGCGCTGAGCAGGATCATCAGGCACACCACCAGCACCAGGATCTGGTTGAAGCGGCCGAACATCTTGCCTTCGTGCAGCATCACCCCAAGCTCCGTGGCCCGGGCCACGTTGCTGTAATGCTGCCAGCGTACGTCGGCCAGGACCTTGCCGCTGTACTGGTCAACATGCAGGGTGGCATCGTTGCGCGGGTCGTCGGCGAACACCGCGATGGTGAATACGCCCGTGGCAGTGCTCGGCAGAGTGATGCTGTAGCCCGCCTCGACCTGACGCTGGCGAGCGATATCCTGCACCGCTTGCAGGCTGATGGACGGCGCTGCCGGCGCCGCGTCCGCGGCGTTGTGGGCCATGTGCTCGGCGTGGTCGCCGGACATCGGCATCGGGGTGTTTTCCAGGGCCCAGGGCACGGTCTGGCGCGTGGCGCTGTTGAGCTCCCGGGCCTGCTGGTCGGAGGTCGGCACGTTGTTCCACATGGCCGCCGGGAAGCGGTTCCACAGGTCGGCGTACTGCTTGCCCCAGAAGCCGGTCCAGGTCATGCCGCTGAGCAGCATCAGCAGCAGAAAGGCCGCGCCCCAGAAGCCCAGCACGCTGTGCAGATCGCGCCAGAACAGCCGGCCGCGGGCGCTGAAACGGGGCCACAGCACGCCCGCCGAAGACGGGCCCCGAGGCCACCACAGGTACAGGCCCGAGATCACCAGGACGATGCCCCAACCGGCGGCCAGTTCCACCAGCCGGTCACCGACGGTGCCGATCATCAGCTCGCCGTGAATGGCCCGAGCCACGGCCTGCAGGTTGGCCTTGGCATCCTGCTCGCCGAGCACGTCACCGTGGTAGGGGTCGATGAACACGTTGAGTTCGTGGCCGGCATCCTGCACCACGAACTGCGCGCTGCGTTCGCTATCCAGGGGCGGCAGGTATTGTTTGACATGGCCTTGGGGGTAGGCCGCTTGCACCCGTTGCAGCAGCTCATCGGCGCTCAGGCTGTGATGGCCCGGGGGAACCTTGAGCAGGCTGCCGTACATCAACGGGTCCAGCTGTGGCTTGAACAGGTAGACGATGCCGGTCAGGGCCAGCATCACCATGAAAGGAGCAACGAACAGCCCGGCGTAGAAATGCCAGCGCCAGGCCAGGTTGTAGAAAGACACTTTGGGTCGATTCATCGGGGAACGCTCCGCAGGGCTGTGGATCTTTTCTTATGGGGGCTGTTCGCTGGCAAGCCAGCTCCTACGACGAGGAGCCGGCGTGCCGGCGAAGACGGATCAGAAGCTCAGGTCGACCTTGGTCCAGAGGGTGCGCCCTGGTTCCTTGATCGCCTGGGGATCATTGGCCGGGTAGCCGAAGCCGGCGTTGCCCGCCAGGTTCAGGTGTTCGGCGTAGGCCTTGCCGAACAGGTTGTCGACCCCGGTGCTGAGCTTGAGGTTCTTGGTGATCCGGTAGGCGCCGTTGAGGGAGAACACGCCGAAGCCACCGCTCTTGCCGAAGTCCTTGCCGACCACGTTGCCCTTGTTCAGGTCAACGCGGTTTTGCGCTGCCACCACCCGCCACAAGGCCCCGGCGCTCCAGTTGTCCTCGCTGTAGGTCAGGCCGAAGCGCGCATCCAGCGGCGGCATCTGCGGCAGGGCCTTGCCGTCGCTGCTGTTCTTGCCCCAGGCGTAGGCCAGGGTCGCATCGGCTTTCCAGTTGGAGGTCAGTTTGTAGGCCGCGCCCAGTTCGCCGCCCATGATCCGTGCGTCGATGTTCTCGGCCCGGGACATGTTCATGCCCATCATCATGGAGCTGTAGTCGAAGAGGATGTAGTCGCGCACCTGGCCGATGTAGCCCGAGGCCCAGGCTTCCAGGTCTTCATCCTGGTATTGCAGGCCGAAGTCCAATTGGGTGGTCTTTTCCGGCTTGATCGAATCGAAGGCGTTCACCGAGCCTGCCGGACCCATTTTCGGCGAGAACAGCTCCCAGTAGTCGGGGAAGCGCTGAGTGTGGCCAAGGCCGACATAGAGGGTGGTCGGGCTGTCGGCCAGGTCATGCTCGTAACGCACGAAGCCGCTGGGCAGGGTGTCGGCCCGGGTATCGCCGGCAGTGGGGTTGGGGCGGCTCATCATTCCCGAGCCGGTGCGCTCGCGATAGTCCTTGGCCGAGGCGCGGTCGAGGCGGGCCCCGGTGATCAGGCGGTCGCGCTCGGCGGCGTACCAGGTCAGTTCGCCGAAGGCGCCGTAGTTGTGGAAGTCGGCGTCCTTGGTACGAGGCAGCTGCTTGTAGGTATCGATACCGCCGCTGGCGCGGTTGCGGTGTTCGTTGGTCTGGGCATCCAGGCCGCCGATCAACTGCAGGTCGGCCCAGCGCCAGGTGGCCTTGATCCGTGCACCGAGGGTGCGACGGTCGACATTGGAGGCCATGGGGCCGGCCATCATGCCGGTGCCGGACGGGGTGCGCAGGCTGTAGTTGTCCATCACGTGGTCGGCGTAGTTGTAGTAGACCTGGGCCTCGACCTTGTCCAGGACCTCGCCGATGTTGGATTTTTCGAAACGCAGGCCCAGGCTTTCGCGCTTGAACTGCGAGCCGTCCATGCCACGGCCAGCGTAGCGGGCTTCGCCGTCGCCCTTGCCGGCGGTGAGCTCCAGCAAGGTGTCGGCGTCCGGGGTCCAGCCCAGCGCCACGTCACCGTTCCACTTGTCGTAGCGCGAGGCCACGGTGTCGTTGTTGCCGTCCTTGTAGTCGTCGGCGTGGGCGGTGTTGCCGATCACTCGCACATACCCCAGGGGGCCGCCGGCGGCAGCATCCAGGGTCTTGTCGAAGCGGCCGTTGGAGCCCGCCAGCAGGCTGGCGTTGACCCGGGTGCCGAGTTCGCCGAAGTGCTCCGGTTCACGCTCGAAGAGCACCGTGCCGGCCGAGGCGCCCGGGCCCCAGAGTACGGTTTGCGGCCCCTTGATCACGGTCAGGCGATCGTAGGTTTCCGGGGAGATGTAGGAGGTCGGTGCATCCATGCGACCGGGGCAGGCACCGAGCATCATGCCGCCGTTGGTGAGGATGTTCAGGCGCGAGCCGAACATGCCTCGCAGTACCGGGTCGCCGTTGGTGCCGCCATTGCGTACCAGGGCGAAGCCGGGAATGGTCTTCAGGTAGTCGCCGCCGTCACTGGCCGGGACCGGCTGGCGCGGGTCCTTGGGATTGGTGACCACGGTCAGGGGCGAGCTGGGGGCGATGGCGGTGATCACCGTCGGGCTCAATTGCGTGCCGTGTCGGGAGTGGTCCGTCGGAGCCTCGTCGGCTAGGGCCAGGGGTGTCAGCAGCACGCCGCAAAGCACCGCCAGGGCATGGTTGAAACGCAGGCGCGACGGGTTCAGGGCAAAGGGCTTGGATGGCTGGGCAGCGCCCAGGCGAGTGTCAGCAGAAAACATAGAGGTTCCATCGATCGGTCTTGAATGACACGGCCGCAACTACGCGGCTGTCGCGATGACAGTCGGCCGTGTGAGATGAGCTGGAGACTCAGACGAGGATCGGCGGGGCGCGGGTCAGGGCGCCGGGGAACACGGTCTGCCGGGCGTGGCCCAGGCGCGTGGCGGGGATCAGGAAATACGGCGTGGGCGGCGTGAACAGAGCGGCGAACGACAGCGCCGAAGGCAGTGCCGGGCAATTGAACAGCAGGCTGCAATAGCCGCATTTTTCCCAGAGTACGTGTTGTTCACCCTGGGACTTGCCTTGTTGGGCCTGATGCGGGCTTTCACCGTGACAGCCGGGCGCGCCGTCGCCCATGTCCATGGAGATGGACATGTTCATCGGCATCGCGTGATCCATCGGCATCGACTGAGAGATCAGCGGGCCGATAAAGATCATCAGCATGGCGAACAGGCTGATCCAGCTGCCGCGGCGGACTCCCGGGGAGTTGCGACGCGGCGCGGACCGCCTGCGGCCAGGCGCGTGCGGGGCGTTCACGGTAACGAGCCGGTCAGCTTAGTGAGCGTGCTTGGACTCTTGCGTGGCGGCCGGCGGCTGCTTCTGTACGGCCACTTCGACGGTGACATCGCCGGCCTTTTCAAAGTGCAGGGTCAGCGGGAAACGCTTGCCGTCGCTGAGCAGGCTGCGGTCTTTGAGCTCCATCAGCATCACGTGGTAGCCCATGGGGGCGAAGGTCGCCTCGCCGCCGGCGGGCACCGTGACCTTGGCCACTTGCTGCATTTTCATCATGTCGCCTTGCATGACGTGTTCATGCAGTTCGGCCCGACCGGAGATCGGCGAGTCGACACTGAGCAGGGTGTCGGCGTTCTTGCCCGGGTTGTGCACCACGAAGTAAGCGGCGACGGTCGGCGCGTTCGGCGGCAGTTCCTGTGACCAGGGATGGGCGATCTGCAACTCACCGGCCTTGTAGTCGTGGGCGGTGGCGAAACAGGCAGGCAGCAGCAGGGCGGCCAGGAGCAGGGATTGCTTGACCAGGGACGGTTTGGACATGACGGTTCTCCAGAACGATTCAAATACGCAGATCACTTGCGAAAGGGAATCATGCCAGAGGCGGGGCACCGGGGTTCAGGCTGGGCCATTGCTGGCGCGGGGTGAGCATTGCGATCTTCGGTTGCGGCGCGCCCGGCTGGGCGGCGAAACGAATGAAGTTCAGCTGCGGCACATGGCCCGGTAGGGCCACCAGAGGCGCCGAGCCGGAACAGCACCAGCAGTGCTGCATGTTCGAGTGGTCGTCGTTCTGCGGGGCTTTCTGCTCAAGCTTGCCCAGGGAAATGGCCACCATCCTGGTGCCGCTGGAAGAGCAGAAGCTGCCCCACAGCAGTTGTTCGTCCAGCCCCGAATCGTTGCGTTGCATGGCCCCGGAAAGCGGCATGGCAAGCATGTTGAACAGCACTGCGAAGCAGGCGATCCAGGCAAATGCGAGCCGTTGTCGGGACATGGGGACGATCCGTCGGTTGAGCGATCAGGCGGGTATTTAGCCTGATCGCTGTGGATAAGTAAAAAAGCAGCGTATGCGGTGTGGTGTCGCAGTGCCAGTTCAGGCCAGGCTGACGTGAAGCTTGAGTCCCAGTGCTTTCATGACCTTGATGATAGTCGCGAACTCGGGATTGCCCTGGCTGCCCAGGGACTTGTACAGGCTCTCGCGACCCAGGCCGGTGTCGCGGGCCACCTGGGTCATGCCCCGGGCGCGGGCGATGTCGTTGAGCGCGGCGCGGATCAGCACGCCGTCGCCGGCGTCTTCCTCGAAGCAGGCGTCGAGGTAGGCCACCATGTCTTCCGGGGTCTTGAGGTACTCTGCCGCGTCGAAGCGGGTCACTGGGGTACGCATGTTTCAGCCCTCGCTCTTGAGGTCATGGGCCAGCTGCCTGGCGCGTTGGATATCGCGTCTCTGGGTGCTCTTGTCACCGCCGATCAGCAACAGGTAGATCACGGTGTCCCGGCGCGAGAAGTACACCCGGTAGCCGGGGCCGCGATGGATGCGCATTTCATAGACACCTTCGCCCACGGGTTCGCAGTCGCCGAAACGGCCCAGTTGCGCCGCCCTGATCCGGGCCAGCACGCGGGTTTTTCCCTGGGGATCTTTTAGGCGTAGCAGCCAATGGGTGAACGCCTGAGTCTGCTCAAAGACGAACATGGTGACTGTATTCCTTGGGATACTGCCTAGCAATTCATTTGCCAGACTGAAATCGATTGGCGCGACGACCGGCTACTGATGAACCGGTCGCCACTGGATCGTTCCAAGGAGGCTAAAGCACTGCCTTATCGATCGCTGCCAGGGGAATCCCAAGAGTCTGTGGGGCTTGGCGTCTTTGTCTGTCAGGCGTGAGGCAGTTGCCCCAGGGCGCTCAGTACCTCGGCTACGCTGGCAAATTGGCGGTCGACCTCGGGCAGCTCGGGACGCTTGAGCACCAGCACCGGTATGCCCCGCTCGCGGGCCACTTCCAGTTTGGGTTCGGTGGCGCTGCTGCCGCTGTTCTTGCTGATCAGCACGTCGATCTGCCGACGCACGAACAGCGCCCGTTCGTCTTCGATCAGGAACGGCCCGCGGGCCCCGATCACTTCACAGCGCGGGTTGCCCGGGTAGGCGTCCAGGGCGCGTAGGGTCCAGAACTGGCCGGCCGGAATTTCTTCCAGATGCTGCAAGGGTTCGCGACCCAGAGTGAACAAGGGTCGCTTGAAGGGTTCCAAGGCCTGCACCAAGTGCGGCCAATCCGTGATCTCGCGCCAGTCATCCCCGGGCTGCGGTTGCCACGCCGGACGCCGCAAGGCCCAGCAGGCAATCCCGGTCAGTTGCGCGGCAGCCTGTGCATTGGCGCTGATCTGTGCCGCGTAAGGGTGGGTGGCATCCAGCAGCAGGCCGATGCGCTCTTCGCGGATAAAGCGTGCCAGCCCCTCGGCACCGCCATAGCCGCCGACTCGTACCTGGCAGTTCAGGTCGGTGGGCACCCGGCCTACTCCGGCCAGGCTGTAGAGATGTGTTGGGCCCAGGGTGCGGGCGATGGCCAGGGCCTCGGTGACCCCGCCCAGTAGCAGGATACGGGTCATTGCCAGGCTCCGGCGTGGCCGACGATGCCGCCCTGGCGATCGATGGCGAAGACTTCCACCTGGACTTGAGCGGGCACCACGCTGCGGGCGAAGTCCAGGGCGTGCTGGCACACCACGTCGCCCAGGGTGACCCCCGCGGCGCTGGCCATGGCCAGCGCCTGCTGGCTGGTATTGGCCTCGCGGATGGCCTGTTGCAGCGCCGGATCGGCACCCGCATCGGCGGCCCATTGCGCCAGTTGCGGCAGGTCGATGCTGGAGTGGCGGCTGTGCAAGTCCATGTGCCCGGCGGCCAGTTTGCTGATCTTGCCGAAGCCGCCGCACAGGCTGAGTTTATCCACAGGTACTTTGCGCAAGTGCTTGAGCACCGCGCCGACGAAGTCGCCCATTTCGATCAGGGCGATTTCCGGCAGCTCATAGACCCGGCGCATGGTGTCCTCGCTGGCGTTGCCGGTGCAGGCGGCGATGTGCAGGTAGCCATTGGTCTTGGCCACGTCGATGCCTTGGTGGATCGAGGCGATGTAGGCGGCGCAGGAGAAGGGCCGGACAATGCCGCTGGTGCCCAGGATCGACAGCCCGCCAAGAATCCCCAGGCGCGGGTTCATGGTTTTCAGGGCCAGTTCCGCTCCGCCCTCGACGTTCACCGTGACTTCGAACCCGCCGGGGTAGGCCTGCTCCTCGGCGAGCCGTTGCAAGTGCTCGCCGATCATCCGGCGCGGCACGGGATTGATCGCCGGCTCGCCCACTGCCAGCACCAGCCCGGGGCGGGTCACGGTGCCCACGCCCTGGCCGGCGATAAAGCGGATTCCCGGCTCGGGAGTCAGGCGCACCTGGGAGTAGAGCAGGGCGCCGTGGGTCACGTCCGGGTCGTCGCCGGCATCCTTGAGGGTTCCGGCCTCTGCGCCGTCGCGGGTACGGCGGCAGAACTCCAGGCGCATCTGCACCTGTTTACCCTTGGGCAGGACGATATCCACCGCGTCCGCGTTGACGCCCCCCAGGAGCAGGCGAGCGGCGGCCAGGCTGGTGGCCGTGGCGCAGCTGCCGGTGGTCAGGCCGCTGCGCAGGGGCGCGGGTTGTTCCGCTGTTTCTTCACGCATGCCCCAGCCCTCGTAGGAGCGAGCTTGCTCGCGAAGGGCGCGCTGCGGTCTCTTGGGTGGGCGCTTTCGCGGGCAAGCCCGCTCCTGCAAGGTTCATGGCAGGTCCCGGGGTTTGTGCAGGTCCAGCAGGGTGATCGGCAGGGCCTGGCGCCAGGTGTCGAACTCCCCCAGGGGTTGGGCCTGGGCGATATGGATGCGGGTCAGTTCACCGCCGTACTGGTCGCGCCAGTGCATCAGGGTCATTTCACTTTGCAGGGTCACCGCGTTGGCCACCAGGCGCCCACCGGGCTTGAGCTGCTCCCAGCAAGTCTGTAATACGCCTTCGCGGGTCACGCCACCGCCGATGAACACCGCATCCGGACGCTCCAGTCCGGCCAGGGCCTGGGGGGCGCTGCCGCGAATCAGTTGCAGCCCGGGTACCCCGAGTACGTCGCGGTTGTGTTCGATCAACTGCTGGCGGCCGTCATCGGCTTCGATGGCCAGGGCCCGGCAACTGGGGTGGGCACGCATCCATTCGATACCGATGGAGCCGCTGCCGGCCCCCACATCCCAGAGCAGTTCACCGGGCACGGGCGCCAGGCGGGCCAGGGTGATGGCGCGCACGTCCCGCTTGGTCAACTGGCCGTCATGACGGAAAGCCGAGTCCGGCAGGCCGGCCAGACGGGACAGTTGCGGCGTATCGGCGGCCGCGCGACATTCGATGGCCAGCAGGTTGAGGTCGGCGATCGCCGGATCGCTCCATTCATCGGCAGTGCTGTCCAGGCGTCGCTCCAAGGGGCCGCCCAGGTGCTCCAGTACGGTGATCCGGCTCGGGCCGAAGCCGCGCTCGCGCAGCAGTCCGGCGATGGTGGCCGGGCTGTGGCGGTCATTGCTCAGCACCAGCAGGCGCACGCCGCTGAACAGTTGGGCATTGAGAGCGGCAATCGGCCGCGCCACCACCGACAGCGTGACCACCTCCTGCAGGGCCCAGCCCAGGCGTGCGGCGGCCAGGGAATAGGCGGAGGGGAAGGGCAGCACCTGCAGCTCCTCGGCCGGCAGTTGCCGGGCCAGACTGGCACCGACGCCGAACAGCATAGGATCGCCGCTGGCCAGCACGCAGACCGGCGTCCCGCGCTGGCTCAGCACCGGCTCCAGTGAGAACGGGCTGGGCCACAACTGGCGTTCACCACGGATGCATGCCGGCAGCAGATCCAGCTGGCGCTGGCCGCCGATGATCCGTGAAGCACCCAGCAGGGCATGGCGGGCGTTCCTGCCCAGGCCCTTGAAGCCGTCTTCACCGATTCCCACTACTGTCAGCCAGGGCGACATCTATATTCCTCAAACCGAAGGTTCCGACAGGCAGGCTTTTCATGCCTTCGGACAAAGCAGGCATAATACCGCGCCTTCGCTGACGAAGCGCTTTTCCCACACTGCCGGTCACCCCTTTGAACGAACGCCCGATGTCCACCGCCATCCGCCCCTCGGCCTGCCCGGGGTTGCTGCGCATTGTCCCGGCGCTGGACGGTGGCATCTGCCGGATCAAGCTGGCGGGCGGGGCCATCAGTGCAGCCCAGGCAACGGCGGTGGCCGAGGCGGCGCAGGCTTATGCCGGCGGTGTGATCGAGGCCACCAACCGCGCCAACCTGCAGATTCGCGGTATTGGCGCCGAGCAGCAGGCGCTGATCGACAAACTGCTGGCGGCCGGCCTGGGACCGACCACCGCCGCCGGTGATGATGTGCGCAACCTGATGCTCAGCCCCAGCGCCGGGATTGATCGGCAAGCGCTGATGGATACCCGGCCCCTGGCCGGGCAGATTCTCGAGACCTTGCAGAGCCACCCGCGCTTGCATGAACTGTCGGCCAAGTTCGCCGTGCAGCTCGATGGCGGCGAAGCCCTGGCCATGCTCGAACATCACCACGATCTGTGGCTGGCAGCCTTTGTGCGGGAGGGGCAGTTGCGGTTGGCCTTTGGCCTGGCGGGCAGCCCTGTGGATAAACCCTTGGCGGCAGTGCCTCAGGAACTGGGTCATGAACTGCTGGTGGCGGTGCTGGAGCTGTTTCTCGAGCTGGCGACGCCCGAGCAGACGCGGATGCGCCACCTGTTGGCGCAGGTGCCGGTGGCGGATTTTCTCGCCCATCTGAACCGGCGCCTGAGCCGCCCCTTGTTGAGCCTCGACGGCTGGCAGCGCCCGGCCTCGGTCGCAGGGCTGCACCTGGGGACTTATCCACAGCGTGAAAGCGGTCGGGTCTATGTCGGTGCGGTTGCGCCGCTGGGGCGCCTTGATCCCGTCATGCTCAAGGGCGCTGCGCAACTGGCCGAACAGTACGGCGACGCCAGCCTGCGCTTCACGCCCTGGCAGAGCCTGCTGCTGCCCGGCATTGCCCCCTCGGATGCCCCCGGGGTCACGGCGGGTCTGAGCCAACTGGGCCTGTTGTGCAGCCCTGAACAATCCCTGGCCCACCTGATTGCCTGTACCGGCTCCAGTGGCTGCGGCAAAGCCCTGGCCGACACCAAGGGCGATGCGCTGAAGTTGGCAGCCCTGCTCCAGCGCCATGGCCGCCAGCAGGCGGTGCATTTGTCGGCCTGTTCCCGTTCCTGCGCCGCCGCCCATGTGGCGCCGGCCACCCTGCTGGCGACGGCCCCAGGACGTTACGACTTGTATTTGCGCGAGGCAGCGCAGCCGGGTTTCGGCACGCTGCACGCACGCAACCTTTCTATTGAAGCGGCAGAGGCACTGCTTGATGCCCGCCCACGGAGCCACCTAGATGATTGATTACATCCGCGACGGTCAGGAGATCTATCGCAACTCCTTCGCGATCATCCGCGAAGAAGCCAAGCTGGATCGCATTCCCGCCGACCTGGAAAAACTCGCGGTACGGGTGATCCACGCCTGCGGCATGGTCGAGGCCATCGACGGCCTGCAGTTCTCCGCGGGCGCCGGCAAGGCCGGGCGTGATGCCCTGGCCGCCGGGGCACCGATCCTCTGCGATGCACGGATGGTCTCTGAAGGCATTACCCGGGCACGCCTGCCGGCCAACAACAAAGTGATCTGCACCCTGCGCGACGACAGCGTCCCGGAGCTGGCCCGGGAGCTGGGCAACACCCGCTCGGCGGCGGCTCTGGAGCTCTGGCGTCCGCACCTGGAAGGCAGCGTCGTGGTGATCGGCAATGCTCCCACAGCACTGTTCTACCTGCTGGAAATGCTCGACGCCGGCGCGCCGAAACCGGCGCTGATCCTCGGCTTCCCAGTGGGCTTCGTCGGCGCCGCCGAATCCAAGGCGATGCTCGCCGCCGACAGCCGCGGCGTGCCCTTCGTGATCATGCAGGGTCGCCTGGGCGGTAGCGCCATGGCGGCCGCCGCCGTCAACGCCCTGGCCACGGAGATCGAATGATGCAGCAACCTGGACGTTTGATCGGCCTTGGCGTGGGGCCTGGTGATCCGGAGCTGATAACCGTGAAGGCTCTGCGCCTGCTGCGCGAGTCGCCGGTGGTGGCCTACTTCGTGGCCAAGGGCAAGAAAGGCAACGCCTTCGGCATCATCGAAGGGCACCTGCAACAGGCCCAGACCCTGCTGCCGCTGGTGTACCCGGTCACCACCGAAGTGCTGCCGGCACCGCTGTCCTACGAACAAGTGATCAGCGATTTCTACGACAGCGCCAGCGCAGAGCTGGCGCTGCATCTGGATGCCGGTCGGGATGTGGCGGTGATCTGCGAAGGCGACCCGTTCTTCTACGGTTCCTACATGTACCTGCACGATCGTCTGGCCGAGCGTTACCAGGCCGAAGTGGTGCCGGGTGTGTGCTCGATGCTGGGCGGCGCTTCGGTGCTGGGCGCGCCCCTGGTGTATCGCAACCAGAGTCTGTCGGTGCTCTCGGGCGTGCTGCCCCATGACGAACTCAAGCGGCGTCTGGCGGACGCCGATGCGGCGGTGGTGATGAAGCTGGGACGCAACTTCCCCAAGGTGCGCCAGGTCCTGGAAGAACTGGGGCTGGCGCAGCGTGCGCTGTACGTCGAGCGCGCCACCATGGCCAACCAGAAGATCGTGCCGCTGGATGAAGTGGAGCCGATGTCCTCGCCGTACTTCTCGCTGATCATAGTGCCCGGCGAAAGGTGGCAAGGCTGATGGCCCGTTCAACTCCGGCCATCGTCATCCTTGGCCAAGGCAGCCTCGACACCGCGCGGCAGATCCAGCGGCTGTATCCCGACTCGTTGATCCACGGTCTGGCGGAACGGGTCGAAGGCGCCGATCGGATCTACCACGAATTCGGTGCCACCCTGCGTCAGCTCTATCAACAGGACACGCCCATCATCGCCCTGTGTGCGGCGGGTATCGTGATCCGGACCCTGGCGCCGCTGCTGCTGGAAAAAGGCGCCGAACCGCCGGTTCTGGCCGTGGCCGAAGACGGCAGCGCCGTGGTGCCGCTGCTGGGCGGCCTTGGCGGCGTCAACGTCATGGCCCGGGAAATCGCGGCGGGCCTTGGAGTGGCCGCGGCCATTACCACCAGTGGTGAACTGCGCTTCGGCACCTGTCTGCTCAACCCGCCCAGCGGTTATGCCCTGGGCGACCTGGAACTGGGCAAGCGTTTCGTCTCCGACCTGCTGGGTGGCGAAAGCGTGCGTATCGAAGGCGCAGCACCCTGGCTGGCCGCAGCGAAGCTGCCCGAGAATGATCAGGCCCGCCTGACCATCCGGGTCGGCTCTGCCGAGCGCGAGCCTGCGGCCAATGAGCTGCTGATCTACCCCCGCAGCGTCCTCATCGCCTGCCGCAGGAACCAGCGTGCTGGCGCCAGCGATACCGACCTCGCCACGCACATCCGCCAGGCCCTGCATCAGGCGCGAATCGCCGTGCAGTCCGTTGCCTGCCTGCTGGCGGCCGACAGCGACATGGCCGACCGCGCCCTGCACCAGGCGGCTGCGCAACTGGGTGTGCCGCTGCGCTTCCTGCCGGCCGCCGGCAGTGTCGCCGAACTGGCACAGCAAGCCGTGCCGCAATTGCTGCCGCCGCTGAAGGTGGGAGACGACATCGCCATCGCCGTGGCCAATCAGCCCCTGGACCCGGAGCAGATCGGCCGTCCCCGCGGACGTCTGGCGGTCATCGGCCTTGGTCCTGGCGCGGCCGAGCTCATGGTGCCGGCGGTCAAGGCCGAACTGGCCCGGGCCAACGACATCCTGGGCTATGAAACCTACGTGCGCATGGCCGGCCCGTTTCGCGCCGATCAGGTGATGCACTGCACTGACAACCGCGAAGAAATGCAGCGCGCCCGCCACGCATTCGAACTGGCGGCGCAGGGCCGTTCGGTGGTGGTGGTGTCGTCCGGCGATCCGGGGGTATTCGCCATGGCGGCCGCGGTCCTGGAAGCCCTGCACGAATCCAGCGATCCGGCCTGGCACCGCGTCGACCTGGAGATCCTCCCTGGCGTCTCCGCCTCCCTGGCCACCGCTGCCCAGGCCGGCGCGCCGCTGGGTCATGACTTCTGTGTGTTGTCACTTTCGGACAACCTCAAGCCCTGGGACATCATCGAGAAGCGCCTGGACCTGGCGTCCCAGGCCGACCTGGCCCTGGCCTTCTACAACCCCATCTCTCGTTCCCGACCCTGGCAACTGGGCCGGGCCCTGGAGATCGTGCGCCAGCACCGCACGCCGCAAACCCCGGTGGTATTGGGTCGAGATATTGGGCGTCCGGGCCAGACCCTGCGGGTCATCACCCTGGGCGAGCTGACCCCGGAGCAGGTGGACATGCGCACCATGGTGCTGGTGGGGTCTTCCACCACCTGCGTGTTCCCCCGGGCCGAGGGCGGCGAGTGGGTGTACACCCCGCGCTGGTACGGCAACAAGCCCTTGTAGGAGCCGGCTTGCCGGCGAAGGCGTCCACCAGAGCCGTGCAAGGCTCAAGGGCCTCTTCGCCGGCAAGCCGGCTCCTACGGGTCGGTGGGTTCGGCGGTCAGCAGCCAGTGGATGAATTCGAAGAAGCTGGCCCATCTGGCCGGGATGCGGCCGGCGATGAAAGCTTCCCGGTCGCCCAGGTCGAAGTCCCAGACGCCGCCGCTGTCCTTGTCCAGCAAGTAGCCGCCTTCGCCTTGCAATGAGGTGAAGGCGACAAATTGCTTTGGCAACTCCCAGACCTCATGGATGAACTCGGTGCCCATGAGGATCTCCTCGGTGGGCTCGGCGATATCCATCAGCACTTCGTAGTTCGCTCGGCTTTCGAAGTCGGCGGGGTGGTAGGCCAGGTAGATCTGTGCGAACTCGCTGTCCAGGGCAATGCCCAGTGTGGTCAGCGCTCGGCTGACCTCTGCGGTGTCGGGGCGCTGGCGGAAACTGGGCTGGGATTCGATCAGGGTGACCAACTGCTGGGGAATCATGGGTGGTCCTTGGTGATGTGTGGCCATTTGTCCAAGGGCAGGCGGCTCTGCTGCTGGGCAAAGTGTTCCCGGGCCTGGCCCAGGGTTTTATGGTTGGGCCCGCTCAGCACATCCAGCGCTTCGCTGCCGTCGTCTTCCCAATGGCACAGCCCGCAGATCTCGTATTCGCCCCGCGCCGAGAGGGTTCGATAACCGCAGCAGGGGCAGGCCTCCAGGCACTCGATGTTCGCGCTGACGGCGAAGTCGCCGAGCCCGGCTTCACGCAGGCAGCGCCTCAGGTACAGGTGAGTCACGCCGCGATATTCGGCGCGCAGGGCGATCAGCAGCAGCGCGTCGTAGCATGGGTCCAGTACCTCTTCCGGGGGCTCCGGTTGGGTCATGATCTGTTGTTGCAGGCTGGGTGGAAGTGTCGCGAATTCAAGGTCGTCGCAGTCCATCCCCCACCAGTTCAAGAGATGGCAGGCTCGGGCGGCGACGTCGAGGCCGGGCAGCCTGTGTGTGCTCAGAAGGTCGATGGCGGCGTTGGCGGTGAGTTTTTCCATGGGGCTCGGCTTGTTGAAGGCGCGGTTCAGGGCCAGGTCAGGGTCAGCTGATCGGGCCGCTCGATGGGAACTCGTACCCTGACTCCGGATGTGGATTCGGCACACAGGTACTGGCCCTGGATGTCTACACGGTTGAAGGGGTTGGTCTCACTGAGCACGATCAACCAGATCAGAGTGTCCGAATCCTTTTCCTGCAATGACAGGAAGCCGTCGCCGCCAAAGGCCGCCGTCTCGCCGCCTGTGGCGTAAAAGGGTTGTGGGCCGTCGGCGGAAAATCCCAAGGGCATGACAAAACCGGGCTCATCCTGGCGGGGGTAATCCAAGGCTGGCATCCAGACTTTGTTGATCAGCCGGGGATGTTGGTGGGGCAGGTCGAACAGGCAGTAAAAACCCGTGTTCAGGGTCAGAGTGTTTTCCCGAGGGAAGTATTCGTTCTGCCATTGTTCCTGGATAAAGGCAGCGTCGGCGCTGTAGGGCATGGTGCGGTTCCTGCTCCTGCTGGAAGGGTTTTCTACAGGTTCGAGACTTGTCGGAAACCGGAATTGTAAGCGCATTGCCCGGCGTACTCCGGGCGTGCATCGCAGGCTTTGAGGCAGCCCGATCCCTTGGGGAAGCGTGCCGCCACCGACAGGGCGAAACCATAGGTCGGCGTCGTCACCGCGAAGCTGCTATTGCAGGCCACTTGCGTGCTGTAGGTGAAGGTCATGGCTTCGCGCCGGCCGTTGTGGGCGAAGGCCACCTCGAAACTGTCGAGGCTGTTCCAGCCCGACAGCGGCAACACCACAAAGCGGTAGTGGGTGCTGTCCAGCTGCTGGCCGACGACCCGCAAGGTGTTACTCGCGGAGTCGGCCTTGGGCGAGGGGTAGGGCAGGGCAAGCAACGCCCGTGGGTCACCGACCACGCCCAGCTCGAAGCCGATGCCCTTTTGGTAGAACGGGATCTGCAGCGTCGGTGCGCCTTCGATCTTCACGTACTGGCTGTACGCATAGGGGCCGGAGGTTTCGGGCTTGTAGTCCGGCGCCTTGGCGAAGCTGACCTGAAGCTCCAGCACTGCTTCTGCCGCCTTGGCGTCTTCGGTGCGAATATCGCTGGGTTGCTCGGCACCATGGCTGGCGCAACCGCCCAGCACAATGGCCGCGGTCAGTTGCAGCAGGTGTCGAGTGGGCCCTGGGCGTAAAACGGTCATCACTCAATGCTCCCTCTTCAGAGGGCTGGAGGTCAGCCCCAGGCCTTTGAGTTGCCAGGTTCCTTGCACCTGCTGCCAGCTGAACTGCCGGCCCACCCAATCCACCTGCAAGGCATGATGCAGGCGCCCCTGGTCAATGCGCCGGCCTTCGTCCAGGGCCTTTCGCGCACGGGCGCCGGCTTGGTTGAACAGTGGCCAGAGCTGGCTCAGATTCATCTCCTTGCTGATCGGCAGTTGGGCATACACCCCCTGTTCCGCCGAGCTGAGCAGCAGCCCTTCCTTGCCCAGAAATGCGGCGCTGCGATTGTCCGGCGACACGGACACCAACATGGCGTAGTGGGAGAAACCCCAGCCGGGCAATCGCTCATCGAACCACAGGACTTGCCCGGTGGAGGGCACCAGGGCGCGTGCGCCCTCGGGGAACAGCAGCAGGTCGTTGCGCCCGAGCTGTGGCTGGCCCCAGTCGGGCTCGTCGCGACTTTTGACCGGGCTGAGGATGCGGGCCAGCGGCGTGTCGTTCTGCACCGCGATCAGCACGGTGCCGACCCCCATCCACTCGATGGTGGTGGCCAGCAGTACGGGCTGTCCGCCCTGGGTCGCCCCGGTGGGTTTTACATCGGTGATCTGCCAGGCGTTCAGCGGCCGATAGAGTTGGCCCTTGTAGGTGATTTCCCGGGGGCTGCTGCCGTCCCGGCGGTGGTACACCTTAAAGTCGCCAAAGCGCTCACTGGATTCACTGGTCTGGTTCAGCCAGGCCTCGAGCTTGGCCTGGGGCGATTCGGCTGCCAGCGTCGGGAGGGGCATGAGCAGGAGCCCGGCCAGCAGGCAGGCCAGGCCGCGCCCGATCTGTGCAAGGCACTGGGCGCGCGCTGGAGCGGGCCCAGTGCCGGTGGGTCGTTGAAGAGTCTGCATTGCGTTGCCTGTCGCTTGATTTGAGTATTGTCTGGCGGACCTAAGGCACCAGGTAGCCCCTGACTCCGGTGAAGATGATTTGCGCCGCCAGGGCACAGACGAACAGTCCCATCAGCCGGCTGACGATCTGCAATCCCTGGTCGCCGAGGATGCGTTCGATGCGGTTGGACAGGTACAGCACCACGCCCACGGTGAGGCTGGCCAGGGCGATGCTGAGGATGGCGGTGAGCTTGTCGTCCCAGTGGGGCTGGCTGACCCCCATCACCAGCAGGGCGCCGATGGTGCCCGGGCCTACGGTCAGGGGAATGGTCAACGGTACGATGGTCACGTCCTGCTGCACGTTGTCGGTCTGTACAGCCGACTTGCCCTGGGCCATGCCCAGGGCCGAGATGAACAGCACACTGCCCGCGCCGATGCGGAAGGCATCCACGGTGATGCCGAATACGCTGAAGATCACCCGCCCGAACAGGTACAGCAAGATGCTGGAGACCAGGGTGGCCAGGGCGACTTTCCAGGCCAGGCGTCGGCGTTCCTTGGAGGAGTAGCCCCGGGTCAGGCTGATGAAGCACGAGAGGACGAAGAACGGGCTATAGAGCACCAGCATCTTCAGGTAAACGCTGAACAGCACGTGGAGCATGGCAGGAGCTCACGACTAGGGAGGGCGAGCCAGAGTTTAACAGGCGCTGCAGAGGCTGTCGGCTCAACTGGTGTGTGCGGCGCTGCGCTCGCGCAGGTCGCGCTGGGTGACCCAGTGTTCCACCAGCTCGCGCAGTTGCGACAGCTCCACTGGCTTGGCCATGTGCCCGTCCATGCCGGCCTGGCGCGCGCGCTCCTTGTGCTCGGCGAGGATGTGCGCGGTCAGCGCCACCACCGGGGTGCGCACCCGTTGGTTGCCGACCTCCCAGGCCCGCAACTGCTGGGTGGCGGAGAAGCCGTCGAGCACCGGCATTTCGCAGTCCATCAGCACCAGGTCGTAGCGCTTGGCCTTCATTGCCTGCAGGGCCTCCTCGCCGTTGCTGGCGGTGTCGGGTTGCAGGTTGAGCTTGCCCAGCATGCCGCGGATGACCTTGGTGGAGATGCTGTTGTCCTCGGCCACCAGAATGCTGAAGTCGCTGGGCACAGTGACCGGCGCCGGGCCGGGTGTCGGGCTCAGGGGCATGTTGTAGGGGGCGGCGGGCGCCTTGTCACGCTGGTTGAGCTCGTCGGCCAGGGTGGTCTTGAGGGTGTAGCCGGCCACCGGCTTGGCGAGGATGCGCTTGATCCCGGCATTGCGCGCAATCACCTTGCTGGGCGCGTTGCTGATGCCGGTGAGCATGATCAGCAGGATGTCGTGGTTCAGGCTTGGGTCTTCCTTGATCTTCGCCGCCAGTTGCATGCCGGTCATGCCGGGCATGTTCTGGTCCAGCAGCACCACGTCGAAGTAGTCCCGCAGGTGCGCCTTGGTCCGCAGCAGGGCCAGGGCTTCCTTGCCCGAAGGCACGGCACTGACGTTCAGGCCCCAGGCGCTGCATTGCTGCACCAGGACCTTGCGGCAGGTGTCGTTGTCGTCCACCACCAGCACCCGTGCGCCCTGCAAGGGACCGTCGAGGTCGGCGGTGGGATGCTCCAGGCGCTCGGCGTCCAGGGGCAGGGTCAGCCACAGGGTGCTGCCCTGGTTGGTGCCGCTCTTGATGCCGAATTCGCCGTGCATCAGCAGGATCAGCTGACGGGCGATCACCAGGCCCAGGTTGCCGCCCAGGCGGGTGGTGGCGAGGAAGTTCTTGCTGTGCAGCTCGGTGTGCAGCAGCGCCTCGCGCTCTTCGGTATCCATGGGCTGGCCGCTGTCTTGTACGGCAATGCGCAGGCGCGGCTTGCTGCTGCGTTCGTCGAGGGCGACGACGATCAGCACTTCGCCTTCGTCGGTCTTCTTCAGGGCGTTTTCCAGGAGGCTCAGCAGGGCCTGGCGCAGGCGTGTCGGATCACCGCTGATGACCCGAGGCACCTGGGGCTGGATAAAGCTGATCAGCTCGACGTTCTGCTGCTCGGCCTTGGCCCGGAAGATACTCAGGCAATCCTCGATCAGGGCGTTGAGGTCGAACTGCACGTCGTCCAGTTCGATCTGCCCGGATTCCAGCTTGGAGATGTCGAGGATCTCGTTGATCAGGGTCAGCAGCTCGTTGCCGGCACTGTGGATGGTCTGCACGTAGTCGCGCTGCTTGACCGACAGAGGGGTGCCCAGCAACAGCTCGGTCATGCCCAGCACGCCGTTCATCGGCGTACGGATCTCGTGGCTGATCTTGGCCAGGAACTCGGCCTTGGCATTGACCTCGGCGGTGCTGGCGGCCAGGTCGCGGCTGACGCTGAAGCGGTTCTCGGTGATGTTGCGCTGGCGCTCGCCCAGGGCAATGCTCATCAGCAGCCCGGCGATGCACACCACGCTCAGCAGGGTGACGATCAGCCCTTGCGGCGCCACCAGGGTCAGGCCCAGCAGCGCCGGAAGTATCACCAGGGTGCCGAGGTTGAAAATCACCATGGCGGTCACGAACAGCCGAGCCGGACGGTAGCCCTTGTGCCAGTGGTAGCCGCCGACGAACAGCATGCTCAGGCCGGCCAGGGCCACCAGGCCGTAGGTGATGATGTTCAGCGGCAGGGTGCTGACGAACAGCAGCAACAGACCGAACAGGCCGATCAGCAGGATATTGCCCAGCAGCAGGCGGTTCAGCGGGTGCGGACCCAGTGGCGCAAAGAACCGGTAGGCGAACATCATCCCGCAGGGCGCGGTCAGCAGCAGGGCCACATAGGCGCCCGGAGTCTGCAGCGCTTGCCAGTCCGGCAGCCAGGGACCGAACAGGTTCAGCAGCATCAGCAGGCTGAGGGTCAGCAGGCCCTCACAGGCTGCCAGCCACAGGCTGCTGCGTGATCGGGTGTAGGCGAAGCGGGTGAGGTTGTGCAGGATCAGCATCGCCAGGCAGCCGAACAACAGGCCGTAGATCAGCGTCTGGCTCTGGTCGGCGGCGCCCATCACTGCCGATTGCAGGGTGATGTAGGGACGCAGTTCATGTTCGGACACCAGGCGCAGATAGACGTCCAGCGGCTTGGCACTTTGCGGCAGTGGCAGTATGAAGTCGCTGCTGGGCAGGGGCTTTTGGGCTTGCGACTGGCTGGAGCCGGTGTTCACTTGTTCGATCAGCTTGTCGCCGTCGAGCACGTAGAGATTCAGGTGGGACAGGTCGGGGGCAAAGATCCGCAGGATCTGCTCGTGGGTCCCCGGTTGGAGCTTGAAGCGCAACCACAGGGCGCCATCGGGTTCGGCAGCGGTCAGCTTGTCCAGCTCGATGGGGCTGAACTGGTTGGTGTAGCGCGGGGAGCGGATGTCACTGAGCTGCAGGTCGGCCTGTTCGTCGAGCAAAACCGCCCAGCCACTGCCTTGAGCGGCCAGGGCCGAATTCAAGCAGAGCAGGGTCAGCAATGTGACGGTGAAGCCTAGGGCAGTCCTGAGCCAGCGCACGGCGAAATCCCTTCATTGGTTGATGCCTGATTATAACTATGCGCGGCGTAATGACCGCACGGCAAGGGCGCAAGGCCCTTGCCGGGGGGCACTGGCAGCTTTACTCCTGGCCGCGCTCACGAGCAATGGCACGGTAGCCGATGTCGTTGCGGTAGAAGCAGCCCTGCCAGTCGATCTTGGCCGCCAGGCGGTAGGCTTGCTGCTGGGCTGCATCGACGCTGTCGCCCATGGCGGTGGCGCAGAGTACCCGGCCGCCGGAAGTCACGACCTGACCGTCCTTGAGTGCGGTGCCGGCGTGGAACACCTTGCCTTCCAGTGCAGCGGCGGCGTCCAGGCCAGTGATGGCCGCGCCCTTGGCATAGTCACCAGGATAGCCGCCGGCGGCCAGGACGATGCCCAGGCTTGGGCGTGGGTCCCACTGGGCTTCGACCTTGTCCAGGGCCTGGGCCAGGGCGGCTTCCACCAACAGCACCAGGCTCGATTGCAGGCGCAGCATCACCGGCTGGGTTTCCGGGTCGCCGAAGCGGCAGTTGAACTCGATGACTTTCGGGTTGCCAGCCTTGTCGATCATCAGGCCGGCATAGAGGAAGCCGGTGTAGACGTTGCCTTCCTCGGCCATGCCGCGCACGGTGGGCCAGATCACCAGATCCATCACCCGCTGGTGCACTTCGGAAGTGACCACCGGTGCCGGCGAGTAAGCGCCCATGCCACCGGTATTGGGGCCAGTGTCGCCGTCGCCGACGCGTTTGTGGTCCTGGCTGGTGGCCATGGGCAGCACGTTCTTGCCATCGACCATGACGATGAAGCTGGCTTCCTCGCCGTCGAGGAACTCCTCGATGACGACGCGGGAACCGGCATCACCGAAGGCATTGCCAGCGAGCATGTCGCGCACGGCTTCCTCGGCTTCGGCCAGGGTCATGGCGACGATCACGCCTTTGCCGGCGGCCAGGCCGTCGGCCTTGATCACGATCGGCGCACCTTTTTCCTGCAGATAGGCCAGGGCCGGCTCGATCTCGGTGAAGTTCTGGTAGTCGGCAGTCGGGATCTTGTGGCGTGCGAGGAAGTCCTTGGTGAAGGCTTTCGAACCTTCCAGCTGCGCGGCGCCGGCGGTTGGGCCGAAGCAGTCCAGGCCACGGGAGCGGAACAGATCCACCACGCCGGCCACCAGCGGCACTTCTGGACCGACGATGGTCAGGGAGACGTTTTTCTCGGCGAAATCCGCCAACTGTTCCAGGGCCAGGACGTCAATGGCGACGTTCTCGCACTTGGCTTCGATGGCGGTACCGGCGTTGCCCGGGGCGACAAACACTTTCTGAACCCGTGGGTCCTGAGCGACTTTCCAGGCCAGAGCGTGTTCACGACCGCCGCTACCAATGATCAGTACATTCATTTCAAAAACCTCGGATGACGCTAATTCTGTTTTGGAACCTGAAGAGCTGCACGCCTCAGGAGGTTGCAATGACAGTGCTAGATGCAAGGCGGAGCCCACCTCGATGAGCGCAGTTGCCTGTTGGCAATGAGCATCATCGAGGTGGGCTCCAACGCAGCAGATGCCGGTGTCAGTGCGACCGTTGTCGTATCAGTGACGGAAGTGGCGCATGCCGGTGAAGACCATGGCAATGCCCGCTTCGTCGGCTGCGGCAATCACTTCGTTGTCACGCATCGAGCCACCGGGCTGGATCACCGCGGTGATGCCGACCTTGGCGGCGTTGTCCAGGCCGTCGCGGAACGGGAAGAACGCGTCAGAGGCCATTACCGAGCCCGCTACTTGCAAACCGGCGTGCTCGGCCTTGATGGCGGCGATCCGCGCCGAGTTCACGCGGCTCATCTGGCCGGCGCCGACACCGATGGTCTGGCGGTTCTTGGCGTAGACGATGGCGTTGGACTTGACGAATTTGGCGACTTTCCAGGCAAAGATCAGGTCGTGGACTTCCTGTTCGGTCGGGGCGCGCTTGGTCACTACTTTCAGGTCGTCGGCACCGATCATGCCGATGTCGCGGCTCTGCACCAGCAGGCCACCGTTGACGCGCTTGTAGTCCCAGGCCGGTACGCGGTCTGCCGACCACTCGCCGCAGGCCAGCAGGCGCACATTGGCCTTGGCGGCGACGATGGCGCGGGCTTCTTCACTGACGCTCGGGGCAATGATCACTTCGACGAACTGACGCTCGACGATGGCCTTGGCGGTGGCTGCATCCAGTTCGCGGTTGAAGGCGATGATGCCGCCGAAGGCCGATTCGGTGTCGGTGGCGTAGGCCAGTTCGTAGGCCTGGCGGATGCCGCCTTCAGCGTCCGGGCTCACCGCCACGCCACAGGGGTTGGCGTGCTTGACGATGACGCAGGCCGGCTTGACGAAGCTCTTCACGCATTCCAGGGCCGCGTCGGTGTCGGCTACGTTGTTGTAGGACAGCTCCTTGCCTTGCAGTTGGGTGGCGGTGGCGATGCCGACTTCGGCAGGCTTGGCTTCCACGTAGAACGCCGCGCTCTGGTGCGGGTTCTCGCCGTAGCGCATTTCCTGGGCCTTGATGAACTGGCTGTTGAAGGTGCGCGGGAATTCGCTGCGACCTTCTGTGCTGAGGGTCTCGGCAGCCTGGTTCACGGTGCCCATGTAGTTGGCGATCATGCCGTCGTAGGCGGCGGTGTGTTCGAAGGCCTTGAGCATCAGGTCGAACCGCTGGGCGTAGGTCAGGCCGCCGGCCTTGAGGCTTTCCAGGATGCCGGCGTAGTCGCTGGCGTTGACCACGATGGCCACGTCCTTATGGTTCTTGGCCGCCGAGCGGACCATGGTCGGGCCGCCGATATCGATGTTCTCGATGGCGGTCGGCAGGTCGCAGCCGGGCTTGGAAATGGTGGCTTCGAAGGGGTAGAGGTTGACCGCTACCAGATCGATGGGCTTGATCCCGTGCTCGTTCATGATGGCGTCGTCGATACCGCGACGACCGAGGATACCGCCGTGGATTTTCGGGTGCAGGGTCTTGACCCGACCGTCCATCATTTCCGCGAAACCGGTGTAATCCGCGACTTCCACTGCGGCCACGCCGTTGTCCTGCAGCAGTTTGAAGGTCCCGCCGGTGGAGAGGATCTCCACACCGAGGGCTTCCAGCTCCTTGGCGAATTCGAGGATCCCGGTCTTGTCGGAAACACTGATCAAGGCGCGGCGGATCGGCAGGCGGATAGTCTGGTCGGTCATCTCAATTTCCATCAAAAGCAAAGGAGTCAGCAAAAAAGGCGACCGTTTTTTACGCGGGCGCCTTTCTGGTTTGATTGAATGCTTACAACAAATCGTACTGCTTGAGTTTCTTGCGCAGGGTGCCGCGGTTCAGGCCCAGGAGTTCGCTGGCCTTGGTCTGGTTGCCCTTGACGTAGTTCATCACGCTTTCGAGCAACGGAGCCTCGACTTCGGAGAGCACCAGGTTGTACACGTCCGTGACGGCAGCGCCCTCAAGGTGGGCGAAATAATTGTGCAGCGCCTTCTCGACACTCCCGCGAAGGGTCTGGCCTTCTTCGCTGGGTGTATTGAGGTGCTGTTTCAAATTCACGTTGTCGCTCACGGGTGTAGTTCCACTCACTAAAGTCTCGGTCATCATCGTCATGCGGCCACCCCCTCTCCGTCCCCTGTTTCCAGGCTCTTGTAACGTCCGGCAAAGAACTCACGAACGTTGGCGCATTGTGCTTCCGTATCTTCCAAACGATTGAAGTGGGCGCGAAACTCCCTGGCGCCCGGCAGGGTTGCGAGATACCAGCCCACATGCTTGCGCGCAATGCGGACGCCCATGACCTCCCCATAGAAGGCATGCAGCGCGGCCAGGTGCTCTAGCAGAATACGTTCCACTTCGAACAGCTCCGGTGCCGGGAGGGTTTCACCGGTACGCAGGTAGTGTTCGATTTCACGAAAAATCCATGGCCGCCCCTGGGCGGCCCGGCCGATCAACAACCCGTCGGCCCCGGTGGCGTGCAATACCTGCCGGGCCTTCTCGGGCGAGTCGATGTCGCCGTTGGCAAAGACCGGAATCGACACCGCCTGCTTGATCGCGGCAATGGTGTCGTACTCGGCTTCACCGGTGTACAGATCGGCCCGGGTCCGACCGTGGACCGCCAGTGCCGTGATGCCCGCCTGCTCGGCGATCTTCGCCACCGTCAGGCCGTTCTTGTTCTGCCGGTCCCAGCCGGTGCGGATCTTCAGGGTGACCGGTACGTCCACCGCGGCCACCACCGCCTGGAGAATCTCGTTGACCAGGGCTTCGTCTTTCAGCAATGCGGAACCGGCAGCCTTGTTGCAGACCTTCTTCGCCGGACAACCCATGTTGATATCAATAATCTGTGCGCCCAACTCGACGTTGGCGCGGGCGGCGTCTGCCAGCATCTGTGCATCGCCACCGGCAATCTGTACCGAGCGTGGCTCGGGATCGCCTTCGTGGATCATGCGCAACCGCGATTTGCGGCTGTTCCACAAGCTCATGTCGCTGGTGACCATTTCCGAGACTACAAGGCCCGCGCCCAACTGCTTGCAAAGCTGACGAAAGGGCTGGTCGGTGACACCCGCCATCGGGGCGAGAATCAAGCCGTTGTGCAATGTATATGGGCCGATGCGTACCGCCGACATAGGACTTCCCTGTTGTGGGGCCGGATCATGAGAGTTCGAAAAAGGGTTGGCATGATACCCGCTCTCGATGACTGGATAAAGGCTGAATTGGATAAAATCTGAACAGTTCTTCCGTTATCGCCCGGGGATCAATCTGAGCGATGCAGTCATAAATCTGTCGTCAATCCAGAGTTGTCCGTTAGTCTGATCAGCCGATTCACTCGGGCGAGTGGAAACTCAGACTGTAGTTCACGGCTTTCGGTCCGGGGTCGAGAATATCCAGGGCGATGTGAATCGGCGTCTGCGGCGGCATTTCCGCCACATCCTGCATCTCGCCGCCCAGATATTCCCCGGGTTTGAAGCTGCGGCTGGCAATCAGATGGCCGTTGAGGTCGGCGAAGCGCAGCTCCAGCAGTGGGAAGGGTTGGGAGAAGGGCGCGCGGTTATAGATGATGGCGTCCACCACCAGTGCTCCGCTGAATTCCGGGTGGCTGCGCACCACCAGGTTGCTGCTCTTGATTCGGGCGATATCCACGCGGGACGGTACCGTACAGCCAAATTCCGGGCACAACTCCTGGAACCACGGGCGGTACTGATCCTGGCGTGCGAGCTCGTCGAAGTGATACGCGATGTATTGTCCCGCCAGGCCGCCGGCGGCCAGCAGGATCAGCAGCAGCCAGAGCAGGCGCCGGCCCCAGGGGGAGCGGCGTTTCTGCCAATCGAGGTGGATTGGGTCGTCCACAAGGTCCAGCAGTACATCTTCCTGGACTCCGGGCTCGCTGCGTTCGCGGCGTTTCTTGCCGGGGGTGGCGGCTGGTGATGGTTCGTCGTGTTCGGCGGCGTCTGTGTGAGCCTGGGCCTCGAAGGGTTCCAGGTCGTCGTCCTGGCGCAGTTTCGGCGCCTTTGGTTCGTCATCCAGATCCGCCAGGTTGAAGGACAGCGACGGCTCGGTGCGGCTGGGGCGGGCCGGCTCGGGTTCAACGTCGTCCTGATGTGCCTGGGCCTTGAGGGGGGCCGGCTCTGACTCGTCGTGCTCGCCGGCGCTGCCGAACAGGCCGTCGGGCCAGTGGGCTTCATCGGCGTCCTGAGGGTCGCGACGGGCGCTGAGGCTGTCTTCCTGGTGTTCGCGTTCCTGGCCAAAGGCCTTGGCCGGCTGAATCTCCCGCTGCTCGAGCTTGGCCAATTCCTCGTCGAGGTCCAGGTGATCCAGGTCCATTTCGGCAGCCGACCATTGTTTCTGGCTGATGGCGCGCTGGGGAGGTGCCGCCGCAGGCGTAGGTACGGGGGCGGGCTGCTGTTCGGGTTTTGGCGTCGCTGCTACCGCAGGCGCGGTTGCCGGTTTCGCCGCCGGCCTGGATGTTGCGCTTTCCTTGGCGGCGCGCTGCTCAAGCAACTGCCGCGCGGCGTTGAACACCTGCAGGCAGGAGCCGCAGCGAACCACCCCGCGAGCCACGCTCAACTGAGCATGGCTGACACGGAACCTGGTTTGGCAATGCGGGCATTGGGTGACGAAACTGTCGGTCATGCGGCCATCCGGATTATGCAGGCGGCCATTCTAGCGCCGACGGCCGGTGATGCGCACCCAGCCATCGAGGGTGGCGATCGGGTCCAGATCGAAGTCCTGGGCATAGGCGGCAGCCACTTCCTCACCTTGTTCGGCGAGGATGCCAGAGAGTGCCAGGCGTCCTCCGGACTTCACCAGGCCCGACAGCTGCGGGGCCAGGGAGACCAGCGGGCCGGCCAGGATGTTGGCCACCAGCACATCGGCCTGGACCTGGGGCAGTTGCTCGGGCAGGTACAGTGGGAACAGTTCGTCGGCAATACCGTTGCGCCCGGCGTTGTCGCGGGAGGCTTCCAGTGCCTGCACGTCGATATCGGTGCCGACCGCTTGCTTGGCGCCCAGCAACAGGGCTGCGATGGCGAGGATTCCCGAGCCGCAACCGAAGTCCAGCACGTTGCAGTCCTTCAGGTCCTGGCCGTCCAGCCACTCCAGGCACAGCGCGGTGGTCGGGTGGGTGCCGGTGCCGAAGGCCAGGCCCGGGTCTAGCAGCAGGTTGACCGCGTCAGGCTCCGGTGCAGCGTGCCAGCTTGGAACTATCCACAGGCGCTGGCCGAAACGCATCGGCTGGAAGTTGTCCATCCAGCTGCGTTCCCAGTCCTGGTCCTCGATGACTTCGCTATGGTGCTCGGGCAGCGGGCTGCCGGTCAGCAGTTCCAGGTGAGCGAGCACGCTGGCGGCTTCGGTGCCGCCCTCGAACAGGGCCAGCAAGTGAGTGTGGGACCACAGCGGGGTGGTGTTCAGTTCGGGTTCGAAGATCGGCTGATCCTCGGCGTCCATAAAGGTGACCGAGACGGCACCGACTTCAAGAAAAGCGTCTTCATAGGTTTCGGCTTGTTCTGGGCTGATGGCGAGACGGACTTGCAGCCAAGGCATGGCGGGCACCTTTGAAAATATGTGATGTGCAGCCTAGCGGGCCGCGAGAAGCGCGCAAGTTTACGCGAGACGACCCGCAGGAGCGAGGGGGGATGCCGAGTGCTTGGTCGCGGTGGCGGTTGATCAGGGAATGGCCGCTGCGCGGTTCGCGAGCAAGCTCGCTCCTACAGGGCTGTGGGGGCGGATGCGACAAGGCCGCTCGAAAGCGGCCTTGTCGGTGTGGCGAGTACCGATCAGTGTTGCTCGGCCAGCTTGTGCTCGAGGTAGTGAATGTTCACGCCCCCTTTGCAGAAGCCTTCGTCACGGGTCAGATCGCGGTGCAGCGGGATGTTGGTCTTGATCCCGTCGACGACGATTTCGTCCAGCGCATTGCGCATGCGCGCCATGGCTTCGTCACGGGTCGCCCCGTAGGTGATCAGCTTGCCGATCAACGAATCGTAGTTCGGTGGAACCGCGTAACCGCTGTACAGGTGCGAGTCGACGCGCACGCCGTTGCCGCCCGGAGCATGGAAATGCTTGACCGTGCCTGGGCTTGGCATGAAGGTTTTCGGGTCTTCGGCGTTGATCCGGCATTCCAGGGCGTGACCGCGGATAACCACGTCATCCTGGGTGAACGACAGCTTGTTGCCGGCGGCGATGCTGAGCATCTCCTTGACGATGTCGATACCGGTCACCATTTCCGAAACCGGGTGCTCTACCTGTACGCGAGTGTTCATCTCGATGAAGTAGAAGCGGCCGTTCTCGTAAAGGAACTCGAACGTACCGGCACCGCGGTAGCCGATGTCGATGCACGCCTTGACGCAGCGGGCGAAGACTTCCTGGCGCGCAGTCTCGTCGATGCCCGGTGCCGGCGCTTCTTCGAGGACTTTCTGGTGACGACGCTGCAGCGAGCAGTCGCGGTCGCCCAGGTGGATGGCGTTGCCCTGGCCGTCGGACAGCACCTGAACTTCCACGTGACGTGGGTTGGTCAGGAACTTCTCCAGGTAGACCATCGGGTTGCCAAACGCTGCGCCGGCTTCGGAGCGGGTCAGCTTCGCCGAGGCGATCAGGTCTTCTTCCTTGTGCACCACGCGCATGCCGCGACCACCGCCGCCGCCAGCGGCCTTGATGATCACCGGGTAGCCGACTTCACGGCCAATGCGCAGGGCAGTTTCTTCGTCTTCCGGCAGTGGGCCGTCGGAACCTGGAACCGTAGGAACACCGGCCGCGATCATGGCGTGCTTGGCGGAAACCTTGTCGCCCATCAGGCGGATGGTGTCAGCTTTCGGGCCGATGAAGGCGAAGCCGGAGTTTTCCACCTGTTCGGCGAAGTCGGCGTTTTCCGCCAGGAAGCCGTAGCCAGGGTGGATTGCCGTAGCGCCAGTGACTTCAGCGGCCGCGATGATGGCCGGGATGTGCAGGTAGGACTGCGCGGCTTGCGCAGGCCCGATGCAGACGGATTCGTCCGCCAGGCCCAGGTGCATCAGCTCCTTGTCGGCCTTGGAGTAGACGGCGACGGTCTTGATCCCCATTTCCTTGCAGGCACGCAGGATCCGCAGGGCGATTTCGCCGCGGTTGGCGATCAGGACTTTTTCCAACTTCGCAGGCTTCAACATCAAAGACTCTCCGCGGTTCAAACGATGGTGAACAGCGGTTGGTCGTACTCAACCGGCTGGCCGTCTTCGACAAGAATGGATTCGATCACACCGCTGGTTTCAGCTTCGATGTGGTTCATCATCTTCATCGCTTCGACGATGCACAGGGTGTCGCCTTTCTTCACGCTCTGGCCGACTTCAACGAAGGCTGGCGAGGTAGGCGAAGATTTGCGGTAGAAAGTACCGACCATTGGCGAGCGGGCTACGGTGCCGTTCAGCGCAGGTGCGGCGGGTGCGGCAGGAGCGGCGGCGGCCGGTGCGGCTGCGGCAGGTGCAGCTACGGGTGCGGCAACGGGAGCCGGTGCGTAGTACTGCTGGGCTGGAGTCTTGCTGTGGCGGCTGATGCGTACGGACTCTTCGCCTTCCTTGATCTCCAGCTCGTCGATGCCGGACTCTTCCAGCAGTTCGATCAGTTTCTTAACTTTACGGATATCCATGAATCATCAACTCCCAAGGGTCGGTCAGGGGCGTTTAGCTTGTTGTTCAAGCTGCTCTAGTGCGGCCTCCAGGGCCAGTCGGTAACCGCTGGCGCCAAGGCCGCAGATCACTCCCACCGCAACGTCGGAGAAGTAGGAGTGATGGCGGAAAGGTTCGCGTTTGTGCACGTTGGACAAATGCACTTCGATGAATGGGATGCTCACCGCCAGCAGCGCGTCACGTAATGCGACGCTTGTATGCGTAAAAGCTGCTGGATTGATCAAAATGAAGTCCACGCCTTCATCGCGGGCAGCATGGATACGTTCGATCAATTCGTACTCGGCATTGCTCTGCAGATACTGCAGATGATGCCCGGCATCACGGGCCCGCTGCTCCAGATCCTGGTTGATCTGGGCCAGGGTGGTTGCACCGTAGACCCCCGGTTCACGGGTGCCGAGCAGGTTCAGGTTGGGTCCGTGAAGAACCAGTAGGGTGGCCATCGGTTGTTCCTTGTTATCGGGGTGCTGTTGTCAGAACCCGGCGACTATGCCGGAAAGACTTTATGACTGTCCAGTTCTCGGCAATAGCCAGCACGATGACCGATGTTTGCGCAAAATATGTGACCAAGCAGTTAAATCCGGTCATTTGCCTGCAGGGTAAGAGCACTGAACTCCCGGCCAGCCGTTTCACCGATGATCAGGCGTTTGTCGGGGAAAGCCGGGGCAGATGCACAGCTTAGACGCGGAAGGCTTGCACCGCTGTATGCAATTGTCCCCCGAGGTCCAGCAGGTTATCGCCCTGGGCCCGGCCTTCGCCAATGCGCAGCAGGTTGTCGCCGCCCAGTTGATGGATGCGCTCGCTGTGATCGCGGATCTCGCTGACCGCACCGCTTTGCTGGGCCGTGACGTCGGCGATGCGCACGGCGGTGTCGGCAATGGTCTGGATCGCCCCGACGATTTCGTCCAGGGCGCCGTCGGCAGCCTGGGCCTGGCTGGCGGTGGCTTCGGCGTGTTCCACCTGGGCGCGCATGCCTTGCACCGATTGTTGCGCGGCGGTCTGCAGGCCGGCGATCAAGGTCTGGATCTGCGCCGTGGCCCCGGCGGTACGCTGGGCCAGGGAGCGCACCTCTTCGGCGACCACGGCAAAGCCGCGGCCCATTTCTCCAGCACGGGCAGCTTCGATGGCGGCGTTGAGGGCCAGCAGGTTGGTCTGTTCGGCAATGGAGCGGATCACTGTCAGCACGCCGCCGATGGTGGCGGACTCCTGGGCCAGGTGCTCGATCATTTGCGCGTTGCCCTGTACCTCGCCCACCAGGGCGTGCAGCCCGGTCAGGCTCAGGCCTATGACTTTCTGCCCCTGTTGCACCGCAAGGCCAGCGCTGCGGCTGGCATCGGCGGCCTGGCTGGCGTCACCGGCAACCTGCTGGATGGTGGCTTCCAGCTCCCCCAGGGCATCGCGGATCTGGGCGGTGTCGCCGGCCTGGCGCTCGGCGCCGCTGTGCAGGCCGCTGCTGAGGTCGGCCAGGGCGCGGCTGCTGCCAGCCACTTGCTCGGCGTTCTGGCGAATGGTGCCCACCAGGTCCACCAGATAGGCTCGAAGGCGGTTCAGGGACTCTTCGATGGCGTGCAGTTCGCGGTTGGTCTTGCCCAACTGGATCGGCCGGCTGAAGTCGCCTTCGGCCCAGGTCGATAGCGCCGGGGCCAGGTTGGTCAGGACTCGGGCCAGCTTGCGCTGCAAGGTGTCGATGACCAGGGCGATCAGCAGGATCAGGCCAATCATCAGCCCCTGCATCAAGCGCACTTCGCCCTGGATCTGGCCGTGCTGGGCCCGTACCGCGGGTTCCAGCTCGGCGATGGCCTGGCGCACAGCGGTGATCTTCAACAGGGTCGCGGCGCTCAGGTCGGCGCGTTTCTGGATCTGTTGCCGGGTGCGTTCGAGTTCTGCCGGATAACGGTTGAGCAGGCTGTGGAGTTCGCGCTTGAGGCCGACGCCGGCGTCTTCTGCGGCGGCTTTCTGGGTGTTTTCCAGGCCCATCAGGGCAGCAAAATCATCGGTGCCCGATTCGCTGCTGGCGGTTACCCCTAATAAAGGCAGGGCTTCGAGCCGGTCGGCCTGGGCCTTGATATTGTTCACTTCGCGTTCGACATCGGCGGCCAGTTCGCTGCGGCCGCTGCTCACCAGCTTGTCCCGGGCCAGGGACAGTTTGCCCAGGTGCTGTGCAGCGGTGAGCAGCAAGGGCAGGTAAGTGGCGCCTTCTGTGGACTGGGTCCTGCTGGCGTACTGGCTGAGCTGTTCCAGGTTGGCGCCCAGCTCCCGCTCGGCCTGCAACAGCAGGGCCTGGGGATCGCCGGCCAGCTTGCCCGCGGCCAGCAGGTCGGTCCTGCTGAAGTCGTCCAGGCTGGCCAGGCTCGGGCGCAGGCTTTGCGCGAGCTGCGGCGGCAGCTCGGTCAGTTCGCCTTGCAGGGCCTCGATGGCCTGCGCCGCGCTACTCAGGCGCAGAGCGTCACCGCTGGCCAGGTAGTCTTCGATGTTGCGCGCCACCTGGTTTTGAAACTGCTGGGACAGTCCCAGGTAGCGCTCCATCAGCAGATAGGGGCGTTCCAGGGCTCGTTGCGACCACCAGAGCGTGGCCCCCAGGGCCAGGCAGACGGCAACTAACAGCAGGGTATTGAGATTGGTCAGCAGCTTCAGGCGCATCAGGGCTCTACCAACGGCAAAAATGGTAAGCGCCTGAATTTATTGCGTTTGTATTACAAGGTTATGACCGAATCTGTGGATTCGGATGAAAAGATGGCACTTTGACTTGATTGCCGTGCGGCCTGCACCCGGTTGCGTCCGCTGTGCTTGGCGCGGTACAGCGCCTCGTCCGCCTGGCTGGCCATCATCAGGCTGTCGGAGTCTTCCTGCATCTCAACCACGCCGGCGCTGAAGGTGCACCACAGGTCCTGGGGCTGGGCCGGGTAATGGATCTCGGCAAAGCGCTGGCGGATTTCGTCCAGCACTTTGCAGGCAGCGTCCTGATCGGTGTCGGGCATGACGATGGCGAACTCTTCGCCGCCGTAGCGGCCGATGAAGTCGGTCTTGCGCAGGCGCTGCTTGAGGAACAGGGCCAGGCTCTTGATTACCCGGTCGCCCATGGGGTGGCCATGGCTGTCATTGACCCGTTTGAAATGGTCGATGTCGAGCATGGCGAAGCTCAGTGGCTTGCTCTCGCGGCGAGCGCGGAAGCTGCAGTCTTCCAGCAGTTGCAGGATGTGGGTGTGGTTGTACAGGCCGGTGAGGCTGTCACGGACCATTCGCGCCTTGAGGTTGCGGGCCCGGGCCGCGCGGTTGCGCACGGTGGTGATCAGGTGCCGCGGCTTGATGGGCTTGGTGAGGAAGTCGTCGCCGCCTTCGCTCATGGCGTCCAGTTGCTTGTCCAGGTCGTCTTCGGCGGACAGGTAGATGATCGGCACACTGACATAGCGGTCGTTGTGGCGGATCACCTTGGCCAGCTCGGTCCCGGTGCAGGCCGGCATGTACATGTCGAGGATGATCAGGTCCGGCTGAAAGTCCGCCAGCTCGGCCATGGCCTGGATTGGCTCGATCAGGGTGCGGGTGACGATTCCGGCGCTGTTGAGCAGGCGCTCGGTATGCAGGGCCTGGGCCCGGGAGTCGTCGATGATCAGCACTTTATAAGGTTCGTACTGGGCGACGCAGGTCAGCACTTCGATCTTTTCCAGCAGGCTGGAGGCTTCCAGGGTGCCGGTGAGGAACTCCTGGCCGCCGGCGCGTACTGCCGCCAGGCGAGTCGGGGTGTCGGTTTCATGCAGGCTGAAGAACAGCAGCGGTAGTTTCTGTTCCAGGCCGACCTGGGCTTCGGCTGCCAGGGTCAGGCCCATGCCGGGGCCGCAGAAGTCTACGTCGATGACGATGGCCGCCGGCAAGCGCTCGACCATGGACGAACGAAAGGCGGCGATGCTGTCCAGGGACTGGGCCGTGAGGCCAAAGAATTCCAGTTGCTTGGCCAGGCGTTCGGCCCGGTCGTGATCCTGCAACATCACGTAGATAGGTTTGCGCAACGGTGGCAGGAAGGTCTGTTCCAACTGGTCGCCGTGGCGCAGGCCGGTGCGCGACAGGCGCTGCATCAAGCGATTGAGATCGGTGATCAGGTTGCTGCTCAGGCGACCGCGATTGGCATCGACCGCTTCCAGCGATTGGCCGATGCTGCGGGCCAGTTGGGTATGTTCGGGCTGTTCGAAGCGTTCAGCGAAACGCAGCAGGCGCAGGTTGGCTTCACACAGTTCCGACATGTCGTTGGTGGACCATTCGCTGCGCTGCAGACGCTGCCATATCTCAAGAATCTGACGTGCCTGATGAATTACCCGCTGGGCAAAGTGGTGCTTGAGGCGCTCACGGCTGGGGTCTTCTGGCTCGGTCATATCCTGACTACTAGTTAGGGTGCATGCTGAGATCGACTGGTGGCTCTATGCTAGCACCACTTTTGTATCCCATGAGTGTCGTACGTCAATAATGTGCAAAGCGGCGTTATTCAGTTCCTGACTGCCTGGTCGCATAGGCTCTGGAGTGTGCTTCATTTATAGTGACCGCCTGATTCGCAATCATTGCGCGGCGCGCATTTGCCGGAAGATTTATCCCGTCAAGGCAAGGCACGATGGAGTAGGGTTGTGGTCGAACCGATGAACCCAAGTGATTGAAAGGACATAGCCATGCTGGATTGGAAGAATCGCGCAGGCAGCGCGCCGGATCGTGCTGCCGAACCCAAGTCGGCGACACGCAGCTATTTCGGTGGCCTGCTGTTCAGTCGTGCCCTGGCCACCTTGCTGGGCCTGTATCTGTTGGTCACTGGCGGCCTGGGCTGGTACTGGAGCCAGGAACCTGCGCTGTTCCCGGTCCAGCAGAACGCCCAGATCGCTGCCGAGAAGGAAGGCCGGCAGATGGTGGTGGGCTACACCACCGTGGAAACCCTGAAGACCGTGGTCGGTACCTTGCTGGACAAGCCGGGTGGCTATATCTCCAACGACCGTTTTCCACCGGGCCTGTGGATGGACAACATGCCAAGCTGGGAATACGGCGTGCTGGTCCAGGTCCGCGACCTGACCCGAGCCTTGCGCAAGGACTTCGCCCGCTCCCAGTCGCAGTCCGCTGAAGACGCCGACCTGGCCAAGGCCGAACCGCGCTTCAACTTCGACAACAAGAGCTGGGTGCTGCCATCCAGCGAGTCGGAGTATCAGGAAGGCATCAATTCCCTTAGCCGCTACCAGGCTCGCCTTTCCGATCCAAACCAGAAGACCGCACAGTTCTATGCCCGTGCCGACAACCTCAACAACTGGCTGGGTGATGTAGGGACGCGCCTGGGCTCTCTGTCCCAACGGCTGTCGGCCAGTGTGGGCCGGGTCAAGCTCAACACCGCACTGAAAACCGAAGTGCCGGCCCCGGGCCAGGGTCCGCAGGTGGATGAAGAAGTGGTGGAAACCCCATGGATGCAGATCGACAACGTCTTCTACGAGGCCCGTGGCCAGGCCTGGGCGCTGTCGCACCTGCTGCGCGCGATTGAAGTGGACTTCGCCGACGTGCTGGCGAAAAAGAACGCCACGGTCAGTGTGCGTCAGATCATCCGTGAGCTGGAGGCATCCCAGGAGCCGGTCTGGAGCCCGATGATTCTCAATGGCAGCGGCTTCGGCGTCCTGGCCAACCACTCGCTGGTCATGGCCAACTATATTTCCCGGGCCAACGCGGCGGTCATCGACTTGCGCCAACTGCTCAATCAAGGCTGATCCATGGTTGCAACCACCAATGAGGCGGCCCATCGCGCCGCCTCCGACGCTGAAGAAATTGCCTGGGTCGATGGCGAAGACCAACTGTTGGGTGCCATGGTCCGCTCGGAGCTGCGCCAGCGCGGCCTGATCGGGCGTGGCACCTACATCATGCTGTTCAATTCCGCCGGTGAGCTGTGCGTGCACCGGCGCACCCTGAGCAAGGCCATCTATCCGGGCTATTGGGATGTCGCCGCAGGCGGCATGGTCCTGGCGACTGAAAGCTATGCCGAATCCGCCGCCCGGGAGCTGGAAGAGGAGCTGGGGGTGAGCGGGGTCGAACTGACCGCCCATGATCACTTCTTTTTCGAGGACACCGGCAACCGTCTCTGGTGTTCGGCGTTCTCTGCCGTGTGGGACGGTCCGCTGCGCCTGCAGCCGGAAGAAGTCCTGGAAGCGCACTTCATTCCCCTGGATCAGGTGCTGCGGGAAATCCACGAAAAGCCCTATTGCCCGGACTCCCTGGCCGCCTTGCAACGCTATCTGGCGCGTCGTCGTTAAAGTTGCATAAATTGACGCTGATTGGCTCTTAGCAACCGGGCTTTTTGCCGTTACACTGCGCGACTTTTCAAGCTGAACCGGCGGCGCTTGTTGCAAGCGCGCCGGGTCAGTAGCGCTGCCCCTGCCTGAGTGGGGCTTCGCGGTCGATGGCAGCGCCATATGCTTCGACCAGTCTTTGTCCTCCCAAGAGGATTGCCGGTGGCCAAAAAAGCCGCATCCTTCGCCGCCCTTGGTGGCCTGGTGTTTTCCACCGACGCAGGTCGACATTGCCCGGACTGTAGCCAGCCGGTGGCCGCCTGTATCTGCAAACAAACCGTGATTCCGGCCGGCGACGGCATTGCCCGCGTGCGTCGCGAGAGCAAGGGCCGTGGCGGCAAGACGGTGACCACCATCACCGGCGTGCCCCTGGCCGAAGACGCCCTCAGGGAGCTTGCCACGACGTTGAAGAAACGTTGTGGTACCGGTGGCGCCTTGAAGGACGGCGTCATTGAAATCCAGGGTGACCATGTCGAGCTACTCTTGGCGGAACTGGTCAAGCACGGTTTCAAGGCGAAGAAGTCCGGCGGCTAGCAGCCTCTGTGAAAACCACCTCTGACTGGACGCTGTCTTGATTGGCTCAGGACGCTGGCGTCGTCTCCATGGTTTTCACAGAGCCTGTTCATGAACGGTTTCTAAACTCAGCACGGCATGCGCGGTCTATTGCGCTTGCAGGCTAATCGTCATTTTCATTCTTTAGACTGCGCCGACCCCGGATTGGGGCGGCGCTCTATGACTTCTTTATAGGGGACTTCGATGTCCGTACGACGCACACGTAAAGACGATGGCAGCCAATGGACAGTTGCGGACAGCCGCAGTGTTTACGGGATTCGCCATTGGGGGGCCGGGTATTTCGCGATCAATGACGCCGGTCGCGTCGAAGTTCGTCCGAACGGCCCGAGCAGTTTGCCCATCGATCTGTTCGAACAAGTCGAGGAGCTGCGCAAGAGCGGCTTGTCCCTGCCTTTGCTGGTGCGCTTCCCGGACATCCTCCAGGACCGCGTGCGCCAGCTGACCGGCGCTTTCGACGCCAACATCGGCCGCCTGGAATACCAGAGCAAGTACACCGCCCTGTACCCGATCAAGGTTAACCAGCAGGAAGCGGTGATCGAGAACATCATCGCTACCCAGAATGTCTCCATTGGCCTGGAAGCCGGCTCCAAGCCGGAGCTGCTGGCGGTCCTGGCCCTGGCGCCCAAGGGCGGCACCATCGTTTGCAACGGCTACAAGGATCGCGAGTTCATCCGCCTGGCGCTGATGGGCCAGAAGCTCGGTCACAACGTGTTCATCGTCATCGAGAAAGAGTCCGAAGTGGGCCTGGTGATCGAGGAAGCGGCGTCCCTCAAGGTCAAGCCACAAGTGGGCCTGCGGGTACGCCTGTCGTCCCTGGCTTCGAGCAAATGGGCCGACACCGGTGGTGAAAAGTCCAAGTTCGGCCTGTCGGCGGCGCAACTGCTGTCGGTGGTGGAGCGTTTCCGCGCCGCCGGCCTGGACCAGGGCATTCGCCTGCTGCACTTCCACATGGGCTCGCAGATCGCCAACCTGGCGGACTACCAGCACGGCTTCAAGGAAGCCATCCGCTACTACGGCGAATTGCGCAACCTCGGCCTGCCGGTGGACCACATCGACGTCGGTGGCGGCCTCGGCGTGGACTACGACGGTACCCACTCGCGCAATGCCAGCTCGATCAACTACGACATGGACGACTACGCCGGCGTGGTGGTGGGCATGCTCAAGGAATTCTGCGATGCGCAGAACCTGCCGCATCCGCACATTTTCTCCGAGAGCGGTCGTTCCCTGACTGCCCACCACGCCATGCTGGTGGTGCAGGTCACCGACGTCGAGAAACACAACGACGACGTGCCGAAGATCGAAAACAAGGAAGAGCTGCCGGAAACCGTGCAATGGCTGGTGGACCTGCTGGGTCCGACCGACATCGAGATGGTCACCGAAACTTACTGGCGCGCCACTCACTACATGAGCGACGTGGCGGCCCAGTATGCCGACGGCAAGCTGACCCTGGCCGAAAAAGCCCTGGCCGAGCAGTGCTACTTCGCGGTATGCCGTCGCCTGCACAACTCCCTCAAGGCGCGTCAGCGTTCCCACCGCCAGGTGCTGGACGAACTCAACGACAAGCTGGCCGACAAGTACATCTGCAACTTCTCGGTGTTCCAGAGCCTGCCGGACACCTGGGCCATCGGCCAGGTGCTGCCGATCCTGCCGCTGCACCGTCTCGACGAAGAGCCCCTGCGCCGTGCCGTGTTGCAGGACCTGACCTGCGACTCCGACGGCAAGATCAAGCAGTACGTCGACGAGCAGAGCATCGAGACCAGCCTGCCGGTACACGGCCTCAATGAGGGTGAGGACTACCTGTTGGGGATCTTCCTGGTGGGCGCCTACCAGGAAATTCTTGGCGACATGCACAACCTGTTCGGCGACACCGACTCAGTGAACATCTACCAGCGGGCCAATGGCAGCGTGTACCACGCCGGGATCGAGACCCACGACACCATCGAGGACATGCTGCGCTACGTGCACCTGTCGCCGGAGGAGTTGATGACCCACTACCGCGACAAGGTGGCCAGCGCCAAGATCAGCGCCGCCGAGCGCACCCAGTTCCTCGACGCCTTGCGTCTGGGCCTGACCCGCTCGTCCTACCTGTCGTCCTGAGGGCCCGGGCATCCCCGGTGATGCCCGTCCCGCCCCCGCACAAAGCCGCGCCCTGCGATGGAGGGCGCGGTTTTTTTTTGCGCGGCTTTCACGTTTGTCACTGAAGAGGGGCCCCCGTCCCATTTGCAGCTAGCCTGCGAAGAGGCGTCCATGATGGGCGCAACGAGGCTTGCTGATGCTCAATACATCCAAGGGCGCCTGGCGTCTGTTGTTCAGCACCCTGGTGCTCAGCCTGCTGGCGGCGTGCTCACCGCTCAAAGTGCTCAATTCCCTGACACCCGGCAGCACCTTTATCAAGACTCGGGACATTGCCTACGGCAGCGATCCCCGGCAGAAGCTGGATGTCTATCAGCCCCGGCAGGTGGTTCCCGGTGCGCCGGTGGTGTTCTTTTATGGCGGCAGTTGGAACAGTGGCTCGCGCAGCGACTACGACTTCGTCGGCGAGGCCCTGGCCTCTCGGGGCATGGTGGTGGTCCTGGCGGACTACCGGCTGTATCCACAGGTGCGCTACCCGGCCTTTCTCGAAGACGCGGCCCGCGCCGTGGCCTGGACCCATGAACATATTGGTGAATTTGGCGCCGACCCGCGGCGGCTGTATCTGATGGGGCACAGTTCCGGCGCCTACAACGTGGCCATGCTCGCCCTGGACTCGCGCTTGCTGGGGCAAGTCGGGCTGACGCCGCAGATCATCAAGGGCTGGATCGGCCTGGCCGGGCCCTATGACTTTCTGCCGATCCGCAACCCCGAGGTGCGCCCGGTGTTTTTCTACCCCGACTCGCCGCCGGACTCGCAGCCCATCAACCATGTCAGCCGGGGCGCGCCACCGGCACTGTTGATCGCGTCCAGCGAAGACTCCCTGGTCAACCCGCAGCGCAATACCGGCGGTCTGGCCAGCAAGCTGCGAGCGGCAGGCGTGCCGGTGCAGGAGTTCTACTTCTCCCGCACGGGCCACGCCACTCTGGTAGCGGCCTTGTCCCGGCCCTTGCGCGGCCTGGCTCCGGTACTGGATCGGGTCAGTGGTTTTGTCGAGTCGACGCCGACTCAGTGAGTTCCGGCAAACCAGCCGTCGCGTCGCTCCAGGTGCCAGGCGAAGGCTGCCAGAGTCAGGCTGCGCAGGAGCATGAACAGCAGAAAGGTCAGCCACAGGCCGTGGTTGCCGAAGCCTTGCAGTGCCCAGGCGAAAGGTAGCAGCAGGAGCACGGTGAGGAGCATGCCGTTGCGCATTTCCCGGGCTCGGGTGGCACCGATGAACAGACCGTCCAGCAGGTAGCTCCAGACGGCGATCAGGGGCAGCACGGCAAGGTAGGGCAAATAGGTGAAGGCGGTCTGGCGGACCTCGGGAATGTTGGTCTGCATTTCGATGAACAGGTGGCCTCCCAGCAGGAACAGCACGGCAAAACCCAGGCTGGCCAACAGCGACCAGCCGCCGGCCACCACCAGCGAACGGCGCAGGGCCTGGCGATCGTGGGCGCCGATGGCGTGGCCGCACAGGGCCTCTACCGCGTGGGCCAGTCCGTCCAGCGCGTGGGCGGTGAGCAGCAGGCCGTTGAGCAGCAGGGCATTGGCTGCCACCGTGGCATCCCCGAGGCGCGCACCTTGTACGGTAATCAGGAAAAACACCGATTGCAGGGCCAGGCTGCGGATGAAGATGTCACGGTTCACTGCCAACAGTGGGCGCCAGCTTTGCCAGCGGCGCAGCGTGGCCCAGACGATCTGCCCCGGGTAGGCGCGCAGGGCCGGACGAGTCATGGCCAGGCCGATCAGGGCGCCGGTCCATTCGGCGATCACCGAGGCCCGGGCCGAGCCCACCACGCCCCAGTCCAGGCCCAGGACGAACCACAGGTTGAGAGCGATGTTCACCAGGTTGGTGCTGAGCAGGATGGTCAGCGGCGCCCGGGCGTTCTGGGTGCCGAGAAACCAGCCCACCAGGGCGAAGCTGGCCAGGGCCGCGGGCAGGCCCAGCAGGCGTGTGTGGAAGAATGCCCGGGTCATCTGGTCCAGGTCCGCCGAGGGCTGCATCAGATGCAAGGCGGCGCCGCTGAGGGGGACACCGATGGCGCCCAGCACCAGTGCCAGGCCCAACGCCAGCAGCAGCCCCTGGAGCAGGATCTGGCGCAGGGCTGCGCCGTCGCCACGGCCGGCGGCCTGGGCAGCGAACCCGGTGGCCCCCATGCGCAGGAAGCCCATGGCCCAGGCCAGGAAGGTGTAGAGGCTGGCGCCAACCGCCACCGCGCCCAGTTGATGGGCGTGGGGCAGGTGACCGATCACCGTGCTGTCCACCAGAGCCACCAGGGGCACGGAAATATTCGACAGAATCATCGGCGCGGCCAGGGCCCAGACGCGACGATGGGTAGGGCGATGACGCCAATCGGTGATCAGGGGGGACATGCAGGCTCCTTGCGAGAGCCGGCATTGTAGCCTCGGCGCCAGGATGCGCCGAGGTTTAAGTCGCGGTTGAGGATCTGCCGCGCTTCGGTGATGCCGCGTTGCAAATCGCTGACCGGCGCTTGCGAGTGGGTGAGCAGGTTCTGACGCCAGCGGATCAGTGGATGATCCAGCTCAGCAGCCAGAGGCCGAGCACCAGCCAGATGATGCCGAGGATGATCGAGGCGCGCATGAAGGCACGGATCGCCGAGTAGAGGAACATCAGGCCGATGATCAGGCCGATGATGCTGACGATGGAGGTGTCCATTCCCAGTGCCCGGGACAGCCCGTCGACGAAGTTGCCACCGGCATGGGTCAGGGTATTGAACAACCCGCTGAGCAGGTCGACGATAAACCGGATGACCGAACCTATGGCCTGGCCAAGCCACTCGAAGAAGCTTTCTACCTGCATGTGTGTGTCCTGATGAAAGAGGGGGCGGGTGCCGAGCTCAACCTTGGGCCATGAATGCCCGCAGCGAGTTCCCTGTTAAGCATAGAAGCTGCCAGGGGCTGCACATTCTGTAGGAGCCGGCTTGCCGGTGAAAGCGCTCTTGCGTCCCACGCCCAACCCCCGGAAGCTATACGCCTTCAGGAGACCCCGATGAACCTAGAGCAACTGACCCAACGCCTGCACGCCATTCGTGACCGTAACGACTGGCAGCAATTTCACAGCCCGAAGAACCTGGCCATGGCTGCCAGTGTCGAGATGGCGGAGCTGGTGGAAATCTTCCAGTGGCTGACCGAGGACCAGTCGCGGCAATTGCCCGCGGACAAGCTGGCTCACGCCGGACAGGAGGTGGGCGATATCGTCCTCTATCTGCTGTTGCTGTGCAGCGAGCTGGGGCTGGACATGGACCAGGTGGTGCGCAGCAAGCTGGCGGACAGCGAACGGCGGTTCTGCTCATGAGCGATCGGCATTTCGACCAGTTGGCGACCCGTTTCGCCGAGAAGATCTATGGCGGCGCCAAGGGGGCGATCCGCCTCGCGGTGCTCCAGGCCGACCTCAAGGAAAGCCTGCCCGAGCGGCCGTTGCGGGTGTTGGATATCGGCGCCGGCTTGGGGCACATGTCCCTGTGGCTGGCCCAGCGTGGGCACCAGGTGACCCTGGCCGAGCCTGCGGCGCCCATGCTTGAGGGGGCTCGCCAGCGCTTTGCCGACGCCGGGCAGCAGGCGACCTTCATCCAGGCACCCTGGCAGGAATTGCTGGGGCAGCTCACCGAACCCTATGACCTGGTGCTCTGTCATGCGGTGCTGGAATGGCTGGCCGAACCCCACGCGATCCTGCCGGTACTGCACCAACTGACCAGCGCCGACGGCTGGCTGTCCCTGGCGTTCTATAACCGCGATGCCCTGGTTTATCGCAATCTGCTCAAGGGCCACTTCCGCAAGCTGCGCAAGAACGACATGGCCGGTGAGAAGCAGAGCCTGACCCCGCAACAACCGCTTGATCCTCGTGAGCTGGCGGCGCAACTTGAGGGCTTGTGGCGAGTCGAAACCCAGAGCGGAGTGCGGGTTTTCCACGATTACATGCCGGTGGAATTCCAGGCTCGCGCCGAGCTGACGGATCTGCTGGAGATGGAGCTGGCTCACCGCCGACACCCAAGCTTTGCCGGCCTTGGGCGTTATCTGCATTGGCTGTGCCGGCCGGTCTAACGGAGTGCGCAATGAAACGCCGCCTGGGTCTGATCTTCCTGTGTTCCGGGCTTGCCGCCTGTCAGGGCAGCAACCCCTACGTCGCCAGTAGCAACCCGCTGCCACCGGCGCCGCCGCAAGCGGCCAACACCTTCGACCGCAGCGCCTATCCTGCGCCGCAACGGGACTATGGACGCTACCGCAACTGGGCCTGGCTCAATGGGCGCCTGCCCAACGGCTCGGCCTGGGCCGACTCGGCGCAGATCGCCGAGGCGGTCAGCAATGCCCTGGATCAGCAGGGTTTGCGCCCCGTGCATGACTCGCGGCCGGCGGACCTATGGGTCAGCGCCGACCTGCACCTTGAGAAGCGCCTGCGCCAGGTCCAGGACGACTATGGTTATGGCGGCTACGGCGGTTACAACCGCTACGGACCGGGCTACGGCATGTACGGCAGCGTGCCGGTGGTGCGCACCTACGAGGTGGAGGTCGTGGTGGTCCGGGTCAATCTGTTCGACGGCGCCAGCGGCCAGCCGGTATGGAGTGCCAGCGCCGAGACCAGCAGCAGGGGCAGCCTGAGTGAACGTGCCGATTCGCTGCGCGAGGCGGTGCAAAAGGCCATGGCCGCCTATCCTCCCAGTTAGTTGAACGGCGCCCGTTTTTTGTCTTCACGCGGAGAAACAGCATGTTCCATCGAATCGCGTTACTGGTGTGTGCCGCCTTGCTCAGTGCCTGCGCCGCCGACCAGGTCAATCATGACTTTGACGCCAGCCGGGACTTTGGCGCCTACCGCAGCTGGAGCTGGAAAGAACCCGCCCTGCAATATCGCCCCGACGACCCGCGCATCAAGAGTGACCTGACCGAGCAGCGCATCCGTCAGGCGGTGGCCGAGCAGTTGGACCAGCGTGGCCTGCGCCCGGCCCAGGGCGGGAATCGGGCTGATCTGAATGTCCAGGCGTATCTGATCGTCGAGGACCGCCAGCAGCAGGTCACCACCAACTATGGTGGAGGCTGGGGTGGCCCATGGAATGGCTACTGGGGCGGCCCGATGTACAACGAGACCCGTAACATCACCTATAAAGTGGCGACCATCCAGATCGATTTTCTGGACGGCAAGGACGGCAAGCTGGTTTGGCGTGGCAGTGATGAACAGATGCTCAGCAGTTCGCCCAATCCCGCCGAACGCAGTGCAGCGGTGCGTACCACGGTGATGCGTATCCTGCAGAACTATCCGCCGCACTGAAGCTGCTCCTGAGTTTTTGCGAGGCTCATCGGGAACGCCGCATGAGGGGCTCCCGATGACCCCGCTCACCGCCAGTCAGCCGGGCTATCACCCTGCCAGCATGCCCCTCAAGCGTTGTCTACACTGCCTCATATTCTTGGAGGTAGCGCTCGGCTGCGAGCCGGTAAAGGAGTGCCCCGATGTCTCCCCTGAAGCGGTTTTCCGGCCCGGCTCGACAACGCGGGGCCATTGGCCTGATGGCGGCGGCGACCCTGGGTCTGGCGCTGTTGCTCATGTTGCTGGTGGTGGACAGCGGTCGGCTCTACATGGAGCAGCGCAAGTTGCAACGGGTCGCGGACAACGCGGCGCTGGAAGCCGTCAGCCGTGGCGGCAATTGCCAGGCCGGCCTGACTGCCGCCACCTATGCCGGGCAGAGTGCAGTGCGCAATGGTTTCGTCATCGCCACCGGCAGTACCCTCACCACCACCTGTGGCTCCCTGACCACCGCAGCCAACAGCTTGCGTACCTTCAATGCCAACCCAGCGCAGTCGGCGGCCGTGCGGGTGATTGCCACCAACACCGTACCCATCAGCGTGGCGTCGGGGGTGGGGGCGCTGTTCTCGCCAGGCCCGATCAACCTCACCACTCAGCTCAGCGCCACGGCCGTGGCTGCTGCGCCGACGCCACCGCTGGCGCAACTGAGCATTCGCAGCACCATAGGCACCGTCAACAGCACCAACTCACCGATACTCAATGCCGTGGTGGGCAACATGCTCGGCGGCAGTGTGAACATCAGTGCTGTGGGCTGGAATGGCCTGCTCAACAGCGATATCAATTTACTGCGCTACCTCGATCAACTGGCGATCGACCTGGGCGTCGCCGCCGGCAACTACACCCAGTTGCTCAACACCCAGGCCAGCCTGACCCGGCTGATCCAGACCGCCGCCACCGTGGTCCAGGCCAATGGCGCGACCGCCGACATACTGGCGGCCCTGGGGGCTCTACAAGTAGCGGTGAGTGCCCAGATACCGCAGTTGAAACTGGGGGACATCCTGAAACTGCAGACCGGTGCTGCATCCACCGCGCTGGATGCCAACTTGCAGCTCTTCCAACTGCTGCAAGCGATGATTCAACTGGCCAACAGCAAGAGCGCAGTGGCAGCGGTGATACCGGCCAACCTGCTGGGCCTGGCCAGTGTGACGGTCCGGATCAAGGTCATTGAGCCGCCTCAGTTCTCCGCTGTCGGTGACCCTCGGCTGGCCATCCTCGATCCGTTGGGGGCCAATCGCATCTACGTGCGCACAGCTCAGGTACGGACGCTGATTTCGGTCAACCTCACAGGCCTGTCCGGGGTGACCGGCCTGGCCAACGCCTTGCTGGGGCTGGTGGGCTCGCTGACTCCGACCCTCAACAGTGTCCTGAGCCTGAATCTGGCCGATACCATCAACTCCTTGGGCTGCCTGCTGGGCGCCGGGTGCCAGCAAGTGGACCCGCAAGTGCTGCCTTCTCCGCGAATCGATATCAACCTGGAGCTGGGGGGCGCCAAGGCCTACGTCACCAACTACAGCTGTCCGACGGGCAACACCGGAACCAAAAGCCTCACGGCGCACAGCGAGTCGTCCCTGGCCGACATCAAGGTGGGGCAGATTGATCCCAACACCGCGTTCTCTTCCTCGACGGAACCTGTGGTGACGCCGCTGCCGATCATCGACCTGGGTATCTGGACCTGTCACAAGATTCTGGGGATCGGCAGTTGCGGGCCGGCGCGCACGGCCTTCGCCGCAGGGGGCATCGGCATCAAGGTCGATAGTTCGCTGGGGCTCAGCCAGACCGGACCGAACGTGGGGCGGGATCTGATCTACTCAAGCGGTGCGCCGGATTTTTCCGTACCGCGCAATGTCAACCAGGCGCCGACCTACCAGAACGCCGCCCCGACCAACAACCTCGTCAACAGCCTGTCGGGCACTATTGCCGGGATCAGCCTGCAGGTTTACCAGCCGGTCAGCGCCAACCTCCTTGGCTCGGTGGTGGCAGTAGCGGGAGGAGTGATCAACGGTGTCACCAGCCTGATCATGCCGTTGATCAGCAACCTGCTGAGCCCCCTGCTCGATCCGCTGTTGAACAACTTGCTGACGGCGCTGGGGATCAACCTGATGGATGTGGAAGTAGGCGCCAACCTCACCTGTGGGCAGACGGGCAGGGCCTATCTGGTGATCTGATCCGCCTGGGCGATCGGCAGCTCGATGCAAAAACGTGCGCCGTCCTGACCGTTGCTGACACTCAGGCGACCGCCCATGTTCTGGATTATGCCGTAGCTCACCGACAGACCGAGCCCGGTGCCGACGCCCACCGGCTTAGTGGTGAAGAAGGGCTCGAAGATTCGCTCCAGCAGCCGCGGGTCGATGCCACCGGCGTTGTCCTCGACCCACAGGCGCACCCACTGTTCGTCACGCTGGCCGTGTATGGCAATCCAGGGTTTGAAATCCTTCTGCTGGCCCAGCTTGCCCAGCAGGGCGTCCCGGGCATTCACCAAAAGGTTGATCAGCACCTGTTCCAACTGGTCGACAAAGCCCAGCACCTGGACCTCGAAACCCAGCTCGCTGATACGCAGTTCCAGTCCCTTGCCGCGTATGCCTTCGGCCAGCAGTGACAGGGTACCCTCGATGGCATTGGCTGGATTGAAGGGCTGTTGCTCCACCTCCGAACGTCGGCCGAATACCCGCATGTGATCCACCACTCGGGCGGCCCGCTGGACCTGAGCGTCGATGCGATTGAGTTTGTCGGTGAGGTAGTCGACCTGGATATCGCCATTGCTCAGGCGCTTTAGCACATTGACGATGGCCATGCGCATCACGTTGAGCGGCTGGTTGATTTCATGGGCCAGGCCGGTGGCCATTTCCCCCAGGGTGGCCATTTTCGCGCTTTGCGTCAGTTGCTGCTGGGAGCGCCGCACCTCGGTGTTGTCACGGCCCACGGCCTGGATTTCCAGCAACTGCCCCTGGTCATCGAATACCCCGCGATCCGACCAGACCCACCAGGCGTGTTCACGTCCTGGCAGTTGCAGGTTGATCTCTGCGGTGCTGACCGGAAACTCCGGGCTCAGCAACTTGAGCCGCCGTTCGAACCCCTCGCGCTGTTCGGCGGACAGCCACTGTCCCAGATTGCTCCCCGGCAGATCCTCGGCGGCGCACTCCAGGTAGGCTGCCAGCGGCCGGTTGCCGAAGGTCAGGGTCAGGTCCGGGCGGTAGCGGCAGATCATCGCCGGCGAGTCTTCCACCAGAATCCGGTAGCGCTCCTCGCTCTGGCGCACCTGTTCGGCGGCCAGGGTGGCTTCGGTGACGTCCAGCCACAGGCCAACGGCTTCCACCGGCAGGCCCAGGTCATCGCGCAGCAGCCGGGCTTCGTCCAGGACCCAGTGGAAGTTTCCCTGGCGATCCCGGAGTCGGTAGCGGGCGTGGACATTGCCTTCGCGCAGCAGTTGGCGGCAGCGCTGGAAGTACAGGTCGCGGTCCTCGGGGTGGACCCACTCCGCCAGGGTTGCTTCGCGGCAGTCTTCCAGGGTCCAGCCCAGCAGGGGTTGCAGGCTGGCGCTGAAAAAACTCGGTTGCAGGGCGCCTTCCTGGTAGCGCTGGACATAGATCACCGCCGGCGAGCTGGCGATCAGGTTATCCAGGCGGGCATGGGCCGCGGCGGCTTGTTGCTGTTGGTTCTTGATGTCGCTGATATCCAGCATGAACCCCACCAGCCGTTGCTGTTCCCCGCGTCCCAGGGCCTGGCCCTGCAAGCGGTACCAGCGCGGTGGCGCGCTCGGGTCAGCTTCATGCAGGCGTACGCAGAGCAGCAGCGGCTTGCCCAGTTTCAGGGCCTGCAGGCGGCTGCTGAGTTCGGCGCGGTCGGCGGGGTGAATCAGTTCCAGCCAGTCCTGGACGCTGAGTCTGTTGCTGGGGGCGGGCAGTTGCAGGCTGGCGGCCAGTTGGCTGGCCAGCAGCACCTGCGCCGTGTCGGCGCAGAGCTCCCACCAGCCGGCGCCCAGCAGTCCTTGCAGGGCTTCCAGGCGTTCCAGGTGCAGATGATGACGATGTTCCCGCAGGCGGCTGAGCAGTGGTCCGGCCAGGGCCGCGGTGAGCATCAGCCAGTCGCGATCCAGCAGGTTGGGCGCATATTGCTGCACGGTGTAACAGCCGCACAGGAGCCAGGCGGCAACACCATGGTCGTCCCGGTAGGGCACCAGGAAACCTTCGCGATGACCGAAGATACCCTGCAGCCGCGGGTGTTCATTCAGGCCCTGGATATGATTCAGATGCAGCGGTGTGTTGCCGCTCAGGCTGTCCAGGCCGGTGCCCAGCTCTTGGTCGTTATGCCAAAGCCGGGGCGCGTCATGGGCGCTGTAGCAGCTGTGGATGACCCAGCTTTGCTCCTGTTCGTCGAGCAAGGCCAGGCCTAGGCAGGGGATGTGCCAGTAGCGGGCCAGGTCGGCGAGCTGGTCGTGCAGTACGTCCGACAGACGGGTCAGGTTGCACAGGCGGATCTGTTCGCTGATCTGCGCGGCGAAGATCCGGCATTGCTCATGGCTCAGGGCCTGCTGGCGTTGTTGAATCAGGTCGCCGATGTCCAGCAGATGCAGCGACCATTGCGAACCCCAGGGCTGGAGCCAGCCGCGCAGGTGCAAGGTCTTGCCACCCAGCCCGCGCAGGTCCAGGTCCAGCACCTGTCCACTCCAATCGGCGGGACGGCCTTCGAGGGCCAGGGTGCTGTCGGGCAGGATGTAGTCCAGCAGATGTGGTGGCTCGGCGGAGGGGGGCAATTGGGCCAGCCCATGGCGCAACGGCCCGCTACTGCTGAGGACTCTGCCCTGCTGGTCCAGTATCAGTTGCAGGCCGACAGCCTGGGGCGTTACCTGGGGCTCGTCGGCGGGAAGTGGCTGGCGACCCAGCAAGCGCCCGAGAAGCTTGTCCCCAGAGGTCAAAACTGCACACTCGAGATAGCGGTCAGGGTGGTGGGCAGGTTGGGCACCGGGCCGACCACCGGCAATACCAGGCTTGGTAGCACCTGGGTGAGTTTCTGGGTGGGGTAGTCGACCCGCACGGTGAGCACGCCGTTGGCGTATACAGCGCTGTAGTCGGTAGCGGCGAAGTTGAAGGCCGGCGGAATCCAGCTGGTCTGGGTCTGCACCACGGTGTTGGCCAGGTTCTGCACCGTAGTGGCGTAGTTGGCAGTATTGGGGTCGACCGCCACGGCCCGACGCACCGCTTCGGCGGTCGCCTGGTTGAAGGATTGCATCATCAGCAGCGGCAGGCTGTAGCTGACCAGGCCGTAAAACACCGCGAAGAAGATCACGAACACCGCAGCGAACTCGATCGCCACAGCACCTTTCTGCTTTCTAGGGAGGCCCGGTTTCATGAGTGCGTCTACCCTGACAACCACTATGTCCATTGAGCATAGGATCAATCCGGCAAAAGGAACGTTCAAGCCGATGCATTTCTGGGTTTTGTGGATCTGGTTGGCAATCTGTGCGCTGCAGGATCTGCATCAGCGGCATATCGCCAACACCTTGACTCTGGGCGCGGCACTGCTGGCCGCCTTCTACCTGTTGTGGACCGGCAGTACCTGGCTGGGTGCCAGTGCCGCACAGGGCGGCTGGGCATTGTTGCTGGCTCTGCTGTTCACCCTGCCCGGGTATGCCATGGGCCGGATGGGGGCGGGGGACGTCAAGTTGATGGCGGCCCTGGGGCTGCTCTCCGACCCTGAGCATCTGCTGGGGGCCTTTATTGGCGCCGGGCTCTGTAGCCTGGTGTGGTTGCTGATTGTCCCCAGGTTCTGGCTGCAGCAGAAACAAGGACTTGAGCCCCAAGGGCGAGTGTCCGGCACAGGCTTGTCAAAAAAATACCCATTTGCCCCCTTTGTACTGGCTGGAATGGTCTTAACTGTGAGCGTGATCCACTAGTCGCCGGACGGATTAATGCTATGTACATAGTCGGAAAGTGGGTCTAGGTTTTAAGTTGTAGCTGCCCGGATCATGCGGGGCAGGACAGGAGTGGCCCGTCGACGATTGGCCCGCACGGAGTAGCACGTGAACAAGCTCACCTCTCAGATGAAAGTGCTCGTGGTCGATGATCAGCCACTGATTGTCGAAGAACTTTGCGAGTTTCTTGAAAGCAGTGGTTACCGTTGTGTTCCTTGCGAGTCCAGCCGCCAGGCTGTGGATTGCTTCAACAAGGACGCGGAAATCTCCCTGGTGCTCTGCGATCTGCACATGCCCGATATGGACGGTATCCAGCTGGTGCAGGAGCTGCAGCGCCTGGCCGGCAAGCATCGGGTGTTCGAAGCCATCATGCTCACCGGGCAGGCGGACAAACAGGACGTGATCAAGGCCCTGCGCGCCGGCATTGCCGACTACTATCAGAAACCCATCGACCTGGACGAACTCCTCGAAGGCCTGCAGCGTCAGGAAATCGCCTTGCAGGAGCGGCAGAAGAACCTGCACCTGGGGCATCTGAACCAGAAGCTGCAGTTTCTTTCGGAGTCCATCGACGATCTGTACCAGGACCTGGACAAGGTCCGGCGTACACCCGCCGCCAGTCGCAGCGAGGAGTCGCAGGGCGACAGCGCCGACGCGGATTCCATCGAGATGCCGGCAATCTTCAACCAGCTGTCGCCACGACAACTGGACGTGGCGCGACTGGTGGGCAAGGGGCAGACCAACTACCAGATTGCCTGCGAACTGGGGATCACCGAAAACACCGTCAAACTCTACGTTTCCCAGGTCCTGCGGCTGACCCACATGCACAACCGCACACAGTTGGCCCTGGCCTTGTCACCGAGCAATTCGGGGTTGCGCCAGCGGGTCACTGCCCACTGATCGCGAGCTGTGCATGGCGGCGGTGATGGATTCACCGCCGCTTGATTCCCTCCTGACTATTTGGTTTCCACCTTGCCACCGGCATCCGGGTCGTACAGGTCCGGAATTTCGTAGTGGTATTTTTTCAACCAGCGTTGCAGCGCCAGTTCACGTTCCGTGGGGGTCGCCGTCTGTGGCTGCGGCGAGGCCGCCAGATTGCGACTTTGCAACAGCAGCCAGCCTTCGGTCTCCTGCTGCTGGGGCGAGGCGGGGCCTGCGTCGATGGCCAGTGCGGCCAGGGGCAGCGTCAGCAGAACGGTACAGCAGAGCATGGGCAGTTTCATTTCAGCGCTCCTTGGTCGGCGTGGCCTCAGGCTGCAGGGTGGTGGACCCCTTGGCCACCTGGGTCACGGAGGCGGTGGTGGCCGCGGGTTTCCCGAGCTCCTCGGAGCGGGCCTGGGCCTGGGCAAATTGCTGGGGATTGAGGTTGGCCTGGCTGACCACTTCTGCGGCTTGCTTCCAGTTGTCCTGATAGAGCAACAGGGTCACCAGGTTGATGGCCGCCAACGGCTCGGACTGCTTGAGCTCGATGGCCGTGAGGAATTCGAAGCGCGCCTCTTCGATGCGCAACTGGTTGAGGTAGACGACCCCCAGGTCGTTGCGGATTTTTTCATTGGTCGGTGCCAGATGCGCCGCCCGTTGCAGGTGAGCCTGGGCCTGGCCGTTATCTCCCCGTGCCGCCGCCAACTGGCCCAGGCCATGCTCGCCCTCGGCGGCCAGGCATGAACCCAGCAGGCTGCGGTACAGCGGCTCGGCCTCACTACGGCCCAGCAGACGGTAGACCCGGGCCTTGCGTACCCGCACTTCGGCGAGGTTGTCCGGCAGGTTCTGCAGGTTGGCCAGGCTGGCGTACAGCTTGCCGTCGTTGGCCATCTCATCGGCGAGATTGACCGCCAACTCTTGCTCGGAGCTGAGCTTGGCGCAACTGGTGGTGTTGGTCAGGGTCGCCCACGACACCTGGCCGTTGCTGGCGCATCCGCCGAGCAGCAACAAGCTGGCAGCGACAATCATGGCTTTCATCAGATTCCCTCTAGGAAGCAAAGGCCCGGGCGATGGCGGTGAAGCCCGGCCCGGCCAGTACGATCAACAAGGCGGGGAAGAGAAACAGCATCATCACCACCGACATTTTGGCCGACATTTTCGAGATGTATTCCTGCAGGCGGGTCAGGCGCCGGTCGTCGAGCAACTGCTTGAGGGCCTGCAGGGATTTCATCGCGCCGCCACCTTGCAGTATCAGTTGCTGGAGAATCACGCAGGTGTCGGTGAATTCGTCTACTGCCAGCAGGGTTGCGGTCTGGCTGAGTTCCTGGCCCAACTCCAGGCCCGAATCGACCCGCGCCAGGATCAGGCGCAGCTCGTGGGTCAGTTCCGGCAGCAGCTTCTGGGCTTCGTTGCCCAGAACCCGCAAGGCCTGTTCCACGGCCATGCCCGACTCGAACAGAATGCGCAGCAAGGGAATGAAGGTGGAGATCTCCATGGCGATGAGTTTCTGCCGGCGCTTGGCGGCGTAGGCCAGGGCGCGCTTGGGCAGCAGATAGCCGGCACCGGCGGCCAGCATGGGCACCAGCCATTTGTTCTCGGCCTGGGGATAGGCCACTTCCTGGATGAAGATCGTCAGGCACACCACCAGCAGCGGCGTGGCGATCTGCAAGGCGGCGAACAGCGAGCGCTGGTTGGCCCGACGCCAGCCCAGGCGGTTGAGCAGGACCTGCGTCTCGCTGTCCATGCTGACGGCGCGCTGGCCGAAGCGGCTGTCGCCCAGCAGTCGCAGCCAACTGCCCAGGCGGTTGTCACGGGTCATGTTGCCCTGCAGTCGCTGGGCAATCTGGCGCTCGCGCCGGCGCTGCTCCAGCACGCCGTTGCCAAGCAGCAGCAAGGCTCCGAAAAACAACATCGCAGCGGCCAGCAGAAGCATTTCAGATACTCCTCAACATACGCCACAGCGCCAGGCAGCCGAAGATCTGCAGGCACACGGCAATAATCAGCATCTGTTGCCCGGCAGGGTCGTGCCACATGCCGAGCATGTAGCCGGGGTTGGTGAGCATGAAGTAACTCACCAGAATCATTGGCAGGAGCCCCAAGACCCAGGCGGTCATGCGGGTTTCCCCGGTCATCGCACTCAGTTGCCGAGCCCCTTGCTCTCGCTCGCGAATCAGCTTGATCAGGTTTTCCAGTAGCTCGCTGGCGTTGCCGCCGTAACGGTGATTGACCTTGAGGCCCAGGGCGAACATGCGTAACTCGTCCTGTTCGTAGAACTCGGCAAAATCACTGACTGCGTCCGGCAGGTTGACCCCCAGCTGCACGTTGCGCTGGATACGCCCCATGGCTTGTTTCAGTGGATCGTTGCTGGCCTCGATGGCTCCCAGCACGGCGTCTGCCAGGGTGCGCCCGGACTTCAGGCTGCGCACGCTGTGATCCAGCAAGGGGGGCAGTTGCTCGATCATGCGCTTGAGCCGGCGCTGGTACAGCCAGGCGATATACAGCCGCAACAGCAGCGGTGGGCCGCAGATGCAACCCAGCAGCCCGAGCCAGTCCCCCAGCAGGTAGCCCAGCAATATGAGTACTGCCCACATCGCCAGCCACAGGCCCAGGCGCTCACTGGGCTGGCCCAGGCCGGCGCGGGCGAATGCGCGCTCCAGGCCGGTCCATGAACTGCGTTGCGGGCGCAGATCGGGTTGCCCCTCGGCCAGCCGGTTGAGTACCCGTTCACGCTCGGTCTTGCGCACGCCGTGATAGAACAGCCAGCCGGAAAGCCCCAGCAGAATCAGGCAGATCAAGGTAAGCAGCAGACCGATCATGGGCTACCTCGCCGGTTCAATTGACGCCCAGCCCGCTCTCGCGGCGCAGTTTGTCCCCTGCCGGATTCAGTGCCTCGCGCAAGAAGCCGAAGCCCAAGCCGTTGCGGCGATCCAGGCGGAACAGGGTATTGGTGACATAGATGTCATCGCGAATGCCCACCACCTCCACCACTTCGCTGACGCAGCGCCGGCCATCGGGCAGACGGGTCAACTGGATCACCACATCCAGGGCCGCGCAGATCATCTGCCGCAAGGTGCGCTCGGCGATCTGGCGACCTGTCAGGCCTACCAGGGTTTCCAGGCGCAGCAGCGCATCCTGGGCGTTGTTGGCGTGCACGGTACTCATGGAACCATCGTGGCCGGTGTTCATCGCGGTCAGCACATCCAGCACCTCCACGCCACGGATCTCACCGAGGATGATCCGGTCCGGGCGCATCCGCAGGGCGTTGCGAATCAGGTCGCTGGCCTTGACCTCGCCATGGCCCTCGGCATTGGGCGGACGGGTTTCCAGGCGCACCACATGGGGGTGTCCCAGTTGCAGTTCGGCCACGTCTTCGATGGTCACCAGCCGCTCGTGGGGATTGATCAACTGACTGAGGATGTTCAGCAGGGTGGTCTTGCCGGTGCCGGTGCCGCCGCTGATCAGGATGTTGCAGCGTTTGCCCACGGCCTCCTGGAGGAACTCGAAGATCGCCAGGTCGATGGTCTGCATGGCGATCAGGTCGCTGCTCTTGAGCATGTCCTTGCGAAATTTGCGAATCGACAGGCAGGGGCCGTCCAGGGCGATGGGCGGGATGATTGCGTTGACCCGGCTGCCGTCCGGCAGCCGCGCATCGACCATGGGCGAGGACTCGTCGAGGCGTCGGCCAAGGGGCGCGAGAATCCGCTGCATGACCCGCTCCACATGGTGGGCGTCGATAAAGCGCAGGTCGCTCTGGTGCAATACACCGTCACGCTCGACGAATACCCGGTGCGGACCGTTGACCAGGATTTCAGTCACCGCCGGGTCGCGCAGCAGCACTTCCAGGGGGCCGAAGCCGGTCAGCTCATCAACGATTTCCTCCGCCAGGCGCTCCATCTCGTAGCGCGAAATCGCCAGGTGCATGCGCGCGATGTACTCCGCCACTTTATCGGTGACGAACTGCGCAAGGTTCTGCCGTGAGCTTTCCAGCAGGTTCTTTCCCGACTCTTCGATGGCATCGATGATGTAGCGATGCAGTACCAGCTTCAGCCCTTCGTGATCGCTGTTACCCAGGGTCGCGCGGGCTGGGGCACCAAACAGTTTTTCGCCGCTCATCTGCCCCCCATGATCCGGTTGAGCCAGCCGGCTTTGGGCTTGGGCAGGCCTTCGGAACGTTTGGCCAGGCGCTCGCCCAGGGTACGCAGGCTTTGCGTCAGGGCTTCGCGTGGGGCCAGTTCGAACAGGGTGACGCCCTGGTTCTTGGCATTCAGGCGAATCTCCGGGCTGTAGGCCAGCACCGCAATCACCTCCAGGCCAAAGGTCTTGCCCAGGGTCTCGGAGTCTGGTGCGACGGCGCGCAGGTAACGGTCCACCAGCAAGCGCGCGTGATCGAGCTTCAAGCCCTTTTCGCGCCAATGGTTGAGCACCGCCAGGTTGCGCCGGCAGTCGAGCACGTTCTGGTCGGTGCACCAGATCAGCTTGTCGCAATGACTGACGAAGGTGCGCAGGGCCTCGCTGTCCGGCTGCCCGACCAGGTTCACCACGATGTGCTGGAAGTGCTGGCGCAAGGCACTGAGCAGCATGTACAGCTCGGCCGCGCTGGTGTGTTCCAGGGGCTCGTCGTGGGGGGCATAGGCGAGGATGCGCAAGCCGGCCTCGGCACTGGTGAAGGCGCTGTCGATCAGGGTTGTATCCAGGCGTCGCAAGTGCCGCAGGGCGTCGCCAAAGTGGAAGGAGCTTTCCAGCCCCAGCAAGGCCAGGCTGTCGCCCCGGGGCAGACCGAGGTCCAGCAATAGGGTCTGCTGACCGCTCTTCTGCACCACCAGCGCCAGGTGCCCGGCCAGGAGTGCGCCATCCCCGTCGCCCTGGACGCCGTAGAGCACGGTCAGGCCGCCCAGATGGGTGTTGGGCGTCACGGCCGGCAGGCGCTTGCTCAAGCGTCTGACCAGGCCGGCGACTTCGCTGGAGCGCGAGCCGTAGGCGACAAAATCCCGCGCCCCGGCGCGCATGGCGTTGAGCACCAACTGGTTGTCCATGCCATCGCCGAGGGCAACGATCGCCAGCATCGGCTTGGCTTCCAGGGCCCCTTCGATCAGCGCGGCCTGGGCCACTACATGCTCGCGGTCGAGGCCGACGAACACCAGATTGGCGAAGGTCACGTCCACCAGTGCCAGCAACTCGTCGAGGCTGCCATCGGCCCCCACTACCTGGCCCAGGGGCGCCAGAGCCCCTTGCAGCCACTCAAGGTCGGTGCTGTTGCGGGTGATGGCAAGAAAGGTCTGGCTCAGGCTCTGGCTCTGGCTCATTGCGATAGCCCGCTGCGCTTGTCGAAGTTGCCGTTCTCGAGGAAGAACATGCGATAGAAGTTCGGGTCGTAGCTGCGCAAGCGCTCACCGGGCAAGGCCGGCAGCTTGGCGTCGGCGGCCAGGGGCTGGACCAGGTGCGGAGTGACCACCATCAGCAGCTCGCGCTCCTCGCGATTGATCGTCGAGTCGCGGAAGAACGCACCCAGTACCGGGATGTCCCCCAGCCCGGGAAACTTGTTCACCTGGGAACTGTTGCGGGAGCTGATCAGGCCGCTGATGACGAAGCTTTCGCCATCGGCCAGGGAGATGCTGGTATCGGTACGGCGGATGGTCAGGGCGGGCACTTGGGTCCCGGCGATGGTCACAGCGTTGCTGTAGTCCAGCTCGCTGACCTCCGGGGCCACTTTTAGCGAGATGCGACCGCTGTCGACAATGGTGGGGGTCAGGGTCAGGCGGATACCGAATTCCTTGTACTCGATGGTCACGCTATTGCTGCCGGTGCTGGGCACCGGAATAGGGATTTCGCCACCGGCAAGGAAGCTTGCGCTCTGGCCGCTGAGGGCCACCAGCGACGGCCGGGCCAGGGTGTAGGCGAAGCCGCTGCCTTCCAGGGCGTTGATCAGCGTCAGCACCCGCCCGTTGCCGAAGCCGATATTGAAGGTGCCGTTGTCCAGGGGGATGTTGGTGCGCCGGCCACCGAAGGTCGGGGTGACGCTGCCGGAGGTGCCACTGCTGACAGGAGCGGTGTTGGGGGAACCGAACAGGAAGTTGTGCCCGCGGCCGAAGATCGAGGTACTGGCCTCCTTGAGCTTGGTGCGGCTGACCTCGACGAAGCGGATGTCGGTCTGTACCTGGCTGGGCAGCAACGGATCATCGCTGATTGGCAAGCGGCTGGTGGTCATGTCGGCAGTGGCCCGGCCGCGGACGAATACCATGCTCTTGCGCGGAGTGCTGGAGCAGGAGGTCCAGACCATCAGGCTAGTGGCGCCAGGGGCCATGCCGGTGAGGAGAAAGGCCTTGTTGCCGTTGGCGTGGACATCGGCGACTTTCGGATCGCCCACCGCCAGCCGGGTGATGGTCACCGGGGACTGCAGTTCCTGCTGCAAACCTTCGCCGACTTCCAGCACTGTCGGCAACGGCGCCAGGCTCGAGCAGCCCGGCACTGGAGCAGCCAGGGCCTGGTTCCAGAGCAACTGGCCCAGGCTCAGGGTCAACAGTGTGGTGAACAGCGGCATGGAACGACTGCGCATGTAGTGCATCCTTGCTCAATCAGGGAGTTTGTTGAGAGACCTGGTTACCTCGGATGACCTCCACCGCCGATCGTGGTGCGCCACCGTGGGCGACCGGACTACGGGGAGCGTTGCCGAGGGCCAGTTGAGTGAACTGGAACAGGTTGCTGTTGGCGGCATCGAGGTGGCCGATGGCGTCCTCGTTGCCCGCCCAGTAATGGGCCAGGCGCTGTTCCTCGCTGCTACGCACGGCCAGTCGCAGCACACCGACCTGGGTGGCGAGCATCAGCCGGCTCAAGAGCTGCTCGGGAACGGCCAGGACCACAGTACGGGCGGCGATCCGGCGCTGGTCCTGCTTGAGCTTCTCCTCGTTGCTTACGGCAGGGGCAGCGGGCTGTCCGTCATTGGTCAGTCCCAGTTGTTCGCCTACCGCCAGGACCCGCATGGCGGGCACCGCAATCTGTGCCGATTGCTGTGGATTGGTGGTGTCCTGGCGCAGGAACAGCAGCACGTCGACATAGTCCCCGGGGCTTAGTTGTCCGGCGGCGCCGATCACTTCATCCACCGCTACCGCCAGGGCTCGCTCATCGCTGCGAATCATCCGTGCCAGGGCGCCACCGGACTCGAAACTCTGGGCGTTGAGCCAGGTGCCGGCGCTCAGTTGCCGCCAGGGCGTACGCCCCACCGCCTGATCAATGGCATTGAGGCTGCCGGCCGGCGCGGTGCGCAGTTTTTCCAGCGCCAGATCCGCGGCGGTGAGGGGAACGAAAGGTGGTACATCGTGCACCAGTACCACCACGGGTTGGCGGGTCTGGTCCTCGGCGTTGCTGGTGGCTTGTTCGACGACAGGTGGGGCCACCGGTTGAGTCGGTGGAGCCGGTTCGGGTTGACGGCTGAGGACCAGGCCCCAGTAACCGAAAAACACCGCACCCAGCAGTAGAAGTCCAGCCAGACCCATGGTGACGCGACTGTTCATGAAGGCTCTCCCTATCCTGCTGCACTACCAGCCCGTGATTCCAAACGAGTTAATTTCGCAATCAGGCAGCTATGAACATGCAACTATTTCGCTATGTGAAGGTAGTAGAGCTAGGACGAAATGCCATTAACTCGTCGAAAAATAGCTAACAAAGGTATGAGTTACCCAACTGGAGGAGTTTTTTTGGCGCCAACCTTCCAATTAATACTTAGTGATTAATCAGTTCTTACAGTTGCTGGGCTGGGCTTTGTTGACAATGCTCAACTTGCACCGGGGAACTTTGTTCCGGTGCGCTTGCATCGGCGCCGTCTGGCGCATAGGAGAACTAGGATGATCCTTCAATATTTGTGGCTCAGGGCGCGCCTGTTTTTTGACCGTACCGATGGCGCTTCCGCGATCGAGTACGCGATTGTGGTGGCTATGGTTGCGGTTGTGGTGGTGGCGTTCGTGACCCCTCTGGGTAATCGGGTACTGGCCATTTTCAACAACGTTCTGGTTGCCTTGGGAGGAGCCGTGGTTACTCGCCCCACTCCGTGAATCAGCGCGCGAGTGCTTAGCCGGCTGTTGCGGCGTTCGATAAATCGGAGGTGCTTCATGCTGATTGAATACCTACTGCTTCGCGCTCGTCTGTTTCTGGCCCGGACACACGGTGCGTCGGCCATCGAGTACGCGATAGTGGTTGCCATGGTAGCGGTTGTCGTAGTGGTGTTCGTGACGCCGATGGGCGATCGGGTCTTGGCCATTTTCAACAATATTCTCGTTGCCATGGGAGGTGCCACGGTTACCCGACCCACGCCTTGAGGCCGGCAATTACTCTTGCTGTGAAGGCCGTCGGACAGTCAGCTCAAGGTAATGTCGATGAATATTGCTTCCCCCCAACGCCAGCAACTGCTTCTGGTGGACGATGAAGAAGACGCGCTGCTGGAGCTCACCGAGTTGCTGGAAGGTGAGGGCTTCTGTTGTTTCACCGCAACCTCGGTGAAGCTGGCGTTGGAGCACCTCACTCGCCATCCGGACATTGCGCTGGTCATTACTGACCTGCGTATGCCGGAGGAGAGTGGCCTGTCTTTGATCAAGCGCCTGCGCGAACACACCTCGCGGCAGCATTTGCCGGTCATCGTCATGTCCGGCCATGCCGATATGGATGACGTCAGCGATCTGTTGCGCCTGCAGGTACTGGATCTGTTCCGCAAACCTATCTATCACGTGCGCCTGCTGGAAACCCTCAACAATCTGTTTCCTCAACCCCGGCTGCATATAGTCGGTCCCTGATCGCCCCCTGTCGGCTCGGGCTGACGCTCATCGAGTGGTCAGGACGCGGGCAGCGCTTTTTTTGAACAACACTCAAGCACCTGATCGCGGAGCCCTCTGCGAGAGGTGTCGTGCGGGCAAAAAAAGGCCTGCCGCTGGGCAGGCCTCGGTCACACCACTGTTCAGAGTTGATAACTGAAGCTCAGGGTGTAGCGCGGACGGCGGTTGTAGGTGTCCAGGGCTTCATCGGACATGGGCTTGGCTGCCTCCAGAGCGATGTTGTAGTGCTTGGCGTCGCCGAAGCGCAGGCCCACAGCGGCTGATGACAGGTTACTGCCCCTGACCGGCAACTGGTTGAACCAGGTCTTGGAGCGGTCCAGCACGACGTAGGGTTGCAGTACCCGGACCCAGGGGCCCTCACGATGGAAGCTGTAGTTCACCTCATAGGCCACGCCCCAACCCTTGTCCCCAGTGGCCTGGTCATCGGGATAACCCCGCGCGAAGTTCTGCCCGCCGAAACTGGCCCGTTCACTGTCGGGCAGGTTGTCGTCGCTCCAGTAGAGGGCCGCGGAAAGCACCCCCTGCCAATTGTCGAAGAAACGGTCGCTCTGTACCCCCGCCACCCGCAGGCGGAAGAAATCCAGGTCGTAGAGCTCGTTGTTGGTCTTGGCCCCCATGCTGTCCAGGCCCCGGTAGATACCGGCGCTGAGAATCCGCAGTTGGCGCGGATCGGACTTGCTCCAGTCACCCTCCAGCGCCAGGGCGCGGATATCGGTTTTCTCTTCCAGGGTCAGGGGGCTGTTGCTCACCCGATAGCGGGTCTTGTCGTTCACCGCATACAGGCGCGTACCGGCGGTAAGCATCTCATTGGGCGAGGCGATGAAGGGGTGGCTGACACCGATGGAGAAACGGTCGTTCTCGCGATGGGGCTCAAGCTCCAGGCCATTGGCCAATTGCACGTTGCTTCGCGGATCACTGCGGTAGCGTGCACCGTAGAGGCTCAGTTGCGTGCCCTCGGAACCCAGCAACTGGCTGTAGTCCAGGCGGTAGTAGTGTTCCTTGTCCTTGCCCGGGGGAAACAGTCCGCTGAGGCTGAGCTGTTCGCCCCAGGCCGTTTGCGAGCTGCTGGTAATGCCCACCAGGGCCTGCAGGCCGTTGCGGTTGTCGTCGGTGCTGTTGAGGGTGGTGCTGATGGGCTTGCGGCTGGCCACGGCCACCAGTTGCGTCGCACCGTCGGTGGTTCCCGGTGGCGGCACCACCGCTTGCAGGGTCACACCCGGTACCCGGCTCATCAGCGTGGTATAGCGTTCGAAGGTTTTGCGGGTCAGCGGGCGTTCGGCCTTTAGCTTGCTCACCAGCTTGTCCAGGTAGGTGGCCACCGGGCCGATGTCGCCCTGCAACTGGTAGTCCCTGATATAGCCTTCCACCAGCACCACCCGCAGGACACCCTGGTCGAAGTTCTGCTGCGGCATGAAGGCGTAGGACAGCAGGTAGCCGTCGTTCTGGTAGCGTCGGGTGATCTCACGAGTGGCTTCGATCAATTGAGCGAAGCTGGTTTCATGGCCGATCAATGGCTGGTAGATCGCCGCCAACTCCTCAAGCGGGTAGACCGTGCCGCCCTCGATCTGTACCTGGCGCACCGTGACCTTGGTGCCCATCATCAGCGGCTGCTGCCCTTGAGGGGCGACGGGTTGCTCGGGCATCTGCAACTGCGGTGTGGCCGGGCGATAGGCGTCCACCGGCAGGTTGGGTTGGGGGAGGTTGGTAATGCTGTCGTTGCTGTTGAGAAAACGGGGAAGGGAGTCGGCGTAAGCGGAGGTACAGCATCCAATCAACAACAAACTGGCCAACGTGCGCATAGGACACTCCATGGTCAAGCCGCAGCGATGCTAAAAGTCCTCATTCCATGCACCGTTCAGGGTCTGAGCCATGATCGGGTGCTGGATTGTCATGCTCTGGATAAACAAAAAGGCGAGAGACTCATCTGAATCCCTCGCCCTCAACCAAGCGTAGGCGCTGTAGGTAAGGCCGTCGAATCGGCCAGGTGCAAATTATTTTTTGCTGCCGCCCAGGGCGCCGGTCAAACCACCCAGCACACCACCCAGGCCACCGTTGAGACCCGCTCCTGCGGAAGCGCTGCCACTGGCGCTGGCGCCGACCCCGAGCCCACCGAGCAAGCCGCCGCTGGGGGCAGTGCCACCGTTGACCAGACCGCCCACCGAGGCCACGGTGCTGCCCACTGCGCCGAGGGTGCCGCCCAGGGCGCCGCCGACCTGATTGCCGCCCGTGCTGCCGGCTACGGTAGTGCCCACATTGCTCACAGCCCCGCCCACTTGGCCCAGCAGACCGCTGACCGGGCCACCCAGACCGCTGGCTGCGCCCACTTGCTGGGTCAGGCCGGAGACCGAACTGGTGATCGGATTCAACGCCGAGCCAAGGTTCACACCGACACTGGCCAGAGGAGCGGTGACCACCAGGTTGGGAGTGCCTGGGCCGCCCAAGGCGCCGCCCACCGAAGCGATCAGGCCGCCCACTGCACCGCCAGCGGCACTCCCTGTGCTGACAGTGCCATTGGTGTTGCCGGTATTGATGCCGTTGCCGAGGTTGGCCACTGCACCGCCTACGACTTCCAGCAAGCCGGTGCCGCCCAAGCCAGTACCACCGCCGGTGCTGCCACCGCTTCCGGTGCCGCTCCCGGACTTGCCGACGTAGCCACCCGCGCTGTTTACAGCGCCGCTGGCATTGCTCAGGGCATTGCCCAACAGGTCGGTCACAGGGTTGCCATCACCGGTATCACTGACCTTCTCGCCGGTATCATCCACAGCATCGGTCACCCCTTTGATCAGACCCTTGACCGGAGCGCCGAGGCCGGTGCTGCTGCCGACTTTGCCGGTCAGGCCTTCTGCCATGCTCACTACCGGTACCAGTACCTTGTCACCCACGCCGTCGGTCAGGGTGCCTACCGGCCCGCTGCTGGTAACGGTACTCAAGGTGTTGCCCAGCATGGTTACCCGGGTGCCGACACCGCTGAGTACCGGGGCCACCCTGGTCACCACGCCACCGACTACCGGAACGCTTTGGGTGGTCGCCGCCAGTTGCCCGCTGAGATCTTTGACTCCGGTGCCCACATCGCCGACCACGTTGCCGACGGTGGCGGTGGTCTTGCTCAGGGCCTTGGGATCGCTGCCCAGTTTGCCGAGGCCGTTGGTCAAGCCTTCACCAACGGTGTCCACTACATTGCCGGTAGTGTTGACGGCACTGCGGGCCAGGCTGCCTACCACCGGAACCGCCGCCAGGGAGTCGCCCAGGGCAGTGACACCGTCGCCGACACCGCTCACGGTAGTGCCCACGCCGGACACCACGTCCGCAGTCACCAGGGTGCTGGTCGTGCCACCTGTTCCGCCTCCGGTGCCTCCGCCGGTACCACCACCTGTTCCGCCACCAGTACCACCGCCAGCAGTGGTTGGAGATGAGCTGCTACCGCCACTCTTATGGCCGCCACCGCCGCCGCTGCAGCCTGCCAGGCTGAGGGTCAGGATCATGGCCAGTGCTGTACATGCTTTCCATCCGAATTGAGTTTTCATGAGAGGTATCCCTTGCACCTGTTACAACGTTCGTTGTTTTCGACAGCTCTCCAGTTCTGTGCTGAAGATGCCTTCGTCCGTTGTCTACATAAAAGGCGCAAGCGACTATTTGAACAATTATGAACTTGGTATTAATGACTTGTGTTCTTGGGGTTTTGTTTCTCTATAAGCAACTAGTTTAAAAGTATTGGCTGTGGGTTTGTGTTTTTATAAGTTATTGTTAGTTAAGGGGTTATTGTGTGAGGTTGGAGTGTTCTCCTTGGGGTTTAAACTAAAGTTGTATATATACAATTAATAGGTTTTATTTTGCTTTCTAGGCAGCGGGCGACAACTGCCGGGACTTTCTTAGTTGGTGTCGAGGGCTTTCAATTCTGCGCAAGCCGATACTGCGCGAGCGAATGGCTGTTGGAGCCTGTGATGCCTGGTCCCATCGGGTGGCTGTTGTGCCTGCCGTTTTTCGCTGGGGACTTTCTGGCCCGGCAAGCCGGAATCCACGCTCAGTTAGCCAAGCAGGTCGGGGTTGATGACGTCTCAGGCGATGGGCTGCCAGCGACCCTGCATATGTTGCAGATCGCCGTTGCCCAGTAGCAGGAGTTCGCCACTGGACCCAGCGGCGCTGGCCAGCAAGCGGACGGTCCCCGGCAGCAGCACGGGCTTCATGAACTGCACCGACACTTCGATATTCGCGGCCGGCAGGTGCTCGCTCAGCGCCGCCAGGGTCATGGCCTTGTTCCACAGACCGTGGGCTATGGCCTGGGGAAAGCCGAACAGACGGGCACTCCAGGCGCTGAGGTGGATAGGGTTGTAGTCACCTGAGACCCTGGCGTAGCGTCGGCCGATGTTGCTTTCGGCCTGCCAGCGGCTCACCTCGTTCAGACCTTCACCCAATGACGGGAGCGGCGCGGCAGGCTCTCCGGGCAACTTGACTGTGCGACAGAGCATCTGACTTTCGGCTTCCCAGAGTGGCCCCAGCAGATCGTCCACGGTGGTCACCAGATCGAACACCGCCCCCTTGGCGTGAGGTTGCAGGTTGTCTACCCGGACGCCGATCCGCACGCTGCTGACGTTGCCCATGGGGCGTAACACTCGAATCCGGTTGGCCAGATGGACCAGCCCCAGCAACGGGAAGGGGAAGTTCTGCGCGGTGAGCAGCTGCATTTGCAGCGCGAAGGCCAGCACATGGGGATAGGTGGCGGGGAGCAGGCCGTTGTCGGCAAAACCGCAGACCTTGCGATAGGCCGCCAGCTGTTTGGGCTCCAGGCTGATCCAGCAGCGCAGCCCGTCTTCGGGCAACTCGGTGCCATGAGGCCGTCGTCTCAGCGCCGCTTTGAGAAACAGCGGCGGCAAGAGTGCAGGCAGGTTCAGTTCATGCCATTGCGTCGTCATCTTCAGGCTCCCAGGACACTTTGGCCACACACCCGCAAGGCTTGCCCGCTGACCGCGCCACTGCCCGGCTGGCCGAGCCAGGCCACGGCCTCGGCGACGTCCTGAGGCAGCCCGCCCTGGCCCAGGGAACTCATGCGGCGTCCGGCTTCGCGCAAGGCGAAGGGCACCTTGGCGGTCATCTGGGTCTCGATGAAGCCTGGCGCCACGGCGTTGATGCTGATGCCCCGGGCCTTGAGCACGGGTGCCCAGGCCTGGGCCAGGCCGATCAGCCCGGCCTTGCTGGCGGCGTAGTTGGTCTGCCCACGGTTGCCGGCGATGCCGCTGATGGAGGCCAGCAAAATCACGCGTCCGTGATCGTGCAGTAGGCCGCTGTCCAGCAGGGCCTGGGTCAGCACCTGAGGGGCATTGAGGTTCACCGCCAGCACCGCGTCCCAGAACTCCGCGGTCATGTTGGCCAGGGTCTTGTCCCGGGTGATCCCGGCGTTGTGCACCAGGATGTCGATACCGTCGGGCAGTTGCTCGAGCAACTGGGCCGGGGCGTCCTCGGCGCAGATATCCAGGCCGATGGCGCGTCCGCCGAGACGGGCGGCCAGGGCTTCCAGATCGGCCTTGGCCTGGGGCACATCCAGCAACAGCACCTGAGCGCCGTCCCGAGCCAGGGTTTCGGCGATGGCCGCGCCAATGCCTCGGGCCGCGCCGGTGACCAGGGCCTTGCGCCCGGCCAGTGGTCGACTCCAGTCCTGGACCTGGCTGGCACAGGGCTGCAAGTGGATCACCTGCCCGGAAACATAGGCACTCTTGGGCGAGAGAAAAAATCGCAGGGCGCCTTCCAGCTGCTCTTCGGCGCCTTCGGCCACATACAGCAGTTGCAGGGTGGCGCCGTCGCGCAACTCCTTGGCCAGGGAGCGACTGAAGCCCTCCAGGGCGCGCTGGGCACTGGCGGCAAAGGGCTCTGCCAGGGTTTGCGGAGCACGTCCGAGGATCAGCAGATGGGCGCTGGATTCAAGGCTTCGCAACAGCGGCTGGAAGAACTCCCGCAGTTGCTTGAGCTGGTCGGTATGCAGCAGTTCGCTGGCATCGAAGACCACTGCCTTGAGCTTGGGCCCGTGGCCGGGAATCCAGGGCGTGGCCAGGGCCGGATCGGTGCCGTAGCTGTAGACCGAGTCGGTCAGGCGCGGTGCCAGGGCGCTCACCTGTTGGGCCATGGCGCCGCCACCGATCAACAGGGCGCCTTCGATGGGCCGCAGACGGCCGGCCTGCCAGCGCTCCAGACGTACCGGTGACGGCAGGCCAAAGGCCCCGACCAGGCGCTGGCCGATGGACGAATTGGCGAAGTCGATATAACGGTCGGACATGGAACGCACTCCGCAGGCTGGGGTTCAAAGTGTGGACCACGAATGGCCCCGAGTCGTTCGATCTGCGAGAAGCCTCCTACGCTAGTGGGGGACGTACTCACCGAAGTCGCACTCAAAGAATAGGGAGCTTTCCATGACACAGCTGCGCCGCGTCGCGATTATCGGCGGTAACCGCATTCCCTTCGCCCGCTCCAACGGCCCGTATGCCACGGCCAGCAACCAGGCCATGCTCACGGCCGCCCTGGAGGGGCTGATCGAGCGTTACCAGCTCCATGGCCTGCGCCTTGGCGAAGTAGCGGCGGGGGCGGTGCTCAAGCATTCGCGGGACTTCAACCTGACCCGGGAATGCGTGCTGGGTTCGCGGCTGTCGCCCACTACCCCGGCCTATGACATCCAGCAAGCCTGCGGCACCGGCCTGGAAGCGGCCTTGCTGGTGGCCAACAAGATTGCCCTGGGGCAGATCGACTGCGGCATCGCCGGTGGCGTCGACACCACCTCGGATGCGCCGATCGGGGTCAACGAAGGGTTGCGGCAGATCCTGTTGCAGGCCAATCGGGCCAAGAGTACCGGTGACAAGCTGAAGATCCTGCTGCAGTTGCGGCCCCATCACCTCAAGCCGGAACTGCCGCGCAACGGTGAGCCGCGCACCGGCCTGTCCATGGGCGAACACTGCGAGCAGATGGCCAAGACCTGGAGTATTCCCCGTGGCGAACAGGACCAACTGGCCCTGGAAAGCCACCAGAAGATGGCCGCCGCCTATGCCGAAGGCTGGCACGACGACTTGCTCACGCCCTTCCTCGGCCTGACCCGGGACAACAATCTGCGCCCGGACCTGACCCTGGAAAAGCTCGCCAGCCTCAAGCCCGCCTTCGATCGCAGTGCTGCGGGCACCCTCACCGCCGGCAACTCCACGCCGCTGACCGACGGGGCCTCCCTGGTGTTGCTGGGCAGTGAGCAATGGGCCCGGGAGCGCGGTCTGCCGATCCTCGCCTACCTGCGCGACGGTGAGGCTGGCGCGGTGGACTTCGTCAATGGAGCCGAGGGGCTGCTGATGGCACCGGTGTATGCCGTGCCGCGCTTGTTGGCGCGCAACGGGCTGAGCCTGCAGGACTTCGACTATTACGAGATCCACGAAGCCTTTGCCGCCCAGGTGTTGTGCACCCTCAAGGCCTGGGAGGATGCGGATTATTGCAAGACCCGCCTGGGCCTCGACGCGCCCCTGGGGCCCATCGATCGCGCGCGGCTCAACGTCAAAGGCAGCTCCCTGGCGGCGGGACACCCCTTTGCCGCCACCGGTGGACGGATTGTCGCCAACCTGGCCAAGTTGCTGAGTGTGGCGGGGCAGGGGCGCGGGCTGATTTCCATCTGTGCGGCCGGGGGCCAGGGCGTGACGGCGATCATCGAACGCTGAGGTTCGTGGCATTCGCCGGCAAGCCGGTTCCTACAGAGAAATACCTCAAACCCGTAGGGGCCCGGCTGGCCGGCGAAAGGGTCCTCAAGTCTTGAAGCGTCGTACCAGGCTGTCCAGCTCATTGGACAGCCCGGCCAGGCTCTGGGAGTCCAGGCGCGCCGCGTTGGCCAGTTCCGCCACCAATTGCGCATCGCCATGGATCTGGCTGATGTGCCGGTTGATGTCTTCCGCCACTTGATGCTGCTCCTCGGCGGCGGTGGCGATCTGGGTGTTCATGTCGCGGATCACGTCCACCGACTCGCGGATCTGTCCGAAGCTGTTGCGCGCCAGGCCGATGCGGTTCACCGACTGCTGGGACACTTCCAGGCTGGCGTGCATCTGCTGGGTCACGGCGCTGGTGCGCTTGGCCAGGTTGCCCAGCAGCCCGTCGATCTCGGCGGTGGAATCGGCGGTGCGCTTGGCCAGGGCGCGGACTTCGTCGGCCACCACGGCAAACCCACGGCCCTGTTCACCGGCCCGGGCCGCCTCGATGGCGGCGTTGAGGGCCAGCAGGTTGGTCTGCTCGGCGATGGAGCGGATGGTGCCGAGAATCGACTGGATGTCGTTGCTGTCGCGTTCCAGTTGTTGCATCGATTGTGCCGACTGCTCGATCTCCTGGCTCAGGCGGTCGACGCTGTGTACCGCGTCGTCGATCTGCTGCTGGCCTTCCTGGGCCTGACGCTGGCCACTGTCCGCCGATTCGGCGGCCTGGCTGCAGGAGCGGGCCACTTCGTTGGCCGTGGCAACCATTTCGTGGAAGGCCGTGGACACCATGTCCACCGCTTCGCGCTGGCGTCCGGCGGCTTCGGCCATGTCGCTGGAAACCTGGGTCGAGGAATGGGAGGTGGCGAGAATCTTCTGTGCCGCCTGGCCGATGTGCTGGATCAGGCTGCGGATCGCCGCGAGGAACTGGTTGAACCAGTTGGCCAGTTGCGCGGTTTCATCGCTGCCACGGATATTCAGGTTGCGGGTCAGGTCGCCTTCGCCCTGGGCGATGCCTTCCAGGCCACTGGCGACACTGCGGATCGGGCGCACGATGAGGCTGGCGAAGCTGGCTCCGAATACTGCGAACAGCACGGCCAGGACCCCGGCGATCACGGCGATGATCCAGGTCAGTTGGGTGGCCGAGCCCATGACTTCGCTCTGCTTGATCAGGCCGATGAAGGTCCAGCCCAGTTGTTCGGAAGGCCAGACGTTGGCCATGTAGTGCTCGCCACCCAGCTCAACCTGCACCAGGCCCTTGCCGGTCTTGGCCAGTTGCGCATAACCATCGCCGAGGCTGCCCAGGGCCTTGAAGTTATGTTCCGGTTGTTTGGGGTCCACCAGCACCGTGCCGTTGTTTTCCATCAGCATCAGGTAACCGGATTCGCCCAGCTTGATCTGCTTGACGATTTCGGTGAGTTGCTTGAGCGACACGTCGACCGCGACCACCCCGCCTTGAGGGCCCAACTGGTTGGACAGGGAGCGTACGGTGCTGACCAGCACCGCATCGTCGCTGGCCCAGTAATAGGCGTCGGTGCGCAGGGTCTTGCCTGGGTTGGCCAGGGCGGTTTTGTACCAGGGGCGTACACGAGGGTCGTAGTTGGCGAGCTTCAGGTCGGCGGGCCAAGAGACGTAACCGCCGTTGCTCACGCCATAGGACACATAGGAATACGCGGGATGGCTGGCGGCCATGGCGGCGAACAGCTCGAAAATGCGTTTGTCCTGCTCGCCTTCCGGGACCTTCGCGGCATCGGCGCTCATCCAGGTCTTGAGGTCGCCGCCGGCCTGGGTCAGCAAAGGTTGGGCCGCCAGGTAGTCGATGTTCTGGCTGATGCCTTCGAAAAACAGTTGCATGGCGTTGGCCACTTGGCGGATCTCGCGACCGCTGCCGTCGACAAAGGTGTTTTCGGCATCGCTGCGCAGGTTGATCACCACCAGCGTGGCCACCAGCACCACGGGCAGGCAGGCAATGACGGCGAAGGCCCAGGTGAGTTTCTGTTTGATATTCATCCGCGCTCCAGATTTTCTTGTATGACCACGAAGTGCAGGCGACTCGCGGATTATTGGCAGCTTGAAGGGTGGCGCTGATTGCAGTCCCTGAGGCAGAAGTCGAGCAGGCAGCGATCGAACCTTGGCCGGCGGCTGACGTCTTCATTGGATTGTCGGACAAAATCCTTTTGTCTCTGATGACTTCGGCTGGGACGGCGGAAAATTGAGCCGCTGGGAGAAAAAACCTCCTTGCAGACGCCAAGGGCGTGAGACGGATGGCGGCAATCTCTCAAGCCTTGGCGGGCGTTGTTCGCTGGCCGCTCGGCTATGATCTTCGGCGGCGGGGCTTCAGGGATCTGGCACATTGAGTGCATTGCTGTCGTCCGGCGCTCGGCAGCCCTTTCCCGTGGTGGGAGGATTGCCGTATAACGAGTGACTTTCGCGTGTTTGGTAATAAGGGACCCACAATAAAAGCTGATGAAGACTCCAAAACGCATTGAACCCCTGATCGAAGACGGTCTGGTAGACGAGGTGCTGCGCCCACTCATGAGTGGTAAAGAGGCAGCTGTGTATGTGGTGCGCTGCGGCAACGAGCTACGTTGCGCCAAGGTCTACAAGGAGGCGAACAAACGCAGTTTCCGTCAGGCGGCGGAATATCAGGAAGGGCGCAAGGTTCGCAACAGCCGACAGGCGCGGGCCATGGCCAAGGGCTCGAAGTTTGGCCGCAAGGAAACCGAGGACGCCTGGCAGAACGCCGAAGTGGCGGCCTTGTTCCGTCTGGCCAATGCCGGGGTGCGGGTGCCCAAGCCGTTCGACTTCCTCGAAGGCGTGCTGCTGATGGAGTTGGTGGCCGACGAATACGGCGACGCGGCGCCACGGCTCAACGATGTGGTGCTGGAACCGGACCAGGCTCGTGAATATCACGCTTTCCTGATTTCCCAGATCGTCCTGATGTTGTGTACCGGTCTGGTGCACGGTGACCTTTCCGAGTTCAACGTGCTGCTGACGCCGGACGGTCCGGTGATCATCGACCTGCCCCAGGCGGTGGATGCCGCTGGCAACAACCATGCGTTCAGCATGCTGGAGCGGGACGTGGGCAACATGGCGTCCTACTTCGGGCGTTTTGCCCCGGAGCTCAAGCACACCCGTTATGCCAAGGAAATGTGGGCCTTGTACGAGGCCGGCATCTTGCATCCGGGCAGTGTGCTGACCGGCGAGTTCGACGACCCCGAAGAACTGGCGGATGTTGGCAGCGTGATCCGCGAGATCGAAGCGGCACGTCTCGACGAGGAGCGTCGTCAGGCAGTGCGGGCGGCGGACGATGCACCGCCAGGCAAGTCCGAAGAACCACCGCCTCCGCCCTGGATGCAGTGATGGAATAAAAAAATCCGGCCGAGGCCGGATTTTTCATGCCCGCGATTTCAGCCTTCGCAGCAACTGCCGGACGCCAGTTCCTTGAGGATCGGGCAGTCCGGGCGGTGGTCGCCGTGGCAGTGCTCCACCAGGTCCTGCAGGGTGTCGCGCAGTCCGGCCAGTTCGCGGATCTTCTGGTTGAGCTCATCGATGTGCTGGCGCGCCAGGGCCTTCACATCGGCGCTGGCTCGTTGCCGGTCCTGCCACAGGGTCAACAGCTTGCCCACTTCTTCCAGGGAAAAGCCCAGGTCCCTGGAGCGCTTGATGAACGCCAGGCTGTGCAGGTCGTCGTCGCCGTACAGACGATAGCCGCTGTCACTGCGATGGGCCGGCTTGAGCAGGCCGATGGACTCGTAGTAACGGATCATCTTGGCGCTCAGGCCGCTCTTTCGGGCTGCTTGGCCGATGTTCATTCGGCGTTCTCCAGGTCTTTGGGTTTCCAGGTTTTCAACAGTAGTGCATTGCTTACCACGCTGACGCTGGACAGGGCCATGGCCGCGCCGGCCAGCACCGGGTTGAGCAGGCCGAACGCAGCCAGGGGAATGCCGATCAGGTTGTAGACGAAGGCCCAGAACAGGTTCTGGCGGATCTTCGCATAGGTCTTGCGGCTGATTTCCAGGGCCGCCGGAATCAACCGTGGATCGCCGCGCATCAGGGTGATGCCCGCCGCGTGCATGGCCACGTCGGTGCCGCCGCCCATGGCAATGCCGATGTCGGCCGCCGCCAGGGCCGGGGCGTCGTTGATGCCGTCGCCGACCATGGCCACCACGCCGGTCTTTTTCAGTGCCGTCACCGTGGCGGCCTTGTCCGCCGGCAGTACTTCGGCATGCACATCGTCGATGCCCAGGGCATCGGCCACGACCTTGGCGCTGCCACGGTTGTCGCCGGTCAGCAGATGGCTGCTGATATGCCGCGCGCGCAGTTGCTGTACCGCTTGCAAGGCGCCGGGCTTGAGGGTGTCGCCGAAGGCGAACAGGCCCAGTACCCGGGATTGCGGGCTCTGCTCGATCAGCCAGGACAGGGTCCGGCCCTCGTGTTCCCAATCCTTGGCCGCCTGGGCCAGGCTGCCCGGGTTCAGGCCGCATTCCTCCAGCAGGCGACGGTTGCCCAGGGCCAGTTGGCGGCCGTCCAGGGTGCCGGCGATGCCGCGCCCGGTCAGGGACTGGCTGGCGCTGACATCGGCCACGGGCAGTTGGCGTTCCTGGCACAGGTCCAGCACCGCCTTGGCCAGGGGATGCTCGCTACCGCGCTGCAGAGCGCCGGCCAGTTGCAGTACCGCGTTTTCGTCGCCTTCCAGGGCCTGCATGTGGGCGATGCGCGGCGTGCCGGAAGTCAGGGTGCCGGTCTTGTCGAAGACCACCGAGCTGACTTCGTGGGCCCGCTCCAGGGCTTCGGCGTCCTTGATCAGAATGCCGTGGCGGGCGGCCACGCCGGTGCCGGCCATGATCGCAGTGGGGGTGGCCAGGCCCAGGGCGCAAGGGCAGGCGATCACCAGCACGGCCACGGCGTTGATCACTGCAGTTTCCAGGGGCGCGCCGTACAGCCACCAGCCCACCAGGGTGATCAGCGCCAGCACCAGTACGGTGGGCACGAATACCTGGCTGACCTTGTCCACCAGCTTCTGGATCGGTGCCTTGCCGGCCTGGGCGTCTTCCACCAGGCGAATGATCCGCGCCAGCACGGTTTCCGCACCCAGGGCCAGGGTGCGCACCAACAGGCGGCCTTCGCCGTTGATGGCGCCGCCGGTGACTTTATCCCCGGGCTGCTTGGGCACCGGCAGGCTTTCACCGCTGATCAGTGCCTCGTCGGCATGGCTCTGGCCTTCGATGACTTCACCGTCCACCGGAAAGCGCTCACCAGGCTTGACCAGCACCAGGTCGTTCAGGCGCAGGGCGCTGATGGCCACATCCTGCTCGCGGCCGTCGATCACCTGGATCGCCCGCTCCGGGCGCAGGGCTTCCAGGGCGCGGATGGCGCTGGCGGTCTGGCGCTTGGCCCGGCTCTCCAGGTATTTGCCCAGCAGCACCAGGGCGATCACCACGGCCGAGGCTTCGAAGTACAGGTGCGGCATGCTGCCGGCGGCGGCCGTGGCCCATTCATACAGGCTCAGGCCATAGCCGGCGCTGGTGCCCAGGGCCACCAGCAGGTCCATGTTGCCGCTGCCGGCGCGCACGGCTTTCCAGGCCGCCACGTAGAAACGCGCACCGAAGATGAACTGCACCGGGGTGGCCAGGGCGAACTGGGCCCAGGCCGGGAGCATCCAGTGCAGGCCAAAGGGTTGCACCAGCATCGGCAGCACCAGGGGCAGGGCCAGGAGGATCGCCAGGACCAGGCTCCAGCGTTCGCGGCGCAGGTTCTGCTGCTGATCATTACCGTGCTTGTGTTCGGCCTGCCACAGGCTGGCGGAGTAGCCGGCCTGGGTCACGGCATTGATGAGGAGCGCCGGATCGACCTGGCCCAGCAGCTCGAGGTGAGCCCGTTCCGTGGCCAGGTTGACGCTGGCGCTGCGGACGCCTTGAACCTTGTTCAAGGCGCGTTCTACGCGACCGGCACAGGTGGCGCAGGTCATGCCGCCGATGGTCAATTCAATGGACTGCACCGGCACGCTGTAACCGGCATTTTCCACCGCTTCCAGCAGGGCCGGCAGACTGTCACCGGGGGCTTCGATCCGGGCCTGCTCCGTGGCCAGGTTGACGCTTACCGTACGTATACCGGCGACCTTGCCCAAGGCTCGCTCCACACGACCGGCGCAACTGGCGCAGGTCATGCCGGCAATCGGCAGGTCGAAGGTGGTTGATTCAGGCATGGCTGACACTCCCTGTAAATGTTGCCTACAGGATCAACCTTGCCATGCAGGCAAGGTCAAGCGGGCATTGCCAGGGTGCTTCATTTTGTCCCAGGGGGGAGCAAAAGCACGCCTTGCGCTGTAGGGCGCAAGGCGTGTGGAGGACGGTGCGTCAGTAATCCAGGGCGGTGGGCTTGAGGTACATGCCCGAGGCGTTGGTGGCGATACGGAACTTCAGCACATCGCCGGCCCGCACGCTGATGTCCTGGGAACCCGGGGCGAGCAGACCAGGGTTGCAGCCCGGCGCCTGGCCCGGCAACAGTTTCAGGCGCAGGGACACTTTGCCCGGCGGCAGGTTGAAGGAGGCGCTCTGCTCCTGGAACAGCCGGCCGGCGAGCTGGTCCTGGATGTACAGGCCGATCTCGCAGGAGGTGGCGACTTCCAGCCGCTCCCGGGAAATGATCAGTACGCCGTAGTCTTCTCCGGCGGCCAGTACCGGTGGCGTTGCCGCCAACAGACCAAGGAGGCCGACGAGGCTGAAAGTTGACCAGCGCATGGCTGAATCTCCTGCTGTGATGTCGTAAGACGTGCAGCTTGGCGGAGCGCGGCGCCGATTTCCAGCCCGGCAGTTCAATCCGGAACTTGACCTTGCCACGGTGGCAAGGACAAGACTGCATGCATCCCAATACAGGAGAAGCGCGATGCAAGTATTCAATGTTCAAGGCATGTCCTGCGGCCACTGCGTGCGGGCCATCACTCAGGCGCTACAGAGCAAGGACCCGGCGGCCACCGTGCGGGTGGACCTGGCGGCCAAGGAAGTGGGGGTCGAGAGTCGCCTGTCCAGCGAAGAGGTGATCAATCTGATCAGCGAAGAAGGCTACGCCGTCCAGGTTGCTTGAGTCTTTTTAATAGTTAGCGACCTATCGGAATGTTCAAGGCGTCCAAGCGCAGCTAGACTGTGCGACCGCTGACCAACGCTCGCTTGGATGCCATGAACCTCCGCACAATCCTGATTCTCGGCGCCTTGAGCGCCTTCGGCCCTTTGGCCATCGACTTTTATCTGCCGGCCTTTCCCTCGATGGCCCTGGCTTTCGGTACCGATGAAAAACACGTCCAACTGACCCTGGCCGCCTATTTCCTTGGGCTGTCCATTGGCCAGCTGGCCTATGGACCTGTGGCCGACCGTTTTGGTCGGCGCCTGCCGTTGCTGGTTGGAGTGGGGCTGTTCACCCTGGCCTCACTGGCCTGCGCCTATGCACCCAACCTGGAGTGGCTGATTGGCGCACGCTTCGTCCAGGCCCTGGGCGGTTGCGCCGGCATGGTGATTTCCCGCGCGGTGGTCAGCGACAAGTGCGATGCAGTGGGCTCGGCCAAGGTGTTCTCCCAGTTGATGCTGGTGATGGGCCTGGCGCCGATCCTGGCGCCAATGCTCGGCGGCCTGCTGGTCAACCTCTACGGTTGGCAATCGATTTTTATCATGCTCACGGTGTTCAGCGCCCTGTCGGGATTGGCAGTTGCTCTGGGTCTGCCGGAAAGCATGCCGGCCACTCGCCCGCGCCTGCCGTTGTCCGGAGCGTTGCGCCAGTACGGCCTGTTGCTGGCGGACCGGGTCTTTCTCGGCCATGCCCTGACCGGCGGCATCGCCATCGCCGGGATGTTTTCCTATATCGCCGGCTCGCCCTTTGTCTTTATCAAGCTCTACGGCGTGCCTGCGGAGCACTTCGGCTGGTTCTTCGGGATCAATGCCGGCGGTTTCATCCTGGTGGCGCAGATCAATGCGCGGTTGTTGGCCAAGCGTGGTCCGGCCTTCCTGCTGGCCCGGACTGTGTGGATCTACCTGGCGGCCGGGTTGGCCTTGCTGGCAGTCAGCGCCCTGCATACGAGTGAGCTCTGGCCGCTGTTGCTGCCCTTGTTCGTGTGCATCGCCAGCCTAGGCTGCATCATTCCGAACGCGGCGGCCTGTGCCATGAACGGCCAGGGCGCGCGGGCCGGCAGCGCTTCGGCGATGCTCGGTTGCCTGCAGTTCAGCGTCGCAGCGGGTGCTGCCTATCTGGTGGGTGTGTTGCACGATGGCAGTGCCATGCCGATGGCCATGGTCATCTGCCTGTGCGGTGTTCTGGCGGTGAGCATGGCGGTCATGACCCGGCGTTTGCAGAATGCCCGGGCATTGAAAGCCGCCGAGCTCTGAGTCAGCCGACGGCGCGCTGACTCTGGGGAATCTGGTGAGGGGCTTGCAAGCGGGCTTGCAGGGTCTGGGTGAAAGCCCGGGCCTCGGCTTCGCTGCGGAAAGTCACCGCGTGCTGGTCGAGACGGACTTGCCATTGAGAGCCTTGAGGGTTTGCCAATTCTTTTATCAGGATCTTCATTGCTGACCTCCTAACGGTAAAAGAGTGCGATGCAAGGGCTGCCAGTGTAGACCCGAATACGGTCACAAATATGACCGAAATCAACTCTCGGACTGACGGCGGCCATCGAGCTTTTCTGCGCGATAGCCGCCGTGCGTTCAGCCCTTAGAAACCTTCCAGGACGATCTTGCCCTTGGCCGTGCCGCTCTCCAGCAAGGCGTGGGCGCGGCGCAGGTTGGCCGCATTGATCTGGCCGAAATGCTCGCCCACCGTGGTCTTCAGGGTACCGGCGTCGATCAGCTCGGCGACCTTGTTGAGCAGAACGTGCTGTTGCTGCATGTCGGCGGTCTCGAACAGCGAACGGGTGTACATGAACTCCCAGTGCAACGACAGGCTCTTGCGCTTGAGCTTGGTCACGTCGAGGCTTTTCGGGTCGTCGATCAAGGCCAGTCTGCCCTGGGGCGCCAGGGCTTCCACCAGCTCATCGAGGTGGGCGTCGGTCTGGGTCAGGCTGGCGACGTGGGTCACTTGATCGATGCCGATGCGCTTGAGCTCGGTGCTCAAGGGCTGGCGGTGATCCACCACGCCATGTGCACCCAGTTCGCGGACCCAGGCTTGGGTCTGCTCCCGGGAGGCGCTGCCGATCACCTTGAGGCCGGTCAGTTGTCGGGCCAGTTGGGTGAGGATCGAACCGACCCCGCCGGCGGCGCCGACAATCAGCAGGCTCTGGCCCTGGTCGCTGCGGTCCTGGCTGATTTGCAGACGTTCGAACAGCAGCTCCCAGGCCGTGATCGCGGTCAGCGGCAGGGCTGCGGCTTCGGCAAAGCCCAGGCTCTTGGGCATATGGCCGACGATGCGTTCATCCACGGTGTGCAGTTCGCTGTTGCCCCCGGCCCGGGCGATGGAGCCGGCGTAGAACACCCGGTCGCCAACCTTGAACAGGCTGACCTCGTTGCCCACGGCCTTGACCACTCCGGCCACGTCCCAGCCCAGCACCTTGGCCGCGCCGCCTTCGGGCTGGACGTTCTGGCGGACCTTGGTGTCCACCGGGTTGACCGAGATGGCCTTGACCTCCACCAGCAGGTCGCGAGGGCCGGCGAGCGGCTCTGGCAGCTCGATGTCTTGCAGGGACTTGGGGTCGTCGATTGGTAGGGATGCGTAGTAGGCGATGGCTTTCATGGTGAATTCCTGTTGAGTGCAGAGAGAAGGTCAGACGATCAGTTGCAGGCGCTTGAGTTCGAAGTGCTCGATCGCCTCGCGGGTCTGGGCGAGGAAGTGCTGGAAGTGCGGGGTGTTGTTGTGAAACTCCAGGGCGGCTTCATCGTCCCAGCGTTCCAGAACGTAGAAGGTGCCCGGCTGTTCGGCGTCCTGATGCAATTGGTAGTACTGGCAGCCGGCTTCGGCACGGCTGGGGTGTACCAGGGCACTGAGTTGGTGCTTGAGGACGCTGTGCTGGTCAGGCTTGGCGATCAGGGTCGCGATGGCGGTAAAGGCTTGGGACATGGGGTTTACCTTTGGGCAGTCAGGTGATGGGCAGATAATTGGCTATTTCTCCTGAAGATAAAACCGGCTAAAAGAGCAGTCTCTTTCAATATTTTTTTGATAATCCAGGGGCCAATTCATGCTGCGATTCGATGACCTGCAGTTGTTCGTGCGTGCCGCGGACCTGGGCAGCCTGTCGGCGGCGGCCCGGGTCATGGACCTGTCGCCGGCGGTGGCCAGCGCCGCCCTCAAGCGCATCGAGGAACACTTGGGGGCGCGTCTGCTGGCCCGTTCCACCCGCAGCCTGCGTCTGACGGCCGAGGGTGAGGGCTTTCTTGAATACGCTCGCGCCGCCTTGAGCAACCTGGATGAAGGGCGGCGCCTGCTGGCCAGTGGACAGGATCAGGTCAGCGGTGTGTTGCAGCTGTCCGCGCCTTCGGACTTTGGGCGCAACCTGCTGTTGCCCTGGCTCGACGAGTTCCAGCGCGAGCATCCCAAACTCAGCGTGCGCCTGCTGCTGGGGGACCGGGTTGCCGATCTGTTCCGCCAGCCGGTGGACATTGCCCTGCGCTACGGTGAGCCGGAGGACTCCAGCCTGGTGGCGCTGCCGATAGCCCCGGACAATCTCCGGGTCCTGTGTGCGGCCCCCAGCTACCTGGCCCGTCACGGCGAGCCGCGCCAGCTGGAGCAATTGGCCCAGCACAACTGCCTGCTGTACATGCTCGACAGCCGAGCCCATGACCTTTGGAGTTTTTATGACGGCAAGCGCGAGGTGAGCCTGACCGTCAGCGGCGACCGCCTGAGTGACGATGCCGATGTGGTGCGGCGCTGGGCGGTGGCCGGTGAAGGGATTGCCTACAAGTCCTGGCTGGATGTGGCGGGCGATGTGCTGGCCGGGCGCCTGCAGATACTGCTGCCGGAACTGCGCTGCGAAGGCGCGTCGCTGAACCTGCTGTGCACCCATCGCGCGCACCTGAGCAAACCGGTGAAGCTGTTGCGGGATCTGCTCCAGAGCCGCTGCGCCGAGATCAGCGCCCGGCGCCCGTAGGAGCCGGCTTGCCGGCGAACCCCCCGCGTCGCTGACGGACGCGAACAGGTCGCCCTCGGCAATCAGTTCCGGCCTCGATCGCGCACACTCCAACGGTCAAGCATTCAACCGGGGGACGGGGCATGGGCATACAGGGATACAGCGCCGCAGAGCGCCTGGAACGGCTACCTATCAGCGGCTATCACCGGGTGATCTTCATCATCATTGCCCTGGCGTTTTTCTTCGACTCCATGGACCTGGCGATGATGACCTTCCTCCTCGGCTCGATCAAAACCGAGTTCGGCCTGAGTTCGGCCCAGGCGGGCCTGCTGGCCAGTTCGAGCTTTTTCGGCATGGTGCTGGGCGCCTCGCTGTCGGGCATGCTCGCCGACCGCTTCGGGCGCAAGCCGGTGTTCCAGTGGAGCATCGTGCTCTGGGGAGTGGCCAGTTACCTGTGCTCGACCGCCCAGAGCGTGGACAGCCTGACCCTGTTCCGGGTGCTGTTGGGAATCGGCATGGGCATGGAGTTTCCCATCGCCCAATCGATGCTTTCGGAGATGATTCCGGCGCAACGACGCGGCCGCTACATCGCCTTGATGGACGGCTTCTGGCCCCTGGGTTTTGTGGCTGCCGGCGTGCTGTCGTACTTCCTCCTACCACTGATCGGCTGGCGCGACATCTTCCTGGTGCTGGCGATTCCGGCGGTGTTCGTGCTGGTGATCCGCTTCTTCATTCCCGAGTCGCCGCGCTGGCTGGAGCAGGCTGGACGTCATGCCGAGGCCGATCGGGTGCTGCTGGGCATCGAGGACAAGGTGCGAGCTTCCCTGGGTGGCGGCTCGTTGCCGGAGCCAGTGCGCCTGCCGCGAGTCGAGGGCGCGCCGGGGCACTTCTTTTCCGCGCTGAAACAGATCTGGTCGCCCCTGTACCGGCAACGCACGATGATGATCTGGAGCCTGTGGTTCTTCGCATTGCTGGGGTTCTACGGGCTGACTTCCTGGCTCAGCGCCTTGCTGCAACAGTCCGGTTTTGCCGTGACCCAGTCGGTGTACTACACGGTGCTGATTTCCCTGGGCGGGATTCCCGGGTTCCTCATGGCCGCCTGGCTGGTGGAGCGCTGGGGGCGCAAACCAGTGTGCATCGTCACCTTGCTCGGCGGCGGGATCATGGCCTTCTTTTACGGTCAGAGCGCGGTGTTTGGCGGCAACGTCAGCCTGTTGATCGGCACCGGCCTGCTGATGCAGTTCTTCCTGTTCGGCATGTGGGCGGTGCTCTACACCTACACGCCTGAGCTGTACCCGACGTCCGCCCGAGCCACGGGCTCGGGCTTTGCTTCGGCCGTTGGCCGGATCGGTTCGCTGCTGGGGCCTTTGGTGACCGGGCTGGTGTTTCCCGTCACCGGGCAGGGCGGGGTGTTTGCCTTGGGCGCGTTGTGCTTTGTGATCGCGGCAGGGGTGGTGTGGCGGTTCGGGATGGAGACCCGGGGCAAGACTTTGGAGGAGTTGAGCGAAACGGGGAGCTGATAGCGAACGGCGGTGGAGCTGTTCGCCGGCAAGCCGGCTCCTACAGGCTGGTGTAGGAGCAGGTTTGCCGGCGCTGGGCGTTACGGCTTGACCAGTCGCGCATCCAGGCTGTTCTGCGCCAGGCGTCGGGCCTGGTCCTGGGTCATCCCCAGGTCGGTGTACAAGGCGTGGAAGTTCTCGGTGACGTAGCCGCCGAAGTAGGCCGGGTCATCGGAGTTGACCGTGACCTTCACCCCGCGCTCGAGCATTTGCAGGATGTTGTGCTGGGACATGTGGTCGAACACGCAGAGCTTGGTGTTGGACAGCGGGCACACGGTCAGCGGGATCTGTTCGTCGATGATGCGCTGCATCAGTCGTTCGTCTTCGAAGGCCCGCACGCCGTGGTCGATACGCTGGATCTTCAGCAGGTCCAAGGCTTCCCAGATGTACTCGGGCGGACCTTCCTCGCCAGCGTGGGCGACGGTGAGGAAGCCTTCGCTGCGCGCGCGGTCGAAGACCCGCTGGAACTTGCTCGGCGGATGACCCATTTCCGAACTGTCCAGGCCCACGGCGACAAAGGCGTCGCGGAACGGCAGCGCCTGGTCGAGGGTTTTCTGTGCTTCTTCTTCGCTCAAGTGGCGCAGGAAACTGAGGATCAGGCCACTGGTGATGCCCAGTTGCTGTTCGCCGTCCTTCAGCGCGGCGGCGATGCCGTTGAGCACCACTTCGAACGGCACGCCACGGTCGGTGTGGGTCTGCGGATCGAAGAAGGGTTCGGTGTGGATCACATTCTGTTCTTTGCAGCGCAGCAGGTAGGCCCAGGTCAGGTCGTAGAAGTCCTGGGAGGTGCGCAGCACGTCCGCGCCCTGGTAATACAGGTCGAGGAACTCTTGCAGGTTGTTGAAGGCGTAGGCCTTGCGCAGGGTTTCGACGTCGCTCCAGGGCAGGGCGATCTTGTTGCGTTCGGCCAGGGCGAACAGCAGTTCCGGCTCCAGGGAGCCCTCCAGGTGCAGGTGCAATTCGGCCTTGGGCAAGGCGTTCAGCCAGTCATACATGGTGTTTTCTCATCAGGTGCAGGTGGGCGCTGCGAGAAGGAAACTGTGCCACAGCCATGACCCTCTGCGGGGACGTTGCTGGCGGTTCGCGGTTCTCGCCGGTTTTTCACCGGGCCCGAAAAAGCCGCCATTCTACAGCCGGCGGCGCAAATGTTCGGCAAAACCTGACCGAGTGGGCGATCAGGCCTGCTCCAGCTCCCGGCGATAGGCGTAGGTATCGGCAAAACGCGAGAGCAGGAATTCGGCGCAGGTGGTCAGCGGATACTTGGCTGGATGCTCTGCGTCCTGGCAGCCGGGCAGGCATTCGATGCGGGTGTCCGGGTGCGGTTCGGCGAAGAACGGCATCGAGTAGCGATCCACCCCCAGCGGGCTGATGACCCGGTGCGGGGTCGACAGGTAACGGTCGTTGCTCCAGCGGGCCATCATGTCGCCCAGGTTGACCACGAAGGTGCCATCGATGGGCGGCGCGTCGATCCATTGCCCCTGAACGTTGCGCACCTGCAAGCCGCCGGCGGCGTCCTGGTAGAGCAGGGTGATGCAGCCATAGTCGGTGTGGGCCCCGGCGCCTTGCTGCTCAGTGCTGCTGGCGGTGTGGCGCGGCGGATAGTGGATCATCCGCAGTACGCTGACCGGGTCATTGAAGCGGCAGTCGAAGAAGTCCCGCTCGATGCCCAGGGCCAGGGTCATGGCCCGCAGCAGGGTCTGGGCCAGGGCCTGCATGTCCTGATAGTGCTGCTCCATCAGGTCTTTCCAACCGGGCAGGTCCGGGTGGCGGTTGGGGCCGCGCAGGGGCTTGTCCGCCAGTACCTCGGGATGGTCGGCGGGCAGATGCAGGCCCATGTCGAAGGTTTCCTTGAGGTCGCTGGGCTTGCCCGGGTCCAGTTGCTCGGTGGCGATGGCGCCGTAGCCGCGATGGTGACGGCTCTGGGTGATGTCGATCTTGAGTTTTTCAGCGCTGGGCAGGGCGAAGAAGTGCTTGGCCGTGACCAGCAATTGCTCGATGCGCTGTGCACTGATCGGGTGACCCTTGATGTAGAAGAATCCCCATTCGCGACAGGCGCGGTCGATCTGCTTGGCGACGCTGTCCCAGCCTTGCAGCTCATCCTGATACAGCGGGCTGATATCGATGATCGGCAGTTGATTCATGAAAATGCTCCCATCCTGTTGGCGGTCCGTCGTCGCTGGCGGGTGCTCCGCCAGCGACGACCAGCTTATTTGGGGATGTCCGCCTTCAGGCCTTCGACGTAATAGTTCATCGAGGCCAGTTCGGCATTGCTGGCGCTGACCCCCGCGGCGATTTTTTCTACCCCGGCCTGGTCCTTGATCGGGCCGGTGAACGGGTGGAACTCGCCACTCTTGATGCTGGCGATGATCTGCTCGGCCTCGGCTTTCACCGGGGCCGGCAGCAGGTCGCTGAGGGGCAGCTCAACCGTACCCTCTTTCAGACCGCCCCAGTAGTCCTGGGATTGCCAGCTGTGGTCCAGCACCCCTTGGGTGGCCTGGATGTAGTGCGGGGCCCAGTTGTTGACGATGGAGGTCAGCACTGCCTTGGGGCCGAAGTGGGCCATGTCCGAGGCGTAGCCCACGGCATAGACGCCACGGCGCTCTGCGGCCTGGATCGGCGCCGGGCTGTCGGTGTGCTGGAAGATTACGTCGGCGCCTTGGTCGATCAGAGCGTTGGCGGCGTCGGCTTCCTTGCCCGGGTCGAACCAGGAGTTGACCCACACCACCTTGATCTCGGTGCCCGGATTGTATTTGTTCAAGGCCAGCTGGATGGCGTTGATGTCACGGATCACTTCCGGGATCGGGAAGGAGGCGACGTAGCCGATCTTCTTGGTCCTGGTCATCTTCGCCGCGAGGAAACCACCGACATAACGGCCCTCGTAAGTGCGCGCCAGGTAGGTGCCGAGGTTCTTGTCCTGCTTGTAGCCGGTGGCGTGTTCGAAGGTCACCTTGGGAAATTGCTTGGCGACTTTCAGGGTGGGGTTCATGTAGCCGAACGAGGTGGTGAAGATCAGGTCGTAATTGTCCTTGGCCATGTTGCGGATCACCCGCTCGGCGTCGGCGCCCTCGGCGACGTTTTCCACGTAGTTGGTCTTGATCCGGTCACCGAACTTTTCCGCCAGCGCCTTGCGTCCCTGTTCATGCTGATAGGTCCAGCCGTGGTCGCCGATGGGGCCGATGTAGACGAAGCCGACCTTCAGCGGATCGGCAGCGCTGGCGGCGAGACTGGCACTCAGGCCGACAGCGGCGGCCAGGGTGCAGAGCAGCTTGTGCAACGGGCGTGTATGCATGAATTGGAGCTCCATCTTGTTGTGGTGGGGGGCTGGGGCGGCAAGCGCTGGAGGGCAATGCAAATAGCTGACCAACAGGACAACAAAGATGGGGGCGTCGGGCGAGGCGGTTTCTACGGGGGCTTTGGGGCGCGCTTTTCGCTGGCAAGCCGGCGCCTGCGGGAATGGAATGTAGGAGCCGGCTTGCCGGCGAAGCGCTTTTCAAGAGCCATCCCGGTGCGCGGCGCCTGAGCCTGGTGCACTAACATGTAACGAAACGTTAGTGACTCGAAGCAGTCTTTCACTCATCTCCTGTACTCGTTTTTATTTCCGTCAAAGGACTGCAATGCTCACTTCCCTCAAGCAAGAAAAGTTTCTACTGCTTGCGCTGTTGGCCGCCGTGGCCGCCTATCCCCTGGAGCACCTGCTGCTGAGCAGCGGCCAAGGCATCGCGTTGATGGCCGGGCTGGTGCTGATCGGCTTCATCGTCATCGCCTCGATGCGCGTTGCCCACCACGCCGAACTGCTGGCGGAAAAGGTCGGTGACCCCTACGGCACCATGATCCTGACCCTGGCCGCGGTGCTGGTGGAGGTGGTGATCCTGGCCATCATGATGAGCAACGAAGCCTCGCCGACCCTGGTGCGTGACACCATCTATTCGGCGGTGATGCTGGACATCAACGGCATCCTCGGCCTGGCGGCGCTGATGGGCGGCATCAAGCATGGCGAGCAGCCCTATAACGACGACTCGGCGCGTACCTACAGCGTGATGATCCTCACCGCCATGGGCGTGTCGATGGTGGTGCCGGAGTTCATTCCAGAAGCCGACTGGAAGGTCTATTCGGCCTTCACCATTGGCGCCATGGTGGTGCTCTACACCTTGTTCCTGCGGATGCAGGTCGGGCCGCACAGTTATTTCTTCAGCTACAGCTACCCGGAAAAGCGTCGCAATAAAGAGGCCCAGGAGCAGCCTGATGCCATCAACCTGAGCTGGAGCATCGGCATCCTGGTGTTTGGTGTGGTGGTGATCGGCGCCCTGGCCGAGGTGATGTCCAAGACTCTGGACCTGGGGCTGGAAGGCACGGGCGCACCGCCGGTGATCACGGCGATCCTGGTGGCGGCGATTTCTGCGGCGCCGGAGATTCTCACTGCGCTGCGCGCGGCCTTGGCCAACCGCATGCAGTCGGTGGTCAACGTGGCGTTGGGGGCTTCCCTGTCGACAGTGATCCTCACGGTGCCGGTGATGGAAGCCATGGCCCTGTACACCGGCCAGCCGTTCCAGATGGCCATGACGCCGGTGCAGACGGTGATGGTGTTCATCACCCTGATCGTCAGTGCGATCAACCTCAACGACGGTGAAACCAATGCCATCGAGGGCATGACCCACTTCGTGCTGTTTGCGACCTTCATCATGCTGTCGCTGCTCGGCCTTTAAAGCGGCTGCGCTGACTGGATGGCGCAGCGAAAGCTGACACCCGGGGCATTCCAGGCCGCCAGTGCCCCCCAACGCCAACGGCGGACGGTGCTGGCCGAAGGGGAAAAGGTCGGGTCGTTGGCAAACTCGTTGTTGGCGCCCCGTTGTGCCCGATAAATGCCCGTTTCGGGCCCTTGCGGGTTCTCCACGGGAGACTCGCGATAGTAGTGTTTATCGTACCAATCGTTGACCCATTCACTGGCGTTGCCGGTGAGGTTGTAGAGGCCAAGCGGATTGGGTGCAAACCTGTTCACGGCGAAGGTTTTGTTGTCGTCGGGCGCCGGAAAGTTGCGGCCGTAGTCCAGATTGCCGTTGTCGGTCGCGAACATGACCGGCTGGCCGCGGTTGCGCGCCGCATATTCCCATTGGGCCTCGGTCGGAAGATCGACGGGATAGCCGCTGAGCTCTGCCAGCCAGCCACAGTAATCCTTGGCCTCTTGCCAGTCTCGTGAAGCCGGGGCGGGCAGGTTTTCAAGGTAGAGGTGCTTCATGTCTTCGCGTTTACGAAGTTCAGCGTCGAATGGCGGCTTGCCTTGCGCCAGGAAGAACAGATCAAAATCGCCCAAGGTGGTTTGCAGCGAGGACAGGTAATAGCTGCTCAATTTGACGGGGTGAACGAAGTCGTCATCGACGTCGAGACTGATCCGGTCCATTTTTGCCGGGGCTACGCCGCAGGGCCATTTGCACAAGGCATGGGGATCGAAGTCATGGGGCCAACCGAAATCGCCCATCTGGAATTCTCCCCCTTCAATCAACACCATGTTGTCCATCGAGCGGACGACCGTGTTGAGCACGGCATCGCGGTTTTGCGGGGACAGGTCCGGGTATTTGCGACTGATGGTCGAAGCAATTTCTGCAACTTTCTCAGGTGACAGCGCTTTGCTGGCGGGCCCTGCAATTTCCTGTTTTTCACAGCCTGAAATCAGCAGCGCGACGCAGAGCGCCAGTCCGTGCTTTTGCTTCACGTAATGTCCCTATAACGGCTCGATTGAGGGCGGCAAATTAACATGTTTGCTCAATCCGCTTGCGCTCAAAGCGCAGGCGAGGGAACCGGCCCCTCGCCGTTGGAGTCGGGGATCAGGTACCGGCGATCAGTTGCCGAGCAGCCTGGCTGTGATCGGCGATCAGGTTTTTCAGGTCCAGCCCTTCGACTTGCCCATCAATCACCCGCCACTTGCCGCCGATCATGACCCGATCCGCCCGATCCGCAGCGCACAACAACAGCGCCGAAACCGGATCATGGCTGCCCGAGAAACGCAGCTCATCGAGCTTGAACAACGCCAGGTCCGCCTGCTTGCCCACCGCCAGTTCGCCAATGTCAGTGCGGCCCAGCAGGCTCGCCGAACCCTGGGTTGCCCAGCCCAGTACCCGCTCCGGGGTGATCTTCTCGGCGCCATAACGCAGACGCTGGATGTACAGCGCCTGGCGCGCTTCGAGGATCATGTTCGACGCATCATTGGACGCCGAGCCATCCACGCCCAAGCCAAACGGCGCCCCTGCATCAGTCAGCTCGATACTGGGGCAGATGCCGGAGGCCAGGCGCATGTTCGAACTCGGACAATGGCAGATGCCGGTGCCGGCAGCGCCCAGGCGGGCAATTTCATCCGGGTTGAAGTGGATGCCGTGGGCCAGCCAGGTACGCGGACCGAGCCAGCCGACGCTGTCCAGGTAATCCACGGTACGCAGGCCAAAGCGCTGCAGGCAGAAATCTTCTTCGTCGAGGGTTTCGGCCAGGTGAGTGTGCAGGCGCACATCGAGTGTGTTCGCCAACTCGGCGCTGGCCGACATGATTTCCGGGGTCACCGAGAACGGCGAGCACGGCGCCAGGGCGATCTGGATCTGCGCACCGTCGCCACGCTCGTGGTACTGGTGAATCAGGCGCTGACTGTCGTCGAGAATCACCTGACCTTCCTGCACGGTCTGCTGTGGTGGCAGGCCGCCGTCCTTTTCGCCAAGGCTCATCGAGCCGCGGGTGAGCATGGCGCGCATGCCCAGTTCACGCACGCTTTCGACTTGCACGTCGATGGCATTTTCCAGACCGTCCGGGAACAGATAGTGATGGTCGGCGGCGGTGGTGCAACCGGAGAGCAGCAGTTCGGCCAGTGCCACTTTGGTCGCCAGGGCGAGTTTTTCCGGGGTCAGCCGGGCCCAGATCGGGTACAGGGTCTTCAGCCAGGGGAACAGCGGCTGGTTGACCACCGGCGCCCAGGCCCGGGTCAGGGTTTGATAGAAGTGATGGTGGGTGTTGATCAGGCCCGGCAGCAGTACGTGCTCGCGGGCATCGAACACCTGTTGGCAAGGGCTCGCAGGCTGTTGGCCGAGGCCCAGCACTTCAACGATCAAACCGTCTTGCACGACCAGGCCGCCACGGGCGTCGAGGGCATTGCCGGTGAAGATGGCCAGGGGATTTTTTAACCAGGTACGGATCGCAGGCATGGTTGCCGGCTCCTCTGAAAGTGGGTTCAGGTTAGCCAGCTCAGTGTTGCCCTGTCTGCTGATCCAGGGTCGCCGCAAGGGGCGAGGTGCGCAGTCTAGCGAAAGATTTACCGGGGGACAAAGCTTGCATTCTGCCCCCCGATCCAGAGCCTTTGCCGCTCTGTGCAAGTGCTGCCTGAGGCAGCCGCTGCAGAGGTTAGGGGTTTACCAGGGGATGGTTTCGCCCTTGTAGTTGACGAAGTGATGGCCGCCCTTGCCGGTGTAGGCGTTGACCTGGGCGATCAGCCCACGGGTGCTGGTTTGCACGTCGATGTCGGCGCCTTCGCCGCCCATGTCGGTCTTCACCCAGCCCGGATGCAGGGAGAGTACGGTCAGCTTTTGTTCCAACTGGGTCACGAAGCTGTTGGTCATGGAGTTCAGTGCGGCCTTGCTGGCTTTGTACAGGGCCAGCTCCGGGGCGTCCGGCATAGTGACGCTGCCCAGCACCGAACTCATGAACGCCAGTACGCCGCTGTCCTTGCGGATCTGCCCGACAAAACGCTGGGCCAGGTTGATCGGCGCCACCGCGTTGGTGAAGAACAACTGGCCGACTTCGGCCTGAGTCGCATGGCCCGGCAGTTGGTTGTCCGGGCCCTTGACCCCGGCATTGACGAACAGCAGGTCGAACACCTGATCCTTGAGCTTCTGGCTGAGGGCGATCACCGCTTGCTGATCGTCCATGTCCAGTTGTTCGATCTGCACCTTGCCCAGGGCTTGCAGGGCCTCGGCCTTGTGCGGGTTGCGCACGGTGGCGGTGACCTGCCAGCCGTCCTCCAGCAGGCGTTGTACCAGGCCGAGGCCCAGGCCCCGAGAGGCGCCGATGATCAGTGCGGTTTTTGCCGTGGACATGATGAGGTTCCTTGATAAATGAGGATCACGGATTCAATGGACAGGCTTGCTCGAGCCTTTGTTGCAGCTACTGGCGCAAGTGGCCCAATTCAGTGATACGGGGTTCGATCAGGGTCAGTTTGTCATGCAGCAGCCGGGTTATGGCCTGATCCGGATCGGCACTCTGCCACAGAGCGCCGACACTGCTGCCAATCTCGCCCAGGCTTCGGCCAGTTCTCCAATGCGCATGTGCGGGTCTTGAAAGGGCTTGACCCTGGAGCATACTCGAGGCTTTAGCCTGCGCGCTCCTTGAATCGATGGAGCAGCATTTATGTGGACGAGCGAACAGTATCGAACATTGGTCCGGGCCAGCGGCTGGTACGACTTGCTGGTGACGCTGGCCTTTGTCACCCCCTGGAGCTTCATGGCATTGCATGGGCTGATGCAGGACACGGCCCTGACCTTGCACCTGCCGGGTAGCCTGCCGCCGTTCGAGCCGATGCACCTGCTGATGGCCAACCTGATGGGCTCGATTGTCTGCGTGTGGTCGGTGCTGCGGATTCGTGATCCGCAGCAGGCGTTTGGCCGTTATGACGCGGTGGGGCGCATCCTGTTTGCCACCTGGCAGGTGTATGCCCTGATGCACGGCGCTACGGCGTTGATCGGGGTGATTCTGTTTTTCGAGCTGGCGTGGTGCGTGGCGCAGTTGTGGCCGGTGAACGGCTCCGCCGGTAAGCCAGCGCCTGCGGAGGCCGTGGCGGTCATTTAGTGCCCCGCCTGCCACGGCTGGCCCAGGGAGACTGGTGCATACAGCCGGGTGCGCAAGGCATCCCGGGACAGCAGCACCAGCACCAGGATGGTGGCGGCATAGGGCAGCATCGCCAGCAGGTTGGACGGTATCGCCAGCCCCAGGCCCTGGGCCACCAGATGCAGGATGCTCGCCAGGCCGAACAGGTAGGCGCCGAGCAATAGTCGCCACACCCGCCAACTGGCGAACACCACCAGGGCCAGGGCGATCCAGCCGCGGCCGGCGCTCATGTTCTCGGCCCACATCGGGGTGTAGGCCAGGGACAGGTAGGCCCCGGCCAGCCCGGCCATGGCCCCGCCGAACAGCACCGCGAGCATCCGCACGCGCAGCACCGGCAGGCCCATGGCGCTGGCGGCATCGGGATTTTCGCCGACGGCCTGGATGATCAGGCCGACCCGGCTCTTGAGAATCATCCAGGCCACCACGGCGAACAGCGCGAAAGACAAATACACCAGCAGATCCTGGGCAAACAGCATGCGGCCGATCAGCGGGATGTCGCTGAGCAATGGCAGCGCCAGCGGCTCGAACCCGGCCAGTGGCTTGCCGACCCAGGCCGCGCCGACAAAGCTCGACAGGCCGACGCCAAAAATAGTCAGGGCCAGGCCCGTGGCCACCTGATTGGCGTTGAACACCAGGGCCACCAGGGCAAACAGCGCCGAGAGCAGCATTCCCGCTGCCATTGCCAGCAGCACGCCAAGCCACAAATGGCCGCTGTTGAAGGCGACGATAAAACCTATCACCGCGCCGAACAGCATCATGCCTTCCTGACCGAGGTTGAGGACGCCGCTTTTTTCACAGATCAGTTCTCCCAGGGCTACCAGCAGCAAGGGCGTACCGCAGCGCACCATGGCGTAGAGAATATTGCTCAGCAGATCGATATCCATCACAGGGCTCCGGCGGTAGCAGTGGCGGTGGCGTCGCGGCGCGCCCAGCGCAGGTTCAGGCGCGGGCGGTAGAGAATCAGCACGTCGCAGGCCAGGAGGAAGAACAGCATCATGCCCTGGAACAGTTGGGTGATGGCTTGGGGCAGGTTGAGGCTCATCTGCGCGCTTTCGCCACCGATGTAGAGCAAGGCCATCAGCAGGCTGGAGAACAGGATGCCGATGGGGTTCAAGCGTCCAAGAAAAGCCACGGTGATCGCCGCGTAGCCATAGCCGGGGGACACTTGTGGCACCAGCTGGCCAATAGGGCCGGTGACTTCACAGACACCGGCCAAGCCCGCCAGCGCACCGCTGATCAACAACGCCAGCCAGATCAGGCGCTTCTGGCGAAAGCCGACGAAACCCGCGGCGCGCGGGTCCAGCCCGAGGACCTTGATCTGGAAACCGACAAAGCTTTTCTGCAGCAGCACCCAGACCGCCACCAGGGCCAGCAGGGCGAAATACACCCCGGCGTGGACCCGGCCGTCCTCCATCAGCAGCGGCAGGCGGCTGGCGTCACCGAGCATGGCCGACTCGGGAAAGTTGAACCCGGCGGGGTCCTTCAACGGGCCGTGCACGCAGTACAGCAACAGGTTCAGTGCGATGTAGTTGAGCATGATGCTGGTGAGTATTTCGTTGGCGTTGAAGCGTGTGCGCAGCCAGGCGGTAAGCCCGGCCCAGGCGCCGCCGGCCAGGGTGCCGCCGAACAGGATCAGCACCAGCGCCCAGCGACTTTGCAGCTCGATGAGGTTGACCGCCAGGGCGCTGCCGGCCAGGGCTCCGAGCAGCAGTTGGCCTTCGGCGCCAATGTTCCAGATGCGGGCCCGGTAGGCCACTGCCAGGCCCAGGGCGCAGAGCAGGATCGGCAGCGCCTTGACCAGCAGTTCCGAGACGCCGTACAGGTCGCTGACCGGGGCGATCAGCAAGGTGTGCAGGGTCAGCAGCGGGTCATGTCCCAAGGCCATGAACAGCAGGGCACCACAGCTCAGGGTCAGCAGCGCGGCGAGAAGGGGGGAGCACCAGAGCATCAGGCGCGATTGCCGGCCGCGAGGTTCGAGTGAAAGCAGCATGGACGACTCCGTTAGACCGCCGGGGCGGGGGCAGAAGGGACGGTTTCGAAGTGGCCGGCCATCCAGGCGCCGACTTCGACCAATGAGGTGTCGGCACAGGCTTTGGGCACCGAGAGACGACCGCCGCAGAGGGCGGCAATGCGATCGCTGATCTGCAGCAACTCATCCAGGTCTTCGGAGATCACCAGGATCGCCGCACCGGCATCACGCAGGGCGATCAGTGCCCGGTGAATAGTGGCTGCGGCCCCCACGTCGACGCCCCAGGTCGGGTGCGCGGCGATCAGCAAGCGCGGTTGCTGGAGGATCTCGCGGCCGAGGATGAATTTCTGCAGATTGCCGCCAGACAGGCTGCGGGCCGGGCTCTGGGCGTCACCGGCCTTGACCCCGAAGCGCTGGATGATGGTCTCGGCCAGGGTGCGGACCTTGGCTCTTTGAATCAGGCCATTGCGTATCAGCCCCTGTTGAAAGGCGGTGAGCAGCGCGTTGTCTTCCAGGCTCAGTTCCGGTACGGCACCTTGCCCCAGGCGTTCGGCGGGGACGAAGGCCAGCCCCCTTTGGCGTCGGGCATCGGGGTATAGATGGCCGACGGCGTGGCCGGCCAGGCAGATGCGTTGGGCTTCGCCGGGAGTCAGGCGTTGCTCGCCGCTGAGCAGGGCCAGCAGTTCGTCCTGGCCATTGCCGGCGACCCCGGCGATGCCGACGATTTCGCCACTGCGCAGGCTCAGGTCGATGGCCTTGAGGGAGCAGCCGAAGGGATCGGGGTTGTGCCAGCTCAACTCGCGGATCTGCAGGAATTCGGCGCCGCCGCTGACCTTGGGGTAGTCGGCAAGCAGGGCCGCTGCGTCACCCACCATCAGTCGCGCCAGTTCCTGGTTCGAGCATTCGGCCGGACGACAGTGCCCGGCCACCCGGCCGCCCCGCAGTACTGTGGCGCTGTGGCACAGGGCGCGGACTTCGGCGAGCTTGTGGCTGATGAACAGGATGCTGCAGCCCTCGGCAGCCAGCCGGCGCAGGGTGATGAACAGCTCTTCGGCCTCCTGTGGGGTCAGCACTGAGGTGGGTTCGTCGAGGATCAACAGGCGGATGTCCTGCATCAGGCAGCGCACGATCTCCACTCGTTGGCGCTCGCCGATGGACAGGCTGTGCACCAGGCGCTGGGGTTCAAGGGCCATGCCGTAGCGCTGGGACACTTCGCGGATCTTGCCTTCCAGCTGGCTCGGCGTGCCGGCCGCCGCGCCCATGGCCAGGGCGATGTTTTGCGCGACGCTGAGGGTTTCGAACAATGAGAAATGCTGGAACACCATGCCGATCCCCAGGCCGCGAGCCTGGGCCGGGCTGCTGATGAGCTGGCGCCGACCTTGCCAGATCAATTCCCCCGAGTCGGCCTGGATCACCCCATAGATGATCTTCATCAAGGTGCTTTTGCCGGCGCCGTTCTCGCCGAGCAGGGCCTGGATTTCACCTGGGGCGATGCACAGGTCGATGGCGTCGTTGGCCAGGCAACCGGGATAGCGCTTGCTGATCTTGCGCAGTTGCAGGCGCGGTGTTTGCCCGATGGGCACAGCGGGATTTGGCATGACAGGCTCGGGGGGATTGGAGGTGTTTGTGTGGATAAAGCAATTTCCTGGCCAGTAGGTCAGGAAAGCTCAAGCGCCGCCCTGGACTGCACCTTGAACTGTCGGAGGAGGCGGATGCCGGGCACCACATCGGGGCAAAGTGTTTGAAAGGGCTCTGTTTTTGTCCGCGATAACCTGAGCAAAAAATGACCAGTGGCCTGCAGGCCCTGTGCAATCGGCGGCTGGGGCAGCCTTGCACGGGTTATCCACAGCTTGCTCCACAGTAATTGTGTGCAAGCCTGGAACTTGGGCATAAGCCCGGCGGCCTTGCCTTCCAACCGCGATAAACCACTCTAACTTGCTGTTTTACGTTGCAAAAAAGTCCACTGGCGGAACTTTGGACAAAAAATGAACAAAGCCGGCAAAGCCACGTTACAGAAGGGTTACAGCGCTATGTGCTCAGGTTATCCACAGTCGGGTGCACAGCAGATGTGGGCAACTGCGGGAGGCTCTGCCGGGTTATGCACAAGGTGCTCGGGCCGGGTTGGTGCGTTCAGCGCTGCAAGAGGATGCGTCCGCGACTGAGGTCGGCCAACTGCTGTTGCAGGGTATCGATCTGCGCTTCGCCCAGGGCCAGTTGTAACTCCACGCCATTGGCGGTGAAGTCTTCCTCGACCAGCAAGCCGCCCAGTTCTGCGACCCGCAATTTGACCAGTGCCAGCTCGCTGAAACTGCAGGCGCAGCGCAGCGGTACGCGGTTGACCAGGGCGATGCGCTCGGCGCCTTGCAGGCATTTGTTGGCACCGCCGCCGTATGCCCGGGCCAGGCCACCGGTGCCCAGCTGGATGCCGCCGTACCAGCGGATCACCAGCACGGCCACCTGATCGCACTCCTGGGCCTCGATGGCCGCGAGGATCGGCCGTCCGGCGGTGCCGCCGGGCTCGCCGTCGTCGTTGCTGCGGTACTGATCGGCCAGCTTCCACGCCCAGCAGTTGTGGGAGGCGTTGAGGTCGCTGTGCTGCTGGATGAAGGCTTGGGCCTCGGCCGCGCTGGTGATGGGCGCGGCGAAGGTGATGAAGCGGCTTTTGCGAATCTCTTCGCGGTACTCGCAAAGGCCGGCCAGGGTAAAGGGCATGAGCGTCAGTCTTTCTGGGCGGGAGTCAGGCCACAGCCTTTGAGGATGATGCGGATCAGGTTGTTGCCGGCCTCTTCGAAATCCTGCTTGGTCAGGCGGCTGCGCCCGGTGACACGGCAGATCTGGGTGGCGAAGTCGGCGTAGTGCTGGGTGCTGCCCCAGAGCAGGAAGATCAAGTGCACTGGGTCAACCGGGTCCATCTTGCCGGCGTCGATCCAGGCCTGGAATACATTGGCCCGGCCTTGGAACCAGGCGCGGTAGTCCTGGCTGAAGTATTCGCTCAGGCATTCGCCGCCACTGATGATTTCCATGGCGAAGATCCGCGAGGCCTGGGGCTGACGGCGGGAAAATTCCATCTTGGCGCGGATGTAGCGGGTCAGGGCCTCGGCCGGGTCATCCTCGGCGGTGAGGGTGTTGAAGGTGCTGTCCCAGAGCTCGAGGATGTTGCTCAGCACTGCGATGTACAGCCCCAGCTTGTTGGTGAAGTAGTAGTGCAGGTTGGCCTTGGGCAGTCCGGCCTTCTGCGCGATGGTGTTCATGCTGGTGCCTTTGAAGCCGTGACGGGCGAACTCGTCCTCGGCGGCCTGGATGATGGCCTCTTCATTCTTCTGCCGAATGCGGCTAGCGGGTTTGCCGGGGTGAGGAGCGCTGTGGGCGGGGACTTCAAAGGTCATGGAGGTTTCCGAGCAAGTCTGTGGGTGCTACCTGTGCGTTGATAGCGCACCCAGGTTGATCAGACAAGCCTTGGCACGACAAAAGCTTCAGTGGGCCTTCAGGCTGTGGTTTTCCGGCGCCGGATTTATGTCGTTTGGCAGGCTTTACCCTCCGGCAGCCGCAGGTACATCAGCAGGGCGGTGATGCCGATCTTGATCAGGCTGATTCTCAGCGGGTCGCCGCCAGGCTCTCCAGGAAGCTTTCCAGCACCAAGTGAGGGCGCCGGCCCTTGCGCGTGACCGATGCCAGGCTCAGGTCATAGAAGCGGGATGTGGGCTTGAGCGCGCGCAACCGGCCCTGCTGTACCCAGAGGGTGGCGTAGTGATCAGGGAGATAGCCGATATAGCGTCCGGTGAGGATCAGGAAGGCCATGCCTTCGCGGTCGGAGGCGCTGGCGGTGCAGTTCAATGCCTGGTAGTGGGCCTGGATTTCCGCGGGCAGGCGGAAGGTCGGGGCAATGGCGTCCTGGTCATTGAGGCGCTGATCGTCCAGTTGCTTGTCGTCCACGTAGAACAGGGGATGACCTACTGCGCAGTACAGCAACGAACGTTCGTCATACAGCGGCTGATACTCCAATCCGGACAGGGCGCTGGCCTGGGGCACCACGCCGACGTGCAGGCGACCATCGAGTACCCCTTGTTCGACTTCGTTGGGGGCGATCATGCGGATCTGGATCTGTACGTCCGGGCCGCGTTCCTTCAATTGTGCCAGGGCGTGGGTGATGCGCATGTGGGGCAGGGTCACCAGGTTGTCGGTGAGGCCGATGATCAATTCGCCCCTCAGGTGACGGTGCAGGCCGTTGACCTCGGTGCGAAAACTCTCCAGGGCGCTGAGCAGTTGCAGGCTCGACTGATAGACCTCGCGGCCTTCTTCAGTGAGGGAGAAACCGGCGCGTCCGCGCTGGCACAGGCGCAAGCCGACCCGTTGCTCCAGGTCACTCATCTGTTGGCTGATGGCCGAGCGGCCAATGCCGAGCACGGTCTCTGCGGCGGAGAAACCACCGCACTCCACAACACTGCGAAAGATCCGCAGCAGGCGGATATCAAAGTCGCTGACTTGCGCCAGTGGGTCGGCTCGACGGCTGCTCATAGTTTAGTAGATGCCAGACTGAAGGTTATTAAAGTTGGATTTCACCGACTTTATAGCCGTGGCAACTTAGTCGCAACAACGCTTTTATTCCTACGCCGCTTCATTGCCTTGCGAGGTTTTGCTCATGAACATGCCGGAAACCGCTCCTCAGTCCCTGGCCAGTCAGCTCAAGCTCGACGCTCACTGGATGCCCTACACCGCCAACCGTAACTTCCAGCGTGACCCGCGCCTGATCGTCGGCGCCGAAGGCAGCTGGCTGGTGGATGACAAGGGCCGCAAGATCTATGACTCGCTGTCGGGTCTGTGGACCTGCGGCGCCGGTCACTCGCGCAAAGAGATCCAGGAAGCGGTATCCAAGCAACTGGGCACCCTGGATTACTCTCCTGGCTTCCAATACGGTCACCCGCTGTCGTTTCAACTGGCGGAGAAAATCACCGACCTGACCCCGGGCAACCTGAACCACGTGTTCTTCACCGACTCCGGCTCCGAGTGCGCCGATACCGCAGTGAAGATGGTGCGTGCCTACTGGCGCCTGAAAGGCCAGTCGACCAAGACCAAGATGATCGGCCGTGCCCGTGGCTATCACGGGGTGAACATCGCCGGCACCAGTCTGGGCGGCGTCAACGGCAACCGTAAGCTGTTCGGCCAGGCAATGATGGATGTGGACCACCTGCCGCATACGTTGCTGGCCAGTAACGCGTTTTCCCGTGGCATGCCGGAGCAGGGCGGTATTGCCCTGGCCGATGAGCTGCTGAAGCTGATCGAGTTGCACGATGCTTCCAATATCGCTGCAGTCTTCGTCGAGCCGATGGCCGGCTCGGCTGGCGTGCTGGTGCCGCCACAGGGTTATCTCAAGCGTCTGCGGGAGATCTGCGATCAGCACAGCATCCTGTTGGTGTTCGACGAAGTGATCACTGGTTTCGGTCGTACGGGGGCGATGTTCGGCGCCGACAGCTTTGGCGTGACCCCGGATTTGATGTGCGTGGCCAAGCAGGTCACCAACGGGGCGATTCCGATGGGCGCGGTGATTGCCAGCTCCGAGATCTATCAGACCTTCATGAATCAGGCGACGCCTGAGTACGCGGTGGAGTTCCCCCACGGCTACACCTATTCGGCGCACCCGGTGGCTTGTGCGGCGGGCCTGGCGGCACTGGATCTGCTGCAGAAGGAAAACCTGGTGCAGAGCGTGGCTGACGTCGCTCCGCATTTCGAGAATGCGTTGCACGGCATCAAGGGTGCGAAGAACGTGATCGACATCCGTAACTTCGGTCTGGCCGGTGCGATTCAGATCGCGGCTCGGGACGGTGATGCAATCGTGCGTCCATTCGAAGCCGGTATGGCCTTGTGGAAGGCCGGTTTCTACGTGCGCTTTGGCGGCGACACCCTGCAGTTCGGCCCAACCTTCAATAGCAAGCCACAGGACCTCGATCGCCTGTTCGATGCGGTTGGCGAAGTGCTGAACAAGCTCGACTGATTCGATCCTTCTTATATAGAAGCGGGCGCGAAGTGTTTCGCGCCTGCGCCTTCCCTTTTTCAGGAGTCCCCGCATGAGTCTGATTCAACACCTGATCCACGGCGAGCTGGTAAGCGACAACGGTCGCAGCACTGACGTCTTCAACCCGTCCACAGGCAAGGCGATTCACAAGGTCCCGCTGGCAAGCCGTGAAACCATTCAACAGGCAATTGACTCCGCCAAATCGGCCTTTCCGGCCTGGCGCAATACGCCGCCGGCCAAGCGTGCCCAGGTGATGTTCCGCTTCAAACAACTGCTGGAGCAGAACGAGGCGCGCATTGCCCAACTGATCAGCGAAGAACACGGCAAGACTCTGGAAGACGCCGCGGGTGAACTGAAGCGCGGTATCGAGAACGTCGAGTACGCCTGTGCCGCGCCGGAAATCCTCAAGGGTGAATACAGTCGCAATGTCGGTCCGAACATCGATGCCTGGTCCGACTTCCAGCCGTTGGGCGTGGTGGCCGGTATTACTCCGTTCAACTTCCCGGCAATGGTGCCGCTGTGGATGTACCCACTGGCGATCGCTTGCGGCAACTGCTTCATCCTCAAGCCTTCCGAGCGTGATCCAAGCTCGACCTTGTTGATCGCCGAGCTGTTGCATGAAGCCGGTCTGCCCAAGGGCGTACTGAATGTGGTGCACGGTGACAAGACTGCCGTGGATGCACTGATTGAGGCGCCGGAAGTCAAGGCGTTGAGCTTTGTCGGTTCGACGCCGATTGCCGAGTACATCTATGCCGAAGGCACCAAGCGCGGCAAACGCGTCCAGGCACTGGGCGGGGCGAAGAACCACGCGGTGCTGATGCCCGATGCCGACCTGGATAACGCCGTCAGCGCTTTGATGGGGGCTGCCTACGGTTCCTGTGGTGAGCGTTGCATGGCGATCTCGGTAGCTGTATGTGTGGGTGATCAAGTAGCGGACGCCCTTGTGACCAAGTTGGTACCGCAGATCAAGGCGCTGAAGATCGGTGCCGGCACTTCCTGTGGCCTGGACATGGGGCCGCTGGTGACTGCCCAGGCTCGCGACAAGGTCAGTGGTTATGTAGAGGACGGCGTCGCTGCCGGTGCACAGCTGGTGGTGGATGGTCGTGGTCTGAGCGTTGC
>NZ_CP196023.1:6795000-7045588 GCF_058744285.1 Pseudomonas sp. E1BtOHC1
TTAATTACGTTTTTGTTGCAGAAGATGCTTTTTTAGCAAAAAACCGAGGAATCCGGCGCATGACTGGCGGCACACGCAACAACAGTAGTAGTGCACCTATAGATGCATACACCGCCCACTCCTTCAGATCAGCCCGGACAATCCACAGCATATGCAGCAACCCAAGCCCGAGAATGAAGTACACCAACCGATGCAGCTTTTTCCAGCGTGCGCCCAACCGGCGCTGACTGTAACGATTGGACGTGACCGCCAACAGCAATAGAAAGACGAAGCCCAGACTACCGACAAAGATATATGGCCGCTTGCGCAGCTCCACCCCCAACTGCGACCAATCCAAACCGAGAATGAACACGCCATAGGCACACAGGTGCAACACGACATAGGCAAAACACCACAACCCCAACTGCCTGCGCACTGCTATCCAGCCTGACCACCCGGTAAGACGCTGCAACGGTGTCATGCTCAAGGTGATCAACAGCAACACCAGAGTACCCAAGCCCAGACGATCAACCAAAACCTTGCCGGGGTCTGGCCCCAATACCGAAGCCCAGGCCTCATACAGCCAATACAGAGGCCAGACAGCCGCAGCAATAAAGACACCGACACGCCACAACGAATAACGCATCAGTAGTTCTTCCGAAGATCCATGCCGCTATATAAAGAAGCAACCTCGTCCGAGTAGCCATTGAACATCTGCGTTTCTCGTACGTTAGGGCTAAACAGCCCACTCGGCAGGCGACGCTCCCGAGCCTGTGTCCACCGTGGATGGTCAACGGTCGGGTTCACATTTGCGTAGAAGCCATACTCGTTGGCCGCAATACTCTGCCATGTAGTCTTCGGCTGCTCACTGACCAGGCTGATACGCACAATCGACTTCACACTCTTGAAGCCATACTTCCAAGGCACCACCAATCGCAGAGGCGCACCATTCTGATTGGGGAGCTCACGCCCATACATGCCGACCGCCAAAATCGCCAAGGGATTCATTGCCTCATCCAGCCGCAGCCCCTCTACATAAGGCCAGTCGATCAGCGCAAAGCCGGAACGCTGTCCCGGCATGCTTTTAGGGTCCTGCAGTGTTTCAAAACGAATGAACCTAGCCTTACTCGTGGGCTCGACCTGCTTGAGCAATTCAGAGATTGGAAACCCCATCCAGGGAATCACCATTGACCAGGCTTCTACACATCGCAGCCGGTAAATACGCTCCTGCAACTGATAAGGCTTCATGAAGTCTTCCAGCGCATAACGACCCGGCTTGGCGACCTCCCCATCCACCACCACACTCCAGGGTTCAGTCTTGAGTACACCAGCATTGGCCGCCGGGTCCCCCTTATCAGTACCGAACTCGTAGAAGTTGTTGTAGTGAGTCGCATCCTTAAAGGGAGTGATTGCCTCATCCTTGACGGTCACTGCCTGCCATTGGGTTGCTGGCAGTTTTTCAACAAACCAGCCAGGCGCCCGACCAGGCTCGACATCGGCATAGCGCCCCGTCTCATCGGCACCAGCCCAACGTGGCAAGGCAGACGCTGCAAGACCGGCAACCGCACCGCCCAGCAGGCTACGTCGAGAGATATAGAAGGACTCAGGCGTGACATCCGACTCTTTGCAGTCGGAGGACTTGGGGAATTTGAACAACATGGCGACTCCGCAGTATTGGAGGACTGATGCACCAATAGACTGCGGAGTATGGAGGAAATTACATCACTCGACGCTTTTGCGACGACGAAGGTGCAGCAGGTACTGGATTGGTCCTGAAGCCGCATAAGCCAGGAACACCAGCAGCAAAATACGCGGCGGATCACTGAACACCACAGCAAACACCAGCACCACTGCCAGAATAGCTACAAAAGGCACCCGCCCCTTCAGATCCAGGTCCTTGAAGCTGTTGTACTTGATGTTGCTGACCATCAGCATGCCCGCCGCCGCGACCATCAACGCCACCAGGAACGACATCTTCGATCCCTGAATGCCGTAATCGCTGAAAGCCCAGACAATCCCGGCCACAACACCCGCAGCTGCCGGGCTCGCCAGACCGATGAAGTAACGCTTGTCGGCAGTACCCACTTGAGTGTTGAAGCGCGCCAGACGCAATGCCGCGCCCGCTACATAGATGAAGGCGACCATCCAACCGACCTTGCCCATGTCACCCAAGGCCCAGCCAAAAGCCAGCAATGCAGGAGCAACACCGAAGGCAACCATATCGGACAGCGAGTCGTACTCGGCACCGAAAGCACTCTGGGTGTTGGTCATACGGGCAACACGCCCATCCAGACCATCAAGCACCATGGCCACGAAAATCGCGATCGCGGCAAAGGCAAAGTACTTGCTCGCCCCCGCTGTGTCCCCGGCACTCAGTGCACTCTGGGCACTCATGGAACTGATGATGGAATAGAACCCCGCGAACAGGTTCGCAGTGGTGAACAGATTCGGCAGAAGATAGATACCACGATGCCGGACTTTACGGCCTTCAGCGTCATGCCCTTCTTCGACATGCTCATCGATCGGTAGCAGGCTTTCGGCGTCAGAGGCCTGGTTTGGCTCTTCGGGACGTTCGCTCATGGACATTACCTTGCAACGGTGTGAAAAGTTTCGACAGGTGCCCCAGGGCCGCGATTCGGCCACAAAGGATCCAGCTTTATACCAGAACCTACCCGTCCAAACGAAAAAACGCGGCCTAGGCCGCGTTTTCTCTGACAAGACTCGAACTTAGTTCTTGGCTTTGTCGACGATTTTGTTGGCACCGATCCACGGCATCATCGAGCGCAGTTGCTCACCGATGATTTCGATACCGTGAGCGGCGTTGTTACGACGCTTGGCGGTCATCGATGGGTAGCCTGTAGCACCTTCGCTGATGAACATCTTGGCGTATTCGCCGTCCTGGATGCGCTTCAGAGCGTTGCGCATGGCCTGACGGGATTCGGCGTTGATGACTTCTGGACCGGTCACGTACTCGCCGTATTCGGCGTTGTTGGAGATCGAGTAGTTCATGTTGGCGATACCGCCTTCGTACATGAGGTCAACGATCAACTTCAGTTCGTGCAGGCATTCGAAGTAGGCCATTTCCGGCGCGTAGCCAGCTTCAACCAAGGTTTCGAAACCGGCTTTGACCAACTCAACGGTACCGCCACACAGAACAGCCTGCTCGCCGAACAGGTCGGTTTCAGTCTCGTCCTTGAAGGTGGTTTCGATGATGCCGGTACGGCCGCCGCCCACACCAGCAGCATAGGACAAGGCGACGTTCTTGGCGTTGCCGGAAGCGTCCTGATAGATAGCGATCAGATCAGGGATACCGCCGCCCTTGACGAACTCGGAACGCACGGTGTGGCCTGGAGCCTTCGGCGCGATCATGATCACGTCGAGGTCGGCACGTGGAACTACCTGGTTGTAGTGGATCGCGAAGCCGTGGGAAAAGGCCAGGGTGGCGCCCTTCTTGATGTTCGGCTCGATTTCGTTCTTGTACAGCTGGGACTGGAACTCGTCCGGGGTCAGGATCATGACCAGATCGGCGCCGGCTACGGCTGCGGCAACATCGGTTACCTTCAGGCCGTGAGCTTCAGCTTTGGCAACAGTGGCCGAGCCTTTACGCAGGCCGACAGTCACATCAACACCGGAGTCTTTCAGGTTGCAAGCTTGAGCGTGGCCCTGGGAACCGTAACCGATGATGGCAACTTTCTTGCCCTGAATGATCGACAGGTCGCAGTCTTTATCGTAGAAAACTTTCATGAATTTCCCCTATATCAGGCCGTTCCGGCCATTCGCTAATTTGAGTTAGATGCTCAGTACTTTGTCGCCACGGGCAATCCCGGTGACACCACTGCGTACGGTTTCCAGAATCGAAGCGGTACCGATCGATTGAATGAAGCTGTCGAGCTTGTCGCTGGTACCGGTCAGTTGAACGGTATACACGCTAGCGCTGACATCAACGATCTGCCCACGGTAAATATCGGTGGTGCGCTTGACCTCGGCGCGCTGGGCACCGGTAGCCTTGACCTTGACCAACATCAGCTCGCGCTCGATGTGAGCACTTTCCGACAGGTCCACCAGCTTCACCACCTCGATCAACTTGTTCAGGTTCTTGGTGATCTGCTCGATGATCTCATCATGGCCGACTGTGGTCAGAGTCAGACGCGACAGAGTCGGGTCTTCTGTCGGCGCCACGGTCAGGCTTTCAATGTTGTAGTTACGTTGCGAGAACAGGCCTACAACACGGGACAGAGCGCCCGGTTCGTTTTCCAGAAGCAAGGAGATAATGTGCCGCATGATTAAGTACGCTCCGTCTTGCTCAGCCACATATCGCGCATGGAGCCGTCTTTGATCTGCATCGGATAGACGTGCTCGCTGGTGTCGACCTGGATATCGAGGAATACCAGGCGATCCTTCATGGCGAACGCTTCTTCCATCTTCGGCTTCAGATCCTTCAGATCCGTGATACGCATGCCCACGTGCCCATAGGCCTCAACCAGCTTGACGAAGTCAGGCAGCGATTCCATGTAGGAGTGCGAGTGACGGCTGCCGTAACTCATGTCCTGCCATTGGCGCACCATACCCAGTACACCGTTGTTCAGGTTGATGATCTTGACCGGCAAGTCGTACTGCAGGCAGGTGGACAACTCCTGGATATTCATCTGGATACTGCCCTCGCCGGTGACGCAGGCGACATCATTATCCGGAAAGCTCAACTTGACGCCCATGGCCGCCGGGAAACCAAAGCCCATGGTGCCCAGGCCACCGGAGTTGATCCAGCGATTGGGCTTGTTGAACTTGTAATACTGCGCCGCAAACATCTGGTGCTGCCCCACGTCGGAGGTGACAAAGGCATCGCCCTTGGTCACTTCGCACAGGGTTTCAATCACGGTCTGTGGCTTGATGATGCTGCCGTCGCCCTTGTCGTAAGGGAACAGGCCGCGATCACCACGCCATTCATCGATCTGCTTCCACCAGCTGGCGACCGTATCCTTGTTCGGAGTCTCGCCAATTTCCTTGAGGGCCGCGACCATTTCGGTCAGGACGCTCTCCACAGGACCCACGATGGGCACATCGGCCTTGATGGTCTTGGAGATGGAGGCCGGATCGATATCCACATGGATGATCTTGGCGTTAGGGCAGAACTTCGGTGCGCCGTTGATAACCCGGTCATCGAAGCGCGCGCCAACGGCCAGAATCACGTCAGCGTGGTGCATGGTCAGGTTGGCCGTATAGCTGCCGTGCATGCCGAGCATGCCGACGAACTGTCGGTCAGTACCCGGATAGGCACCCAGGCCCATCAAGGTATTGGTCACTGGCAGATTGAGCATCTTGGCCAGCTCGGTGAGCGGTGCGGAGCCACCACCAAGGATCACGCCGCCGCCTGCATAAAGCACAGGACGCTTGGCCGCCAGGAGCATTTCTGCCGCCTTGCGGATTTGCCCGGAGTGACCACGAACAGCTGGGCTGTAGGAGCGCAGCTTGGCTTTTTTGGGAAAAACGTATTCGAACTTTTCAGCCGGGTTGGTCATGTCTTTCGGAATATCGACCACTACCGGACCGGGACGACCGGACTGCGCCAGGTAGAAGGCCTTCTTCATGACTTCCGGGATTTCCGAAGCGTGTTTGATCATGAAGCTGTGCTTCACGATCGGCCGGGAGATACCGATCATGTCGGTTTCCTGGAAAGCGTCGGTACCGACCATGGTGCTAGGCACCTGACCGGAAATGATCACCATTGGAATCGAGTCCATATAGGCGGTGGCAATACCGGTAATGGCATTGGTTGCGCCCGGCCCGGAAGTCACCAGTACCACACCGGCTTTGCCGGTGGCACGGGCATAGCCGTCAGCCATATGGGTCGCCGCTTGTTCGTGACGAACCAGGATGTGGGTCACTTCCGGTTCTTTGAACAGGGCATCGTAAACATGAAGGAGAGCACCACCCGGGTACCCGTAGATATATTTGACGCCTTCGTCACGCAAGAAGCGGACGAGCATCTCACCGCCAGATAAAAGCTCCACGTTGTTCACCTCTAAAACGCCAGAATACCGCCCTCAAAAGGGAGCGGGTCTTAATAGGTTTACTTCTCAGCAGAGCATGAGCGACGGTGGTCGCCGACTACGTCAGCACTGACTGAGCAAGTATTGGGAGCGCCCCAAAGTGTTGCGGGGTTTTCCCACCCAGCGCGAGGTAACGCGTTGCGGGTGTAGCACTTCGGCGCGGATGTGCGCCTCATGATCTGCTGAGTGGGTCTGCTTCTGGCAGTCCCTCTACAGCGGACTTTGGATTCTTCTGTTTCGTCCTCTTCAAGTCAAGTCGTCTATGTAGTTAATTCGAACTAAGCGCATGAGAACGCAAGAAAAAACCTCAAAACGACAACTGCCTGCGCTTCAATTGCGCATTCTTCGACAAGCAACTCAGAAATGCGAACCTTGACTTTCGCCACTGACCTATTGACTGGCACTCGCCCAGGGTGCCGAGCAGCACAGCAAGAGAAGATATAGAAAGGGAAACGCCTACTGAGGCATCAACAGACTGGAGCGCGCAGTGCGCCGGAGAAGAGCTGCCAGGCACACCTGGCAGCATCGAATTCAGCGGGTAGCCGCTATGAGCTGATCAAACTCTTTGAGCAGAACTCGCAGCTGAAGATCGCGGCCCTGCATGAGTCGGGTGGAAAACACCATCTCGGCCATTTCCTGGATACCGGAAGCGTTGGGCAAGGGCAGATCCTGCTCCAGGATCATCTTCATGCGCGGCAGGAAGATCCATTGCAGCCACTGCTCGAATTCCAAGGTGTCCACCGCGAAGGGCTGGGTGCTGGCAAGCGCCTCGGCACTGGGGGCAACCTCGCCCCACAAGCCCTGCCCACGCAACTCGCGCTCGATCAGCAACAACTGTTCGGCGATCTTGGGAAACCGTACATCCATCACAGTGAAACCCGAGCTTTCTGCCGAGCCTGGGCAGCACCAGCAGCATCGCCTTGCTTCTCACGCGCCTGGGCGATCAACTCCCACAAGCTCGCCTGAAGATCCGGACGGCCATTGGCAAAGCTCAAACCGCGACGGGCAAACTGTTCGGCTTGCGGCGCATCACCCTGGGCCATGCGCACCTGGGCCAGACGGTAGAGCACTTGCGGCTCGCGCGGCGCCACACGCTGAGCACGCTCAAGACTGGAGGACGCACCATTCAAGTCGCCACTGGATTGCTGTTGCTGGGCAGTCGTCAGCAACGCCAGTACCGGCCCGTCAAGTTGCTCATCAGCCGACAAGCCACCGGCACGAGCCGACGGAATGCCACTCGGAGTCGAAGGCATGTTGTAGCTGCCCTGGCTGATCGGCGCCGACTGATAATTCGAACCGTCCACCGGCCCCGGGGTAATAGGCCCTGGAGTAATAGGAGAGCTGCTGATCGGCGCAGAGGCCGTTGCCCCGCCACCGGGAACCATCACCACCACCCCGGAATCTTCCGGAATCGCCTGAGCCTGTGCCTGGGCCGGACGCTTGATAGTCGTCTGGCGAAAGCCTCCGGAGGCGGAAATCCGCTCACTGTTGGACACGGCCGTACCGGAGTCCACGACGGGAATGGAGCCGCGCTGCACACTGGCGCAACCGTTGAGCAAAGCCAGAGCTGTAATAGCTGGAACCCACCACTTGTTCACGTCAAACCCTCATCGCTTAGTTCATCCAGCCCTTGACCCAATCCATCACATCGCTACCTGCCGGGGTTTCACCACCGCAGGAGGCGCCGGGAGGCGGTTCGCTGCCGCGAATATACGGCATCTGTACAGCACCCGGACAGTTGGCATCGGAGCCTTGCCCGGTACGCGAATCGACCCAGGCCTGAACCACGTTGTCCGGCTGCGGCATATCCAGCGGTAGCGGATCGGCCTTGCGCATGAAACTGGTCCACACCTGCAAGGCACCCGTGGCGCCGGTAAACGGTGTCTTGCCGTTATCATCACGACCCAGCCAGACCACCGCCAGCAGGTCCTGGCTGAAACCGGCGAACCAGCTATCACGGGAGTCGTTACTGGTGCCGGTCTTGCCCGCCAGCGCCAAGGTCTTGGGCAGTACGTTGTAAACCGAACTACCCGTACCTTCGCGCATCACGCGCTGCATCGCACTCTGGATCAGGTAGATAGACCCGGCATCGAATCGCTGCTGAATCTGGAACGGATAACGCTTGAGCGGTTCGCCTTCGGCAGTCAGTACACTGCGAATCCCGCGCATTGGCGTATTGAAACCGCCATTGGCCAGGGTCTGGTACATGGTTGCCACTTCGATCGGACTCATGCCACCGGCTCCCAGCAACATCGAGGGAAACGCAGGGAACTCTCGGGTAACGCCCAGGCGCCCCAGGGTCTTCAGGACGTTGGGTACGCCCACTTCCAGGCCAAGCCGCGCGGTGGACAAGTTGTAGGAATGGGCCAGGCCCTGGTACAGGAAAACGGTGCCATGGGAGCGACGGTCGTAGTTCTGCGGCTTCCATACCTGGCCGTCAGCGCCCTTCACCGAGAAGGCCTCATCGGAAAGCCAACTGGTCAGGGTGTACTGGCTGGGCTTTTCCAGAGCCGTCAGATAGACCGCCGGCTTGATCAGCGAGCCGATCGGACGTACCGCGTCCAATGCCCGATTGAAGCCGGCGAAACTGGCTTGACGACTGCCGATCATGGCTTGGACTTCACCGGTTTCCGGATTGGTCACCACCATGGCTGCCTCAACGTCTTCCGAACCCTTGCGTCCAGCCAGGCGCTTGAAGGTATCGTTGACCGAAGCCTCTGCCTTCATCTGCAGGATAGGGTCAAAACTGGTGAAGATTCGCAGCCCTTCTTCAGTCAAGTCTTCGTCCCGATAGTCTTCTCGCAACTGGCGCTTCACCAGATCGAGGAAACCAGGGAACGAGCTGTCCGCCAGGCTACCGCGCTTGGTCACGCCCAACGGCATTTTCTTCGCGGCTTCAACCTGCTCGGCAGTGGCTACGCCCTGCTGCTCAAGCAGATCGAGCACCAGGTTGCGCCGCTCCAGAGCACGCTCCGGATAGCGTCGCGGATTGTAATAGGAAGGACCTTTGACCATCCCCACCAGCAGCGCGACCTGATGCAATTTGAGTTCGGACAGAGGCTGGCTGAAGAAAAACTGGCTGGCCAAACCGAAACCGTGCACTGCTCGCTGGCCATCCTGGCCGACAAAGACCTCGTTGAGGTAAGCCTCGAGAATCTCGCGCTTGTCGTAATGCAGCTCCAGCAGCAGCGCCATCATCGCTTCATTGAGTTTGCGCGACAGGCTGCGTTCATTGGTCAGGAAGAAGTTCTTCACCAACTGCTGGGTCAGGGTACTGCCGCCCTGGCGCATCTGGCCCGACGAAGTGTTGACCCAGATCGCCCGGGCAATCGACTTCGGCGACACCCCGAAGTGCGAATAGAAGTCACGGTCTTCCACCGCCACCAGAGTTTCCAGCAGATAGGGTGGAACCTGATCGATCTTGATCAGGATCCGGTCCTCCAGGTTTTTCGGATACAGGCCACCGATCAGCAGCGGCTCCAGCCGCACGACCGCCAGCTTGGCGCCCTTGCTGCCGGACAGCTCCGCCACATAGTCACCGGAGAAACGCACGCGAACCGGCTGCGCCTGCTCCAATCCCTCATAGAACTGGAAACCACGGGTATTCAAGTCGACAGTGTTACCGCTGACCGCTGCAGCGCCGGGGCCGTTGGCGACGCTTTCGCGACGATAGCCCAGGGCATCGAGCTCCGTCAGGAAGTCATCCTTGCTGAGCTTTTGTCCGACGAACAGCTCCAGCGGCCGGGCATAGACCTTGGCCGGGATGGTCCAGCGCTTGCCGGAGAATTTTTCCTGGACCACAGCATCGAGGTAAACCGCAAAGCCGGCGAGCACCACCAAGCCGACCAGACTGAGCTTGAGCGCCCAGCCCAGCCAGGGGCGCAGGCCACCAGAGGGAGTTTTTTTAGCGGAACGAGGGGATCGGGTACGAGTCATGGCGGCGGATTATACGCACTTTATTCATCCTCAACATGCGCCACCCGAGGTTTGCGTTACCCCTCCCAGCGGCCATAATGACGCCCTCGATTTTCCCGACTCTGAAGGATCGCCTGTGAGCCAGTCACTGATCGCCGCCCTGCAAAACCCCGCTTTGTATCCTCATCCCGTAGAAGGGTTTCAGGTCATCGAAACCCACATCTCCTGGGTACTGCTCACCGGCCCCTTTGCTTATAAAGTGAAGAAGCCGGTGAACTTCGGTTTCCTCGATTTCACCAGCCTGGATGCCCGAGCGCATTTCTGCGGTGAAGAGCTGCGCCTGAACCAGCGTCTGACCCAGGACCTGTACCTGGAAGTCCTGCCGATCACCGGTAGCGCCGAAGCCCCAGAACTGGGCGGCAGCGGCCCGGTCATCGAATACGCGCTGAAAATGCGCCAGTTCCCCCAGAGCCAGTTGCTCAGTACCTTGCAAGCCAACAGCGAGCTGACCACCGCGCACATCGACGAGATGGCCAAGCAGATCGCCCAGTTCCACCTCAGCGCCCCCAAGGTCCCGGCCGCCCATGAAGCCGGTACGCCGGAAAGCGTAATGGCGCCAGTACGCCAGAATTTCGAACAGATCCGTCCGTTCCTCAGCGATAAGACCGACCTGCAGCAACTCGAAGCCCTGGAGGCCTGGGCCGAGGCTAGCTTCGAACGCCTCAAGCCACTGCTGGCCCAACGCAAGAGCGAAGGATTCATCCGTGAATGCCATGGTGATATCCACCTGGGCAACGCCACCCTTATCGACGGCAAGGTGGTGATTTTCGACTGCATCGAATTCAACGAGCCGTTCCGTTTCACCGACGTCTATGCCGACACCGGCTTCCTCGCCATGGACCTGGAGGATCGCGGCCTGAAAAGCCTGGCGCGGCGCTTCATCAGCCAGTACCTGGAACTGACCGGTGACTATCAGGGCCTGGAACTGCTGAACTTCTACAAAGCCTACCGTGCTCTGGTACGCGCCAAAGTCAGCCTGTTCAGCATGCCTGCCGACGCCACTCCGGTGCAGCGTGCCACCACGCTGCGCCAATACCGCAACTACGCCAATCTGGCGGAAAGCTACAGCACCATTCCATCACGCTTCCTGGCAATCACCTCGGGTATCTCGGCCGTTGGCAAAAGCCGCGTAGCCATGCGTCTGGTAGAAGCACTGGGTGCCGTTCGCCTGCGCTCAGATGTGGAACGCAAGCGTCTGTTCGGCGAGCAACAAGTGCAGAACGACCCTCACGCCGGCATCTACAGCAGCGACGCCAGCAGCGCCACCTACACCCGCCTGCATGAAATCGCCGAAACCATCCTGCGCGCTGGTTTCCCGGTGGTGATCGACGCTACCTACCTCAAGCGCGCCCAACGGGATGCCGCGGCCAAGGTGGCCGAAGCCACTGGCACCCCTTGCCTGATCATCGACTGCAACGCCCCTGAAGCGGTGGTCGCCAGCTGGCTGGCTCAACGTCAAGCCGATCAGAACGATCCTTCCGATGCCACTCTGGAAGTGATCGCCACGCAGCAAGCCACGCGCGAAGCCTTGACCGACGAAGAGCTGCTACGCAGTAAGCGTATCGAAACCAACGAAAGCGGTAGCCTGGATGCCCTGGTTGCCAACATTCGTCAGCGCCTCCCGGGCCTGTAAGCAATAATTTCAGCCGTGAAGTGCAAAGACTTCACGGCTGAAAAATAGTGGCACTATACTGGCGTCATAAATCCAACACTGGTGACGTCGCCATGAGCCAACCGAAACTTCTGGATACTCCGCTTTACGCCCTGCTGCATAAGGACGACATCGTCGGGTTCAACCGCGAACGTCCAAAGGATCAACCCATCGACATGCGTGGCGGTGACTTCCGCGGCCTCGACCTGCGGGAATTGAACGCCCAAGGGGTCGACTTCACCGACGCCTATTTCCGCTCCGCCGACTTGCGCGGCCTGGACTTGCGAAACTCCTCCATGGAAGGCGCCAGCCTGGCCCATGCGCAAATCTCTGGCGCTTACTTCCCGGTGGAACTGACTGCCGACGAGATTCTCATGTCGGTCAACTTCGGTACCCGCCTGCGCTACAACACCCGCTGAAAGCCCCTGCACTGCTCTGTTCGGCGCCCAGCTGCGCGCCGGACTATGGTTTCCCCGCCTGTCTTCCCCCCTTCCCCACGAGGTCTGAGCGCACCTGGCTGCCTCGCCTTTATGCCCCTGCCTTAGAAGCATTTGCGCCAAACCCGACCAAAGAACAGCGCGTTTGCTACTGAGCGCTACACTCCTTTGAGGCTGCCCACTCACCATTCGGCCATCGCCAGGAGGCTTAATGAATGATGAACTGCAACATTTGAAGAACCTTGGCAAGACATCCGCACAATGGCTGCATGCAGTGGGCATCCATAGTGCTTCGGACTTGCGCCGCCTGGGCGCGGTAGACGCATATCGGGCGGTGCGCACCCGCGGCTTTCGCGCCTCTAAAGTCCTGCTATATGCCATCGAAGGAGCCTTGATGGACATGCACTGGAACGACCTTCCCGCCGAACGCAAAGAGGCGTTGAACAAACAGCTGGACGCCATTTCCTCTCGTCACAAAAACTGACTGGCAGAACCTTATGTACCTGATGGGGGAGCAACCGGCCTACGCCGATGCCTTGATCAATCGTCTGCAAAGTATCCCGACGCAACTGCTGGCGGGGCTTTCACCCAGTGGTTCTGCCCTGGAACTTGAAGCGGTGGCGGACCTGTCCAGCGTACTGCCCGGTCACCAACTGTTCCTGCTGGACAGCGGCGTGATCCAGGCCAGTGTTGAAGAGCGGCCACTTTTTTACCTGCATGAAGGTGATCTGGTGGGGTTGCGTCGGGGTGTCGAGCATCCGCAGTGGCAGTTGAGCTGCGACACACCGCTGATATTGACCCCCTATTTGCGGACCGACGTATTCCGGCATATCTACGCCGACGAGCTGCGCTCGGAACTGTTGCTGCAATACCTGATTGGCCAGACCGCCCTGCTCTCTGATGCGGTCGCTCGCTTGAAACCTCCAGAATTACGCAGCAGCAACGGCTTCAAACGGGTGAATACCGGCGAAGTGCTGATTGCCCAGGGGGATGAGGCGGATCATGTGTTCGTGATTCTCGAAGGGCACGCCCAGGCCTTTGTCGATGGCCACAAGGTTGGCGATGTACCCAAGGACGAGATTTTTGGCGCCATGGCGGTCTTCACCGGAGAGAAGCGCAGCGCCAGTGTGATCGCCAGCGAGCCGAGCACGATCATGCTGATTCCCAAGGAGCAGTTCCTCAGCCTGACCCAGAGCAACCCGCGCATCGCCCATAGCCTGATCGAGAGCATGGCGCGGCGCATCGACCTGCTGAACAAGGAAGTGACCCGTCTTATGGCCTTGAGCAGCCCGAGCCAGGGCTGAACGAGCAGAGGATCCAAACAAGCGTTTAGCGAAATATGCGAAAACTGAAAAAGCCTTGTTGACTTCGAAATGAGAATCGTTATGATTATCACAACTGGTCGCGAGATCAGTCGATAACCTGGAAGACCAGTGGTTCGGACTCTCAGATTATCTCCTCATCAGGCTAATCACGGTTATTTGACCCGGCTCTTGCCGGGTCTTTTTTTGCCTGTGAAAAAGTGAGCCATTCAAGGTTTCAATTGTGCACAGTAATCCTTGGGTGGCTGGGGCGGCGTATACCAAACGTAATCGGCCGATGCCGGGGAAACCTCACTACCCTGCTCTGCCAGAATCAGCACCACAACTTCCTGCCCCTGATCCAGATCAGCCATGTGCAAGGGCACCCCAAGGTCTCGGCGCCCATGAAAAGACCCAGCAAACAGCAAGGCTGGAGTCGGTGCCGCCAGCAGCCGTTCGGCCATGCGCCGATCCCGCTGTTGCTGCACCGCCAGCATGGACGGCACCTGACTTTCGGGCAGTAAACCGCAATGGGACTCGCGAATTTGCGCAGACAAGAGCTGAGTCACCGGGCGCGCATTGCTCCGCGCCCCGGACAGCACAGGCGCCTGCGCATATATCCTGCGCACGTCCTGAGTATCCAGATTGGCTGCCAACAATGGATAGGGCTGCTTCAGCGCATAACCCACCAGCAGACCGTAGAGACTCCAGTCCCAACCCGGTTGCCAGGCCAGCGCAGCGGGTAGGCCGTCAGGCAAGCGCCGCCCCTCCAGGGACCGCTTGACCCCATCGACTTTTGCCTGCTGATCCGGATTGAGCATTTCCAGCAACAGACTGCCCTGTTGCCGCTCCGCGGCCATAGAGCGCAAGAGCCAGAGCTGTAAAGCGTGATGGTCGGCGTTGTCATGCTGCTCGCCGACAATCAGCCTGGGCGCCTGTGCCAGGCGCTCAACCAGCTCGCCAGGGCTCAGCGCCTCACCATTGTGCAGATCAATAATGCTGCCAGGCCCCTGCGCCACCGGCGGCGGTAACGTTCCGGGCATGCTGTGACAGGCCGCCAGCAACAGGGCCAGCAGTAACGGGAGTGCACGCATCAGGTCTCTCCGTGTGTCAGGTCAACGGGCAATGATCAACGGATGCCCGCGTTCAGGGTGCAGCTGCACCAGAACCTCCAGGCCGAACACCGCTTGCAACGGCTCGGGACGCAGCACTTCGGCCGGCGTACCCAATGAATGCGGGCGTCCGCCTTCAAGCAGCAACAGCCGATCACAGTAGCGTGCCGCCAGATTCAGGTCATGGAGGATAATCAGTACCGCCGCGCCGCGATCGGCAAACTCCCGGATGGCCTGCAAGGTGACGTGCTGGTGCAACGGATCGAGGGCAGACGTGGGCTCATCCAGCAACAGGTTGTGTCCACTCTGCCCCGGCCATAACTGCGCCAGAACCCGCGCCAGATGCACCCGTTGCCGCTCCCCACCCGACAACGCCAGGTAGCTGCGCCCCCACAGATGCGCCACATCGACCGCCTCCAGCGCAGCGCCAACGATCTGCGCATCACGCACGCGACCGCTCTGATGGGGCAAGCGCCCAAGCCCCACCACTTCCTCGACCCGAAAAGCGAAATCCAGACTCGACGCCTGAGGCAACACCGCCAGCCTTTGCGCCCGCAATGTACCCTGCCACTGCGCCAACTCTTGCCCATCCAACGACACTCGGCCCTGATGGGCCGCCAACTCTCCACTCATGGCTCCGAGCAGGCTGCTTTTGCCGGCACCATTGGGACCTAGCACTCCCAATACCTGGCCCGGCAACAATTGCAGGTCCACACCGGCCAGGACATCTTTGCCACCACGGCGGACATGCAGGTTCTCGACTCGCAGCATCAGGCGCGCCCTCGCAACAACAGGTACAGAAAGAACGGCGCGCCGATAAAGGCGGTGACGATACCGATGGGCAATTCGGCTGGTGCCAGCGCCAGACGCGCCACCAGATCAGCCAACAGCAATAAGCTGGCCCCCGCCAGGATCGATGCCGGGAGCAAGGTGCGATGATCCGGCCCCGACAGCAGGCGCACCAGATGAGGCACGACCAACCCGACAAAACCTATCATCCCCGCTGCAGCCACGGCGGCTCCCACACCCAGGGCCGTACAGAACACCAGTTCGCGCTTGAGCCTTTCGACATCGACCCCCAGGTGCTTGGCCTCGGACTCGCCCAGCAGCAGCGCATTCAAGGCCTTGGCCCGACGAGGCAGCCAAAGAGCCACCGCCGCCGTTACCAGCAACAGCGGCCACAGCCGCTGGTAACTGGCACCGTTCAGGCTGCCCAGGTTCCAGAAGGTCAAGGTTCGCAAGGTGGCGTCATCCGCCAGGTAGGTGAACAAGCCCACGGCCGAGCCGGCCAGGGCCGTCAAAGCTATTCCCGCCAGCAACATGGTCGCCACATGAGTCTGGCCGTTGCGCCGACCAAGTCGATAGACCAGCGCTGTTACTCCCAGGCCACCCAGAAAGGCACAGAGTGAGAGCAGATAAGGACCAATAGCTTCCGGCACACCGCCGAACATCGAGCCACCGACAATGGCGATCGCTGCTCCCAACGCCGCCCCACTGGACACCCCCACCAGCCCCGGGTCCGCCAGGGGATTGCGAAACAGTCCCTGCATGGCCACGCCGGACAGCGCCAACACGCCCCCCACTGCAAGGCCAAGCAAGGTCCGCGGCAGGCGGATCTGCCCGAGGATCAACTCCGCCTGCTCCAGCCCCTGTCCATCGATCGGCACCTCAAGCAACCGCAGGGCGGCGCGCAAGGTATCGAACAGAGGCAGACTGACCGGCCCCAGGGCCAGTGACAACCAGATGGCCAGGATGCACAGGGCTCCCAGCCCGAGAAACAGCGTTCTAGGTTTGACCAGACGACTCATTGGGCCAACTTGGACTGGGGATAGAAAGCTGCCGCCAGGCGTTTCAGGCTATCTGGCAGCCGAGGCCCCAAGCCCCCCACCAGCAAGGTCGGGTCAAGTTCGACCACTCGCCCTGCCTTGACCGCCGCGGTAGACGCCAGCACCGGGTTTTCCTTGAACAGAGCAGCCCGGGCCGCATCACCGCTCAGACTGCGATCGGAGAACACCAGGACCTGCGGACTCAAGCCTGCCAGAGACTCCACCGAAAACGGTTTGTAACCCGTATGAGTCGCCAGGTTGTGCCCGCCGGCCTGCTGCAGGAGCCAGTCCGCCGCAGTGTCCTTGCCGGCAATCAGCGGCTTGCCGCCAGCATGTCCCAGCAGCAGCAAGACTCCCGGCGACGCCTGGGTCTTCTGTACCTCACTGACCCAGGCTTGTTGCTGTTCAAGCTGCTTTTGATAGTCCTGAAACAGCTCTCCGGCTTGCGCCTCGCGGCCCAGTAGTTGTCCCAGATGCCGCAAAGTGTGCTGCAAGGTAGGAAGATCGGCCTGGGCAGAAAACAGCTCGACCTTGACCCCAGCGCTACGAATCTGTGACAGCACCGGCGGCGGGCCCATTTCTTCTGTACCCACCAGGATCTGCGGCCGCAGGCTCAGGATGCCTTCCGCCGATAGCTGCCGCTGATAACCAATGCTGGGCAGCGCCTTGAGTGATGCCGGATGCTGGCTGGTGGTATCGACCCCCACCAGTTTCGACTCAGCACCCAGAACCGTTACCCACTCGGACAAAGCCCCACCAGCACTGACCCAACGCTGCGGCAACTCATCGGCGGTGGCCCACTGGCTCACCAGCAATCCGGCACAGAACGCAATGGCGCTGGCACTCAGGCGCATAAGTACATTTCCTTTATAGACGTGGGGCCCGCGAAGCAGCTGTCCATGTGACATGCCAGGCAGAGCAGGCATCGAAATGAGCAAGCGCCCCGTGTCGGGCGAGACGGCCATTTGATAATTGTTTTCATTTAGCAGTCAAGCGTCGACATGTTTCATCCTGCCGCCACGGGAAAACTGTGACAGCCTTAGCGCAGAGCCTTCGGACCAAGAGGATAGACATGAAATTTCTTTGCGCCGGGAGCGATCTTCCCGAGGCCAGTAGCCGGGGTTTCCAGCTTGCGGAGTTGAAACTCTTTGCTGTGCGCCGCGAGGGGCAGGCTTACGTATATGCCAATCACTGCCCACACCGTGGAGTGCCCCTGGAATGGCAACCTGATCAGTTCCTCGATCCCAGCGCCAGCCTGATCCAGTGCGCCACCCATGGCGCACTGTTTCTGATCGAAAGTGGCGAATGTGTGGCAGGGCCATGCGCCGGGCAGTTCCTGAGGGCCATCGACTGTGAGGAAGACAGCCAGGGTATCTGGGTCGCTCTTTAACCCTGCAGCAACACCTCAAGACGCCGGTCGATACAAACTTCCTGTGCAGTCAGGCGAACGCCATAAGCCAGCACCTCGACGCCGGCCGCCACCGCTTCCCGTAGGGCTGCGGCATACCCCGGATCGATCTCCTCTGCCGGACGCACTGCGTCTATACCCGAGAGATTGACGCAATACAGCTGAACCGCACGTACCCCCTCCCGAGCCAGGCTTGCCAGCTCACGCAAGTGCTTGGCACCGCGCTGGGTCACCGCATCGGGGAAGGCCGCCACCGCGCAGCCATCGAAACCCAGAGTGACACTCTTGACCTCGACATAGGCCGGACCGTCCGGGTAATCCAGGCGAAAATCGATGCGACTGTTCTCCTGTCCATAAGGCACCTCGCGCTTCAGCCCGGTGAAGCCGTTCAATTCCTTGATCAGCCCCGCCCTCAACGCCTCTTCAACCAGGCCGTTGGCCCGCCCGGTATTGACGCAGGCCAGTCGCCCTTGAGGGGTTTCACTGATTTCCCAGGTGCCCGGCAGCTTGCGCTTGGGGTCGTTGGAACGGCTGAACCACACCTGCCCGCCTTCGACCATGCAATTGAACATCGAGCCGGTATTGGGACAGTGAATCGTCATCTGTTCCCCCGCAGCGGTTTCAATGTCTGCCAGGAAACGCTTGTAGCGACGCAGCAGACGCCCTTCTTCCAAGGGAGGATCGAAGCGCATCAGCCTTGCCAGCTCTGCAGGCCACGGGAGATACGCTCCACCGCTTCCTGCAGGCGCTCCAGGCTCTGGGTGTAGGCGAAACGCACATGGTGTCCCGCCTGGTGACGACCGAAATCCAGGCCGGGAGTGAAGGCCACATGCTCGGTCTCCAGGAAGTGCCGGCAGAAAGCAAAGGCATCACCACCAAAAGCGCTGATATCGGCGTACAGATAGAAGGCCCCTTCAGGCTCCACGGCTATACCAAAACCCAACTCGCGCAAGGCCGGGAGCAGGAAATCCCGGCGACGCCCGAATTCGGCACGACGCTCCTCCAGCATGCTGATGGTTTGCGGTTCGAAACAGGCCAGAGCGGCGTACTGGGCCATACTCGGCGCACTGATGTAGAGATTCTGCGCCAGTTTCTCCAGCTCACCCACAGCCGCAGGCGGCGCCACCAGCCACCCCAGGCGCCAGCCAGTCATGCCGAAATACTTGGAAAAACTATTCAGGACAAAAGCGCTGTCATCCACTTCCAGCACGCTGGCGGCATCAGTGCCATAGGTCAGGCCGTGGTAGATCTCATCCACCACCAGATGCCCGTTGCGAGCCTTGATAGCAGCGGACAGGCCCGCCAGCTCATCACGACTGAGCACAGTCCCGGTAGGGTTCGCCGGAGAAGCGACCAAAGCGCCGACGCTGTCCTGATCCCAGTAACGCTCCACCAGGTCAGGAGTCAGTTGATAACGCACATCCGGCCCTACCGGCACCAACTGCGCCGCGCCTTCAACCAGACGCAGGAAATGCCGGTTGCACGGATAGCCCGGGTCAGCCAGCAGCCAGTGCTTGCCCGGGTCCACCAGCAGGCTGCTGGTCAGCAGCAACGCGCCGGAGCCTCCGGGAGTGATCATGATCCGCTCGGGGTCGATATCCAGGCCATAACGCTGCTGGTAGAAACCAGAGATTGCCCCACGCAGCTCCGGGATACCTCGCGCTGCGGTGTAACGGGTCTTGCCGGCGCTCAACGCCGCCTGCCCGGCCTTGATGATCGGCTCGGCGGTGGTGAAGTCCGGCTCGCCGATCTCCAGGTGAATCACATCATGTCCGGCGGCCTGCAACTCATTGGCGCGGGCCAGCAGGGCCATGACATGGAAAGGTTCGATAGCGCGACTGCGCGCACTGTAGGGCAGAGCCATTAGCCTTCCTTCATTCGAGGGGGGAGCAAAAGTCCGATTCTACCCATCCAGTGAAGCCCGGGAGAACCCAGCGACATCCGTGCGGTCTGTTGCCTTGTGCCAACTGGTGCAAACAGAAACCGCAGATTTGACTAAAATCAATGATTGAACAGACCGATCTGCAAGCCATGTCATCCTTTTCCAGTATCTACGGACTTAGGCAGGACATAGGCTCGACAACCGGGAGTAGCGCGCTCTGGTTTGATCTGGTAAGTTCGCCCGCTTGCAGCCGCAGGGCCGGCAAGTGTCGGAGATGGAGCAATCCTGCGCAATGGATTACAAGAGTAGAGGCGGTCCATTCATGCCCACCCAAGCAAAGCAACAGATTCAATCGATCAGCGGTTTTGAACCTTATGTTGAAACTGCGGGCGAAGAGTACATGGGCAAGCCCATGCGTGAGCACTTCACCAAGATCCTGAACAAGTGGAAACAGGACTTGATGCAGGAAGTCGACCGCACTGTTGATCACATGAAAGATGAAGCGGCCAACTTCCCTGATCCGGCCGACCGTGCCAGCCAGGAAGAGGAGTTCAGCCTTGAACTGCGCGCCCGTGATCGTGAGCGCAAGTTGATCAAGAAGATCGACAAGACCCTGCAACTGATCGAAGACGAAGAATACGGCTGGTGTGAATCCTGTGGCGTCGAGATCGGCATCCGCCGCCTGGAAGCCCGCCCAACCGCCGATATGTGCGTTGATTGCAAGACCCTGGCGGAAATCAAGGAAAAGCAAGTCGGCAAGTAATAGTCGGCCTGAACCTGAAACGGAGCGTATACACGCTCCGTTTTCGTTTCCGCCTTCCTCTGCAGAAGCGAGCTCACGAAAGCGATCCCCCCGACCCTGTCATCACTCCGGGGCCAGACCCGATAGCATCCTGCCCATGACTGCCTCCACATCTGCTTCATACATCGGGCGCTTCGCCCCCACCCCCAGCGGCTACCTGCATTTCGGCTCACTGGTCGCGGCTCTTGCCTCCTATCTGGATGCCCGAGCCGTCGGCGGCCGCTGGCTGCTGCGCATGGAAGACCTCGACCCGCCCCGGGAAGAGCCGGGGGCCCAGGCAGCGATTCTCAAGGCCCTGGAAAGCTACGGCTTCGAATGGGACGGCGAAATGGTTCGCCAAAGCGATCGCCACGATGCTTACGCAGCAGTCATTGACCGGCTGTTCCATCAAGGCCTGGCCTATGCCTGCACCTGCTCTCGCAAACAACTGGAGCCCTACCACGGCATCTACCCGGGGCTGTGCCGCAACCTTGGTCACGCCCAGGAAGACGCGGCAATCCGCCTGCGGGTGCCGGAGCTCGAGTACCGCTTCAACGACAGGGTCCAGGGCGAGTATCGCCAGCACTTGGGCCGGGAAGTCGGAGACTTCGTGATCCGACGCCGTGACGGCCTCTATGCTTATCAATTGGCTGTGGTGCTCGATGACGCTTGGCAGGGCATCACCGATATCGTGCGCGGCGCCGACCTGCTGGACTCCACTCCCCGCCAGCTGTACCTGCAGGAACTGTTGGGACTATCCCAACCACGCTACCTCCATGTACCGCTGATTACTCAGCCGGACGGACAAAAACTGGGCAAGTCCTACCGTTCGCCACCACTGGCCGAGGAGCAGGCGCCGCCCTTGCTGCTGCGGGCGCTGCGGGCCCTGGGCCAGAAACCGCCTGTCGAACTCACCCATGCGAGCGTGGCTCAGATCATGAAGTGGGGCATCGTCCACTGGGATGCCGAGTTGATTCCACGCACACTGAGCGTGCCGGAAGCCCAATTGAGCTGACGCCCCTTGCAGCTTGGCGCCCATCCGTTACCATCGCCGCACGTTTTCGGGCACGCACACAATAAAGAGAGGCCGAGATGTACATCTATCGCTTGGTCCTACTCCTGGTAGTGGGGATCTATCTATTCTCCCCCGCCATCATGGATTGGTGGATCGATGCTACTGGCGCCTGGTATCGCCCGTATCTGCTCTGGCTGATTCTGATCGTCGTGACCTTCATCCTGCAGAGCCAAAAAGATGCCGATGAGCTTTAGCCTGACCCAGATGATCCTGATCAGCGCCGCCTACTTGCTGGTGCTGTTCGGGGTGGCCTGGATCAGTGAGCGCGGCATGATTCCGCGCTCGATCATTCGCCACCCGCTGACCTACACCCTGTCGCTGGGAGTCTATGCCAGCGCCTGGGCCTTCTACGGCACGGTGGGCCTGGCCTATCAATACGGCTACGGGTTCCTCTCCAGCTACCTGGGGGTTTCCGGGGCCTTCCTGCTGGCGCCGGTGCTGCTGTATCCGATCCTGAAGATCACCCGCACCTATCAACTGTCGTCCCTGGCGGACCTGTTCGCCTTCCGTTTCCGCAGCACCTGGGCCGGTGCCCTGACCACCATTTTCATGCTGGTGGGAGTCCTGCCCCTGCTGGCCCTGCAGATCCAGGCAGTGGCCGATTCCATCGGCATCCTCACCCATGAACCGGTGCAACATCGAGTAGCGCTGAGCTTCTGCGCGCTGATCACCCTGTTCACGATTTTCTTCGGTTCGCGGCACATCGCTACCCGGGAGAAACACGAAGGCCTGGTGTTCGCCATTGCCTTCGAATCGGTGATCAAGCTGATCGCCATCGGCGGCGTCGGCCTGTATGCGCTGTACGGGGTCTTCGATGGTCCGCAACAGCTGGAGCTCTGGCTGCTGCAGAACCAGACTGCCCTCGCCGCGCTGCACACTCCACTGCAAGAGGGTCCGTGGCGCACCCTGCTGCTGGTGTTCTTCGCTTCAGCGATCGTCATGCCGCACATGTATCACATGACCTTTACCGAAAACCTCAACCCCCGAGCCCTGGTCAGCGCCAGCTGGGGGCTGCCGCTGTTCCTGCTGCTGATGAGCCTGGCGGTGCCGCTGATTCTCTGGGCCGGACTCAAGCTCGGCGCCACCACCAACCCGGAATACTTCACCCTGGGCATTGGTATCGCGGCCAACAGCCCAGCCCTGGCGCTACTGGCCTATGTCGGCGGGCTCTCGGCCGCCAGTGGCCTGATCATCGTCACCACTCTGGCCTTGTCGGGGATGGCCCTGAACCACTTGGTGCTGCCGCTTTACCAGCCGCCCGCAGAAGGCAATATCTATCGCTGGCTGAAGTGGACTCGTCGCGCCCTGATCGTCGCCATCATCATGGCCGGCTACGCCTTCTACCTGTTGCTGGGGGCCGAACAGGACCTGGCCAACCTGGGAATCGTCGCCTTCGTCGCTACCCTGCAATTTCTTCCCGGCGTGCTCTCGGTGTTGTACTGGCCGACCGCCAACCGTCGTGGCTTCATCGCCGGGCTGCTGGCAGGGATTCTGGTCTGGCTGGTGACCATGCTGCTGCCTCTGATCGGCAACCTGCAGGGCTTCTACATCCCGCTGCTGAACATGATCTACGTCCTCGACGACACTAGCTGGCACATGGCAGCCATCGCCTCGCTGGCAGCCAACGTTCTGATGTTCACCCTGATTTCGCTGTTCACCAACGCCAGCGCCGAAGAAGCCAGTGCTGCCGAAGCCTGCGCGGTGGACAACGTGCGTCGCCCGCAGCGCCGGGAACTGCATGCTGCCTCACCCCAGGAGTTCGCCACTCAACTGGCCAAGCCGCTGGGCGCCAAGGCTGCGCAAAAGGAGGTGGAACAAGCCTTGCGCGACCTGTATCTGCCTTTCGACGAACGCCGCCCCTATGCCTTGCGGCGTCTGCGTGACCGTATCGAGGCCAACCTGTCCGGCCTGATGGGGCCGAGTGTCGCCCAGGACATGGTGGAAACCTTCCTGCCATACAAGGCCGGCGGAGAAAACTATGTCACCGAAGACATCCATTTCATCGAAAGCCGCCTCGAGGACTACCACTCACGCCTGACCGGCCTGGCCGCCGAGCTCGATGCCCTGCGCCGCTACCACCGACAAACCCTGCAGGAACTGCCCATGGGCGTCTGCTCCCTGGCCAAGGATCAGGAGATCCTCATGTGGAACAAGGCCATGGAGGAACTGACCGGTATTCCCGCCCAGCATGTGGTGGGGTCACGCCTGAGTACCATCACCAATCCATGGAAAGACCTGCTGCAGGGCTTTATCAACCTGCCGGACGAGCACTTGCACAAGCAGCATCTGGCCCTCGACGGCCAGACTCGCTGGCTGAACCTGCACAAAGCGGCCATCGACGAGCCGTTGGCACCGGGTAACAGCGGCCTGGTGTTACTGGTGGAAGACCTGACCGAAACCCAGACCCTGGAAGACAAGCTGGTGCACTCTGAACGTCTGGCCAGTATCGGACGCCTCGCTGCCGGGGTGGCTCACGAGATCGGCAATCCGATCACCGGCATCGCCTGTCTGGCGCAGAACCTGCGGGAAGAGCGTGAAGAAGACGGTGAACTGACGGAAATCAGTGAGCAGATCCTCGAACAGACCAAGCGCATTTCGCGCATCGTCCAGTCACTGATGAGCTTTGCCCACGCCGGTAGCCATCAGCACAACGACGAAGCCGTATGCCTGGCTGAAGTTGCCCAGGATGCCATTGGTCTCCTGGCCTTGAACCGGCGCAATTTCGAAGTGCAGTTCTTCAATCTGTGTGATCCCGACCACTGGGTCGATGGTGATCCGCAGCGGCTGGCCCAAGTGCTGATCAACCTGCTGTCCAACGCCCGCGACGCTTCTCCTCCCGGCAGCGCTGTACGCGTCAAGAGCGAGGCTTTCGAGCACACGGTCGATCTGATCGTGGAAGACGAAGGCAGCGGTATTCCCAAGAACATCATGGATCGATTGTTCGAACCGTTTTTCACCACCAAGGACCCTGGGGAAGGCACCGGACTGGGCCTTGCGCTGGTCTATTCCATCGTTGAAGAGCATTATGGACAAATCACCATCGACAGCCCGGCCGATCCACAAAGCCAACGCGGTACCCGTATTCGGGTGACTTTACCGCGTCATGTCGAAGCGACGTCCGCTGTGAACTGAGACCGTCGAGAGAATTGAATCAATGCCGCATATTCTGATCGTCGAAGACGAAACCATTATCCGCTCCGCCCTTCGCCGCCTGCTGGAACGTAACCAGTACCAGGTCAGCGAAGCCGGCTCGGTGCAGGAAGCCCAGGAACGCTTCAGCATTCCCACATTCGACCTGATTGTCAGTGACCTGCGTCTGCCTGGCGCCCCGGGTACCGAACTGATCAAGCTCGGCCAGGGCACTCCGGTGCTGATCATGACCAGCTACGCCAGCCTGCGCTCGGCTGTGGACTCGATGAAAATGGGGGCGGTGGACTACATCGCCAAACCTTTCGACCACGATGAAATGCTCCAGGCCGTGGCACGGATTCTCCGCGACCGACAAAGTGCCGAGAACGCATCGGCAGATCGCCCAGCAGCCAGGACGGGAACGGTTGCGGACAAGGCCGGCGCCAGCAACAACAACGGCGAAATCGGCATCATCGGCTCCTGCCCGCCCATGCAGGATATGTACAGCAAGATCCGCAAAGTAGCGCCAACAGATTCAAATGTCCTGATCCAGGGCGAGTCCGGTACCGGTAAGGAACTGGTGGCCCGGGCCCTGCACAATCTGTCCAAGCGCGCCAAGGCCCCGATGATCTCGGTGAACTGCGCGGCCATTCCGGAAACCCTGATCGAGTCCGAATTGTTCGGCCATGAGAAAGGTGCTTTCACCGGCGCCAGCGCCGGTCGTGCGGGCCTGGTGGAAGCAGCGGACGGCGGAACACTATTCCTCGACGAAATCGGTGAACTGCCTCTGGAGGCCCAGGCGCGCCTGCTGCGGGTTCTGCAGGAAGGTGAGATCCGGCGCGTGGGGTCTGTGCAGTCGCAAAAAGTCGACGTCCGCCTGATTGCAGCGACTCACCGCGACTTGAAGAGCCTCTCCAAGATCGGCCAGTTCCGTGAGGACCTTTATTACCGCTTGCACGTGATCGCCCTGAAACTGCCAGCCTTGCGCGAACGCGGCGCCGACGTCATTGAAATCGCCAATGCCTTCCTCGCCCGCCAGAGTGCACGCATCGGTCGTTCGGACCTGAAGTTCGCCGCCGATGCCGAACAGGCTATTCGCCATTATTCCTGGCCAGGAAACGTGCGCGAGCTGGAGAACGCGGTAGAACGCGCAGTAATCCTGTGCGAAAGCCCGGAAATCTCCGCTGACCTGCTAGGGATCGATATCGAGCTGAGTGACCTCGAGGACGATGACTTCGTCGGCCTGCCACCGCAACAGGGCAACACCAGCCACGAGCCCACCGAGGACCTGTCTCTGGAAGACTACTTCCAGCACTTCGTCCTCGAACATCAGGACCACATGACCGAGACCGAGTTGGCACGCAAACTGGGTGTCAGCCGCAAATGCCTTTGGGAACGCCGCCAACGCCTGGGCATCCCGCGACGCAAAAGCGGGGTAGCCAGCGAAAGCTGAACCCGTGCTGACCAGAGTGCGGGTAACGCTCGACTTTGTGAAAAAAACTGTTACCTGTGTAATTGGACGTAACAAAAGCCGGGGCTAAAGGTAACGAAGCCCCGGTTTTTTTTGGCCTGAAAAACACCGCCTGGCACGCCTAACCCCTTGTTTTACTGGGGATCACAAAAGTTGGCACGGCACCTGCTATATGTTTGGTACAAGAACAATAACAAGCAATGCACAAGACAATAAAAATAAGACGAATCGACTCACGCATAATAAAAACAACACGGCGGAGGCGCAGCTAACTGATTCTTTTGGAGAGGCGTTGTATTTGGGGCTTGCCCCACAACCAGGCCGAGAACAACAAAAACTGCCCTAAGGCAGAGCCTGAACTGGTTGGATCGAAAGGTCATTGCAACTCAGCGATCAAAGCAATCCGTTTGCTCTTGGCTCCCGATTGGGAGGGTCACTCTGGGTAATCCAAGTGACAAGGGCGTTTAACAAAAACAAGAAGCCCGAAACCAATAATAAAAATAGAGCACGCAACTATTCTGGGGGAGCTTCGGCTCCCCTTGTGGTTTCCAGAGTTCGCATTTTTCCTCATAAAACCCACGCCAGCCCCGCTAGATCGCACCTTTGCGCAGACCTGCACAAGTCGCGGCAGCTTCCTACACCATCCTTCGACTAAATGCTAGAATCCCCGCCCATCATGCGGTCATTCTTCGTTTTGGCCGAACATTCCTTCAAACAGTGCATCCCATGCTGAAGAAGCTGTTCCAGTCATTCCGTTCTCCCTTGCGTCGTACGCAACATAAACGCAGCACCCCTGAAGTGCTCAATAGCAGCCAGCATTCGCTGCAACGTGCCCAGTTCAGCCGGTATGCGGTAAATATCGTCGAACGCCTGCAGAACGCCGGCTACCAGGCTTATCTGGTAGGCGGCTGCGTGCGCGACATGCTGCTCAATATCACCCCCAAGGATTTCGACGTCGCCACCAGCGCCACACCGGAGCAGGTCAAGGCCGAGTTTCGTAACGCACGGATCATTGGCCGACGTTTCAAACTGGTGCATATCCACTTCGGTCGCGAAATCATCGAGGTTGCGACTTTCCGCGCCAATCACCCGCAGAACGACGACGAGGAAGACAGCAATCAATCCTCCCGTAATGAAAGCGGGCGAATCCTGCGGGATAACGTCTATGGCACCCTGGAAGAAGACGCGCAACGCCGCGACTTCACCATCAATGCCCTGTACTACGATCCGGTCAGCGAACGCATCCTCGATTACGCCAATGGCGTACACGACATTCGCAACAATTTGATCCGCCTCATCGGCGACCCTCGGCAGCGTTACCAGGAAGACCCGGTGCGGATGCTGCGGGCCGTCCGATTCGCGGCGAAACTCAACTTCGGTATCGAAAAACACACCGCAACGCCAATCCGCGAACTGGCCCCCATGCTGCGAGAGATCCCTTCCGCACGCCTGTTCGAAGAAGTGCTCAAGCTGTTCCTCTCCGGCTACGCAGCCGACACCTTCGAAATGCTGGTGGACCTGCAACTCTTCGATCCGTTGTTCCCGGCCAGCGCCGAAGCCCTGGAATACAATCCGACCTACACCCATACGCTGATCAGCGAAGCCTTGATCAACACCGACTTGCGGATCAAGCAGAACAAGCCTGTGACGCCGGCCTTCCTTTTCGCAGCCCTACTCTGGCCAGCCCTGCCCGCCCGGGTCCTGCGCCTGCAGGAACGCGGCATGCCGCCAATCCCGGCCATGCAGGAAGCTGCCCACGAACTGATCGCCGAACAGTGCCAGCGCATCGCCATTCCCAAGCGCTTCACCATGCCGATCCGCGAGATCTGGGACATGCAGGAGCGACTGCCACGGCGCAGCGGCAAGCGCGCCGACCAGTTGCTGGACAACCCACGCTTCCGTGCCGGCTACGACTTCCTGCTGCTGCGTGAAAGCGCAGGCGAGCAGACCGACGGCCTGGGTGAATGGTGGACCGACTACCAGGACGCCAATGACTCCGAACGCCGCGACATGATCCGCGATCTGAGCGGCAAGGAAGACGCCAGCGGCGCGCCACGCAAGCGTCGGCGCAGCAGCGGTGCCAAACGCAAGCGTGCAGGCGGCTCCAGCGCTTCAGGCGAGTAATGGATGGAACGTATCTACATTGGCATGGGCAGCAATCTGGCTGCCCCTGAAGAACAACTGCGCAGCGCACTCGAGGCCTTGGCGCAGTTGCCCGCAAGCCACTTCCATGGCGTGTCGGCCTTCTATCAAAGCGACTCCCTGCTTCCCGGCCAACCACGCTACACCAATGCCGTGGCGGCATTGGATAGTGATCTGGAACCCTTGGCACTGCTTGATGCACTGCAGGCCATCGAAAACCAGCAAGGCCGAGAGCGCAATGAACGCTGGGGCCCCCGCACCCTGGACCTGGACATCCTCCTGTTCGGCGACCGCCTGATCGACGAGCCGCGCCTCAAAGTCCCTCATTACCACATGCAGGCCCGCCCCTTTGTCCTCTACCCCCTGGCGGAACTAGCCCCTGCCGAATTGAGACTGGCCGACGGACGCACCCTGCAGGAACTGCTCGTTGCCTGTCCATTTGTCGGCCTGGAACGTCTGAAATAACCGCTGAAACGCATCAGTAACGGCGGTAACACTCCCGACGTAACAAGGCGGTAACACATCTAATTGACTTCCCGAGTCCTCATCACGACTATAGGCGTCCCGTTGCCGCCATCCCGGCGTTAAAGGGCGCAATTCAAGCGAGGCTTGTTCGCGGCGACCCCAGGAAACGCTAGGCCAAGGCGCTTGTACAACGGCGGTGGCACCCGCTGGTGCACAGCCTCTTCTGGGCACAGAATAATGCGTCCAGCGCCACCAGCGCGAATCCCGGTACTGCTTTCAAACCGCTTGGAACCAGGCTGTATAAGCACGACAAAAGACCGTGCGCCTGAATAACGAAGAATCACGCGCGTTACTCGCAGTAGTTTCCAAAGCGCCTGAAATGAGGACCCCTTTTCATGCCAGACATCACTCTGACTACCCTGCAAAGCCTCAAGCAGAAAGGTGAGAAGATCACCATGCTGACCTGCTATGACGCCACCTTCGCCCACACCTGCTGTGAAGCCGGCGTCGAAGTCCTGCTGGTAGGCGACTCCCTGGGCATGGTCTTGCAAGGGCACGACAGCACACTGCCCGTGAGCAACGCCGATATGGCCTACCACGTCGCGGCGGTCAAACGCGGCAACAACGGTGCATTGATCCTCGCCGACCTGCCCTTCATGTCCTATGCCACCACCGAACAGGCCCTGAGCAGCTCGGCCCAGCTGATGCAGGCCGGCGCGCACATGGTCAAGATCGAAGGTGCCGCCTGGCTGGCCGAATCGGTTCGCCAGTTGAACGAACGCGGCGTCCCGGTCTGCGTACACATGGGGCTGACCCCACAAACAGTGAATGTCCTGGGCGGCTACAAGGTCCAGGGGCGTAACGAGAGCCAGGCGCGGCAGATGCGTGCCGATGCCATTGCCCTGGAGCAGGCCGGTGCCGCCATGTTGCTGCTCGAGTGCGTCCCCAGTGAGCTGGCGGCGGAAATCACTCAGGCCGTGAAGATCCCGGTAATCGGCATCGGTGCCGGCAGCGCCACCGACGGCCAGGTTCTGGTGATCCACGACATGCTGGGCCTGTCCCTGAGCGGTCGCTCGCCCAAGTTCGTGAAGAACTTCATGGCCGGCAAAGACAGCATCCAGGCGGCGTTGAGCGCCTATGTCGAAGCAGTCAAGGCCGTTACCTTCCCAGGCGCCGAACACGGGTTCTCTGCATGAATACAGTTAAAACCGTGCGCGAATTGCGCGCTGCGGTCGCCCGCGCCCGCAGCGAAGGCAAGCGGATTGGCTTCGTGCCCACCATGGGCAACCTGCACAGCGGTCACGCCGCCCTGGTGGCCAAGGCCGCCCAACGAGTGGACTTCGTGGTTGCCAGCATCTTCGTCAACCCGCTGCAGTTTGGCGCCGGCGAAGACCTGGACAAATATCCGCGCACCCTGGCCGCCGACCAGGAAAAACTGCTCGAAGCCGGCTGCCAGCTGCTGTTCGCGCCCAGTGTCGAAGAGATGTACCCCGACGGCATGGCCGGACAGACCCGGGTCAGCGTGCCACAGCTGTCCGAAGGCCTGTGCGGCGCCAGCCGTCCCGGGCATTTCGAAGGCGTGGCCACGGTGGTCAGCAAGCTGTTCAACATGGTCCAGCCTGACCTAGCGGTCTTCGGTCAGAAGGACTATCAGCAGTTGGCGGTCATTCGTGCCCTGGTACATGACCTGAACATGCCGATCCAGATCATCGGCGAGCCAACGGTGCGAGCCGCCGACGGCCTGGCCCTGTCCTCGCGCAATGGCTACCTGAGTGCAGAACAACGTGCCATCGCCCCAGTGCTATACCGCAGCCTCAGCCAGATCGCCCAGGCCATTCGGGACGGCGAGCGTGACTATCCGACGCTACTGGCCGAGCACCAGCAGCAGCTCGAAGCGGCCGGCCTGCGCCGGGATTACCTGGAAATTCGTCATGGGCAGAACCTGCGTCCTGCCACTGCCGAAGACCGCGACCTGGTGATTCTGGTGGCGGCTTATCTGGGCGCTACACGCTTGATCGACAACCTGCATCTGGACCTTGATACGCCGGCATGAACGCCTGATTGCCCGAATGCCAACCTTCGGGCAAACTGCCGCCGGCTGGGGCCTGCAGCTAATACTGCAGGTCCTGTTCGAGGATCCGACCCAGGAATTTCCCATGCGTGCCATCTTGCCGATCGGCTCAGTTTCAAACCTCGCAGACTGTAGATGTCCCCGGCAACGAGCGGAACCATAACGCCATGGGGTCCCCGTTGAGGTCACCCGAGTCCAACCCCGTTTATTCCCGCTGAAAGCCCCCCATGCAGCCCTGATTGGCCCCGCCAGTACAAAATAGTACCGGCCACAAGTCGGACAAAGCCAAGACAGAACAGCACGCTGGGGTTACTGTTATCGCCCTGGGAGATTAATCGAATCAGCACAGGGCTGAACGAACGAGGTCCTTGAGACCGCGCAGGACGTTCCGGGCTTCTCAGTGTCCAAAAGGCAGTTCAAGCAAAAGGAAAACCGCAGCGATGGCGTACTACCGCACTCCTCACGACGTTACCGCTCTGCCCGCCTGGCAAGCGTTGAAAGAACACCGCCAAGCCATGCAGGATTTCAGCATGCGCGAAGCCTTCAATGCCGATCCTCAGCGCTTCAGCCAATTTACCCTGAGCAGCTGCGGACTCTTTCTCGACTACTCGAAGAACCTGATCACCAGCCAGACCCGCGAACTGCTGGTGAATCTGGCCAAGGAAGTCGGTCTGGCCGATGCCATCAAGTCCATGGTTACCGGTGAGCTGGTCAACGCCTCCGAAGGCCGCCCGGCACTGCACACTGCGCTGCGCCGCCCAGTGGGCGACAAGCTGTCGGTCAATGGCGTCAACGTGATGCCCGAAGTACACAAGGTACTGAACCAGATCACCGAACTGGTAGGACGCATCCACGACGGCCTGTGGCGCGGCTACACCGAGAAGCCCATCACTGACGTGGTCAACATCGGTATCGGCGGCTCCTTCCTCGGCCCTGAACTGGTATCCGAAGCGCTGTTGTCCTACGCCCAGAAAGGCGTGCGCTGCCACTACCTGGCCAACATCGACGGCAGCGAGTTCCATGAGCTTTCGGCGAAGATTCGTGCAGAAACCACACTGTTCATTGTCTCTTCGAAGTCCTTCAACACCCTCGAAACCCTGAAGAACGCCCAGGCGGCGCGGGCCTGGTACCTGGCCCAGGGCGGCTCCGAAGCCGAGTTGCATCGCCACTTCATCGCCGTGTCGAGCAACAATGCGGCGGCAGTGGCCTTCGGTATTCGTGAAGAGAACATCTTCCCGATGTGGGACTGGGTTGGCGGTCGCTACTCGCTGTGGTCCGCCATCGGCCTGCCGATCGCCCTGGCCATCGGCATGTCCAACTTCAAGGAACTGCTGTCCGGTGCCTACACCATGGACCAGCACTTCCAGAGTGCACCGTTCGAACAGAACATGCCGGTACTGCTGGCCCTACTGGGTGTGTGGTACGGCAACTTCTGGGGCGCGCAAAGCCACGCGATCCTGCCGTACGACCACTACCTGCGCAACATCACCAAGCACTTGCAGCAATTGGACATGGAATCCAACGGCAAGAGTGTGCGCCAGGACGGTACTCCGGTAGCGACCGATACCGGCCCGGTGATCTGGGGCGGCGTAGGCTGCAACGGTCAGCACGCCTATCACCAGTTGCTGCACCAGGGCACCCAGCTGATTCCGGCCGACTTCATCGTGCCGATCGTCAGCTTCAACCCGGTGGCCGACCACCACCAGTGGCTGTACGCTAACTGCCTGTCCCAGAGCCAGGCGCTGATGCTGGGCAAGACCCGCGCCGAAGCCGAGAGCGAGCTGCGGGACAAAGGCCTGAGCGAAGCCGAAGTGGCGAAACTCGCGCCGCACAAGGTGATTCCCGGCAACCGTCCGAGCAACACCCTGGTGGTGGAGCGCATCAGCCCGCGGCGCCTGGGCGCCCTGGTAGCCCTGTACGAACACAAGGTCTTCGTGCAAAGCGTGGTCTGGGGTATCAACGCCTTCGACCAATGGGGCGTGGAACTGGGCAAAGAGCTGGGCAAGGGCGTCTACAACCGCCTGGTCGGCAGCGACGAGACCCTGGCTGACGACGCATCGACCCAAGGCTTGATCAACTACTTCCGCGGCCGTCACCGCGGCTGATCAACCTTCTCTCCTCCGGGAGCCGGTGCGCCGGCTCCCGTCTGGGCCCCGGCCCTCCCCCCTTGAACCTTCCTGACACTTGTGCGCACCCTTATGACTTGTCGCAAAACAAGAATAAGGAACCGTCATGTTCGATATCAGCACTTTTCCGAAAGCCGATGCCGTCCGCCGGGCGGCGCAAATGAGTCAGGACGACTACCACCACCTCTACCGCCAATCCATTGAGCAACCAGATGTGTTCTGGGCCGAGCAGGCCAAGCGTTTCCTGCACTGGAGCAGCCCCTGGGACAGCGTGCACAGCCACGATATCCGCACCGGTGAAGCCAGCTGGTTCCGCGGAGGCCAGCTCAACGTCAGCTACAACTGCATCGATCGTCATCTGGAAAAGCGCGGTGATCAGGCCGCGATCATCTGGGAGGGCGACAATCCTGCCGACTCCCGTTCCATCACCTACAAAGAACTTCACGGGCATGTCTGCCGCCTGGCCAACGTGCTGAAAAGCCGTGGCGTGAAAAAAGGCGACCGGGTGTGTATCTACATGCCGATGATTCCCGAAGTGGCCTACGCCATGCTCGCCTGCACCCGGATCGGTGCCGTGCATTCGGTGGTGTTCGGCGGCTTCTCCCCGGAGGCCCTGCGCGACCGGATTCTCAACGCCGACTGCCGCACCCTGATCACCGCCGACGAAGGCGTGCGCGGTGGCAAACAGATTCCCCTCAAGAGCAACGTCGACAAGGCCCTGCTCAGTTGCCCCGACGTCAGCAGCGTGGTGGTGGTCGAGCGCACCGGCAACCCCGTGAACTGGGTAGAGGGCCGCGACATTTCCTACCAGCAGGCCGTGGCCGCGGCCAGCGACCTGTGCGCCCCCGTGCCGATGGACGCCGAAGACCCACTGTTCATCCTCTATACCTCCGGCAGCACCGGCAAACCCAAAGGCGTACTGCACACTACTGGCGGTTATCTGCTGCAGGCCGCCATGACCTTCAAGTACGTGCTGGACTACCGCGACGGCGAGGTCTTCTGGTGCACCGCCGACGTCGGCTGGGTCACCGGCCACAGCTACATCCTCTACGGTCCCCTGGCCAACGGCGCCACCACACTGATCTTCGAAGGCGTGCCCAACTACCCCAGCACCTCGCGTTTCTGGGAGGTGGTGGATAAGCATCAGGTGAACATCTTCTACACCGCCCCCACCGCCCTGCGGGCCCTGATGCGCGAAGGCAACGACCCGGTACAACGCACCTCCCGCAGCAGCCTGCGTCTCTTGGGCAGTGTTGGCGAGCCGATCAACCCGGAAGCCTGGGAGTGGTATTTCAATGTAGTGGGCGAGCAACGCTGCCCGATCGTCGATACGTGGTGGCAGACCGAAACCGGCGGCATCATGCTCAGCCCCCTGGTCAGCGCCCAGCAGATCAAACCCGGCTGCGCCTCAACCCCGATGTTCGGCGTACAACCTGTGCTACTGGACGACCAGGGCAAGGAAATTCAAGGTACCGGCAGCGGCATCCTGGCCATCAAGGCCAGTTGGCCGGCGCAGATACGCAGCGTCTACGGCGATCCCAAGCGCATGGTCGAAACCTACTTCGCGCCCTATCCCGGCTACTACTTCACCGGTGACGGCGCGCGTCGGGACGAGGACGGCAGCTATTGGATCACCGGGCGCATCGATGATGTGATCAACGTCTCCGGGCACCGCATCGGCACTGCCGAAGTGGAAAGCGCGCTGGTGCTCCACGACGGCATCGCCGAAGCGGCGGTGGTGGGCTACCCCCATGACCTCAAGGGCCAGGGGATCTATGCCTTTGTCACGCCGATGCAAGGCATCGAACCCGACGAGGAACTGAAAAAGGAACTGCTGGCCCTGGTCAGCCGTGAAATCGGCAGCTTTGCCAAACCGGAGCTGATCCAGTGGGCTGCGGCCCTGCCGAAAACTCGCTCGGGCAAGATCATGCGGCGTATCCTGCGCAAGATCGCCTGCAACGAACTGGATACCTTGGGGGACACTTCGACCCTGGCGGACCCCAGTGTGGTGGACGGGCTGATCGCCAAGCGCCTGAACGCTTGAAACCGGCGCGGCCATGGCCGCGCCTTTTTTCACTACCCGCACCGAGCTGTCATGGAATTCATTCGCAGCCGTATCGAAAGCCAGGTCATGAGCTTGTCAGGCCTCTCCCTGGGGCAACTCGACCTGGAGCATCCCAAGGGCGACCCCGGCCTGTTCGGGCCGGGCTCGATCAGTTGGCAGGTACATGCCGACTTCAGCAGCATGCTGATCGGTGGCATCAGTGCCTTGCTGATGCAAGCCCTGCACCCCCTGGCTCTGGCCGGGGTCTGGGACCACTCGAACTTTCGCCAGGACATGATCGGCCGCCTGCGCCGCACCGGACAGTTCATTTCCGGCACCACCTTCGGCTCCCGTCAGGACGCCGAGTGGCTGATCGACAAAGTACGCACTATTCACCTGCATATAGTGGGCACCGCCCCTGATGGCCGTCGTTATGCCGCCAGCGATCCGGAACTGTTGACCTGGGTGCATGTGGCGGAAGTCAGCAGTTTTCTCGCCGCTCACCTGCGCTACCTCAACCCTCGTCTGTCAGGGGCGGACCAGGACCGCTACTACGACGAGATTGCTCTGATCGCCGAACGTCTCGGCGCCCGGGATGTACCCCGCTCGCGGCGGGCGGTGGCCGACTACCTGCAGGCTATGCGTCCCCAACTGCTGTGCGACGAGCGCAGTCGGGAGGTTCTGCGTCTGCTACAGGCGGCTCCCGCCCCCAGTCGCCTGGCCAAGCCCTTTGGCTCATTGATGATGCAGGCCGGTATCGACCTGCTGCCGGACTGGGCCAGCGCCATGCTCGACGTCAATCAGAACCCGCTGCAACGTCAGCTGATTCGAGCCAGCGTCAAACGCAGTACACCGATGCTGCGCTGGGCGGTGCGGGACAGTTCAGTGCATCGGGCGAAACGACGCATGGGTCTGTAGAAGCCGACCGCTCATGCACAACACGACCGGCCGGTTCGCGATTGGCCGGTCTCCCGGGTTGTGTGCAACCATGATTTTCCGCACTGCAAACGCCTGCGCGGGCCATTTCACGAGCCCCACGCGTCGCAGCTCCCCGCCACCGAACATAAGGATTCGATCATGCAAGACGTCGTCATCGTTGCCGCCACTCGTACCGCCGTAGGCAGTTTCCAGGGCTCCCTGGCGGGCATTCCCGCCGTTGACCTGGGCGCCGCCGTGATCCGCCAACTGCTGGCCCAGACCGGCATCGACCCGGCCCAGGTCGACGAAGTGATCATGGGCCAGGTGCTCACCGCCGGCGCCGGGCAGAACCCCGCCCGCCAGGCCGCGATCAAGGCCGGTCTGCCCCACGCCGTGCCCGCCATGACCCTGAACAAGGTCTGCGGCTCGGGCCTCAAGGCCCTGCACCTGGGCGCCCAGGCCATTCGCTGCGGCGATGCCGAAGTGATCATCGCCGGTGGCCAGGAAAACATGAGCCTGTCCAACTACGTACTGCCCGGCGCCCGCACCGGCCTGCGCATGGGCCACAGCCAGATGATCGACTCCATGATCAGCGACGGCCTGTGGGACGCTTTCAACGACTACCACATGGGCATCACCGCCGAGAACCTGGTGGACAAGTACGGCATAAGCCGTGAAGCCCAGGACGCCTTCGCCGCCGCTTCCCAACAGAAGGCCGCAGCGGCCATCGAGGCCGGGCGCTTTGTCGACGAGATCACCCCGATCCAGATTCCCCAGCGCAAGGGCGAGCCGCTGACCTTCGCCACCGACGAGCAGCCACGCCCCGGCACCACCGCCGAAGCCCTGGCCAAGCTCAAGCCCGCGTTCAAGAAAGACGGCACTGTCACCGCCGGCAACGCCTCGGCGCTGAACGACGGCGCTGCCGCGGTGATGCTGATGAGCGCCAGCAAGGCCCGGGCCCTGGGCCTGCCGGTCCTGGCCAGAATCGCCGCCTACGCCAACGCCGGGGTTGACCCGGCGATCATGGGCATCGGCCCGGTCTCCGCCACCCGTCGCTGCCTGGACAAGGCCGGCTGGACCCTGGACCAACTGGACCTGATCGAAGCCAATGAAGCCTTCGCCGCACAATCCCTGTCCGTGGCCAAGGAGCTGGAATGGGACGCGAGCAAGGTCAACGTCAACGGTGGCGCCATTGCCATCGGCCACCCGATCGGCGCGTCGGGCTGCCGGGTGCTGGTGACCCTGCTGCATGAAATGCTCAAGCGCGATGCCAAGAAAGGTCTGGCGACCCTGTGCATCGGCGGCGGTCAGGGCGTGGCATTGGCCATCGAGCGCTAACCGGCGCGGACCACCCCCGCAACAACCGCCCCCTGTAGGAGCTGGCTTGCCAGCGAAGGCACCCGTGAGGCCGCTTTCGCCAGCAAGCTGGCTCCTACAACTGGCGGGACGCTGGTAAACTGCGGCGCCTTATTCCTCTTCTCCAAGGCGCCCTGCATGTCTTCCTTGAATCAGGCGCTGCGCGCCGCCCTCGATCACCGTCAAGACCTGCTCGCCGAACTGCACCAGCAAGGTACCGACTGCTATCGCCTGTTCCACGGCAGCCAGGAAGGTGCCGGTGGCCTGACCGTCGACCGTTATGGGCCGCAACTGCTGGTACAGAGCTTTCACCAGACGCTGGAACGCGATGCCCTGCTGCAACTGCACGAGACCATCAATCAACAGCTGAACCTGTCGACGCTGCTGGTCTACAACGATCGCTCCCGAGGCAACTCGCGTATCGACCGTGAAGACTCGGTGTACCGCGCCGAGGACAGCGCCCTGGCGGATCTGGTCGGCCACGAATGGGGACTGAATTATCGAGTCCGTGGCCGTCATGCCGGGCAAGACCCGTTGCTGTTTCTCGACCTGCGCAACGCTCGCGGCTGGGTCAAGCAGCACAGTGCCGGGAAAAGCGTGCTCAATCTTTTTGCCTATACCTGTGGCGTCGGCCTCAGCGCTGCAGCCGGAGGCGCCCGGGAGGTCTGCAACCTGGACTTCGCCGAAGGCAATCTGGCGGTAGGTCGGGAAAACGGCCAACTCAACCCGCAGCTACCCGGCATGCAGTTCGTGCAGTCGGACTACTTCCCAGCGATCCGCCAACTGGCGGGCCTGCCCATCAGTCAGCGACGCGGACAGAAGCTCCCCAGCTACCCACGTCTTGAACAACGCCAATACGATCTGGTCCTGCTGGACCCTCCTGCTTGGGCCAAGAGTGCCTTCGGCACCGTCGACCTGCTGCGTGATTACCAGAGCCTGCTGAAGCCGGCACTGCTGGCCACCGCCGAAGAGGGTGTGCTGATCTGCTGTAACAACCTGGCCAAGGTGTCGTTGCAGGACTGGCGAGAGCAAGTGTTGCGCTGTGCCGAGAAAGCCGGGCGGCCTGTGCGCGATTGCCAGGTCCTTCCCCCTGCTGCGGACTTCCCTTCCCAGGACGGACAACCGCCGCTGAAAACACTGATCCTGCAACTTTGATCAAGGGCAAAAAATCTGAACAATCCTGAAGACTGTGATGGTTTCGGAACCGTAAACGCGTGCCATACTCCAAGGCACTTCCGATTCAGATAGATGAAGCCTCGCATGACCAAAGGATTGATTCGCGCTCTCTGCGCCTTGTTGACCGCTCTCGCCCTTTACAGTCTGCTGGGCTTTCTGATTTTGCCGGGCATTGCCTTGCGGGTGGCCAACCAGCAACTGGCCAACTACGCCACGACTCCGGCTCATATTCAGCGTATCGAACTCAACCCCTTCAGCCTGGAACTGACCCTCTGGGGCCTGAGCATCGGCGAACCGGGCAAGGAGCAAATTGCCTTCGAGCGCCTTTACGCCAATCTGCAATTGGACAGTCTGTGGAAACGCGCCCTGCATCTGGCGGACGTCGAACTGGACCAGCCCAAGACCGAGATCCTCTTTGACAAGGAAGGCAAGCTCAACCTCCTGGCCCTGTTCAAGCTGCCTGCCAGCGAACCGACCCCGAGCGATCCCGACGCCAAGCCGTTTCCCGTTCGCATTGAACGCATCAAGCTGGCGGGCGGCTATCTGCACTTCAAGGACCTGCGCCCCAGCGAGCCCATCGAGTTTCTCTACAACAAACTCGACTTTGAATTGAAGAACCTCAGCACCCTGCCGGATGACAGCGCCGACATGACCCTGGTGGCCACCGGCCCGGAAGGCGGACAGATCGACTGGAGCGGCAACTTCAGCGTGACCCCGCTGACTTCCGAAGGCACCTTGAAAGTCACCGACGGCAAGATGAAAGCCTGGTGGCCCTATGTACGTGATGCCGTACCGCTGGTGCTGGAAGACGGCGTGGTAAACCTCAGCACCCACTATAAATTCAGCCTGACCAAGGAAACCGAACTGCTGCTGGACAATACCTCCATCAGCATTGCTCCATTTGCCATCAAGGCCCCGGACGGTCGCCCCCTGGCGCGTCTGGAGCGCCTGGATATCAGCGAAGCAATGGTGGACCTGGCCAAGCAGCACGTAATAGTCGGCAAGATCCGCAGCCAGAAGCTGGAGACCTGGGCCGCCCTTGAAGCCGATGGCCAACTGGACTGGCAAAAGCTCTTCGCCAGCCAACCCGCCAAGCCGGCCGCCAAGCCTCAGCCAGCCACAGCCGACACCCCCAAGGATCCCGCAGCCCCCGGCAAGCCCTGGCAGGTTCTGCTCAAGGACGTGGAGCTGCGCAACTATCAGGTGCACCTGGCCGACCGCCAGGCCAAACCGGCCGTGGCCCTGGATGTGGGCCCGCTGAACCTGGACCTGAAGAACTTCGACAGCCTCAACCAGTCGCCTTTCACCCTAAAGCTCGATACCGGCCTGGGTAAACAAGGCAAGGTCAGCGCCACCGGCGAGGTCAACCTCAACCCCATCACCGCCAAACTCAAGGTGCAGACCAAAGACATCGACCTGCGGGTCGCCCAGTCCTACATCAGCCCGTTCATTCGCCTGGAACTGCGTAGCGGCATGCTCGGCAGTGACCTGGCGGTGGACCTGAAGAAAGTCGAGCCGCTGACTTTCAGCATCACCGGCCGGGCCGAAGTGGATCAGTTGCACACCCTGGACACCCTCAAGACCCGCGACTTCGTAAAGTGGAAACAAGTGGTGGTGGAGGGCCTGAACTATCAGCACGGTGACAGCCTGACCATCAGCCGAGTCAACCTGATGCAGCCTTATGCGCGCTTCATCATCAACGATGACCGCACCACCAATATCGACGACTTGCTGATTCCACAACCCGCAGGTGGCAGCAGCAAATCCTCGGGCAAGCCCGCCCCAAGCTCCAGCAAGCCACTGGGTATTCACATTGGTGAAATCGCCATCAACGATGGTTCGGCCAACTTCGCCGACCTGAGCCTGACACCGAACTTCGCCACCGCAGTCCAGCAACTCAACGGGCATATCGGCACCATCGACAGCCGCCAGGCCAAGCCGGCGGAAGTGGACGTCAAGGGCAAGGTCGACCGTTATGCTCCAGTGACCATCAAGGGCAGCGTCAACCCCTTCGATCCAATGGCCGCACTGGATATCGCCACCAGCTTCAAGCGAGTGGAGCTGACCACCCTGACGCCCTATTCCGGCAAGTTCGCCGGTTTCCGTATTCGCAAGGGCCGACTCAACCTCGACTTGCACTACATGATCACCAAGGGCCAGCTCAAGGCCGAGAACAAACTGGTGGTCGAACAACTGCAACTGGGTGAAAAGGTCGACAGCCCGGACGCCGTGGACCTGCCGATCCGCCTGGCCGTGGCCCTGCTGAAAGACACCGACGGCAAGATTTCCATCGAGTTGCCGATTTCCGGCGACCTCAACAACCCGCAGTTCAGCGTAATGCCAATCGTCTGGCAGACCCTGCGCAATCTGGTGCTGCGAGCAGCCCAGGCACCCTTCAAGTTCATTGGCGGCCTGGTCACTGGCGGCGGTTCCGAAGACCTGAGCAATGTGTCCTTCGCCCCGGGCTCCAGCGAGTTGAGCAAGGAGTCCGAGTCGGCCCTCACCACCCTGGCCAAGGCCCTCAAGGAGCGTCCGACCCTGCGCCTGGAGATCGAAGGCACTAGCGCCCAGAGCAGCGACGGTCCACTGATCGCCGAACAGCGTCTGGAGCGTGAATACCAGTACAACTACTACAAGATCCTGCAACGGCGCGGCGACAAGGTTCCGGCCCAGGCATCCTTGCTGCAGGTTCCCGAGGGCGAGAAATCGCCATTGCTCGAAGGCATCTACCGCACCCGCCTGAAACAGCAACCTCCAGCCGAATGGGCCCAGCTCAGCCGCGACGAGCGCAGTGCCAAACTGCGTGAGGGGCTGATCAAGTTCTGGAGCGGCAGCGACGTGTTGCTGCGCCAACTGGGCCAGGAACGGGCCAGCAGTATCAAGGACTTCCTGGTGGACAAGGGCCAGTTGGCCGATGACCGGGTCTACTTCATTGATGCCAACCTCGGCCAGGCCGAAAGCGACGGCAAGGTGGTCACCCCGCTGCACCTGGACAGCGAGTAAGGCCCGCGCCGCCTTGAGCGGCGTACCCCCGCCTAATAGAACAGGCCCCGACACAATGTGCCGGGGCCTGTAATGATCACATCCTTGTGATCTTCCGCATGAACCCTTGAAAGAAGCGGCAGACGTATCACTTGGCTCGTCTACCGCACCCTCTCCCTGTCCAGGCGAGAAGCTTGGGGTCTTACTCGGCTTTCAGGCCGTCGGCAGAGACCGCTTTAACGCCTTTGATTTTCTTGGTGATTGCCACTGCAGTGGCTTTCTGCGACTCAGTAATGGCCACGGTGGACGACAGCGATACGACGCCCTTGTTGGTTTCAACCTTGATGTCGGTGCCAGGAATGCCTTTCTCGGTTACCAGATCGCTTTTCACTTTGGTGGTGATCCAGGTATCGGAGGTGGCCTCTTTGGCCTTGGTCACTTCACCGGCAGCCACAACCATAGGCGACTGGGTGCTTTGAGTGGTCTGCGCAAATGCTGCGTTGGCCATGGTCAGGGTCAGAGCGGTAGCAGTTGCAGCAGCAATAGCGAACTTCTTCATACGAGTAACTCCTGTTCTTTTAGAAAGCCTGCGCCGTGTCCTGGCAACAGGGTTATGAGGGATATTGCAGGTGCTGTGCCAAGTCTAGACACCATAAAATATCCATAAAAAACAATAACTTATAATAAAGCCGAAAAATCGACATCATGCAAAATGCATGACCGCCCAACAATCTGCATGCAAGTTGCGGCTTTTTCGATGCGGTCCATCAAGCCCGCTGCACAGCAGCCTGCCGAGACTTAGGCGTCGTCCGTAACGCAGCCCTTGGGCGCATAATCGGCCTCCACTGTGGTGGTGCACGTCCATCCGGAAGCTGGCGAACGGCTCAGTACCAGCGTCTTGTTCAACACCGGGCCCGGAGCATTGAGGAGGGTGCAGCCAATACTGCCTTCACCGGTGGCTGCCGTGCCCTCGGCATTCATTCGGCAGTTCGACGTCAGGGGCGTGCCACCGGCCAGGGCCAGAGTCGGATCGGTCCCCTGGTTGAGCAGGTCCTCGACATTGACCTTCAGCGCCGACGCCTCGGCCAGCGCGGCAATCATCTTGGCCCGCACCTGGTACTTGGCATACAGCGGCATCGCCACTGTGACGAGAATGCCAATGATGGCTACCACCACCAGCAATTCGATCAGGGTAAAAGCGGATTGATGTTTCATGGGCTGCCTCCTGGCAAGAATGCACCTTGGATAATCAGCAAGGCTTGAAGCATGCCCTGTGCCAGGGTCGCCCCCACGGAATTCAAGGGCTGCAGCGGTGATAGCCCATGGCCTTGAGCGCAAGGAGTCGCACAAACTGACAAATTCCGTCATCTCGTGACCCTATGCGGCAGGTGCCCGGCAGCTAGGCTTCAGGAAGCTCACCCCTGCATCAAGGATCGAACCATGGCGGTAAAAGCACCCGTTGCCAGCGTCTATCTGTGGCAAGGCACCGACGGCCAGGGCCACAAGATGGCCGGCGAGTTGAGCGCTGCAAACCCGGCGCTGATCCGAGCCCAATTGCGCAGGCAGGGCATCACTCCAACTCGGGTACGCCGCAAACCCAGGGTCTGGTTGCGACTGGGTCAGCGGGTCAGGGCCCGGGAGATCGCCCTGTTCACCCGGCAACTGGCAACCCTGATGCAGGCCGGCGTGCCCCTGCTGCAAGCCTTGGAAATCATTGCCGAGAGTTTCGTCCAGCCGTTGATGCGCCAACTGCTGGCCAGCCTCAAGCGCGACATCGAGGCCGGCTCCAGCCTGGCCACGGCGCTGCGCCGGCATCCGCGCCACTTTGACGAGCTGTACTGCAATCTGGTGGATGCCGGCGAACAGGCCGGAGCCCTGGATACCCTGTTGGAAAGGGTCGCCACCTACAGGGAAAAAAGCGAGAACCTCAAGGCCCGGGTAAAAAAGGCCATGGTCTACCCCCTGGCGGTGATCGGCGTGGCCATCCTGGTCAGCAGCATTCTATTGCTCAAGGTGGTTCCCCAATTCCAGAGCCTGTTCGCCGGGTTCAATGCCCAATTGCCGCTACTGACCCAATGGGTCATCGCCCTTTCCCACGTCATCCAGAGCCACGGCGGCTGGCTGCTCAGTGCCGGCCTGCTGATGGGGGGCGGGATCAGGCAGGCCTATCGGCGCTCAGCGCGCCTGCGGGACGCTGTGGATCAGGGACTGCTGCGCCTGCCCTTGGCCGGCCCCCTGCTGCACAAGTCCGCAGTGGCCCGCTACGCCCGCACACTCGCCACCACCTTCGCGGCTGGCGTGCCCCTGGTTCAGGCCCTGGATTCAGTGGCCGGAGCCAGTGGCAACAAGGTCTACAGGCAAGCGGTGGAGCGCATCCGCCAACAGGTGGCCAGTGGCATGCAACTGAACTTTGCCATGCGCGCCAGCGGCGTCTTCCCTACTATGGCGATCCAGATGACCGCCATCGGTGAAGAATCCGGAACGCTGGATCATCTGCTGGAAAAAGTCGCAGCGCATTATGAGGTCGAGGTGGACCACTTGGTCGACAGCCTGACCAGCCTCATGGAGCCGTTGATCATGGTCATCCTGGGCAGTATCGTCGGCGCCCTGGTGGTAGCCATGTACCTGCCCATCTTTCAACTCGGTACAGCGATCTGAACATGTCCTTGACTGAAGTCATGACCCTTTACCCCATGGCCTTCGTGACTGCCGCCCTGGTGCTGGGGCTACTCGTGGGCAGCTTTCTGAACGTGCTGGTGTGGCGTCTGCCGAAGATGCTTGAACGCGACTGGCGGGCTCAGGCCCACGAAGTGCTGGGACTGGCCCCCGAGCCTGTGACGGCGCCCTACAACCTGCTGCTGCCCCACTCCCAGTGCCCCCATTGCGCACAACCGATCCGGCCCTGGGAGAACATCCCCCTGCTCAGTTATCTGTGGCTGCGGGGCCGTTGTGCTCACTGCAGGACCGCCATCAGCCCGCGCTACCCGCTGACCGAACTGGCTTGCGGGCTGATCTCGGCGTTCGTCGCCTGGCACTTCGGTTTCGGCTGGCCCGCGGGCCTGCTGCTGATCCTCAGCTGGGGGCTGCTGGCCATGAGCCTGATCGACGCCGATCACCAACTGCTGCCGGACGTGCTGGTGTTGCCACTGCTGTGGTTGGGACTGATCGCCAACAGCTTCGGGCTGCTGGCGAGCCTGGAGGATGCCTTGTGGGGCGCAGTGCTCGGCTATCTGTGCCTGTGGTCGGTGTTCTGGCTGTTCAAACTGCTGACCGGCAAGGACGGCATGGGCCACGGCGACTTCAAGCTGTTGGCGATGCTTGGCGCCTGGGGCGGCTGGCAGATCCTGCCGCTGACCTTGCTCCTGTCTTCCCTGGTGGGAGCGATTCTCGGCACTGTCCTGTTGCGCCTGAACCGGGCCAAAACTTCGACGCCCATACCCTTCGGCCCCTTTCTGGCCATTGCCGGCTGGATTGCCTTGCTCTGGGGTGGTCAAATAACCGACTTCTATTTGCAGTTTGTCGGTTTCCAATGACTCGCTCCGTAAACACACCCTGGACCCTCGGCCTCACCGGCGGCATCGGCAGCGGCAAAAGCGCTGCCGCCCAGCACTTCATCGACCTGGGAGTGCATGTGATCGATGCCGATCACGCCGCTCGCTGGGTGGTGGAGCCCGGGCGCCCGGCCCTGGAACAGATTGCCCGGCACTTTGGTGACGGCGTGCTGCAGGCCGATGGCCAACTGGATCGTGCGGCCCTGCGCAAGCTGATCTTCGAAGTCCCCGAACAGCGACGCTGGCTGGAGGCGCTATTGCACCCGCTGATTGCCGAGGAGATCGTCAGCCATCTGGCCCGTGCCGAATCGCCCTATGCGATTCTGGTGTCGCCACTGCTGATCGAGTCAGGCCAGTCACGGATGACCCAACGGATTCTGGTGATCGATGTGCCGCAACAATTGCAGATCGAACGCACCTTGCAGCGCGACCAGATCAGCGAACAGCAGGTCCAGGCGATTCTTCAGGCCCAAGCCAGCCGTGAGGAGCGCCTGCGTCACGCCGACGATGTGCTGGTCAATGACCGCGATCAGGCCTGGTTGCGCAGTGAGGTCGAACGCCTGCATCACTTTTACCTAACTTTGCGTGGAGGCCAGTCATGAGCCAACCCCTGACCGTTGAATGCCCAACCTGTGGCGCCCCCGTGGAATGGACCGCGGCCAACACCAACCGGCCGTTCTGTTCCGACCGTTGCAAATTGATCGATCTGGGGGCCTGGGCTGCCGAGGAACACAAGATTCCAGTGAGCCCGGATGCCGAGGACGAACTGTTCTCGGAAGAACTGCCGCCCCGCGCTCACTGAGTGCTCGAACCGACGCCGATCAGGGCCGCATGAAGCTGTAGTCCTGATCGTCATCGAGGTTCTCCGCGAGGAACTGCAACTCGTCAGCCAGATCCTCGATGCTACGTACACTCTTGCTCTGCTGCACCACCGCACTGAGCAGCGCCCGCAGGCTCAACCCCGGTTCAAATCCTTCCTGCTGGGCACTGTGCAGACTGTCGCACACTTCCTGCCGAGCCCACTGATAGACACTCATGACCGCACTCCTGAGATTTTTGCCGAGCATGCAGCGCGGCCCCAGGCTCGGAGTTGATATGGATCAAGGGCGCGGGTCCTCATCCTTCCAGGGCGCAGAGAGGTAGCGGGTGCGATTGAAGGTTTCCAGCCATTCCGGGCAGAACACCACCAGGGCACTGATCACCATGCCGTTGATAAATGCCTCCGGAAAGATGATCAGCCAAAGGTAACCGACAAAATCCTCCAGCCATTCGGGCATGACAAAACGCCCGTCGAGCCACAAGAGCCCCAGGCCGCAAAGCAGGCAGAACAGCGCCGACAGGGCCGCCGCGAAGAACCCGGAGCAGAAGATATAGACGAAGGGGTTGCGCGGCTGGGCCCGTTCCACCAGCCAGGCACAGGCCTCGGTTACCGCCACCGGCAACAGGATCAGCAAAACGCCATTGACCCCCAGCGCCGCCAGGTCCTGCCGCCCCAGGGCCAGCAACCCCAGTTGCGCAATCAGGCCACCGACAATCGCCAGAGGCCAGTCCAGCAGTAAGGTCACCGCCGTCATGCCGATGAAGTGATAGGACACTCCTGTGTCGAAATCCCGGCGCACCAACCACAGCAGAAACAGCGCAAACACTGTTCCGAACAGTAAATGCTGACGGCGACTATCGGTGAACAGCTCGACCCAGGGCGCCCTCAGCACCGCCCAGATCACTACCGCCACATACAGCAGCCAGCCGATGCTCAGGCTTTCCGGTGACAGCAGCGCCGCGCTGATCATGGCCGGACTTTCTCCAGCGCGGCCTGCAGTTGCTCGACGGTAGCGAATTCCTGCCGAGACACCAATTGGCCATCCTGCAGTTGCAGCCACAGGACCTTGTCCTCGGCGGCAGGGTAACGAGAGGCCACACGCCCTTCGCGGTCGAGCATCACCCGGTAGGGATAGTCACGCATGGCCGGCACCGCGAACAGCTTGGCGATCAGCGCTGGCATGCGCTGGATATCCGCGACAAACACCCCGTGACGCGCCTGCAGATAATCCTTGGGCTTGTCCTTGAGCGCCCCGTTCACCACCTTGGCCGCGTCCATACCTCGCGCCACCAGAAGGATCTGCGCCTGGGAATCGAGGCTGTAGGCTTGATCGAACTGATCCAGCAAGGTCCAGGGTGCCAGACGCTCACCGACTTCAAGGGCCTGGGCCCACAAGGGCAACAGGCCCAGCAACAGAATTGACCAGCGCTTCACTGCACACTCCTTATCGAGGGGTAGGACGGCAAACAGTCTACACCGCCCCTTGGCAGCCTCCAGCAGGCACTGCCGGAGACCGGGTGCAGAGGTTTTTCGAGAAGCGTAGTTTTTAAGGTCATATTTGAGCGCTAAGCTTGGGGATATGGATGACTCAGATTTTTTGCGCCTGCTCACCATTCAGGCCGAACAAGCCAACGCGTTTCTGTCCAATGCCCGCAAATGGGAGCGTGAGCGTTGGGTCTGCCAGCGCCTGCTGCAAGGCCTGAATATTCCCTATCGCAACGACGAATTCAGCGCCGCTGGGCAGGAGCCGCCGGATGTGCTGTTTCGCGATGCCAGCTTCGAGGTGTTCTTCGTCCTTGATGAAGGCCGCCGACTCAATGATGAATGGCGCGACGAGCTGCAACGCCGGCGCAGCGCATTTTCCCTGAGCCAACTGGTACGGCGCGAAGCCAAGCCCAAGCGCATCCCGGCCAACGAACTGTTGCTGCGCCTGGCGCCGACCCTGCGCAAAAAGGCCCATAACTACAAGGAGCGGGGGATGGACCTGGGGGAGCTGGACATCATTGCCTTCGCCGCCCTCAAGCGCGAAGTGCTGGACCTGAACAGCCACTTCCCACCGCCCACCGAATACCTGCGCCAGGGCTGGCGGTCGCTGTCGCTGGTGGGACCGACCTTCGCCCGGGTGCTGTTCGCCCACCCGGATGCGCCGGAGTTTCTGCGCAGCAACCTGGGCCGCAGTATCGTTTTCGACGTCGGCATCAGTTTGTAAAGTCCGTCAATCCGCCTCCCGTGGGCATGGCGCAATATCCCGAGCAATGGTAAAAAAGCGCTCTTGCCTGCCAACGCCGGGACCTCGTCATCGAGCCCCCACGCGGCAGCGGCTATGCTCGGTAAATGCTCGATTGCATCGCGCTGTAACATTCCCCTGTGTTGCGACGTCTACCTGACGAGGCCCTTTATGAGCAGCCGCCTGAACCCCGACGACCAACGCCATGTCGAAGAATACCTGCAACTGCCCCAGCACCGAGTCGAGCGCCGGCCCTTTCGGCCGTGGATGCTCCTTGTGGTGGTGGTCGTGGTGACGGTCGCCCTGGGCCTGTTGAGCCGTTTTATCAGTTACCTGACGCTATGAGCTGCATCGCGCTCGCTCGGTTGACTGCACCGATTTCTTTTAGCCTTGCGAGATATCCCCATGACTCATCGTATTGTCATCGTTGGCGGCGGCGCCGGCGGCCTGGAGTTGGCGACCCGCCTGGGTAAGACTCTGGGCAAGCGCGGCACCGCCAGTGTGATGCTGGTGGACGCCAACCTGACCCATATCTGGAAACCCCTGCTGCATGAAGTGGCCGCCGGCTCACTGAACTCCTCTGAAGACGAACTCAACTACGTTGCCCAAGCAAAATGGAACCACTTCGAGTTCCAGCTGGGCCGTATGAGCGGGCTCGATCGTCAACAGAAAAAGATCCAACTGGCTGCCACCTATGACGAGGAAGGCACAGAACTGTTGCCGGCCCGTGAATTGGGCTACGACACCTTGGTGATCGCCGTGGGCAGTACCACCAACGACTTCGGCACCCAGGGTGCCGCCCAGCATTGCCTGTTCCTCGACACCCGCAAGCAGGCCGAGCGCTTTCACCAGCAACTGCTCAATCACTACCTGCGAGCCCACGCCGGGCAGACAGATGCCGTGGAACAGATCAGCGTAGCCATCGTCGGCGCCGGTGCCACCGGTGTGGAGTTGGCGGCGGAACTGCACAACGCCGCCCATGAGCTGGCCGCCTACGGTCTGGACCGGATCCTCCCGGAAAACATGCACATCACCCTGATCGAAGCTGGTCCACGGGTGCTGCCGGCCCTGCCCGAGCGCATCAGCGGGCCGGTGCACAAGACCCTGGAGAAACTCGGGGTCAAGGTGCTGACCAACGCGTCAGTCAGTGAAGTCACCGCCGACAGTCTGATCACCGCTGATGGCCAAACCATTCCCGCCAGCCTCAAGGTGTGGGCAGCAGGCATTCGCGCGCCGGGCTTCCTCAAGGACATCGACGGCCTGGAAACCAACCGAATCAACCAGCTCCAAGTACTGCCAACCCTGCAGACCACCCGTGACGAGAACATCTTCGCCTTCGGCGACTGCGCCGCCTGCCCGCAACCGGGCAGCGACCGTAATGTGCCGCCACGGGCCCAGGCTGCGCACCAGCAAGCCTCATTGCTGGCCAAGTCGCTGAAACTGCGCATCGAAGGCAAGGATCTGCCGACCTACAAGTACACCGACTACGGCTCGCTGATCTCCCTATCGCGCTTCTCGGCGGTGGGCAACCTGATGGGCAATCTCACCGGCAGTGTGATGCTCGAAGGCTGGCTGGCGAGGATGTTCTACATCTCGCTCTACCGCATGCACCAGATGGCCCTGTACGGGGTGTTCCGCACGGCGATGCTGATGCTCGGCAGCCGGATTGGACGAGGCACCGACCCACGCTTGAAGTTGCACTAAGCGCTTGAACGTACGCCCCGCTACGCAAGGTAGCGGGGCGCATGGGTGGGCTACAGGCACTCATCCAGAAAGCTCACCACCGTTCCCATACAGGCAACCCGCTCCTCGATATGAGGCATGTGGCTGGAGTTCTCGAACAGTGCCCAGCGGATGTCCGGAACGTTCTCCAGATAGGGCTTGACCACTGCTGGAGTCGCTTCGTCGTAACGTCCTGAGATCAGCAGACTCGGCACCTTGATCCGTGGCAGGCGCTCGACAATGCTCCAGTCCTGCAGGTTGCTCAGTAGAGGGAAGTTCTCAGCCCGCTGCGGCGCACCTTCCATCGCGGTAGCGCAACATCCCCTGGAAAAGATTCGCACCACCTCTTCCGGCCAAGGCCGAAGCCGGCAAACGTGCCGCTCAAAATATACTTGCGAGGCCTGCACATATTCGGCGCTATGGAGGGTTCCAGCCTGTTCGTGGCCAATCAGCGTCTGCAAGACCCCCTCTGGCAAAGCCTCACGCAAACCCAGGGTTTCAGCCTGCCAGGTCCGCATGTCGGCCGGAGCATTGGCAATGATCAGGGCACGCAGGCCCGCTGGGGCCAACGCGGCATGCTCGCTGGCCAGAGCCCCACCCCAGGAATGCCCGAGCAAGGCGTAATCCTCACTGATGCGCAGGTGATCCAGAAGATTGTTCAGCTCCTCCAGATACAACTCGACGCTCCAGAATGAAGAGGGCTTGCCCTCCAGGTGAGTGGAGAATCCACTGCCGAGGTGATCGAACTGAACGATTGCCCGGCCACTGGCAGCCACATCCCTGAAGGCATCCACAGTGTCATAAGTGCAGCCCGGGCCACCGTGCAGTATCACCAGGGGCGTCAGACCATTCCGCAGATCCCCCGTCACCCGATACCAGGTCTGCCAGGAGCCAAAGGAGGCATAACCTTCCTGTGGTGGTTTACTTGCTTTCATTGCGCATCACTCCCTGATGACGATCACCCTGTGTCTTTCAATCTTCGGCCTGCACCCAGCATCAGCGATAAGACAGGGCCACTTGTGCTCGCTTCAGTTTTCCAACAAACGATAGTGAACTGCTCGAACCACGGCCTGAACCCGATTCTTGGCGCCCAACTTGTGCATCGCCGAGGTCAGATGCAGGTTGATGGTGGCCACGGAACGCTGCAGGCGCTCAGCAATTTCGCCGGAGGTCATGCCCTCGGCCGCCCATTTCAGGCACTCGCGCTCACGCCTGGTCAGTTGAACCGGATAGCTGCGAATACTTTTACTGAGCTGCGGATAGAGGTGTTCCTGCAGCGCATGAGAAAGAAGTGTGAAATCCCTCAGGACCTGTTGCAGGTCATGCAAGGCCACCTGGGTACTGCCCGAGCGCAAACCGGTCAGGCTGGCGAAACCACCCCCAGGCAAGTGGATGGGAACGGTCATGCCATGGGACATCTGATGATGCTGCAGGTAACTCGATACCGGCGCGTGCTGCTGACCCATGGCCTGGCGCAAGACGGTTTCCGCCTCGGGCCTGTAGGACCAGATAAAGGGAGAGGTGCTGTCCAGAGCCACCTGCTGGACCGGGTCGATATGGTAATACCCCTCGTCGCACCAGAGCTCCAGCCAGTCCTTTGGGGTATTGCAGACCATTGCACTGGGAATGATCAGCTCGCCTTGCTGATCAAAGGGCACCGGACTGTAGTCGTAAACCAGGGCATCGAACCCCAGCGCCGAGGCCATGTCCATGGTCCCCGCCATTCGCTCATGCAATGAGTTTCCTGGCAAAAGGCGTGTGTTAACTTCCGCGAGCCTGCTTTGCATCCGTTCAGTTTCCTTACTGTCTGATCCTTAACAGCAGGGCCTAGAATGCCACGCTCGATAGGAACCGGCCAGGCAAAACCTATAAGAACTACCAGGTTGTGCTACCCGCCGTCGACGTGCTCTTCATTAACGAGGCCCATGTTGCACCCTCCCCCAGCCCCTTTGAAAAGCAGCGCTGGCGACCACCTCAAGGTCGGTACCACGCATGCCTGCACCGCCCCTATCTGTTGCAATGCCACTTCATGGCCCACCCGAGTGTGGCGCCGCGCATCGCTCATTGCAGACAAGGACCCGTGCCATGCAGATGCCCAAGACCCTTCAGATCCGCAACGGTGAAAAAGTCCCTTCAACCTTCTCAGCGCAGGAGTACGCCCAGCGCCTGAGCACGCTGCGAGCCTACATGGCCCGACAGGATATCGACGCGGCGCTGTTCACCTCGTATCACAACATCAACTACTACGCCGACTTCCTGTATTGCTCTTTCGGCCGCCAGTACGCCCTGGTAGTGACCCGGGAGCGCACGGTGCTGATCAGCGCCAATATCGACGGAGGGCAGCCTGGGCGTCGCGCAGTCTGTGATGCTCAGGTGGTCTACACCGACTGGCAACGGGGCAATTTCTTCGTTGCGGTCAAACAGGCCTTGCCCCAGGCAACACGGCTGGGCCTGGAGTTCGACCAGCTCACCCTGCCCAGCCACCAAGCCTTCGTCGAGCTTTATCCCCGGGCACAACTACTGGATATCGCCGCGCAGTGCATGACCATGCGCATGCTCAAGTCAGCAGAAGAACAGGCGCTGATCCGCCAGGGCGCACGCATCGCCGACATCGGTGGGGCCGCCGCCATCGACGCCCTGCAGGATCAGGTGCCGGAGTACGATGTGGCCCTGCACGCCACACAGGCCATGGTTCGGGAAATCGCCAGGACCTTTCCCGCAGCCGAATTGATGGACACCTGGACCTGGTTTCAATCAGGGATCAATACCGACGGCGCACACAATCCGCTGACCTCGAGGCGAATCAGGCCGGGAGAGATCCTCAGCCTCAACTGCTTCCCGATGATCGCCGGTTACTACACCGCGCTGGAGCGCACACTGTTCCTTGGCCATTGCCCCGACGCTCATCTGCGGGTTTGGGAAATCAACCTCAAGGTGCATGAGGCCGGATTGCGGTTGATCAAACCCGGCGTCCGCTGCAGCGACATTGCCCGAGAGTTGAACGAAATCTACCTGGAACACGACCTGCTGCAATACCGAACCTTCGGCTACGGCCACTCGTTCGGCATCCTCAATCACTACTACGGACGCGAGACCGGGCTGGAGTTTCGTGAGGACGTGGACACAGTGCTGGAGCCCGGCATGGTGGTGTCCATGGAGCCGATGATCAGGTTGCCCGAAGGCAGGCCAGGTGCCGGTGGCTATCGGGAGCACGACATTCTGATCGTCAGTTCCCGGGGCGCGGAAAACATCACCCGGCTACCCTATGGACCACAGCACAACATCATCGACCGCTGAAGCGACGATCAGAACCGCCCGGCTCGGATATTCAATGCTCTCTTGATGACTCTGCATCTGCAAAGCAAAAAAACCGTGAAGAGTGCAGCGATTACCGCTGAAATCCAACAAGAAAAATCTTAAGCAACAAGAGCTTTCAGGGCTTATCCAGGATGGGCCCTGAAACCCAATCAAAACATATGCCGTCCATTTCACTTAGGTGCCTGCCCTGGCACTTTTCAAGTCATGCAGAAAGAACAAAATCAGCATGCCCCTATGGTTCAGTTGCGATACAGACACAACTAAGTGAAACCAGACATTACAAGTAGCCGACCCTGTTCACTTCACGGAATCAACGCATTGCGCTTGGCAAACTCCGCCAGGCTTACTTGCGACCCCAACCCCAGCTTCTGCAACAGTCGGGTCTTGTAGGTGCTGACTGTCTTGTTGCTCAAGAACAGTTTTTCTCCAATGGCCTTGTTGGAATAACCCTGTGCCAGGTACTGCAACACAATCATTTCCCGATCGGTCAGCTGGCCTATCTGCTCGGCCTCGGACTGCTGCTCCGCTGCGGGAATGGAAACGTCCAAAGCCAGGGACGGATAAAAGGTGTAACCGGCCAACACTGCATTCAGAGCCACTACCAGATTGCCCAAGTCCTCCTCCTTGTTGACAAAGCCCCGAGCACCAAGCTGAATGCAGCGTCGGCAGAAGCTCTCAATCGACTGCGAGGTCAGCACCAGCACTTCAGTAGGCAGGCCCAGTGCCTTGATGCGCGCAAGCACCTTGAGGCCATCCAGTTTGGGAATACCGATATCGAGGATCACCACATCCGGCCCATGCTCGCGCACCAGCTCCAGCGCATCCAATCCATTGTCTGTTTCGGCCACCACCCGCATGTTGTTCTTTTCCAGCAAAACCTTAACGGCGAGCCGAACAACGGGATGATCGTCAACTATCAATACGCTGTGCATATTGTCACTTCACCTTAAAAACCCGGCCTTCGGGTGAGCCGGACCGCCCGGAAAATATACGTAACCGCACCTCAATCAGCTGCAACTTACGTATCTGTATAAAACGCTGATGTCATATAGGTATTGCGTGTGTAATACCTTGATGCCCCCCAGAAAATTCAGATTCCTGGCAAATAACCAACGATACAAGGGGTTAATGACTTCTCCTTAAGGAATCAGACGGTCTGATTTTTCAATAGGAAATTTCCTACTGTACATGGGGATTTGCCTCATGGCCGCGACTCAAGAGCCTTAAGCACTATGACCGTCAAATAATGACATGAGCCGGCAATGCGACATTTAAATGTTCTGGTTCTGGAAGATGAACCGCTGCAACGCCTGGTTACCGTCACGGCATTGAAAAAAGTGATGCCCGGGCAGGTGCATGAGGCGGCCAGTGGCAGTGAGGCACTCGCGCTGCTGGAGCAGTGCGAAAGGATGGACATTGCCATCTGTGACTTGAAAATGCCCGGAATGGACGGCTTGGCATTTCTGCGCCATGCCAGCCAAAGCGCAAAGCTGCACTCGGTGATCCTGTGCAGCCAGATCGATCCGGTTCTGCGACACACCACCGTCTCGATGATCAAGCGCCTGGGCTTGAACTTCCTCGGTGATCTGGGCAAGCCCTTCAATCTGGAGCGTCTGACCACCTTGCTGACGCGTTATCAGAACCAGCGCCACAGTCTGGTCACAACGCTGAAAAAGTCCGAACTCCCCACCCTGACGGACGTGATTCGCGGCCTGGACAACGGCGAATTCGAACCCTACTACCAACCCAAGGTGACACTCGACAACGCGTCTCTGCAGGGTGCGGAAGCGCTGGCTCGCTGGAATCATCCACAGTTGGGAGTACTGCCGCCTTCACACTTCCTGCACATCATGGAACACCACTGCTTGCTGGACCGCCTGTTCTGGCAGCTGTTCGACCAGGGCCTGGCCCTGCGCCGCAAACTGGCGCAAAAAGGCATCCCCCTGGGTTTCTCGTTCAATCTGCATCCATCACAGCTGGCGTCCCAGACTCTGACCGAATCCATCGCCTCACTGCTCACGCTGTTTCAGGTTCCACCCAGCAGCATCACCTTTGAAATCACCGAAACCAGCCTGATCAGCGCCCCCGCCAGTAGCCTGGAGAACCTGGTACGCCTGCGGGTGATGGGCTGCGGTCTGGCCATGGACGATTTCGGTGCGGGCTACTCCTCCCTGGATCGCCTGTGCGAGCTGCCCTTCAGCCAGATCAAGCTTGACGGCACTTTCGTGCGCAAGATGGGGCATCAACCCAGACGCAGCGCCGTCATCAGCTATACGGTGGCGCTCGCCCGCTCATTGGGCATGTCGTTGATTATCGAAGGAGTGGAAACCCGCGAGCAGCAGGATCGCCTACTGGAGCTGGGATGCGAAGTAGCCCAGGGTTTTCTGTTCGCACGGCCGATGCCGGAAAGTCATTTCATTGCCTACTGCACCCGTTAGTCCCTTGTGACAACAGATCAAAGTGGCGACCCGTCGCACAGGTTCCTGTACCGTCCGCCCCGCGCTCATTGCGTTGTTACTCATTGATAGAGTCATCTGGCCCCCTACTATCTGAAGCGATCATGCATTCACGACTTTTCTGGCTTTTTATCTGCTTGGCGATATTGAGTGCTCAACCGGCAGCGGCCCAGCCTCCGACGTTGCCCAATACGCTGTACAGCACGGTACGCCTCGATCACCACGACCTCGCCCTTGAGGATGAAGACTGGCGCTGGCTGCGCCACAAGTCGGAACTGAAAATCGGCGCCGTGACTACAGAACCGCCCCCCTTCAACGTCAGCTACAACGACAATCACTACGAGGGCATTACCGCTGACGTCAGCGCTCTGATTGGGCAGATGCTCGGGGTTCGCATCAAGATCGTACCCTTCGCCACCCGGGCCGAGGCCATGCAGGCGTTGCAGACTGACAACATCGACCTGCTGGGCAGCTTCAGCTCCGAGCCGCCTGCCGACGCCATCAGGTTCAGCCGACCTTTCGCCGAGGGTCGTTTGGCGCTGTTCAAACGCAATGACGAGTCACGCAAATCTCCCTCCAATCTGGCCGGATTACGAGTTTCTGTGGCCCAGGAACACAGCGCGCAACTGCAGTCACGCTTTCCCTTGGCCCGCTTGATGGTCTATCCCACCCATGACGAGGCCATAGCCGCAGCCGCCTTTGGTCATACCGACATGTACGTGGACGATGTCCTCAGCGCCTACTTCCGTATCAATCGTTCCTACTACGGCTTTCTCAAGTTCGAGCGCTTCGCCGACTTTTCCCGAGGCGGCTACAGCTATGCGCTGCAAGAGGATAACCAGCGCCTGCTGCGGATTCTCAACCAGAGCATCGACGCTATCGGTAAGGAAAAGCTCCTCAGCCTGAGTCGACGCTGGGTAGGTAGCGGCTTCATTCCGTCGGACGAAAAGGTGGCACTGACGCCTGAAGAGTCGCGCTGGATCGCCCGTAATCCGGTGATACGCCTGGTGATCAATGACGACCTGGCGCCCATTGCCTTCTTCGACGCTAACGGCATTTTCTCGGGCGTCACCGCTGAACTGCTGGAAGTAATATCACAGCGCACCGGGCTGTACTTCCAAGTCACCGCTCGCAACGGCGGCTACCCGGAACAGATTGAAGCCTTGCGCAAATCAGAGGCCGACCTGGCCATCATGACCGCCAGTACACAACGTGAGGACAACCTGCGCTTTACCCGTCCCTTTCTGACCAGCCCCTTCGTCCTCGTGACCCAGACCGACAAAGAAGGCAAGGCACAACGGCCAGGGGACCTGACAGACAAGCGCCTGGCCATCCCTACCGGGCACGTGACACTGCAACATGTGCGCAAGCTCTACCCGAAAGCCGAAGTGATCGAAGTTGGTACCTCGCTGGACGCCATGAACATGGTCTATGCCGGCGGCGCCGATGCCGCAGTGGTGTCATTACCGGCCTCGCGTTACTACATTGTCCGCCTGTTCCAGAATCGCCTGGCGGTTGCCGACCTGATTCACACCAGCCAGGCAACCGCTAGCTTTGCCCTGCGACGAAGCGATTCGGAACTGCAGTCCATCCTCGACAAGGCCCTGATCAGCCTCCCGACGGACGACTTGAACGCCATCGCCAACCACTGGCGCTCGCCACCGGGCATGAGCAGCGAAACCTGGCGCGACTATGCGTTGATGATCGCCGAGATCATTGCCGGCGCTTCGTTGCTGCTTCTACTGTCGCTGCTCTGGGTCGTCTATCTGCGCCGCAGGGTCAAGGCCGAGAAAACCCTCAATGAACAATTGCGCTTTATCGAGACCCTGGCAGAAAACATGCCTCCGGCCCTCTATATCCGGGACATCGAAGGCAACATGCTGTCCTGCAACCGCAGCTATCTGCAGAGCGTCGGGCTGACTGCCGAAGAAGTCTTGAACAAGACCGTGCAGCAACTGCCCAATGAGCACTTTTCAGCAGAGCCCGACCTGCACCAGAACTACCTGCAAGCGATCAACGACGGCAAGACCATTACCTCCGTGTATGCCGTGCAATTGCAGGGAAAGGACGTCTGGATCGAGCACTGGATTCAGCCATTCCAGGACGCCAACGGTGTCACTAAGGGCGTGATCTGTGGCTGGTTGGACATTACCAAGCACCGTCATCTGGTCCAGGAGTTGAAGGAGGCGAAGAATCTCGCCGACGAGGCCAGCCGGGCCAAGACCACCTTCCTGGCCACCATGAGCCATGAAATACGCACGCCGATGAACGCCATCATCGGCATTCTGGAACTGGCGCTCAAACGCGCCGACAGCGATCGGATCGAGCGCTCCAGCATTGAAATCGCTTACAGCTCGGCCAAAAGCCTGCTGGAGCTCATCGGCGATATCCTCGACATCGCCCGCATCGAGTCCGGACGCCTGAGCCTCTCGCCAAAACGCGCCAACCTGCGCGAACTGGTGGAGTCGGTGGCCCGGGTATTCGAGGGACTCGCTCGGCAGAAATGCCTGAGCCTGATCCTCGAGATCGACTCCAGCATCAACGGCGACGTGCTGGTGGACGGGATGCGCTTCAAGCAGATCCTGTCCAATCTGGTGAGCAATGCCATCAAGTTCACCGAAGCCGGCTTTATCAAGGTGACCATCTCCGGCGATCTGGTGGAAAACTCTTTGCTACGGGTCAGGCTCAGTGTCGAAGACTCGGGAATTGGTATTTCTCCCTGCAGCCAGCAGCATCTGTTCCAACCGTTCGCCCAAGTAGAGCGCAATGTGCAGAACATCGAGGGCACAGGCCTGGGCCTGGTGATTTGCCGTTCCCTGTGCGAAATGATGGGTGGACAGGTGTCGATGAGCAGCGCCCTGGGCCATGGCACCCGGGTGGATGTGGAGCTGCGCCTGCAAGCACTGGAGCGCGTGGCCACCTCTGAGCGTCCGCCTCAGGTCAGGAAGCGCCACATGTACCGTTTGCAGATTCTGGTGGTGGACGATCATCCGGTGAACCGCCAGGTCCTGCAGCAACAACTGTGCTTTCTCGGACATGACGTGTTCGAGGCGGAGAACGGCCTGGAAGCACTGCATCTCTGGCGTGAGCAGGCCTTTGACGTGATCATCACCGACTGTCACATGCCGATCATGAATGGCGCCCAGATGACCCGGGCAATTCGCCAGGAGGAACGGGACAACGCCTGCGAGCCAATGATGATCATCGGCCTGACCGCCGACGCCCAGCAGGAGGAAGTGGAGCGTTGCATCCAGGCGGGAATGAATGATTGCCTGATCAAACCCATCAGCCTGGATGAGCTGGAAGAACGTCTGCTGTCCATGGGACAGGCCGATGAGGGGGAACGCGAGAACCAACAGCCCCCGAAGCCAGCCAGCGCCCGCTCTCCCCGGGTATTCGACCTGGAGTCCTTGCATACCTTGGTGGGCAGCGAACCGACGATGTTGCATCACATTTTGAGTGAGTTGCTCAGCAACAATCGCACGGACATGCAGAGCCTCGACACCTCGCTCCAGAAGCAGGCGACAGCCGAGCTGGCAGAGTTGGCGCACCGCATCAAGGGTGCTGCGCGCGTGGTCAAGGGCGAACAATTGGTAGAGAGCTGTCGCCAGCTAGAAGATGCCTGCCTGAGCCCTGACCTGTCCCTGGACATGGTCACGGAATGCGTGGAACAGGTGAAACAGGCCATCGTCACCCTCGAACAGCGCCTGCTTGAACAACGCAAGGCCTGGGAGGAACTGCCCCTCGGCTGACAACAAGGCGGCTGCCTCCCGGGCGGCCCCTTGATTCAGCGCTTTTTTGCAGACAAACGAAAAAGGGCACCTCTAGAGGTGCCCTTTTTCGTGAATATGGTCGGGGTAAGGGGATTCGAACTCCTGACATCCTGCTCCCAAAGCAGGCGCGCTACCGGACTGCGCTATACCCCGGTAAAAAAAAGGCACCTACAAGAGGCGCCTTCCTCGATCAGCGCTTTTGGCCTCTGATCTTAAGATTCGATTCCAGCGAACTGGTTTCAAAAATGGTGGGTCGTGTGGGATTCGAACCTACGACCAATTGGTTAAAAGCCAACTGCTCTACCAACTGAGCTAACGACCCAAAAATGGTCGGGGTAAGGGGATTCGAACTCCTGACATCCTGCTCCCAAAGCAGGCGCGCTACCGGACTGCGCTATACCCCGGTTTGAAATTGGCTCCGTGACCAGGACTCGAACCTGGGACCCAATGATTAACAGTCATTTGCTCTACCGACTGAGCTATCACGGAACTACATATTTCAAGCTACAACGTTTTTACTTCATCCTCTTCGACTTGCCCGTATCGCTACGTTCATGTCTCTGAGGCGCGCTATTTTACAATCTTAAAAACCCCTGTCAACCCCTTAAATTGCTTTTAAGACAATGATTTGCGACTTCATTGCCGGCTTCTTCCTGATCAGAAAAAACCCTGGGGGTGACTGACTGCGGGGCGCACTTTACAAGCCTTTTCCTTTCAGTTCAACGCCCTAGTGAAAAAAAAGGCCTCGTAATGCGAGGCCTCTTTATCAATACGCCACCGTGCGATCAGGCAAAGACGATTTCATCGTCCTGCACCGACGCAGTGACTGTCGCTCCTGGCAGGAAACCACCAGACAGGATCAACTGGGCCAACGGGTTCTCGATCCAGCGCTGGATCGCCCGCTTCAGCGGCCTCGCGCCATACACCGGGTCGTAACCGACGGCGATCAGCTTGTCCAAGGCCTCGTCACTCAGCTCCAGGCTCAACTCGCGCTCCGCCAGACGGCTACGCAGGCGACCCAGCTGGATCTGCGTGATACCGGCGATCTGATCCCGCGCCAAAGGCTCGAAGATCACCACTTCGTCGACCCGGTTGATGAACTCCGGCCGGAAGTGGGTGGACACCGCGTCCATCACCGCCGCACGTTGCGCCTCGCGATCCCCTACCAGTTCCTGGATCTGTGCCGAGCCCAGGTTGGAGGTCATGACGATCACCGTGTTGCGAAAGTCCACAGTACGCCCGTGACTGTCCGTCAGGCGGCCATCTTCCAGGACCTGCAAGAGGATGTTGAACACATCCGGATGGGCCTTTTCCACTTCGTCCAGCAGGATCACCGAATACGGCTTGCGACGCACGGCTTCGGTCAGGTAGCCGCCCTCTTCATAACCGACATAGCCAGGCGGCGCACCGATCAAGCGAGCCACGGAGTGTTTTTCCATGAACTCGGACATGTCGATTCGCACCATGGCCTCCTCTGTGTCGAAGAGGAATTCCGCCAGGGCCTTGCACAGTTCAGTCTTACCCACCCCAGTCGGGCCGAGGAACATGAACGAGCCACTTGGCCGGTTCGGATCGGACAAGCCGGCCCGGGAGCGACGCACTGCGTTGGCCACTGCCACCACAGCCTCGTTCTGGCCGATCACCCGTTGATGCAACAGGCTTTCCATCTTCAGCAACTTGTCGCGCTCACCTTCGAGCATTTTCGACACTGGAATACCGGTCCACTTGGACACCACCTCGGCGATTTCCTCCTCGGTGACCTTGCTGCGCAGCAACTGGTTCTCGCTGTGGCCGTGCTGGTCGACCATTTGCAGGCTGCGTTCCAGATCCGGGATTACCCCGTACTGCAGCTCAGCCATGCGGTTCAGATCGCCTTTACGCCGCGCCGCCTCCAGTTCCTGACGCGACTGCTCGATTTTCTGCTGGATCTGCGCGGAACCCTGCACTTCGGCTTTTTCCGAGGTCCAGACTTCTTCCAGGTCAGCGTACTCGCGCTCCAGTCGGACAATCTCTTCCTGGAGTTTTTCCAGGCGCTTGATCGCCGCCTCGTCGTCTTCCTTCTTCAGCGCCTGGGATTCGACTTTCAGTTGAATCAGGCGCCGCTCCAGACGATCCAGCACTTCCGGCTTGGAATCGATCTCCATGCGGATGCGGCTGGCAGCCTCGTCGATCAGGTCGATGGCCTTGTCCGGTAGTTGCCGGTCAGTGATATAGCGGTGGCTGAGCTTGGCCGCAGCAATGATCGCACCGTCGGTGATCGCCACCTTGTGGTGCACTTCATAGCGCTCCTTCAGGCCGCGGAGGATAGCAATGGTGTCCTCCTCGCTCGGCTCATCCACCAACACTTTCTGGAAGCGTCGCTCGAGGGCTGCATCCTTCTCTATATATTGGCGGTACTCGTTGAGCGTGGTGGCACCCACACAATGCAACTCGCCACGGGCCAGGGCCGGCTTGAGCATGTTGCCCGCATCCATCGAGCCCTCGCCCTTGCCGGCGCCGACCATGGTGTGCAGTTCGTCGATAAACAGGATGATCTGCCCTTCCTGCTTCGACAGCTCGTTAAGCAGGGACTTCAGGCGCTCTTCAAACTCGCCACGGTACTTGGCACCGGCAATCAGCGCGCCCATATCCAGGGACAGCAGACGTTTGCCTTTCAGGCCATCGGGCACTTCGCCATTGATGATTCGCTGGGCCAGGCCCTCGGCGATGGCGGTCTTGCCCACACCGGGCTCACCGATCAATACCGGGTTGTTCTTGGTCCGGCGTTGCAGTACCTGGATGGTCCGGCGAATTTCATCGTCACGGCCGATCACCGGATCGAGCTTGCCGTCTTCGGCACGCTTGGTCAGGTCGACGGTGTATTTATCCAAGGCCTGACGCGACTCCTCGACGTTGGCATCATTCACCGCCTCGCCGCCGCGCAGGTTATTGATGGCGTTTTCCAGGGCTTTCTTGCTCACGCCCTGACCCAGCAACAATTTGCCGAGCTTGCTGTTTTCGTCCATGGCTGCCAGCAGCACCAGCTCACTGGAAATGAACTGGTCACCTTTCTGCTGCGCCAGGCGGTCGGCCTGGTTGAGCAGGCGCGCCAGATCCTGGGACATGTTCACGTCGCCAGTGGGGTTCTGGATTTTCGGCAGTTGGTCGAGCTCTTTGCTCAGTTCCTTGCGCAGGCTGTTGACGTCAAAGCCCACTTGCATCAGCAAGGGCTTGATTGAGCCGCCCTGCTGTTCAAGCAGCGCTTGCATCAGGTGCGCCGGTTCAATGGCTGGATGATCGAGGCCAACCGCCAGGGATTGAGAATCGGATAAAGCCAGCTGCAATTTGCTGGTTAATCGGTCTATACGCATTAGTCACCTTCCTTTTGAGCAGGCCGGAGCGATGGACACACCTAAATAGAGAAACCTGCCAGATGATTCTCTAGATGCGGTCGATTCTGGGAGATTCAAGCGTCAGCTGCTTGACGCAAGTCAGATTAGTCTAGCGCTCAAGCCAGATAAGGGAGGCGAAACGCCCAGTACGCGGGCTGCGTCGATAAGAGAAGAAGCGTGGGTCGGTCACCGTACAGTAGCCACCGCCATAGACCGCCGTCACACCTCGGGCCGCCAGACGCAGGCGCGCCAACTGATAGATATCGGCCATGAAGCGCCCGGCATTGACACTAGGGACAAAGGCTTGCTCCGCTGCCGCCAATTGGGCAACGAACGCTTCACGCACTTCCGCCCCGACCTCAAAGCTCTGTGCGCCTATGGCGGGTCCCAGCCATACCAGTACCTCAGCGGGCGGTACATCCAGGCTGTCGAGAGTGGCTTCCAGCACGCCGGCTGCCAGCCCGCGCCAGCCGGCATGGGCTGCCGCGACCCGGGTTCCGGCACGGTTGCAGAACAACGCAGGCAGGCAGTCGGCGGTCATCACCGTACAGGCAACGCCGGGCGTGGCAGACCAGCTGGCATCGGCGCAGACCACTACGCCAGGATCGGCGTGGGCCACAGCGACCCCATGCACCTGCTGCAACCAGGCCGGGGCTATATCGAAGTGCTCGGTCAGGCGCCGGCGATTCTCGGCCACCGCTTGAGGCTGATCCTCAACGTGGTCGCCCAGATTGAGGCTGTCGAACGGCGCCAGGCTGACGCCGCCATCGCGGGTGGTAACACAGGCTTTGACCCCGGCCGGCGCGGGCCAGTCAGGAATCAGCCAATCACTCATCCGATGAACGCCTCACGGTCCTGCTTGAGCAGCGACAACAGCCAGACGAAGTCATCCGGCAACGGCGACTCCCAGCTCATGCGTTGACCGGTGGTCGGATGGTCCAACTCCAGGAAACGCGCGTGCAGGGCCTGACGCGGGAAGTTTTTCAGCGACTCGACCATGGTCTGGCTGGCCGCCGGCGGAATGCGGAAGCGACCGCCGTAAGCCGGATCGCCCACCAACGGGAAATTGATGTGCGCCATGTGCACCCGGATCTGGTGGGTGCGACCGGTTTCCAACTTGACCCGCACGTGGGTATGGGAACGGAAGCGTTCCAGCACGCGGTAGTGGCTGACAGCCTGCTTGCCACCCTCCATCACCGCCATGCGCTGGCGCTGCTGGCCGTGGCGACCGATGGGCGCATTGATCTTGCCCCCCGCAGTCACTACACCAATCACGATGCATTCATAGATGCGGCTGACGCTGCGGCTCTGCAACTGAGCCACCAACTGGGTCTGCGCTTGAATGGTCTTGGCCACCACCATCAGACCGGTGGTGTCCTTGTCCAGACGGTGGACGATACCCGCCCGCGGCACATTGATAATGTCGGGGATGTGATGCAGCAGGGCATTGAGCAGGGTGCCATCGGCATGGCCGGCAGCCGGGTGCACCACCAGGCCCGCAGGCTTGTTGATCACCAGGATGTCATCGTCTTCATAGACGATGTCCAGCTCGATGTCCTGGGCGATCCACTCACCCTGGGCCTCCTGCTCGGCGGTCAGTTCGAGAACGGCACCGCCGTGCACAATGTCCCGAGGGCGGATCACCGCTCCGTCCACAGTCAGGCGGCCGTCTTTGATCCAGGCGGAAAGGCGCGAGCGCGAATGCTCAGCGAATAGTTGGGCGGCGACTTGATCGAGGCGTTGACCGCCCAGTTCGGACGGCACCTCTGCGCGAAGTTCAATTTTATCGGACATGCTCGGACTGGGCGTCGGCACAGCCTTTGGTTTCGGCTGCGCGCTTGTGGTTAAATACGGCGTCTTTTGCCCCGAGGCTTTCAACGGGGCGCTCATCATAACAGGACGGCCCCGCCCAAGACAGCGGCCGTCATAGGGACGCAAGCCGCCATGCAAGTGAAACACCTGCTGCTGATCGCCATCCTCGCACTGACCGCTGCTTGCTCATCGAAGGAAGTCGTTGACGAAAACCTGAGCGAAGTCGAGTTGTACCAGCAGGCGCAGACCGACCTGGACAACCACAGCTTTACCAGCGCCACCGCCAAGCTCAAGGCCCTGGAATCGCGCTATCCCTTTGGTCGCTACGCCGATCAGGCACAGCTCGAGCTGATCTACGCCAACTACAAGAATGCCGAGCCCGAGGCCGCGAAATCCGCCGCCGAGCGCTTCATTCGCCTGCACCCCCAGCACCCGAACGTGGACTACGCCTACTACCTCAAGGGCCTGACCTCCTTCGACCAGGACGTAGGCCTGCTGGCGCGCTTCCTGCCACTGGACATGACCAAGCGTGACCCGGGTGCCGCCCGCGACTCCTACAACGAGTTCGCCCAACTCACCAGCCGCTTCCCCAACAGCCGCTACGCCCCGGACGCCAAGCAGCGCATGATTTACCTGCGCAACCTGCTGGCTGCCTACGAAATCCACGTGGCCGACTATTACCTGACCCGTCAGGCCTATGTCGCCGCCGCCAACCGTGGCCGCTATGTGGTGGAAAACTTCCAGGAAACCCCTTCCGTGGGTGACGGCCTGGCGGTGATGACCGAGGCCTATCAGCGCCTGCATCTGGACGAACTGGCTGCCACCAGCCTGGAAACCCTGAAGCTCAACTACCCGAACCACCCAAGTCTGGTTGACGGTCAGTTCGTGCCACGAGTGGCCGAAGCCGACAACCGCTCCTGGCTGAGCAAAGCCACCCTGGGCCTGATCGAGTCCCGTCCACCGCTGCCGCCGGGAGAAACCCGCGCCAACCAGGACGTGATGAAGCAGTACCAGGATGCCAAGGACGCGATCCCGTCGGAGCTCAAGCCTAAAGACAGCAATGGCGACGTGGTCGAGGAAGAAGAGCACGAGGCTACTGGCAACAACAGTGACCGCTCCTGGTTCAGCTACATGACCTTCGGCGTGTTCGACTGAACAGTGCCGCAGTAAAAAAAGGGAGACTTTAAGTCTCCCTTTTTCATGCCCGCAGCTTTATGGGCCTGTGCGCCCGCCGGGCGCTTGGATAAACTGCTCGCTCTTTTTCCCATAAAGCTGGTCACCATGGTTCGTCTACTGTTCTGGATCGCTCTGATTGCCGCTGCGGTATGGTTCTGGCGCAAATTCAAGCGCCCCGCTGCAACTCCCCGCACACCCCACGAGCCGGCCAGCACGCCAATGGTGCGCTGCGCCCACTGCGGCGTACATCTGCCTCAGGACCGGGCGCTGAGCCTGTCGCAACAGTGGTACTGCAGCCAGGCGCATCTGGAGCAGGGCCCGGACAACCAGCAACGCTGAGTCCTACCTGATCGCCCGCACAATTGGCGACAAAATAACCCGCCCCCAGCCCCCTGCGCCGCCCATCCTGGCGGCCTAGACTGAACTCTCGCCCCCCAACACGGGCGCTATTGCCCGCTGTTGACTCACCAATGAAAACGGCAGCCGCCATGAGCCCAATGCACAGGGTGCTGGTGGTCGATGAGGCCACGGAAGTCCGCGCCCTGGTGGAAATCACCCTCGGCCGCATGCGCCTGCACACCCAAAGTGCCCGCACCTTGCAGGAAGCCCGGGCTCACCTGGCCCGAGAGCACTTCGACCTGTGCCTGACCGACCTGCATCTGCCGGATGGCAGCGGACTGGATCTGCTGCTGCATATTCGCCAATGCCACCCTCAACTGCCGGTCGCGCTTTTAAGCGATGCCCCTGGCATGCAGGCCAGAGCCCTGGAAGCCGGGGCTTGCGACCTGTTGCACAAGCCTCTTCACCCCGTGCGCCTCCGAGAATGGATAAGCAGCAGGCTGAAACGGCTGTCCACTGCCACAAAAAACCTACCCGAGCATCAGTTGTTGGGGGACTCACTGCCCATGGACAACCTGCGCCGACACATCGACAAGTTGGCCCCCAGCCTGGCGGCGGTCTACATCAGCGGCGAATCCGGCAGTGGCAAAGAGCGAGTGGCACGCCTGATCCACCAGTTGGGCCCCAGGGCCAGGGAGCCCTTCATTCCGGTCAACTGTGGGGCCATTCCTGGCGAATTGATGGAGAGTGAGTTTTTCGGTCACCGCAAAGGCAGCTTCAGCGGCGCCCTGACTGATCAGCCCGGCCTGTTCCAGGCCGCTCAGGGGGGCACCCTGTTCCTCGACGAGGTCGCCGACCTGCCTCTAGCCATGCAGGTGAAGCTCCTGCGTGCGCTACAGGAAAAGTCCGTGCGCCCGCTAGGCAGCCAGGAGGAAAGAGCCGTCGATGTGCGGATTCTCTGCGCCACTCACAAGGACCTGAAGTGCGAGGTAGAGTCCGGCCGCTTTCGCCAGGATCTCTACTACCGCCTGAATGTCATCGAACTGCGAGTCCCCGCCCTGCGCGAGCGCCCGGACGATATCGGGATACTGGCGCGGCACATTCTGCAACGCCTGGCCGACGCCAGCGACAAGCCTGCCACCCAACTACACCGGCAAGCACTGCAAGCCCTGGAGCGCTACGACTTTCCCGGCAACGTACGTGAACTGGAGAACCTACTGGAACGGGCCCAGACCCTTTGCGAGGGCCCGTGGATTGAACTGGCCGACCTGCATCTGCCTGTCAGTGAAAACCAGGCCCCCCCTTCTCCCTCGCGCCTCCCCAACCTGGACCTCGCGCTGCACCTGCAACAGGTGGAGCGCCATCTGCTGCTCCAGGCCCTGGAGGAAAATCGCTGGAACCGTACAGCGGCGGCCCGACGCCTGAGTCTGTCCCTGCGTTCGATGCGTTACCGCATGAAAAAGCTCGGCCTGGATTAAATTCGACCTTCGGGCGCATAGGGTGCCGGATCGATAATCGGTGCCTGTCCCAGCAGCAGGTTGCAGAAGAGTTGGCAGGAAGCAGGTGCCAGCACCAAGCCGTTACGGTAATGCCCGCAGTTGAGCCACAAACCGGCAAATCCTGGAACTGGCCCGATGTAGGGAATGCCCTCTGGTGACCCCGGACGCAGCCCGGCCCAATGCCCCACTACCTCAGCGTCCGCCAGTGCTGGAATCAGCTCGACAGCAGAAGCCTTGAGACTTTCCAGAGCGGATGCAGTCGGCGTCTTGTCGAACCCTTCGTGCTCCAGGGTACTGCCCACCAGGATGTGTCCGTCACGCCGGGGAATCGCATAACGGCCCTTGGCCAGGACCATGCTGGACAGGAAGTCGGCAGCGCATTTGTACAGGATCATCTGCCCTTTGACCGGCTCCACCGGTAATACAAGCCCCAGGCTGCCCAGCAACTCACCACTCCAGGCCCCCGCGCAGAGCACCACCTGATCGGCGCGAATCTCACCCAGCGAACTGTGCACGCCTACCACCTGCCGGCCTTCACAAATAAAGCCGCTGACGCTGCACTGCTCGTCGATGTGCACGTTGGGCAAAGCCTGCAAAGCGGCCTTGAGGGATTTGACCAGCCGCGGATTACGCACATTGGCCACATCGGCCATGTAGATCGCCCGCTGGTAGCCGCTGCCCAGCACCGGCACCCCATCATGTACCGCCGAGATATCCACAGCACTCAGTGGCCGCCCCTCACGCTGCGCCCATTGCAGGGCCTGAGCCTCATCGTCCAGGTCCAGCCAGTAGAGCCCGGTGGTATGCACCTCGGGGTCGACCCCGGTGGCCCCCAGCAATTGCTCCGCCAGCTGTGGATAAAAGTCCTGGGACCAATGAGCCAGCGCCGTGACTGCCGGGCTGTAGCGCCAAGGGTACAGCGGCGAGACGATGCCTCCGCCGGCCCACGACGACTCGCGTCCCAGGTCCGAACGCTCTACAAGCCGCACCTGCTGACCCTGGGATGCCAGATTGAAAGCAGTGAGCAGGCCGATCACTCCGCCGCCCACCACCAGCACTTGCTGTTGCTTAGCCATAATCCGATCCAATCATGAGAAAGACAGTGGGCGCCGCAGCTCCCCGATACAGGGACTCAGCGTCCCCAGCAATCCTTCGCCGCCAGACCGTCGGCCTGACCGCTGATGCTGGTGGCACCTGTCTGATCGATGCTGAAGTTGCCGCATTTGTCACCCGCCATCACTCCATCGGCTTTTGGCGTCGCGGTCAGCGAGAACCCGCTGTCGCTCAGAGTCGGAGTGATACTGTAGTAATCATTGCCGGCACTCAGGTCCGGGGCGTTGCTGTAAGCACCGGTCTTGGAGAAGTGGCGCTCAAGCTGCTGCGCCTGCTCGGTGAGCAGCACGGCAATTTCACTGCGATGGGGCTTCTTCATGTACTCGGTGATGCTGGGAAGGCTCAAGGTAAGGACCAGACCGATGATCGCAATCACGATCATGATTTCGATCAGGGTGAGCCCTTGGTTGAATCTGCGCATGGTCAAGAATCTCGCTTACTGAATTTGTCGCCACAGGATGCGCCGGCTGCCACCGCCGGTTTTTTCCACCCGAGCGCTGATGCCAGCACTGGAATCGCGGATGCTCTTGCGGGTGCCATGGGTATCCGCAACCGCAGCGTCGAGCATCTTACCGCTGAACGCTTGCAGCTCGATCAATTTCCCGCTGCCAGTGTTTGAGTCGGGGCCACCGGCCTTGAACTTCAGGGGCGTGCAGGCCACCCGCCTAGTGTCACGAACATGCTCCAACCGCCACGGAATCACACCCATGGGCTGGCCGGTACTACCTACTGCTGCACAAGGCCAGACCGGTCTGCGTGCTACGGGCGCAGTTAACTGCCGAACATAAGGAATGCTGGTTACGACTTCAGGCGCCACTGCAACCGCGCCTGGGAGCGGGCTATCGGCGGGGCAGCAAGCCTGAGCAGGTGCCCCCTGCCACAAACTGCCCAGCAACGTAGCGGCAACGGCGAGCAAAAGCCGACGACCTTTCGAGCCGGGTTCAATACTTGGCATAAATGCTCTCCAACACGCTGCGCGAATGACCGGCCAAACCCACTGCAGTCACTCGATACAAGGTGGCGGCGGTATTGATCGGCAAGTTGACCGCATCCGCAGAAGCCCCCAGGTTCTGTACCCCATAGAAACCCTCTCCGGTGGCGATCCAGGTCACGGCGGAAACACTGTTGAAGCCTGCGCTGCTGACCGCTGCAGACTCAGCGGGAGGGACACATTGAGAAGGACCGGCGCATACCGGCAAACGATAGTCATCCATGCGCACTGCGTTTTCCCCTATGCGCAAGGCGGTTTCTGCAGCCTGGAATGCGCGGTTGTTCAAGCTCAAGCTGGCGCTCATCTTTTCCTGGAGGATGGCGTTCTGCAGCGATGACAGGCCGATCATGGTCAGCAGCAGCAAGAACACCAGGCTCACCAACAGCGCCATGCCTCTCTCCCTGGAGCGCCCTGCTCCATTGACGCCAGGCATCAGGGCAACCTGTTACGCAAGGCTGCCACTAGCGTAAAGCGCTGTGGACGCACACGCTTCTGGGGATCAGCCAAGATCAGTTGCAGCCGCACGCTGCGGATACGTGCTGGATCTACCGGGTTGCGGCTGTAGCTGGAGGCGGCATTATCCGTTGCGGTACGGGCCATGCCGAAACTAACATCGAAGGCCTCGACATTATCCAACAGCACCGCCTGCTGCCTGCCCAAGCCGCTGCCCAGCATTAGTTGATGGTCCTGGAAGCTATAGAAAAGCCGACGCAAGGCCAGGACCTGTTGCCCGCTCCCCCCTTGATGAGCCCCCGAATAGACCACGGCGCTGCGCCGACAGTCGGTGACCAGGCTCCAGGTCGGCACCCCACCATCATCACCGATGTCGGCGGTGACCAAGGTCAGCTTGCGCTCGACATTGCTCCACTGAATCGGGGTGGCGGCGTAGCGGGAAAACTCCTTCGCCGTACTGCGATCACTGACGGTGCGCAGGCAACCGAAAAGTCCCGTCATGCGAATTTCCTGGAGCATCTTGCTCAGAACAAAACGCGCATCCTCCTGCAAGTAGGCCGAGGCGTTCTGGCTAAGGTAAGTAGCCTTTGTCGCGATAAATACCTGAGCCACACCCAGCACCAGTACCAGGCCCAAAGCCAGCGCCAGCATTATCTCCACCAGGCCAAAGCCATGGCTGCCCGACCTCATCGAACACCTCCCGAATCCACGGCCACACGACTGCTGAGCACCAGACTGCGCTCACTCTCCGGATGACCCTCGGCCCGGGAATCGTCCCACGTGATGCGGATGGTGTAGACCTGCTGGTTGACACCGATACTGCCCTTGGCGCTCGGGCCACCGAAGTTCGCCACGTTGCCGGCAAAATCATGCAGGTCCTGATCCCGCACATTGCCCGGGCTGCCCACGGTGGGCGTGACAACACCATAGTCGGCCGCCGCATTGGCACGGATCCGGTCAAGCATGTCGTAGGCGATAAAGCTGGCCTGGGTGCTCATCCGTGAACTGTCGGTGTACTGCAGGGCCTTGATCTGGACCGCGGCAGCCCCCAGCAGCCCCACCGAGAGAATCAACAGCGCCACCAGCACCTCGATCAGGGTCATGCCATCCTGTGCATGCCGCTCCCTCATCTTTCAATCTCCGTCACACCCCTCGGTCCATGGAGGCAACCACCGATAGCCGATGAAGCGGGATCGTGTGAGCCCGCAGAAACGATGGAAGCCAATGCCCTCGACTTCAAAGGTTAGTGCCAGAGTCAGCCCCGGGCTGCTTCTCGGAACAACCCGCAATACATTGCCCCCAGCCTCCTTGCCAACAACCCGCGCCCTTGAGACACAGGCGCAACGGCCCAGGCGCCGAGCAGCTTCAACGGCTTGAAACCCTTTGTACGCAAATACACCACCCGCCCTGGAACAGGCATCGGCTATAACGGACTGCGACTCGATCCATCCCAGAAAGGCGCTTTGATCATGTGCTCAGCGCCTACGCACGGATAGCGTGAAAGCCTCATCTCCAGGGAGGAGACACCATGCATGAAAAGGGCTTCAGCCTGATTGAACTGCTGACCGCGCTGGCCTTGCTGGCACTTTTGCTGCCGCTGTCCACGGCTGCGCTCAGTGAACTATTACGTACCAATCGACAGCAGGACGCGGCGCAAACACTCGCCAGCGGCCTGCGCAATGCACGGGCGGCGGCCATCCTGTATCAGCGCACCGCGCTGATACACAGCCTGAACGACGACTGGAGCCAGGGCTGGCGCGTCATTCTGGATGTCAGTGGCAAGGGTTTGGAGGACCCGAAGAATCCGCTGCTGATCGAACGCCAGAGCGGTGGGCAAGTGCTGATTGTGGGCAACCGTCCGGTACAGCACTTCGTGCGTTTCAGTGCCCAGGGCAATCCGTTGCTACCGAGTGGCGCTTTCCAGGCCGGCACCTTGCATATCTGCCAGGCAGACCAGGAACACAGTCGCCATCAAGTGGTGCTGTCGCGCAGCGGGCGGGTCAGCCTGCGCAGCGAAACCGCTGAGCAGGCCCTTTGCGCGGGAGTGGGCTGATCAGAGCAGGGAACGAACCCGCAGCTCTTTGGGCATGGAGAAGGTGATGTTCTCTTCGCGACCGGCCAACTCGTCGGCACCCGTGGCGCCCCAGGCCTGCAACTGCTGGATCACCCCACGCACCAGGACCTCCGGCGCCGAAGCCCCCGCAGTGATACCGATGCGTTCGACACCATCGAACCAGCTGCGCTGCAGGTCCTCGGCACCGTCGATCAGGTAGGCGGGAGTGGCCATGCGCTCGGCCAGCTCGCGCAGGCGGTTGGAGTTCGAACTGTTGGGACTGCCCACCACCAGCACGACATCGCACTCGTCGGCCAGTTGCTTGACCGCATCCTGACGGTTTTGCGTGGCGTAGCAGATATCGTCCTTGCGCGGCCCGCCGATGGCCGGGAAACGCGTGCGCAGGGCATCGATCACCCGGCTGGTGTCGTCCATGGACAAGGTGGTCTGGGTCACGAACGCCAGGCGCTCGGGGTTCTGCACCTGCAGCTCGGCTACATCCTTTTCGTCTTCCACCAGGTAGATGGCGCCGCCGTTGCTGGCGTCGTACTGTCCCATGGTGCCTTCGACTTCAGGGTGGCCGGCGTGTCCGATGAGGATGCACTCACGACCGTCGCGGCTGTAGCGCGCCACCTCGATATGCACCTTGGTTACCAAAGGGCAAGTGGCATCGAACACCTTGAGACCGCGGCCGGCGGCTTCGCTGCGCACCGCCTGGGAGACACCGTGGGCGCTGAAGATGACGATGACGTCATCCGGCACCTGCTCCAGCTCTTCGACGAAGATCGCGCCACGATTGCGCAGATCCTCCACGACAAATTTGTTGTGCACCACTTCATGCCGGACGTAGATCGGCGGCCCGAAGACTTCCAGGGCGCGATTGACGATTTCAATCGCCCGGTCCACACCGGCGCAGAAGCCACGGGGGTTGGCGAGTTTGATTTGCATGCTGTGCCTCGTGTCTTGCGCGCAAGAAGTTAGATCGTTGTAGACAGCCGATCGCCGGCAAGCCGGCTCCTACAGAATAGGGCACGGCATGCCAGCGATACGGTTAAAGCGCTTTGACGTCGATGATTTCCACGTCGAAGGTCAAGGTCTTGCCGGCCAGCGGGTGGTTGAAGTCGACGGTGACTTGAGCATCATCGAAGGCTTTGACCACACCCGGCAACTCAGTGTTCGCCGCGTCATTGAAGATCACCAGCAAACCTTCCGACAACTCCATGTCCTGGAACTGCGAACGCGGGATGACCTGCACGTTCTGCGGGTTGGGCTGGCCAAAGGCGTTTTCCGGCTCAATCGTCAGGTTGCGCTTGTCACCGGCCTTGAAGCCGAACAGCGCCGCCTCGAAACCAGGGAGCAGGTTGCCATCGCCGACCTTGAAGGTCGCCGGGGCCTTGTCGAAAGTGCTGTCTACGGTATCGCCGTTCTCCAGGCGCAATGCGAAGTGCAAAGTGACTTCCGTGTTCTGACCGATGCGTTGCTCAGTCAATACCTGTTCAGTCATGAACGGCTTCTCCGGTTTTCTTGCTCTTGAACATATCCAGGGCCAGCATCACTGCACCAACAGTGATAGCACTGTCGGCGAAGTTGAATGCCGGGAAGTACCAGCGGTTCTGCCAGTGCACCAGGATGAAATCGATCACATGGCCCAGGGCAATGCGGTCATACAGGTTGCCCAGGGCACCGCCCAGCACCAGGGCCAGGGCGATGGCCAGCCAGGTTTCGTTACGCCCCAGGCGCTTGAGCCAGACCACCAGCACCGCGCTGACCACGATCGCGATCAGGGCGAACAGCCAGCGCTGCCAGCCGGAGCTGTCCGCAAGGAAGCTGAAGGCTGCACCGGTGTTATAGGCCAGGGTCCAGCTGAAGTACTCAGGGATCACCACGATCTGCTGGTACATGGTCAGCGAACTTTCGAAGTGCAGCTTGCTGACCTGGTCAATGACCAGGACCAGCACGCTCAACCACAGCCAGCCCAAACGGCCAAAACGGCCTGCGGCGTTAGGCATAGTGACGAACCTCGCCCGAACCGCTGATGTTATCCACACAACGACCGCAGATTTCCGGGTGCTCAGGGTTCACGCCAACGTCTTCACGGCAGTGCCAGCAACGGGCGCACTTAGGGAAGGCCGACTTGACGACTTTGAGCTTGAGGCCTGGTACTTCGGTAGCCACGGCGTCTGCTGGTGCCTGGGCAAACGGTGCCAGGCTGGCGGTCGAGGTGATCAGTACGAAACGCAGCTCGTTGCTCAGTTTGGCCAAGTCGGCGGTCAGGCCATCCTCGGCAAACAGGGTGACTTCGGCTTGCAGGTTGCCACCGACGGCCTTGGCCGCACGCTGAACTTCCAGCTCCTTGTTCACCGCTACCTTGACCGCCATCACGCCTTCCCAATACTCGCGGCCCAGCTCGAAGTCGGCCGGCAGTTCGGTCAGGCCTTCGTACCAGGTGTTGAGCATCACAGACTCGTTGCGCTCGCCCGGCAGGTATTCCCACAGCTCGTCGGCGGTGAAGGCCAGGATCGGAGCGATCCAGCGCACCAGCGCTTCAGAGATGTGATACAGCGCGGTCTGCGCCGAACGACGTGCCTTGCTGTTGGCGCCGGTGGTGTACTGGCGGTCCTTGATGATGTCGAGATAGAAACCACCCAACTCCTGCACGCAGAAGTTGTGGATCTTCGAGTACACGTTCCAGAAGCGGTATTCGCCGTAGTGCTCCTGCAACTCGCGCTGCAGCAACAGGGTACGGTCCACGGCCCAACGGTCCAGGGCAAGCATGTCCTCGGCCGGCAGGATGTCAGTGGCCGGGTTGAAGCCGGTCAGGTTCGACAGCAGGAAGCGTGCGGTATTGCGGATACGGCGGTAGGCGTCGGCGCTACGGGCCAGGATCTGGTCCGACACGGCGATTTCGCCCGAGTAATCGGTCGAAGCTACCCACAGACGCATGATGTCGGCGCCCAAGGTGTCGTTGATCTTTTTCGGCTCGATCACGTTCTTCAGCGACTTGGACATCTTGCGGCCCGTCTCGTCGACGGTGAAACCGTGGGTCAGCAGTTCGCGGTACGGCGCGTGGTTGTCGATGGCGCAACCGGTCAGCAGCGAAGAGTGGAACCAGCCGCGGTGTTGGTCAGAGCCTTCCAGGTACAGGTCGGCACGTGGGCCGTTCACGTGGCCCATCGGGTGCGATCCGCGCAGCACGTGCCAGTGAGTGGTGCCGGAATCGAACCACACGTCGAGGGTGTCGCTGATCTTGTCGTACAGCGGCGCTTCGTCGCCCAGCAGCTCGGCGGCATCCAGCTTGAACCAGGCTTCGATGCCTTCCTGCTCAACACGCTGAGCCACTTCTTCCATCAGCTCGACAGTGCGTGGGTGCAGCTCGCCGCTTTCCTTGTTCAGGAAGAACGGGATCGGCACGCCCCAATTGCGCTGGCGGGAAATGCACCAGTCCGGACGGTTGGCGATCATCGAATGCAGGCGCGCCTGCCCCCAGGCCGGGACGAACTTGGTGTCTTCGATCGCTTTGAGCGAGCGCGCACGCAGGGTGCCTCCGCTGACTGGCTCTTTGTCCATGCCGATGAACCACTGCGCGGTGGCACGGTAGATCAACGGACTCTTGTGACGCCAGCAGTGCATGTAGCTGTGCTTGATAGTGTCGGATTGCACCAGTGCACCGACTTCGCGCAGCTTCTCGATGATCGACGGGTCGGCCTTGAAGATGAACTGGCCGCCGAAGAACTCCAGCGAAGGCGCGTAAACACCATTGCTCTGCACCGGGTTGATGATGTCGTCATTCACCATGCCGTACTTCTTGCAGATGACAAAGTCATCCACGCCGTAGGCGGGCGAGCAGTGAACAATGCCGGTGCCCGAACCCAGCTCCACGTAGTCAGCCAGGTACACCGGCGACAGACGGTCATAGAACGGGTGACGGAAGTTGATCAGTTCCAGCGCGGTACCGGTAGTGGTGGCGATCACCGAACCTTGCAGTTCGTAGCGAGCCAGGCACGCCTCGACCATCTCCTCGGCCAGCAGCAGCAGGCGATCGCCGACGTCCACCAGGGCGTAGGTGAATTCCGGGTGCACGTTCAGCGCCTGGTTGGCCGGGATGGTCCATGGGGTGGTGGTCCAGATGACGATGGCGGCCGGCTTGGGCAGGCTTGCCAGACCAAAAGCCTCAGCCAGCTTTACGTCGTCAGCGACCGGGAAGGCCACGTCGATGGTCGAGGACTTCTTGTCTTCGTACTCGACTTCCGCTTCGGCCAAGGCCGAACCGCAGTCGAAGCACCAGTTCACAGGCTTGAGGCCCTTGAACACGAAACCGCCCTTGACGATTTCGGCCAAGGCGCGGATTTCACCGGCCTCGTTCTTGAAGTTCATGGTCTTGTAGGGGTTGTCCCACTCGCCCAAAACGCCCAGACGGATGAATTCGGACTTCTGCCCCTCGATCTGTTCGGTGGCGTAGGCACGGCACAGTTCGCGGGTTTTATCCGCGCCCAGGTTCTTGCCGTAGGTCACTTCGACTTTGTGCTCGATCGGCAGGCCGTGGCAGTCCCAGCCCGGAACATAAGGCGCGTCGAAACCCGACAGGGTTTTCGAGCGCAGGATCATGTCCTTGAGAATTTTGTTCAGCGCATGACCGATGTGAATCGTGCCGTTGGCATAAGGAGGGCCGTCGTGCAGGACGAATTTCGGACGATCCTTGCCAATCTCGCGCAACTTTCCGTACAGGCCAATGCTGTCCCAACGCTGCAGAATCTGTGGTTCGCGCTGAGGCAGGCCGGCCTTCATTGGGAAGGCGGTGTCCGGAAGGTTTAACGTGGCTTTATAGTCGGTCATTTAAGGCTCTTCATTAGCGATTGGCGCTATGGATACGTGCCACTTGGGCACGGGCGGCGGCAACATCCGCATTGATCGCCGTCTTCAACGCCTCCAGGGAGGCGAAACGCTGCTCTTCACGCAGCTTGTGGTGGAAAACCACCGTCAAACGCCGGTCATACAGATCGCCGGCAAAATCTAAAAGATGGACTTCCAGGTGGGCCTTGCCATCACCTGCGACCGTGGGCCGCACGCCGATATTGGCGACGCCGGGCCAGGTCTTGCCGTCGATCTCGACACTCACCAGGTACACCCCGGAAAGCGGCACGCGACGGCGTTTCAACTGCACATTGGCCGTGGGCGTTCCCAGCTGGCGCGCCAGTTTCTGGCCGTGCAGTACCCGACCGGCAATCCGGTACGGACGGCCCAGCAGACGCTCGGCCAGATCGAAATCGGCAGCGGCCAGGGCATTACGAACCTGGGTGCTGCTGACGCGCAGGCCATCGAGTTCGACGGTCTGCGCCGCCTCGACGGTAAAACCGTGGGTCGCGCCGGCCTGCTGCAGGAAGTCGAAATCGCCGACCCGGTCGCAACCGAAGCGGAAGTCATCACCCACTTCCAGGTGCTGTACACCGAGGCCGTCTACCAGGATTCGCTCGACAAATTCGCTGGCGCTGAGCTTGCTCAGGCGCTGGTTGAAGGCCAGGCATAACACCCGGTCGACACCGGCATCAGCCAGCAACTGCAGCTTGTCACGCAGGCGGGCCAGACGCGCCGGGGCCGTCTCGGGGGCAAAGAACTCCCGCGGCTGGGGCTCGAAAATCACCACGCAGCTGGGCACGCCCAACTCGAGCGCACGTTCACGCAGCCGGCCCAGGATAGCCTGGTGACCACGGTGAACACCGTCAAAGTTGCCAATAGTGGCGACGCAGCCCCGATGCTGGGGGCGCAGATTGTGGAGGCCTCGAACCAGCTGCATAACGCGCTTCTTGCTCATAAAGTGGTCGATTATAACCACACCCGGCGGCCGACGACAGGCAGCACCGCACCCAATGTGGTTGAACCGACAAAACCGATGTCTGCCCTGCCCTGGTAGCTAAACAGCCGTCAGTTCAAGGCCTTGCGATTGAAGTCGCGCAAACGGAAGCCCAGCAGTGCCAACATGCCGAAATACGCCACCACCCCAGCCACCACTAGCATGCCCAGGCGCAGAAAACGCTGGAGCATGTGGCCCTGGTCCCAAGCCGGCATGAAGTGCATCAGGCCCAGCAATACCGCGGACATGACGGCTACCGCCAGCAGCAACTTCAAGGTGAATCCCCCCCAGCCGGGTTGCGGCTGGAACATCTGCTGCTTGCGCAACTGATAGAACAGAAGACCGGCATTGATACATGCCCCGGCACTGATGGCCAGAGCCAGGCCCGCATGCTTCAAGGGACCGATAAACGCCAGGTTGAGCAGTTGGGTGACGATCAGCGTAAAGATGGCGATCTTCACCGGCGTGCGAATGTTCTGCTGCGCATAGAACCCCGGCGCCAGCACCTTGATCACAATGATCCCCAGCAAACCTACGGCGTAAGCCACCAGGGCACGCTGGGTCATGGACGCGTCGAAAGCGCTGAATTCACCGTACTGAAACAGTGACACGGTCAGCGGCTCGGCGAGGATGCCCAGCGCCAGGGAGCACGGCAACACCAGGATGAAACACAGGCGCAGGCCCCAATCGAGAATCCGCGAATACTCTTGACGGTCCTTGCTAGCGTAGGTTTTGGCCAGGGTCGGCAGCAGAATGGTGCCCAGCGCCACCCCCAGCACACCGGACGGCAACTCCATCAGGCGGTCGGCGTAATACATCCAGGACACCGAACCGGCCACCAGAAAGGAGGCGAAGATAGTGTTGATAATCAGCGAAATCTGGCTCACCGAGACCCCGAGGATCGCCGGCAACATTTGCTTCAGCACCCGCCAGACGCCGGTATCGCGCAAATTCAGGCGTGGCAGCACCAGCATGCCGATCTTCTTCAGATGCGGCAGTTGATAGAGCAACTGCGCCAGGCCACCGGCCAGCACCGCCCAGCCCAGGGCCATGACCGGCGGATCGAAGTAAGGCGTCAGGAACACCGCAAAGATGATCATGCTGACGTTGAGCAGGGTCGGCACGAACGCAGGCACCGAGAAGCGGTTCCAGGTATTGAGAATCGCCCCGGCCAGGGAAGACAGCGAGATCAGCAATATATAAGGAAAGGTCACCCGGAGCAGATCGGAGGTCAGGGCAAATTTTTCCGGGGAGTCGACAAAACCCGGCGCCGTCGCCCAGATCACCCAGGGTGCAGCGATGATGCCCAGGGCAGTGACCAGGGCCAGGACCAGGGTCAGTAAGCCCGAAACATAGGCAATGAAGGTTCGAGTCGCCTCCTCCCCCTGCTGACTCTTGTACTCCGCCAGAATCGGCACGAAGGCTTGGGAAAAGGCCCCCTCGGCAAAGATTCGCCGCAACAGGTTGGGCAACTTGAAGGCAATGAAGAAGGCATCCGTAGCCATCCCGGCGCCGAACGTGCGCGCGATGATGGTATCGCGGACAAACCCCAGTACCCTGGAAAGCATCGTGATAGAGCTGACCGCGGCCAATGACTTGAGCAGGTTCATGAAAAGGTTGTTTGCCTGTAGATAAACAGCAGGCGAAAAGACGCCCACTTATGCGATACTCCGCGCCGCAACAGCACAGAGCCAAAGCTCGCGAGTTTACAGGTCAAGCGCCGGAAATAAATATCCCGCCTCTTCAGATCGACCACTCAGCGGAACGCATCAGCTGCCCTTGACAAGACTTCAACTCATCGGCATGATTCGCGGCCTATTTTGTTTGCTATTTCCCAAAAAGTCTTTCGAGGAGCTCGACGGTGGCCAACACACCTTCCGCCAAAAAACGTGCAAAACAGGCTGAGAAGCGTCGCAGCCACAACGCCAGCCTGCGTTCCATGGTTCGTACCTACATCAAGAACGTAGTTAAGGCCATCGACGCCAAAGACGCTGCTAAAGCGCAAGCTGCTTATGTTCTGGCCGTGCCAGTTATCGACCGTATGGCCGATAAAGGCATCATCCACAAGAACAAAGCTGCTCGCCATAAAGGTCGTCTGAATGGCCACATCAAGGCTCTGAACCTTGCTGCTGCAGCCTAAGCGACACGCTTGTTAAAAAACCGACCCAAGGGTCGGTTTTTTATTGCCTGCAATTTATCCCACCACAACAAGCCAGCCCCCACCAGGAGCCGGCTCGCCAGCGCTCAACAGATCACTGATGAGGCCAAGGCAGAATCGGGATCGCCGTTACCGCATTCTGCGGACTACCCTCGATCACACGATCGCTATAAACCAGATACACCAGGGTGTTGCGTTTCTTATCAAGGAAGCGCACCACCTGCATGGTCTTGAACACTAGCGAGGTGCGCTCCTTGAAGACCTCATCACCATCCTTGAGCTCACCCTTGAACGCGATCGGCCCCACCTGACGACAGGCAATGGACGCCTCGGCACGATCCTCCGCCAAGCCCAGCCCACCCTTGAGACCACCCGTCTTGGCTCGCGACAGATAACAAGTCACACCATCCACCTTGGGATCATCGAAAGCCTCGACCACGATCCGGTCGTTCGGCCCGACAAATTTGAACACCGTGGACACCTGGCCAATTTCCTCGGCCGACACCATGAGCGGCATCGCCAAGAGCAGACCCAACAATCCTTTTGCTATGCGCATTCGCTTTTCCTTAGGTCACTTACACCAGAATCAGGTTATCGCGGTGAACCAATTCCGGCTCAGCCATATAACCCAGGACACCGACAATCGCATCAGAGGGCTGACCGATGATTTTCTGCGCCTCAAGCGCACTGTAGTTGGCCAGACCACGGGCAATTTCACGCCCATCAGGCGCCACGCACACCACCATTTCGCCGCGACGGAAACCACCCTGGACCTGCTTGACCCCCACCGGCAACAGACTCTTGTTGCCCTGAGACAGGGCCGACACAGCCCCCTCATCCAGCACCAGGGTACCGCGGGTTTGCAGATGCCCGGCAAGCCACTGCTTGCGCGCCGCCAACATGCCACGCTCCGGCGACAGCAGGGTACCAATGCGCTCCCCCGCCTTCAGGCGATCCAGCACCCGCTCCAGACGCCCACCAACAATAATGGTGTGCGCCCCGGAGCGCGCCGCCAGCCGCGCCGCTCGCAGCTTGGTTTGCATACCGCCACGCCCCAACGCCCCACCGGTACCACCAGCCACGGCGTCCAGCGCCGGATCATCGGCCCGCGCCTCGTAAATCAGCCGCGCATCGGGATTGTTGCGCGGATCAGCATCGAACATACCATCGCGATCCGTGAGGATTACCAGCAGGTCAGCCTCCACTAGATTGGCCACCAGCGCCGCCAGGGTGTCGTTATCGCCGAAGCGGATTTCATCGGTCACCACGGTGTCATTTTCATTGATCACCGGAATCACCTTGAGCTCCACCAGCGCCCGCAGGGTACTGCGAGCATTGAGGTAACGCTTACGGTCCGACAGGTCGTCATGGGTCAGGAGAATTTGCGCCGTATGCCGACCATGCTCGGCAAAGCTCGACTCCCAGGCCTGCACCAGACCCATCTGGCCGATAGCCGCAGCCGCCTGCAGCTCATGCATCGCACTCGGTCGTGCGGTCCAGCCAAGGCGACTCATTCCGGCCGCCACGGCGCCCGAAGAGACCAGTACCAATTCGACACCGGCCTCATGCAAGGCCACCATCTGCTCGACCCACACGCCCATTGCCGCGCGATCCAGCCCTTTGCCGTCCGCCGTCAGCAGTGCACTGCCGATCTTAACGACCCAGCGCTGCGCACCCGTCACCTTGCTCCGCATCTTATTCAACCTTTGCCAGCGAGCGGCGCGACCGAGCGCCACTCATGGGGTTATTCGTATTTAAGCCTTGCAGATACCAAAACGCCGCTCGAATGAGCGGCGCCTTGGGAGCTGGCTGGCAGCGATGATAACACCGCGCCCGCCCAGATAAACCGTGTTCGCGGGCGAGCCCGCACCCACAGGATCAGTCGCGGACGTAGATGATTTCCGGGCCGTCCTCGTCATCCACATCTTCTTCATCCCAATCATCGTCGCCGATGTCGTGGACACTCTTGACGCCGCTGCGGCGCAGGGCACGCTGATCATCCAGCGCTTGCAACTGGGCACGCGCCTCATCTTCGATGCGCTGATCCAGCTCAGCCAACTCATCGGCGTAGGCCGGGTCAGCTGCCAGGCGATCAGCACGATCTTCCAGATAACGCATGATGTCGCGACTCAGACGCTCGGTACCATCCTTGGAGATGGCCGAAATCACATACACCGGGCCAGTCCACTCCAGGCGATCAACGATCTCCTTGACGCGCTCCTCGTGCTCCTCCTCAAGGATCTGGTCGCTCTTGTTCAGCACCAGCCAGCGCTCACGCTCAGCCAGAGACGGACTGAACTTGACCAATTCATTGACAATCACTTCAGCCGCATCCGCCGGACTGCTTTCATCCAGCGGCGCCATGTCCACCAGGTGCAGCAGGATGCGTGTACGCGCCAAGTGCTTGAGGAAGCGAATCCCCAGGCCAGCACCATCGGAAGCCCCTTCGATCAGACCAGGAATATCGGCGATCACGAAACTCTTCCAGCGGTCGACACTGACCACGCCCAGGTTTGGCACCAGCGTGGTGAACGGGTAGTCGGCCACTTTCGGCTTGGCGGCGGAAACCGAGCGAATGAAGGTACTTTTACCGGCATTCGGTAAACCCAGCAGACCGACGTCCGCCAACACCTTCAATTCCAGCTTGAGATCACGCTGCTCACCCGGTTTGCCCGGCGTGGTCTGTCGTGGCGCACGGTTGGTACTGGACTTGAACCGGGTGTTACCCAGGCCGTGCCAGCCACCCTGCACCACCATCAGACGCTGACCAGCCTTGGTCAGGTCGCCGATGACTTCCTGAGTACCGGCATCAATGATGGTGGTACCAACCGGAACTCGCAGCTCCAGATCCTCACCCTTCTTGCCGGTGCAGTCGGTGCTGCCACCGTTGGAGCCGCGCTCGGCATCGAAGTGCCGGGTATAACGGTAGTCCACCAGGGTGTTGAGGTTTTCGTCGGCAACCATGTAGATCGAGCCACCGTCACCACCATCACCGCCGTTGGGGCCACCGTTCTCGATGAATTTTTCCCGACGGAAACTCATGCAGCCATTGCCGCCGTCGCCAGCTTTTACTCGAATCGAAACTTCATCAACAAACTTCATGATCAAACGCCTCTCGCCGCACGGGCGAGCTGAAGAAACCAAGACATAAGACTCTTGCAAAAATGAGCGCAGCGACCTCAATCAACGACCGAAACATCCAACGCTGGCAGCTCGTACAAACAGTTTTGCAAGAGACTCATCCCACAAACGAAAAAGCCCCGTCGCGAGACAGGGCTTTTCCAGCGATCGCGCAATTAAGCTGCGACGACGCTCACGTAACGACGACCGAAGGCGCCTTTTACTTCAAACTTGATCACGCCTTCGATTTTCGCGAACAGGGTGTGATCTTTACCCATGCCAACGCCGTAGCCAGCGTGGAATTGGGTGCCGCGCTGACGCACGATGATGTTGCCGGCCTTGATGACCTGGCCGCCATACATCTTCACGCCAAGGCGTTTGGCTTCTGAGTCGCGACCGTTACGAGTACTACCACCAGCTTTTTTGTGTGCCATGAGTTCAATTCTCCTAGTGAGGAATTAGGCTGAAATTAAGCCTGAATACCGGTGATTTTGATCTCGGTGAACCACTGGCGGTGGCCCATACGCTTCATGTGGTGCTTACGGCGACGGAACTTGATGATGCGGACTTTATCGTGACGACCTTGGGAGATCACTTCAGCCTTGACGGTTGCGCCAGCAACAACAGGTGCACCGATGTTCACGTCGTCGCCATTGGCAACCAACAGAACGCGGTCAAAAGTCACGGATTCGCCAGTGGCGATTTCCAGTTTTTCGATCTTCAGGTATTCACCTTCAGCGACCTTGTATTGCTTACCGCCGGTAACGATTACTGCGTACATGGTATTTCTCCGATAATCCTGCTCACCCAGCTCTTTATAAGAAGAGGTATTGGCTGGCATGGCTGCATGGGGCTGGAACGGCCCAAGTGCAATTGCGTAAGGCAGGTGCTGCCCAGGAAGTTCAGGGTGCGCGATTGTACGCAAGGCACAATAGCGATGCAAGTGCCGTTCAGGCGGCGCGGAGTCCCGCCAGGACCGCGCCTTGACACCTGCGGACGCGGGTCCTAGCATGCCGCGCAACCCTTCTGGAGCACCTGTCGCTGATGCAACCCCAAGCTTTCTACCGCGCGGTGGCGGACGATTTTAGCGCCGTCGACGGCATCATCAAGAAACAGCTGACTTCCCGAGTGCCGCTGGTTTCAAAAATCGGCGACTACATCACTTCGGCCGGAGGCAAGCGCCTGCGTCCTTTATTAGTGCTGCTGTGTGGCAAGGCACTGGGGCGCGAAGGCGACGATTTGCGCCTGCTGGCTGCCACCATCGAGTTCCTGCACACCGCCACCCTGCTGCATGACGACGTAGTCGACATGTCCGGCATGCGCCGTGGCCGCTCGACCGCCAACGCCATGTGGGGCAATGCGCCCAGCGTGCTGGTGGGAGACTTCCTGTACTCTCGCTCGTTCGAAATGATGGTCGAACTCGGCTCGATGCCAGTCATGCGCATCCTGTCCCAGGCCACGCGGATCATCGCCGAAGGCGAAGTCCTGCAACTGTCCAAGGTACGCGACGCCAGCACCACCGAAGAAACCTATATGGAAGTCATCCGCGGCAAGACCGCGATGCTCTTCGAAGCCTCAACCCACAGCGCTGCCGCCCTGGCCGGTGCCACAGCGGAACAGGCTGAAGCCCTGCGCACCTTCGGCGATCACCTGGGCGTAGCCTTCCAACTGGTGGACGACCTGCTGGACTACCGTGGCGACGCCGAAACCCTGGGCAAGAACGTGGGTGACGATCTGGCGGAAGGCAAACCCACCCTGCCGCTGATCTACACCATGCGCGAAGGCACCCCAGAGCAAGCAGCTCTGGTTCGCCAGGCCATTCAGAAAGGCGGTATCGAAGACCTGGAAAGCATCCGTGCAGCCGTTGAAGCCTCGGGCTCCCTGGACTACACCGCACAACTGGCCCGCGACTATGTCGCTCGTGCCATCACTTGCCTGGAAGCCCTGCCTCCCAGCGAATATCGCGATGCCCTGGTGGAGCTCAGTGAATTTGCGGTCGCCCGCACCCACTGACAGCCTCGGCTCCTACTGACCCGTAGGAGCCGGGCCACCGACGAAACTCCCTACGCCCCCCTCCCCAACAAAACCCTATACAATGTGCGCTTTTTAGCCATCCTGACTTTGAGGAGCTTAAGTGAGCACTTTGCCACCCTGCCCAAAATGCAATTCCGAATACACCTACGAGGACGGCACCCAGCTGATCTGCCCTGAGTGCGCCCACGAGTGGTCCGCCAGTGGCGAAGCCGAGGCCGCATCCGATGAAGCCGTGAAAAAAGATTCAGTGGGCAATGTGCTGCAAGACGGCGACACCATCACCGTCATCAAGGACCTCAAGGTCAAGGGCACGTCCCTGGTGGTCAAGGTCGGCACCAAGGTCAAGAACATCCGCCTGTGCGATGGCGACCACGACATCGACTGCAAGATCGATGGCATCGGCCCGATGAAGCTCAAATCCGAGTTCGTCCGCAAAGTGTGATGCCTACCCCCTCTCGCGCCCGCCGCGAGAGGGTACCCCCCAATCCCCCCGCCCCACTTGATCCAAGCACTTGCTAGCACAAAGCCAGTCGATTTGATCGAAAACAATTTCTACACAGAAAAAGACAGAAACCGCCAATAGGCACTTGCTATTCATTGAATAAGAATTATTCTCATTGAACCCCATTCAAGGAGATAACGACCATGACTTATTTGATTGATGCCTGGCTGGACCGCCCACACCCTTACCTGCGAATCCTGCATCGGGAAACCGGGGAAGTCTGTGCGGTACTGGAAGAGGAAGCCCTGAGCGAGCTGCAGGACCAGGGAGATCTGGACCTGAACGGCTTGAGCTCCAGCGAACCGCTGGTACTCAAGGAATTGGTGCGCAACCTGTTTTTGTTCTGCTACGCCAGAGCCTTGCGGCCGACCGGAACCGATGGCCACAGCCTGAGCGCAAAGATCCGTCTATGAAACCCAAGCCGATGAAGGGGCAAGCTAACTGGCGATGAACAAAGTGCAATGCGCTACCGTCATCGCCAGCTGGCTGGCTCCTACACAGGTTACAGAACGTCCAGCAGCTCGACGTCGAACACCAGAACGCTGTGCGGCGGGATGCTGCCCACGCCTTGTGCGCCGTAAGCCAGTTCGCTCGGCACGTACAGACGCCACTTGCTACCGGCGTTCATCAGTTGCAGCGCTTCGGTCCAGCCAGCGATCACGCCGCCTACCGGGAATTCAGCAGGTTGGCCGCGCTCGTAGGAGCTGTCGAATACAGTGCCGTCGATCAGGGTGCCGTGGTAGTGAGTACGCACGCTATCTTCACGAGATGGCTTGGCGCCATCGCCCTGGGTCAGCACTTCGAATTGCAGGCCGGAAGCCAGAGTGGTGATGCCTTCACGCTTGGCGTTTTCTGCCAGGAAGGCCAGACCGGCACCTGCAGCAGCTTCGGCTTTGGCAGCGGCTTCAGCCTGCATGATTTCGCGGATGACCTTGAAGCTCGCGGACATCTCTTCCTGACCCACACGGCTTGGCTCACCGGCGAAAGCATCAGTCAGACCCGCGAGGATCGCGTCCAGGCTCACGCCCGGTGGAGGGTTGTCGCGCAGTTGGTCGCCCAACTGACGGCCAATGCCGTAGCTGACGCGGGTTTCGTCGGTGGACAGATTTACTTCGGACATGACACTGCTCCGCTGTGCGGACGGCTCGGGAAAGGCCGCAGGAACACAGCGCCTCCCGGAGCGCCCGGAATCAAAAGGGCGAGCAGACTAGCACAGAAGCCCGGCACGGATCATCGCCGTACAGGGCCTTACCCCCCCGAGTGCAAGGTGATGGGCACTTTCAGGCTTTCCTCGACACCCGCGGACAAACCACACATCTCGTCATGCACTGAGGTGTGAATCAGGTTGAACGGCAACCTGGGAAAGGACTGCAGGACTTCACGGGCATGCTCCACAGAGCGCAGATGAAACATCTGGCCCTGGGCATCACTCAGAGGATAAGCCGCCCCATGCATGCGCGCCTCAAGCAGATAGATCCCGCCCTCCAGGGAGATCAGGTTCAATTCGTCGACCTTTCCGGCAATAGCGTAGGCATTCATTTCCTGCAGGTTCATGAGCGCACCTCGTGCTTTTACAGCCCTGACAGCTACAGGCATATGCCCCAGCCAGGAAAAGCACAAGCCACAAACAACGCCGCCCGTCCGTTTCGCAACGGCCGGGCGGCATTCAATCAAGCAGCGGGACCTGTCAGTGCTTGGTCAGCTTGTCCAGGTAACCCATGGCAAACGCCGAAATCACGAACGTCATGTGAATCACCACGTACCACAACAGGTATTCGGTGGGGGTGTTCTTGGCGTCCATGAACACTCGCAACAGGTGGATCGACGAAATCGCCACGATGGACGCGGCCACCTTCATCTTCAACGACGACGAGTCCATCTTGCCCAGCCAACTGAGCTTCTCCTTGTCTTCGTCGATGTCCAGTTGCGACACGAAGTTCTCATAACCGGAGATCATCACCATCACCAGCAGGCCACCCACCAGCGCCATGTCGATCAACGACAACAGCACCAGGATCAGGTCGGACTCAGCCATGGAAAACACATTGGGAATGACGTGGAAGACTTCCTGGAAGAACTTCAATGCCAGTGCCAGCAGGCCCAGGGACAAACCGAAGTAGATCGGCGCCAGCAGCCAGCGTGAGGCATACATTGCATTTTCGATAAAACGTTCCATTGAATCTCGCACCCGGTGTAAAAACGGCGGCGAGTATATCAGCGCCCGAAAACCCCATAAACCACAGACAATCACCTGACCCACGGGTTTTTCCGGTGGTTTTTTCTGCTAGTGTCGAAGCCATTGCTAACGCTCACCGACATTGGACAGGAAGACTGGAAATGGATGTGCGATTGCCTTTGGCCAGTGTCGGCCTTGGTCTGGCGCTGCTGATCAGCGGCTGTTCCCCCAGCGACGAAAAGAAACAGGCGAGCCTCGAAGAGAAAACCGCACAGTTTGAACAGTCGCTGGATGCCATCCAGGACCCTAAGCTCAAGGACGCCATCGCCGATCTTGGCGGCTCCCTTCTGCTGCTGGAACGGGCACAGCTCAAGCTCGACAGCAAGCCACTGGAAACCGAATACGGCGACGACAGCCTGGCCCTGCTCAAGCACTACCCCACCGCCCAAGCTCTGGTGGACACCTACGTCAACGGTCTGTTCGTACTGCGCAAATCCTCCAGCTCCGACTATTTGACCGATCTGCAGCCAGTCTTCCCCTTCAGCTTCAACATGCCCGCACAGTTCCCGTTTCCCCACGGCCTGGAATGGCAGTCGGTGACCCTCAGCAACAAAAAAGTCATCCCCTTCCAACCCGAATGGTCAGAGACCGATCCGGGTATCCAGCTAAGCCCTTCCAGCTCCAACCTGACCAATCCGGATGACTTGACCATCACCTACCCCTTCATCGAGGGCCTGGAGGTGGACAACAAGAACCAACCGCAGCCGGTTTCCCTGCAAGGCAAGCTGGAGGTGATAGCCCCAGGTCGGGTACTCGATTTTGAACTGACCAGGGCCGACATCGGCAAACCGCGCCAGGACGGCAATATCCGCCTGACCCTGTTGACACTGGACAGGAACGTCGCCGAGATCGAGCTGAGCAATAGCGCCCCCCTTCCCGAAGAAGCCAACGATGCTTCCCTCAATCCCTTGCTGACCCAGGCCCGCGACAGCAGTGGACAGATTCTTTCCCGCGCCGGCTCGATCAACGAAAGTGCCCAGCAGATTGCCTTCTACAGACAGCAGTTGGCCGAGATGCAAAAGCAGAAGGGGTGGAGCGAGGCATTCGAAAAACAACTGGAGGACGAGCAACAGGTCTTCGACCAACAACACACCAATCATTACGCCAAGGTGTATTTCAATGGCCTGGTGGATCGGCTGGAGGTCGCAGTACTGGATTTCTCCCAGGCCAGTGTGACGCGCAAGGACCTTGACCTGCCGGTACATCGTTTCGACCGCAATACCACCGACAGGAATATTCAACCGCTGCCAATGCCGGTGGTGGTCTATGACGATCAAGCCACCCACTACCTCAAGGGCGCACAGCTGGACGAAGAGTCACTGAAAAAATCCGTGACCATCAGCCAGTCGGTGGAAGATGCCAGCGCGGCGCGTATCGAGTTCAGCCATCCACGAACCTTCAATGACGAGTTGCTGGGCTCGGAGTTCAGCACCAGCAATACCCCGCTGACCTTCTTCACCCAGAACGAGAAGGGCCAGAGGGGCGAACCGATCGAACTGCCGGACGAAGCCTTCGACATCGATCCATTGCGGAGCGTCATCACCTACGACCTCAACCTTTTTCCGGAAACCCCCGCCTACGCCGTGGGCTCCATTCCTCTGTTCCTGGCCACCATCGAGAAGAGCAGCATCAACGCTCAACAGCTGCCCAAAGGCCTCGAACTCAAGGGCAACGCCTTGATCGTCGATCAGAAACTCTTTCCCGCTGACGCCTGGCGCTTCTATGCCAAGGACGCCAGCGGCCAATACTTGAAGGAGATTCTTGCAAGCAGCCACAGCGCCTCGGCCGACGGTCCGGCCTTGTTCGATGTGCACTACTTCTACGGCCAGCCCAGCCAATTGGAAAGCTACACCCGCAGCGAGCTCGACACTGTGGAATACGGCTTCGAGGTCAAACTCGAAAAAGCCGAGTCGGCGCCTCCGGCCCCCTAGGGATCAGTGTTCGGGATGGAACTGGAAATCACCGGCATTGCGTCCCCGCTCACCATTGATCTGACGTAACTGGGCCTGCAGATGCAGGCACCAGATCTGTGGATCATCGGCCAGCTGATAGCCGTGGGTGGTCAGGCTTTCAACAATCGAATCAAGGATCGACTCCGCCACCACAGGCCCACAGAACGGGCCCTGGGATTTGATCGCTGAGGGTTGTTCACCCGCCATTCCGGCGGCGAAGAGAAGGGTCCACATACCGTTGTCCCCCGCCAGTGGGCGGACGCTGCATTCGATACGGGTGACCAGGCCAAGGCATTGGCGGGTGAGGCAAAGGTTGCGCGACATGGCGGCGACCCTCGGTAGAACCACTGTTCAGCCTTCAGTAGAGGGCTGTTTCGATCCAGCGACGACTGTCGTTCTCCTTGCCCTGAGAATAGAAGAAAAGCCTGATAAACAAAGTTGACCGATCCAACAGGCGCCGAATGGTCTATTTTGAGAAATTGGCGTCAGCCCCCTGACGCCACTGGCGAGGATCAGTGCCCTCGCCAGCAGCCACCGTCACGCCGGCTTGGTCTCTGTCAGAGCCTCTTGCGCCAGTTCCTTTTCCGCTTCTTTCAGGTCTTCTTCGCTGATCATCTCGGCAATGACCCGCAGGCGCTCCACCACCCGCGCGTTGACGCTGCCTTCGGGGAACTGCCCTTCGGCATCCGGTTCACCCGCCGGCTCGCCCACCAGCAGACTCAGGGCCTCATCAGCCTGACGCACCGCGTACACGTGGAACTTTCCGGCACGTACTGCCTGCAGCACCTTCTCGTCGAGCATCAGAGTGGCGACGTTGGCCTGGGGAATGATCGCGCCCTGCTCTCCCGTCAAGCCGCGGGCTTCGCACAGGCGGAAGAAGCCTTCGATCTTCTCGTTGACCCCGCCCACGGCCTGCACCTCACCGAACTGGTTGATCGAGCCGGTGATGGCGAAACACTGTTTGAGCGGAGTTTTCGACAGCGCCGAAATCAACGTGCAGGCCTCCCCCAGGGAAGCACTGTCGCCGTCCACATAACCATAGGACTGCTCAAGGGCAATGCTCGCGGAAATCGCCAGGGGGAACTCCTGGGCATAGCGACTGCCCAGGTAACCGGTCAGGATCATCACCCCCTTGGAGTGGATGGGCTGGCCAAGATTGACCTCACGCTCGATGTCGACGATGCCACTGCCACCGGGGTAGACCGTGGCGGAAATCCGCGCCGGCACGCCGAACGCCGAATCCCCCACTTCCAGTACAGTCAGGCCGTTGCACTTGCCCACGGCGGCACCATCGGTGTCGATGAGAATGATGCCGGCCAGCATGTCATCGAGAATCCGCGCCGATACCCGACCGGTACGAGTGGCCTTGGCCTTCAGCGCCCTTTCGATATGCCCGGCGTCAGTCATCTCGTCGGAAGCCAGGTGGCGGATGAAGTCGGCCTCGCTGACCAATTGGAACAGGTCGCCGATCCGCGCCGACAGACGCCCCTGGTGCTCTGCAAGACGCGCACTGTAAGTGGCCAGGCGCGCTACCGCATCAGCGGTCAGCGGGGCCATGCCCTCCTCCGAGGTGCGGGTTTTCAGCAACTGGGCAAATTGCTCCAGGCTTTCATCCACCATCGGGATGTCTTCGTCGAAGTCCACCAGCACCCGAAACATTTCCTGGAAGTCCGGATCCAGGTCCTGCAGCGTGTAATACAGCTGGCGAGCACCAATGATGATGACCTTGACCTGCAGCGGAATCATCTGCGGCGTCAGGGTCACGGTGGCCAGACGACCCATCTCGCCCAGGGGCGACTCCATCTTCAGCTTACGCGACTGCAAGGCGCGCTTGAGGGCGTCCCAGACAAAGGGTTCGCTGAGCATCTTCTCGGCTTCCAGGATCAGGAAGCCGCCATTGGCTCGATGCAGTGCACCGGGACGCAACTGCCGGTACGTGGTGTAGAGCGCGCCCTGGTCGGTGCTGTACTCGATCCGGCCGAACAGGTTGTCGTAGGTCGGATGAGGCTCGAACACCACCGGAGCGCCGCCACTGGCCGGGTGGCCCACCACCAGGCTTGGGCAGTACTGCTCTTCCAACAACTTGCGTGCCACCGCATCGGTCTTGCTGTCGTCAACCAGTTGCTCGACCACAGTCTTCAGCAGATAGACCTGCATGGCTTGCAAGTAACCGCAGACCGCAGCGTTCTCGGCGTACTTCTCGGACAGTGGCGCCAGCAACGGCTGCAGAGCCAGGGTGATGGTTTCTTCATTGAGCTGACGCAGTTGGTTGCTCGACTCGCGCTTCCACTGCGGCAAGCTCGCCAGCTCTTCATTAAGGCGCTCTTCCAGAGCGGAAATATCCTCGTGAAAACGCTCGCGATCAGCCTCCGGCAGTTGGGCGAACTCGGCTTCGTCCAGGGCCTTGCCATCGAGCATCGGGGTAAAGGCGATATTGCTGCTGTCGCGGTACAGCGCCACATCCTTTTCCAGGGCCAGGCGCTCGATCACGTCCAGCGCGCGGTCATAACGCTGGTTGAAGGCGCGGTCGATGGCGCTCTTCTTCTGCTGATAGGACGGATGCTCGAAGACTGCCGGGAACGTCGCCAGCAGGTTATCGATCAAACCGTTGATGTCGCTGATGAAACTGCCCGCGGCACCGGCCGGTAGTTCCAGCGCCCGAGGCTCCCGGGGCTCGTCGAAATTGTTGACATAGACCCAGTCAGACGGGGTCTGCAGGCGCTTGCCTTCAGCCTTCAGATAGCGCTTTACGAAAGAGAAGCGTCCCGTGCCCGGTTCACCCATGACAAACACGTTGTAACCGGGGCGTGGCATGGCGACGCCGAACTGCAAGGCTTCGACCGCACGTTCCTGGCCAAGCACACCGCGAAAGGGCTCCAAATCATTGGTGGTCGAGAAGCTGAACTGTTCAGCAGAAAAAGGGCGGGTCAGCGCTTCAGGCGCAAGACGCAGGCTGGCAGCAACAGGATCAGGCATCGGGCTTCCTTACATCAGGCGGGGCAGATGGCGGCATTCTGGCGCCGGGTATGCCCGGCTGGCAAGGCGCGCCTCAGGGGAAAGCATAGACAAGGCGGATGCAGCTACCCGTCCCATGTAAAACCAGCTGTTTCAGGCATTGTTTTGTAAAATTCTACGGAACCCATGGAACATGCCTAAACTCCAAACTGCGCGGCTGGATAGATAACCGGCCCACTGGCGCCCCTAAGGGCCAGTCTCCCCCGTCCATTGGTATGCACACAAAGAGAACAACGCTATGAAACGGATTCTTCTCGGTACTCTTTTCACCGCTGTATCCCTCAACGCCATGGCACAAGCACCCGGCGGTCCGGATTGCGGTTGGGGCAACATGCTGTTCGAAGGTCAGCGTGGCACTCCAGCGCACTTCCTGGCGTCCACCACCAACGGCACCTCCGGCAACGCGACCTTCGGCATGACTTCCGGCACCAACGGCTGCTCCACCAATGCGTCACTGACTTACGGTGGTAAATCCTGGTTCGCCATGAACGGCATGATGAACGAGCTCTCCGAAGACATGGCCAAGGGGCAAGGCGAAGCCTTGACCACCTACGCCGTGGTACTCGGTGTCGCTCCTGAAGACCGTGCGCACTTTGCTGCGGTCACCCACGAACACTTCCAACAGATCTTCAGCAAGGCTGACGTGACCGCGGAAGATGTGCACACCAATACCCTGGCCGTGTTGAAGAACGATGCGCGCCTGGCGAAATACGCCACTCCGGCTTAAGCTCGACCCGCCCGCTCCCCCCCGGGGAGCGGGTTTTGTCTTCTGGACCTTGCCCATCTTGGGTCTTTGTATTTCCGACTTAAGTTGCCCACCATGCTCAAACGCCTTGCCTACCTGGCGCTCTTTGTCTGCGCCCCGCTGTATGCCGCGCCCCACATCGATCCCCAACGTTTGCAGCAACTGGCCAATGACCCGTTCTGGATTTCCATCGGACACTATGAAACCTCCAAACTGGGCGGCTGGCGCAGTTATGTCAGTGATCCGAAGTTCTTTCTCGCAGCCGATGGCGCCCACCATCCCGATGCAGAGCTGAGCGCGACTCTGAACGCCCTGTACGCTGCCCCCGATGCCGGTGACCGGCATGCGCAGTGCGTCTATCCGTCCCGCACCCGCTGGCTCAAGACGCAACTGGGGCTGAACGACTTGCCCCAGGTTCAATGCACCGAATTCAAACAATGGTTCAAGGATGTCTCGCCCCACAGCACCGTGATGATTTTCCCCGCGGCCTACCTCAACAGCCCATCCTCGATGTTCGGCCATACCCTGCTACGCATCGACCAGGCCGACGTGCAAAGCAACAACACGGCCCTGCTCAGCTACGCGATCAACTTCGGTGCCTATATCGAAGGTTCGGACAACAGCATCCTCTACGCCTGGAAAGGCCTGATGGGCGGCTACCCCGGACTGTTCGCCCTGGTGCCCTACCAGGAGAAGCTGTCGGAGTACCGCAGCCTGGAAAACCGCGACCTGTGGGAGTACCGCCTGAACCTGACGCAAGTTGAAACCGAGCGCATGGTGGAGCACGTCTGGGAACTCAAGCAGATCAAGTTCGACTACTTCTTCTTCGACGAGAACTGCTCCTACCGCCTGCTGGAGTTGCTACAGGTCGCCAGGCCCAGCCTGCGCCTGACCGGACAATTCCCCTTGACCGCCATTCCCACCGATACGGTGAAGGCGGTCAAGGACGCCGGGCTGGTGGAGCGCATCGACTATCGCCCTTCCCGGGAGCGGGAGCTGCTCAGCCGCGCCCAGCCCCTGAGCCACGACGAACAGCAATGGGTACTCAAGGTCAGCGCCGATCAGAAACAACTGCAGGGCGCCGAGTTCAAGGCCCTGCCTCGGGCTCGCCAGGCCTTGATCGTCGACGCTGCCTACCGTCTTGAGCGTTACCGGGCCAACGGGCTGGAGCGCGATACCGAGCGCTCCCAGCGCAGCTTCGAACTGTTGCGGGCGATCAACCAGAACCCCGCGCCGGAACTGCAGATCGAACGCCCCGGCCTGCCGGAAGACGGTCACCAGTCCCGTACCTGGCAACTGGGGCTCGGGACCCGGGACGACAAGGCCTTTGCCGAATACGGCCTGCGCATGGCGTACCACGACCTCAACGACAACGCCGAGGGCTTCCCACTGGGGGCGCAGATCGAAATCCTGCAGATGAAGCTGCGCCAGTACGAAGGCAACCACTGGCAGTTGCAGCAACTGGACCTGGCGACCATCCGCTCCCTGACTCCACGCAACGAACTGCTGCAACCCTGGTCCTGGCAAGTCACTGGCGGCCTGGAGCGGGTGCCTGGCAAGCATGACGATGAAACCCTGGTCAGCCACGTCAATGGCGGCGCTGGCGGTACCTGGCAGTTGGGCGAGGACACCCTGGGGTTTGTCCTGGGCACCGTTCGGGTAGAACACAACACCGATTTCGCCGGGTTCATCGCTCCGGCGGCGGGCTTCAACTCAGGGCTGCTGTGGAAGAACCCCCTGGGCAACTTCAGCCTCGAAGCCAAGGGTGACTACTTCACCAACGGCGAAGTCCGCCGCAGCCTGAGCCTCAACCAGCAATGGGAACTGTCCCGCAACCTGGGCCTGCGCCTGAGCGCACAGCGTGAGTTCAGCCAGCTGGCTACCCCCGTCAACGAAGTCATGCTCGAACTCAAGTGGTATCACTATTAAGGGCTGCTGGGAGCTTCAAGCTGCTAGCGACAAGGTTTTCACGCGTCGCTGACACTCGTCCTTCTAGACTTCACTCAGGTGAAGCCTGGGAGTTACTCGATGTGGCGTTATGGTTGGGCAGTGCTGGCACTGGCACTCATCGGTGGTTGTGAGTCAAACCACGAGTATTTGCTCAAGCAAGGCTATCCGCCGGCCTTTGTCGACGGGTTCGACGCTGGCTGCGTCAGCGGCCGTCAAGCGGCAGGATCGATGAGCGGGGAGTATCGCAAGGACGTTCCGCGCTACCTCAAGGACCCGCAGTATGCCGAGGGCTGGAACGATGGTTTCCGCCAGTGCCAGGGCATGCTGGAGAACCAGGACCGCAATGAGTACCGGGAACGTCACTGGGACGAACGGGAGCGCGCCTGGCAGCAGGAGAAGGACCGTGACGCGGCTCGAGCCTATCGCTCGCAATAAGTCGTTTTCAGCTAACCGCCCGGGTCAAAAGCCTGCAACCATGGTCCATCCCTCCCTTGAAGGAGAACAACCATGAGCCGCGCTTTCGTCAATGAAGATCTGGCCGCTGCCCAGGTCGAGCAACCCGTGGAACGTCAGATCAGCACCCTGCCCAACTACGTCACCCCCCTGGGTCTTGCCGAATTGCAGGCCAAGGTGGCAGAACTGCACAGCCAGCATTCGACACAAACCGACTTGGGTGACGCCGCAGATCAGCAGCAGGTGGCGGAGCTGGAACGGGACCTGCGCTATTTTTCGTCGCGCCTGCACAGCGCCCAGGTGGTCAATGCGAGCACCTGCGACAAGGTGCAGATCGGCAGTCGGGTGACCTTCGCTGATGAACAGGATCAACAGCAGAGCGTGCAGCTGGTCGGTGAGGATCAAGCCGATGCAGCCAGGGGGCTGATCAATTGGGCCTCGCCCCTGGGCCGTGCCCTGTTGGGGGCACAACCCGGTGACGAAGTCCTGTGGCAACGACCGGCAGGGGATCAGTTGATCGAAATCATCCGGATCGAACTGGCCTGAGACGACTCAGACCACGCCCTGGGCCAGCATGGCATCGGCAACCTTGACGAAGCCGGCGATGTTCGCCCCTTTGACGTAGTTGATCCGACCGTTCTCTTCGCCGTAATGCACGCAGGCATGGTGGATCGACTGCATGATGGCGTGCAGCTTGCTGTCCACCTCACCGGCAGTCCATAGCAGGCGCATGGCGTTCTGCGACATCTCCAGCCCGCTCACCGCCACTCCGCCGGCATTGGATGCCTTGCCCGGAGCAAACAGGATGCCGGCGTCGATAAAGATATCCACAGCTTCCAGGGTGGTGGGCATGTTGGCGCCTTCGGCAACACAGGTGCAGCCGTTGCGCAGCAAGCTGCGGGCGGCATCGGCATCCAGTTCGTTCTGTGTGGCGCACGGCAGGGCGATGTCGCAGGCCAGGTCCCACGGCGTCTTACCGGCACGGAACTCCAGGCCGAAGCGGCTTGCCAGCTCGCTGATCCGCCCCCGGGTGACGTTCTTCAGCTCCAGCACCGCCAGCCATTGTTCTTCGCTCAAGCCTGACTCGCAGTACAAGGTGCCCTCGGAATCGGACAGGGAAATCACCTTGCCCCCCAGATCCATGACCTTGCGCGCCGCATATTGCGCCACATTGCCGGAGCCGGAGATCGCCACGCGCTTGCCCTCGACCCGGTCGCCACGACGTTTGAGCATCTCCTCGGCGAAGTACACGCAACCGAAACCTGTGGCCTCCGGGCGGATCAGGCTGCCGCCATAGCTGATGCCCTTGCCGGTCAGCACCGAAGTGAACTGGTTGCTCAGGCGCTTGTACTGACCGAAGAGGAAACCGATTTCCCGGCCCCCCACACCAATGTCTCCCGCCGGCACGTCCACGTCGGCACCGATATGCCGATACAGCTCGGTCATGAAGGCCTGGCAGAAGCGCATCACCTCGGCGTCGCTCTTGCCTTTGGGGTTGAAGTCCGAGCCACCCTTGCCGCCGCCCATGGGCAGGGACGTCAGGGAATTCTTGAAGGTCTGCTCGAAGGCGAGGAATTTCAGCACGCCCATGTTGACCGATGGATGGAACCGCAAGCCGCCCTTGTAGGGACCGATGGCGCTGTTCATCTGGATGCGGAAGCCGCGATTGACCCGGACCTTGCCCTGATCGTCGACCCAGGACACGCGAAACACCACTGTGCGCTCCGGTTCGCAGATTCGCTCGAGAATACCGGAGCTCAGGTAGTGCGGATTGGCCTCGAGAAATGGCCAGAGGCTGCGCAGAACCTCTTCCACCGCCTGATGAAACTCAGGTTGGTCCGGATCGCGCTTTTTCAGGCGGGCGAGGAAATCTTCGACGGATTCGATCATGGGAAGTCTCGGCAAATTTATTGTCGTTAAGGGGAGATTTGCCCCGGACTTTATCAATTCAAATCGCACCGCGACAGCGCAAAATGTCGCAGATCTGAATTTAAATGGTGCAATAAATATAAATGGCGACGATTTGCAGGGGTTTTGTGCACCGGTTTGGTGGAAAAAAATTCAGGGTTTGCACGTTTTTGGGGAGCAGCAGAAAACTCTTCGCCGGCAAGCCGGCTTCTACAGGAACGGTGCTGTTTTTGCAGGAACCGGCTCGCCGACGAACAAAAAAAACGGAGCCCGAGGGCTCCGTTTCGTTTTCAAGCAGCGACCCGGTCAGGCCAGCTTCTTGTGCCGCACACGGTGCGGTTGCGCAGCCGCTTCGCCCAGGCGTTTCTTGCGATCGGCTTCGTACTCGGTGTAGTTGCCTTCGAAGAACACTGCTTGTGAGTCGTCTTCATACGCCAGGATGTGAGTGGCCACCCGGTCCAGGAACCACCGATCGTGAGAGATCACAATGGCGGCGCCCGGGAAGTCCAGCAGGGCTTCTTCCAGGGAACGCAGGGTTTCAACGTCGAGGTCGTTGGACGGTTCGTCGAGCAGCAGGACGTTGCCGCCCTCTTTCAGGGTCAGGGCCAGATGCAGACGGCCGCGCTCACCACCGGACAGATCCTTGACGAACTTCTGCTGATCGCCGCCCTTGAAGTTGAAACGACCGACGTAAGTGCGCGACGGAATCTCGTAGTTGCCGATGCGGATCTGGTCGGAACCGTCGGAAATCTGCTGGAACACGGTCTTGCTGCCGTCCAGGTCCTCACGGCTCTGATCCACGCAGGCAAGCTGCACGGTTTCACCGATTTCGATGCTGCCCGAATCCGGGGTTTCCTTGCCCATGAGCATGCGGAACAGGGTGGATTTACCAGCACCGTTACCGCCGATCACGCCGACGATGGCGCCTTTAGGCATGGAGAACGACAGGTTGTCGATCAGCACGCGATCGCCATAGCCCTTGGTGACGTTCTTGAACTCGATGACCTTGTCACCCAGGCGCGGACCGGCCGGGATGTAAATCTCGTTGGTTTCGCTGCGCTTCTGGAATTCCTGGGACTGCATTTCCTCGAAGCGTTGCAGACGAGCCTTGGATTTCGACTGGCGGGCCTTGGCGCCTTTGCGCACCCACTCCAGCTCTTCCTTCATGGCCTTTTCATGGGCCGACTGCTGCTTGGATTCCTGGGCCAGACGATCGGACTTGGCTTCCAGCCAACCCGAATAGTTGCCCTCGTAAGGAATACCGGCGCCGCGGTCGAGTTCGAGAATCCAGCCGGCGACGTTGTCCAGGAAGTAACGGTCGTGCGTGATCGCGACCACGGTGCCCGGGAAGTCGTGGAGGAAATGCTCCAGCCAGGCCACGGAGTCGGCGTCCAAGTGGTTGGTTGGCTCGTCGAGCAGCAGCATGTCCGGAGCGGACAGCAGCAGGCGGCACAGGGCCACACGACGCTTTTCACCACCGGACAGGTGCTCGACCTTGGCGTCCCAGGCCGGCAGGCGCAGGGCGTCGGCGGCCACTTCCAGCTGGCGCTCCAGGTTATGGCCGTCGCTGGCTTGCAGGATGGCTTCGAGCTTGGCTTGCTCGGCGGCCAGCTTGTCGAAATCGGCATCCGGCTCGGCGTAGGCCGCGTAGACCTCGTCCAGGCGAGCCTGGGCATCCTTGATCACGCTGACCGCTTCCTCGACCACTTCACGCACGGTCTTGGCTGGATCGAGCTGGGGTTCCTGAGGCAGGTAGCCGATGTTCAGGTCCGGCATCGGACGGGCTTCGCCTTCGAACTCGGTATCGACGCCGGCCATGATTTTCAGCAGCGTGGACTTACCCGAACCGTTGAGGCCCAATACGCCAATCTTGGCGCCGGGGAAAAAAGACAGAGAGATGTTTTTCAGGATTTCCCGCTTCGGTGGAACAACTTTGCCCAGCCGATGCATGGTGAAGACGTATTGAGCCATGGTGAACCTAGCGTCAGTGACAGATGAATAGAACGGGCCGGGCCCGGGCCAGGCCATGCGCTGCACCGGTATTGACCATGATCAATACCGGCGGGCGGAAAAAGCCTGATTGTCTGGAGCTGGAACGCTCCCGCGTAACCAGCAAAACTACCTCAATGCACGATCCAGGTCCAGCCAGGCGGGACTGGCACTTTGCCACAACTCAAGGCATGCTAGCCGCCCTTCGGGCGTCCGGCTTATAGTGCACGTCGCGCCAGCCCAGCCAAACCGCAGGATCACAGCTTGTCCAACGTCATTTCGCCACAGCCCGCGCGCGCTAAAGCCTCCGCGTCGGCCTATCCTTTGCGGGGCACACTCAAAGGCGCACTGGCTACCCTGGTGCTATTACTCCTGGCCCTGTTGTTCTGGCAGCTGCTCGATCAACTGCAGCAAACCCGCAAGGACCAGCGCCAGCACGCCATCGACTACAGCGCCGACCTGGCCGACCACCTGAGCCTGAACCTGGCGCTCAATGCCCAGATCGCCCTCAATCTGCTACCGATCGTCGAAGCCCCCCAAGACCGCCAGCAGCAACAGCAATTGCTGCAAAAGCTCCAGCGCTCCCTGCCGGACGTACGCAGTTTCGCCCTGCTGGACAGCCAGGGGCAGATCCTCAGCGACAGCGCCAGCGACAGCCAGGACACTCTCTGGCTCACCGAACTGGTCCAGCGCAGCCGTTCCCAGCGCTATTACTACAGCAATCCTGCCGACGGTTCAGTGGTGCATGTCTTGCTACACCAGGCCAGCGGCTCGACCCGCAGTTTCTGGATACTGCGCATGGCCCCCAGCTTCCTGCAGACCCTGGTGCGGCAAAGCGAGGAAGGTTTCAAACCGACCTGGGTGATCGAGAACCGCCTGAGCCGCCAGGTGATCAAGCGCGACGAACGCAGCACGCCGACCCCGGGCATGCTGGACCCCGACGAGATGGCCAGCAGTGTGCTGCTGGTGCCATTGAACAATAGCGACTGGCAACTGCGCGGGCTGTTCGACCAGCGTGCGGTGATCGAGGAGCTGCTGCCGGCCTTTATCGGCAAGTGCCTGCTGGGCCTGGCGTTCTCCCTGCTGCCGGTGATTGCCCTGCTCAACATGCGTCGGCGCCAACGCCAGCTCCACGAGGGCCGGCGACGCTATCAGGATATTTTCGAGGGCACAGGGGTGGCCCTCTGCGTTATGGATATCTCCGGGCTCCCGGACCTGCTCGGCAAATACCATTTACACAACAGCGACCAGCTCAAGCGCTGGCAGACCAGCCACCCGGACCACCGTCGCCAGTTGCTGGAAGAATTGCGCATCACCGAAGTCAATCAGGTGGCGCTGCGCCTGCTCAACGTCGAATCCAGCGACCAGGCCTGGCAACTGCTGATCGAAGGCTGCCCGAAGAACGGCAACGCCATCGGCGGCCAGTTACTGGAAGCCGTGGTCAACCAGCAGAAACAGCTGGAACTGGAGATCAAGCTCAGCGACGCCCAGGGCAATGACCAGCATCTATGGCTGGTGCTGCGCCTGCCGGAAGCGACAGAAGACTACAGCGCAGTGATCCTCAGCATCAGCGACATCACCAGTCGCAAGCTGATCGAGCTGTCGCTGCTGGAGCGCGAAGGTTTCTGGTCGGACGTAGTGCGCACCGTGCCCGATCACCTGTATGTGCAGGACGTGATCAGCCAACGGATGATCTTCAGCAACCACCACCTGGGCCAGACCCTCGGCTACAACAAGACCGAGCTGCACCAGATGGGCGAATATTTCTGGGAAATCCTCCTGCACCCGGAAGACGCCGACCTCTATCACCGCCTGCGCCAGGAACAGCGTCATTCGGCCTATGCCCAACTCCTGCAATGCCAACTGCGCTTCCGCCACCGCAGCGGCCAGTGGCGGCGCTTCGAGATCCGCGAGCAGGCCCTGGCCCGGGATCGCTACGACCAGGTGACGCGAATCATTGGCGTGGCCAAGGACATCACCGACCAGATCGAGGCCAGCGAATCCCTGCGCGACAGCGAACAGCGCTACCGCATGCTCGCCGAAAGCATCAGCGACGTGATCTTCTCCACTGACAACAAGCTGTCGCTGAACTACGTCAGCCCCTCGGTGCATGCGGTGCTCGGCTACGACGTGGAGTGGATTTTCCAGAATGGCTGGCAGTCCACCATCGCCAATCCACAGCAACTGGCCGGCATCTACACCCTGATGGACCGGGTCAGCAAAGCTCTGGACAAACCCGAGCAACTGGCGCAATTGCGCAGCCAGGTGCAGACCCAGCTGTTTCTGTTCGACTGCCTGCGGGCCGATGGGCGCAAGATTCCCATCGAACTGCGCCTGGTATTGGTGTGGGACGAGCATGGCGCCTTTGAGGGCGTACTCGGGGTCGGCCGCGATATCAGCCAGCAGCGCCGCGCGGAAAAAGACCTGCGCATGGCGGCCACGGTATTCGAACACTCGACCTCGGCGATCCTGATCACCGACCCCGCCGGCTACATCGTCCAGGCCAACGAAGCCTTCAGCCGGGTCAGCGGCTACGCGGTGTCCCAGGTGCTCGATCAGTTGCCGAACATGCTCACCGTCGACGACCAGCAAGAAGCCCACCTGCGTTATGTGCTCAAGCAGTTGAACCAGCACAGCACCTGGGAAGGCGAAGTCTGGCTCAAGCGCCGCAATGGCGAGCACTACCCGGCCTGGGTCGGCATCACTGCGGTGCTCGACGATGAAGGCGACCTGGCCAGCTACGTGTGCTTCTTCAGCGACATCAGCGAGCGCAAGGCCAGCGAACAGCGGATTCACCGCCTGGCCTACTACGACGCCCTGACCCACTTGCCCAACCGCACCCTGTTCCAGGACCGTCTGCACACTGCGCTGCAATCGGCAGAGCGGCAGAAGTCCTGGGTGGTGCTGATGTTCCTCGATCTGGACCGCTTCAAGCCGATCAACGACTCCCTGGGCCACGCCGCGGGCGATCGCATGCTCAAGGAAATGGCCACCCGCCTGCTGGGTTGCGTCGACGATGACGACACCGTGGCGCGCATGGGTGGTGACGAATTCACCCTGCTCTTGCAACCCCGCTCCAGCCGCGAGATTGCCCTGAACCGGGCCATCAATGTGGCCGAGAAGATCCTCGCCAGCCTAGTCAAGCCCTTCGTCCTGGAAGGCCGGGAATTCTTTGTCACCGCCAGTATCGGCATCGCCCTGAGCCCTCAGGACGGCAACGAACTGAGCCAGTTGATGAAGAACGCCGACACCGCGATGTACCACGCCAAGGAGCGCGGCAAGAACAACTTCCAGTTCTACCAGGCCGACATGAACGCCAGTGCCCTGGAGCGCCTGGAGCTGGAAAGCGACCTGCGCCACGCCCTGGAACAGGAAGAGTTCGTGCTTTATTACCAGCCACAGTTCAGCGGCGACGGCAAACGCCTGACCGGTGCCGAGGCGCTGCTGCGCTGGCGTCATCCGCGCCGCGGGCTGGTGCCGCCGGGCGACTTCATTCCGGTCCTGGAAGAACTGGGCCTGGTGGTGGATGTCGGCGACTGGGTGATCAGCGAAGCCTGCCGCCAGCTCAAGTCCTGGCACCAGGCCAAGGTGCGGGTACCGAAGGTCTCGGTGAACATTTCCGCACGGCAGTTCTCCGACGGCCAGTTGGGCATGCGCATCGCCACCATCCTCAAGGACACGGGGCTGCCACCGGCGTGCCTGGAACTGGAGCTCACCGAAAGTATCCTGATGCGCGAAGTCAGCGAGGCGATGCAGATCCTCGACGGCCTGAAAAACCTTGGCCTGAGCATCGCGGTGGACGACTTCGGCACAGGCTATTCATCGCTGAACTACCTCAAGCAGTTCCCCATCGACGTGCTGAAAATCGACCGCACCTTCGTCGACGGCCTGCCGTCCGGCGAGCAGGACGCGCAGATCGCCCGAGCCATTATCGCCATGGCCCACAGCCTGAACCTGGCGGTGATCGCCGAGGGCGTGGAAACTCATGAGCAGCTGGACTTCCTGCGTGAGCACGGCTGCGATGAAGTCCAGGGCTACCTGTTCGGCCGACCGATGCCGGCCAACCGCTTCGAAGCGCAATTCAGCAACGACGCCCTGTTCATGTTCGACTAAATCTCTCGCATGCGTAGGAGCCGGCTTGCCGGCGAAGGCGATTCAGGGGCCTCTTCGCTGGCAAGCCAGCTCCTACGAGAGATCACTTACGACGTGAAGGCCACTTGTCTGCGACATGATGTCCTTTCATATGCCATCTAAAACCCATTGGGTTAGAATGCCTCCCTTTTCTGCCCCCGATCCTTGAGGACCGCCATGTTCAGCCGTGATTTGACTATTGCCAAGTACGACGCCGATCTCTTTGCCGCCATGGAGCAAGAAGCTCAGCGCCAGGAAGAGCACATTGAGCTGATCGCTTCGGAAAACTACACCAGCCCAGCGGTGATGGAAGCTCAAGGCTCGGTATTGACCAACAAATACGCCGAAGGTTACCCAGGCAAGCGCTACTACGGCGGCTGCGAGTACGTCGACGTGGTTGAACAGCTTGCAATTGACAGAGCCAAGGAGCTGTTCGGCGCCGACTACGCCAACGTCCAGCCACACGCCGGCTCCCAAGCCAACGCTGCGGTCTACCTGGCCCTGCTGCAAGGCGGCGACACCATCCTGGGCATGAGCCTGGCCCACGGTGGTCACCTGACCCACGGTGCCGCGGTATCCTCCTCCGGCAAGCTGTACAACGCTGTTCAGTACGGCATCGACGCCAACGGCCTGATCGACTACGACGAAGTCGAGCGCCTGGCCGTTGAGCACAAGCCAAAAATGATCGTGGCCGGTTTCTCCGCCTACTCGCAGATTCTCGACTTCCCGCGCTTCCGCGAAATCGCCGACAAGGTCGGTGCCTACCTGTTCGTCGACATGGCCCACGTGGCCGGTCTGGTCGCCGCTGGCGTCTACCCGAACCCAGTGCCATTCGCCGACGTGGTCACCACCACGACCCACAAGACCCTGCGCGGTCCACGTGGCGGCCTGATCCTGGCTCGCGCCAACGCCGACATCGAGAAGAAGCTGAACTCCGCGGTATTCCCGGGCGCCCAAGGTGGCCCGCTGGAGCACGTGATCGCCGCTAAAGCGATCTGCTTCAAGGAAGCACTGCAGCCTGAGTTCAAGGCCTACCAGGAACAAGTGGTGAAGAACGCCCAGGCCATGGCCGAAGTGTTCATCGCACGCGGTTTCGACGTGGTTTCCGGCGGTACCAAGAACCACCTGTTCCTGCTGTCGCTGATCAAGCAGGACATCTCCGGTAAAGACGCCGACGCCGCTCTGGGCAAAGCGTTCATCACCGTGAACAAGAACTCCGTGCCAAACGATCCACGCTCTCCGTTCGTCACCTCCGGCCTGCGCTTCGGTACTCCGGCTGTGACCACCCGCGGCTTCAAGGAAGCCGAGTGCAAGGAACTGGCCGGCTGGATCTGCGACATCCTGGCGGACCTTTCCAACGAAGCGGTGATCGACGCCGTACGTGAGAAGGTCAAGGCCATCTGCAAGAAGCTGCCGGTATACGGCGCTTAATCAGCCCGCAGACTGCAGTACAAGAAGCCCGGCCTCAGTGCCGGGCTTTTTTATGCCGGCGAAATACCAGCGAGCCTACCCAAGCGCCTCTTGCAGGCCATGCCACAAGCTGCGACCAGCAGCGTTCGCAACGCATGATCCATAGAGCCAAACCACTGGTCAGACCGGTCATGCCAATTTGCGCCATTCCTCTTGTAAACCGCTGAAAGCCGAGCGTAGACTGCGCCTGCACTGGACATACCGGTAAGACCACAATAATTAAGTCCTCCATCCGCTGCGCTCCCGGCGCACGGCAGACAGGACACCGACCAGGATTCCTCCCCATGCTCAGATGGTGCTCGCGTTCGATTTTCCTCCAGGTTGTGCTCGGACTGATGCTCGGCATCGTCTGCGGACTCACCCTCCCCGAATACTCCTCACAACTCAAACCACTGGGCGACGGCTTCATCAAGCTGATCAAGATGCTCATCGGCCTGATCGTGTTCTGCGTGGTGGTTAGCGGCATATCCGGCGCCGGCGACCTGAAGAAGGTCGGCCGCATCGGCCTCAAATCAGTGATCTACTTCGAAATACTCACCACCATCGCCCTGGTGATCGGCCTGGTCATGGCCTTCAGCACCGGCATCGGCAGCGGCGCCAATATCCACCTGGAGCAGCTGTCCACCGCCGACATGGGCGATATCGCCCAGCGCAGCCAGCACATGCACACCACCACCCAGTTCCTCATGGACCTGATCCCCACCTCGGTGATCGGTGCCTTTGCCGAGAACAATATCCTCCAGGTGCTGCTGTTCTCAGTACTGTTCGGCAGTGCCCTGAACCTGGTGGGCGAAGCCGCCTCCGGCATCTCCCGGCTGATCAATGAACTGAGCCATGTGATCTTCCGCATCATGGGCATGATCGTGCGCCTGGCGCCCATCGGCGTGTTCGGTGCCATCGCCTTCACCACCAGCAAATACGGCCTGGATTCGCTACAGCACCTGGGCAGCCTGGTGGGCCTGTTTTACCTGACCTGCTTCGCCTTCGTCGCGGTGATCCTCGGCCTGGTCATGCGGCTGTCGGGCCTGCGCATGCTGCCCTTCCTCAAATACCTGCGGGAAGAGTTGCTGATCGTCCTCGGCACCGCCTCCTCCGACGCTGTCCTGCCGCAGATCATGCGCAAGCTGGAGCATCTGGGCATCGGCAGCTCCACCGTGGGTCTGGTGATTCCCACCGGCTACTCCTTCAACCTGGACGGTTTCTCCATCTACCTGACCCTGGCCATCGTCTTTATCGCCAATGCCACCGGCACGCCGTTGTCCATGTCGGACCTTTTGACCATCCTCCTGGTGTCGCTGATCACCTCCAAGGGCGCCCACGGTATTCCCGGTTCGGCCCTGGTGATTCTGGCAGCGACGCTGACCGCGATCCCGGCGATTCCGGTGGTGGGCCTGGTGCTGGTGCTGGCAGTGGACTGGTTCATGGGCATCGGCCGCGCCCTGACCAACCTGATCGGCAACTGCGTGGCCACCGTGGCCATCGCCCGCTGGGAAAAGGACATCGACGTGCAACGGGCCAACAAAGTGCTCAGTGGTCAACAGGGCTATACCTTCCAGGCACGAAAACCGGTGGCCGGTGCCCACCAGCAGGAATTTTGATCCGACCTTGTGCCTGCCGACGGCAGGCACAACAATCAGCGCGGCAACAGCGCGCTACCGATAGCTCATGGAGTCAACAGTGATCAGCTCGTCAACGGTTGTGAATTCAGTGGTAGAAAAGCTCCGGGCCGCCCTTGCCCGAGGCCAGTGGCGCTCCGGCGACATGCTGCCCGGGCAACGTGAATTGGCCGAGCAACTGGGCATCAGCCGCCCCAGCCTGCGTGAAGCAGTGATCGTCCTGGAGACCCTGGGCCTGGTGCGCTCCATGCCCGGCAAGGGCGTGGTGGTGCTGGACGCCCCCCTGGGCGAAGCCCAGGGTGCCGAGAGCAGTGTGGCCGGCGCCAGCCTCGAGGACGTGCTGCAACTGCGCTACACCCTGGAACCCTTCATCGTCGGGCTGGTGGCGCAATCCATCAGCAGCAAGGAAGTCGGCCAACTGCGCCTGACCCTGATGGACATGCGCGAAGCCCTGGAGGCCAATGACAGCGAAGCCGGGGTCAATGCCTACATCGCTTTCCACGAGGAACTGTTCACCCTGACCAGCAACCCGATCTTCCAGAACGTGGTGCAACAGACCAGCAATGCCCTCAAGCAAAGTGCGCAGATCCTGCGCAATTCGCCGGAGCACCTGGCCGAGCGCCTGGAAGAGAATGAAGCGGTAGTGCGGGCGATCCGTAACAAGAACAGCGCCCTGGCCAGCGCCGAGATGCGTCGGCACATCCTCCAGGAGGGCCAGCGCATGGGCATCGAACTGAATATTCCGGACGATCACCTGGGCTCCAACGCCCTGTAATCAACCCCCGAGTCAGCAACTGGACTGGAGACAGGCCATGGTCAGCTACGCCCTGAAAAACAACCCCTTCACCCTGGTGGCCAGCCTGCCTCGGCGTCAGTGCGGCGAAAAAAAACTGCTGGTCGATGATGTCTATCCGCAGATCTTCGACGCTATTCTCGAACAGCGCATCGCCCCCGGCAGCCGCTTCACCGAAGACAGCCTCGGGCAGGCCTTCGGCGTCAGCCGCAGCATCATCCGCCAGGTCCTGGCGCGGTTGTCCCACCAGCAAGTGGTGATCCTGCGGCCCAATTACCGCCCCCAGGTCGCGGCTCCTGACCTGGAGCAGACCCGGCAGATCCTGCACGCCCGGCGCCTGACGGAAATCACCCTGGTGCGCCTGGCCTGCCAGCAACCCCGGCGCCAGTTGCAGTCCCTTCGGCAACTGATCGCCCGGGAACGAGAGGCCATCGAGCGCGACCAACGAGGCCCGGCCATTCGCCTGTCCGGGGAGTTCCACCTGCAACTGGCTGAAGTGGCCGGCAATGCACCACTGGCGCAGTTTCTCGGCAGTCTGGTGCCGCTGACCTCCCTGGCCATCGCTCAGTTTGAAGGCCGCGCCCGCCACTGCTGCGCCTGGCAAGAGCACGCGACGATCATCGACGCGCTACAGGCGGCCGACGTCGAAAAGGCCGAAGCCCTGATGAACCGACACCTGGATCATCTGCAACAACGCCTGCTAGGCACAGCACCCGCCGACCTGTAGGAGCCGGCTTGCCGGCGAAAACCTCAGCCCCCCAGCATTTTCTCGAAGCCCTGCCGGATCTTCTCTTCCGGCAGATCGTCGGCAATGAACACCATCACACTCTCCCGCGCCTCGCCCTCAGCCCATTGGGTATCCCAGTCAAAGCCATAAAGCTTGAGCACGCCCTGGAACACCATGCGCCGTGGCTCGTCGATCACATTCAGCACGCCCTTGTAACGCAGCAATTGCTTGCCATGATCCTCCAGCAGCTCATTCATGAACTCGCTGAGGCGATCCAGATCCAGGGCCTGCTCGGTGCGCAGTACCAGACTGGAAATCCGGTCCACCGAGGGTGCCTGGCTCACCGGTCGCAGACTGATGCCGCCGCCCAGATCAGCATTCAAGTTGAAGCCCCGTACATCCAGCAGCTCCGCCAGATCGATCTGGCCCTGCTCCACCAGACGAATCGGCGCCCGGCGGTTGATCCGCGTCAGGCGCTGGCTGAGGGCGTCGAAGGTCTGTTCATCCACCAGGTCGCGCTTGCTCACCAGCAGCCGGTCGGCAAAGCCGATCTGCGCCTGGGCGATGGTCTGGGTCAGGTGGAACTCGGCGTGCTTGGCATCCACCAGGGTGATGATGCCGTCGAGGATGTAGCGCTCGCGCAACTCTTCATCAATGAAAAAGGTCTGCGCCACCGGCGCCGGATCGGCCAATCCGGTGCACTCGATCACCAGTCGATCAAAGGCGATCTCGCCACTGTCCAGGCGTTCCAGCAGCAAGTACAGGGCCTTGGTCAGGTCGGTGTGGATGGTGCAGCAGACACAGCCATTGGACAGGGTCATGACCTGGACCGGCTCGTCCCCCAGCAGCTGGGTGTCGATACCGGCATCACTGAACTCATTCTCGATCACGGCGATCTTCAAACCATGCTCGGCCTTGAGCAGGTGACGCAACAAGGTGGTCTTGCCGGCACCGAGGAAACCGCTGAGCACGGTGACAGGAATAGGATTTTGCAAAACAGGATCTCCCACGCATGAAAACGTAGAAGCCGGCTGGTCGGCGATGGCGTCCGAAGAATCGCTATCGCCGGCAAGCCGGCTCCTACATGGGTGTGACTTACACGCTGTACTTCAACAGCACTTCGGACCGCCCTTGCCGCCGTACCGGGCTTCCTGGCGTTCACGGAAGAACGCCTCGTACGACATCACCGGCTTGTCCGGGTGCTTGGTTTGCATATGCTCGACGTAGTTGTCGTAGTCGGGCATGCCGACCATCAGGCGCGCGGCCTGACCGAGGTATTTACCGAGGCGACTCAGGTCATTGAACATCGTTGCAATCCTCGGGTTACGCGTCTGGCACAGCCTGGAAGGGCGATTCTTTATCCGTACGTTCCTTGGTGCCCCAAGCCGCAATACCGACCTTGAGCGCGTAGAACAGGATGCTGAACACCACCAGCAGGAACAATGCCGTCAGGGTCGCGTTGGTGTAGGCGTTGAAGATCACGTGCTGCATCTGCGTGATGTCCTTGGCCGGAGCGAGGATCTGACCATTGGCCATCGCATCGCTGTATTTCTTCGCCAGCGACAGGAAGCCGATCGCCGGGTTGGCGTCGAACAGCTTGATGAAGCCTGCGGTAGTGGTGCAGATCAGCAGCCAGACAGCCGGCAGCAGGGTGACCCAGATGTAGCGCTGACGCTTCATCTTGATCAGGACCACGGTGCCCAGCATCAGGGCGATACCGGCCAGCATCTGGTTGGAGATGCCGAACAGCGGCCACAAGGTGTTGATGCCACCCAGCGGATCGATCACGCCCTGGTACAGCAGGTAACCCCAGAGGGCGACACAGCCGGCCGTGGCGATCAGGTTGGCGGTCCAGGATTCAGTGCGTTTCAGCGCGGGAACGAAAGACCCCAGCAGATCCTGGAGCATGAAACGACCGGCACGGGTACCGGCATCCACAGCGGTAAGAATGAACAGGGCTTCGAACAGGATCGCGAAGTGGTACCAGAACGCCATGGTGTTTTCACCCGGCAGTACATGGTGGAGGATCTGTGCGATACCCACCGCCAGGGTCGGCGCACCGCCGGCACGGGCCAGGATGGTGTTTTCACCGATGTCCTTGGCCACAGCCTGGAGTTGTTCCGGGCTGATGACAAAACCCCAGCTACTGACGGTTTGGGCCACAGCCACCACATCACCGCCAACAATGGCCGCCGGGCTGTTCATGGCGAAGTAAACGCCGGGCTCGATCACCGAGGCCGCGACCATGGCCATGATCGCCACGAAGGACTCCATGAGCATGCCGCCATAGCCGATGTAGCGAGCGTTGGCTTCGTTATCCAGCAGCTTCGGCGTGGTCCCCGAGGAGATCAGCGCGTGGAAGCCGGACACCGCGCCACAAGCGATGGTGATGAACAGGAACGGGAACAGGCCGCCCTTCCATACCGGGCCAGTGCCATCGGTGAACTGGGTCAGGGCCGGCATTTTCAGCTCGGGCATGGTGATCAGGATGCCAATCGCCAGGGCGATGATGGTACCGATCTTGAGGAAGGTCGACAGGTAGTCACGGGGCGCCAGGATCAGCCACACCGGCAGCACCGCAGCGACAAAACCGTAGCCGATCAGCATCCAGGTGATCTGGATGCCGGTGAAGGTAAACATCTTGCCCCAGACCGGATCGGCGGCCACCTGGCCCCCCAGCCAGATGGAGCCGAGCAGCAATAGCACGCCGATCAACGAAATTTCGCCGATGCGCCCCGGGCGGATGTAGCGCATGTACACGCCCATGAACACCGCGATCGGGATGGTCGCCATCACCGTGAAAATGCCCCACGGGCTCTCGGCCAGGGCCTTGACCACGATCAGCGCCAGCACCGCGAGGATGATGATCATGATCAGGAAGCAGCCGAACAGCGCGATGGTGCCGGGGATACGGCCCATTTCCTCACGAACCATGTCGCCCAGGGAGCGACCGTTACGCCGGGTGGACAGGAACAGCACCATGAAGTCCTGTACCGCACCGGCCAGGACCACCCCGGCAATCAGCCACAGGGTGCCGGGCAGGTAGCCCATCTGCGCCGCCAGAACCGGGCCCACCAAGGGACCTGCGCCGGCAATGGCCGCGAAGTGGTGACCGAAGAGAATGTGTTTGTTGGTCGGCACATAGTCCAGACCATCGTTGTTGAGCACAGCGGGAGTGGCCCGACGAGGGTCCAGCTGCATCACATTATTGGCAATGAACAGACTGTAATACCGGTACGCCACCAGATAGATGGCCACCGCGGCCACCACAATCCACAAGGCGTTGATCGCCTCGCCGCGACGCAATGCAACTACGCCGAGGGCGCACGCTCCTACGATTGCCAGCAGCAGCCAAGGGACATGGCGCAGCAGGCTATTATTATTTTTCATTTTTTTATCCCAGCCAGGGTGGACAGAAAGACAGCGTTTCGAGTGTAGCGCTACTGTTCTCAAAGACCACCCCCCACGTTGGTCTAGAGCCTTCTTTTAACTTATGAGCCGCACTTTTCTCGAAACTTTTCAGCTCAAGGCCGCCGACAAAAAACCCTGAATCCGCCCGCCTTTCGTCCGGCAAGCTGCGAGCAAGGTGGCAATCCGTGTTTTTTGAGGTCCGATGGCTGTGGTAGCGACAGTGATAAACCGGGGTCTATAGTCAGTGCACCACGCAGAGGGCCAGCCCATGAGCGAGCAACACGCCGAACGCCGACGCTTCAAACGCATCGCCTTCGATGCCACGACCGAACTGAGCCAGGGCACTCACCGCTGGCCGGTGCGGCTGCTGGACCTGTCTCTCAAGGGACTGTTGATCGAACGCCCCGATCCCTGGATTGGAGATCCCAATCGCCCCTTCGAAGCCGATATTCACCTCGGCCTCGATGCCGACGTGCGTATGGATGTGCAGCTGGCCCACGACCATCACGGTCAGTTGGGCTTCGTCTGCCTGCACATCGGCCTGGAGTCCATCGAACACCTCAGGAGGTTGATCGAGCTGAACCTGGGAGACCCCGAGGAGTTGGAGCGGGAACTGGGCGCACTGATCAATATTTGATCAGCGACACCGGTATTCAGGGAAACAGCGCGGGTTCGGGAAAATCGCTTTCCATGTCCCAGTAACCCGCTTGCTGCCGTGAGGCGACTGTCCATTGGCCGTCGACATAACGGAAGGTGCGATAGGTGGTGATGAACTCTTCGTTCTCCATCGACGACGCCGATGACACCTGCTGGATGCTTTCGGTGCCCCCTTCACGGGACGGCACGATCTGCCACGCCGCCTTGCCAGTCTGGGCAAACACCAGCGGCTGTCTTTCCCCTCCTTCACCCAGGTAGAGCACCGGGTCCAGCTGACTCTGCTCCGGCGTCAGCACTTCGGTGGCCGGACCGCTGTAGCTGCCCATGGGTGCGGTCTGGTCGACGGTGAGGAAAAACGCCGGCGATGGCAGGCCGTTGAGCGGCGCCTTTTCCACCGTAGCCAGGGGATAGCCCAGGGACTTCTGCGCCAGCACCTCGCCGCTGTCGGAAACCAGGCGCGCCTGAGCGCCCAGGGGAGCGGCCGGGTGATCGTCCTCGGATTGGGCAAAGCTGTCGGCGTCCAAGCCATTGCCCCAACTGTCGGCGTGCAGTTGCGGCGTGATGCGCACGTCCTCCAGCACCTCCAAAAGCGAGCCATCTCCCACCAGTACCTGCTGGGCCACACGATAGCCCTCGGGCACCTCGCTCTGCTGCGCCACGGCAAAGCCGCTGCCACACAGCAGGCTGATGCCCAGCAACCAGCCATTCAACCTTGTCATGCCCATTACCTGCTTCCTTCCATGAGAGCCCAGCTCTGTTTATTCGAAGAGCGCATCCAACGCCTGTTCCAGGCGGGTCACGGCAATGATCTTCAAGCCCGGCGGCGACTCTTTCGGCGCATTGCCCTTGGGCACGATGGCCCGTTTGAAGCCGTGCTTGGCTGCCTCTTTCAAGCGCTCCTGGCCGCTGGGCACCGGACGCACTTCACCGGACAGGCCCACTTCACCGAACACCAGCAAGTCATGGGGCAGCGGACGGTTGCGCAAACTCGACATCACCGCCGCCATCAACGCCAGGTCGGAGGCGGTTTCCAGCACCTTGACCCCGCCCACCACGTTGAGGAACACATCCTGGTCATGGGTCGGAATCCCGCCGTGGCGGTGCAGCACTGCCAGCAGCATGGCCAGGCGGTTCTGATCCAGACCCAGGGTGACCCGACGCGGATTGGCCAGGTGGCTGTCATCCACCAGCGCCTGGACTTCCACCAGCATCGGCCGGGTCCCCTCCCAGGTCGCCATTACCACGCTGCCGGGCACTTCTTCTTGAGCCCGAGTGAGGAAAATCGCCGAAGGGTTGGACACCTCCTTCAGACCACGGTCGGTCATGCCGAACACACCCAGCTCGTTGACCGCACCAAAACGGTTCTTCACCGCCCGCAACAACCGCAGGCGACCGTCGGACTCGCCCTCGAAATACAGCACGGTGTCCACCATGTGCTCCAGCACCCGCGGTCCGGCCAGGGCGCCTTCCTTGGTCACGTGGCCCACCAGGAAGATCGCCGTGCCGCTCTGCTTGGCGTAACGCACCAGCAAGGCAGCGCTCTCGCGCACCTGGGACACACCGCCCGGAGCCGATTGCAGCTGTTCGGTGAAGATGGTCTGGATCGAGTCGATCACCATGACCTTGGGTTTTTCCACCCGAGCGGTGGCGATGATGGTTTCAATGCAGGTCTCGGTCATCACCCGCAACTGATCCTGGGGCAGGCCCAGGCGCCGGGCGCGCATCGCCACCTGCTGCTGGGATTCCTCACCGGTGACGTACAGCGCCGGCATGCGCGTGGCGATGTTGCACAGGGTCTGCAGCAGGATGGTCGACTTGCCGATTCCCGGATCACCGCCGATCAGCACCACCGAACCGTCCACCAGGCCACCGCCCAGCACCCGGTCGAGTTCGCCGGACGCGGTGGAGAAACGCGGGATTTCCTCGACACTAACTTCCGCCAGGGTCTTGATCTGCGCCTGCTGCCCGGCCCAGCCGGTACGCCCGGCAGGCGCCGCGGCGCCGCCGCTTTCGATCATGGTCTCGGTCAGAGTGTTCCAGGCCCCGCACTCGCCGCATTGCCCGGCCCATTTGGGAAAGGTGGAGCCGCACTCGGTGCAGCCGTACATGCGCTTGGCCTTGGCCATCTGAACCCCCGGCAAAAACCGCGATGATAGCTCAGCTGGAGCCGATCAGCGCGGCGCCGTGGTGCGTATCTGCCCGCTGGCCAGACGCGTGGCGCTATTGCCCAGCGGGTCTTCGGCATTCAGGTCGGCGCCCTTGGCGGCCAAGGCGTCCAACAACTCGACCCGCTTGAACAATCCGGCGTACATGGCCGCGGTCTGCCCTGCGCCATTACGCTGATCGGGGCTGCAATCGGTCGCCAGCAGGCGTCGGGCGATCTGCACCTCGCCCTTGAAGATTGCCCCCATCAACGCCGTGTTACCGCGTTTGTCCTGGGTACAGGCGTTGGCACCGGCGGCCAGCAGGCGCTCCACTGCCGGATACTGGCCGTGATAGGCGGCCAGAATCAGTGCCGTGTAACCCTTTTCATCCTGGGTATCTAGGGAATAACCGGCCTCGATAAAGGTGTTGAGCATCTCCACATCGCCCCGGCGGGCGGCGTCGAAATAGTAGTTTTCCAGCTGGACCTTGACCGCCACCGGGTCGGTTGGCTGCGCATGGGCAGCCAGGGTCCAGGCCAGGGTCAGCAGCGAAATGAACAGGCGCATGACACACCTCCTTTTTTACCTGAGAAGCGCAGGAGCCGGCTTGCCGGCGAAGGACTACCCCGTACTGTGTGGTGTTCCGTTCGCTGGCAAGCCAGCTCCTACAAGGCGTGAAGCATCAGTCGCTCAGTTTGGCCGCCAGGGCCTTGACCCGGGCCAGGTCGCCCTTGGCCACTTTGGTCACGCCGGTGCCGTATTCAGGGTCGGCCTTATAAAGGAACGACAGCATGATGTGCTTGCTCTCGTCATCGGTGGTGGCCAAGGAGCCGCCGAAGCTGTCGATCAGGTCCTGGCGCTCTTTCTTGCTGAAGGAGCGGTACAGATCACCGGCCTGCTTGAAGTTCTGCTCACGCTGGATCTTCGCCTGCTGGGTGCTACCCGAGAGTGCCATGTGACTGTAACGAGCAGTCTGTGGTTCTTCACGAGGCATCAAGCGGCTCGGCTGATAGTTGACCCCGGTGCTGCTGTGCCCCAGGTTCATCGCGCCGTCCTGGTTGCCGTTGTTCACCGGATTCTTCGGTGCGTTGATCGGCAGTTGCAGGGCGTTGGCGCCGATGCGGTACATCTGGGTATCGGCGTAGGAGAACACCCGGCCTTGCAGCAGGCGGTCTTCCGACGGTTCGATCCCCGGTACCAGATTGGCCGGGGCCATGGCCACCTGCTCGGTCTCCTGGAAAACGTTGGCCGGATTACGGTTCAACACCATTTGTCCCACTTTGCGCTCGGGTACATCGGGCCAGATCTTGGTGGCGTCCAGGGGATCGAAATCAAACTTGGCCAAGTCTTCGGGTTTCAATACCTGGACATACAAGTCCCACTTGGGAAAATCCCCTTTATTAATGTGGGTTACCAAGTCGTTGGTCATATGGCTGTAATCACGCCCTTGTACCTCGACCACTTGTTTCGGATCGAGATTCTTCAGGCCTTGCAGACTCTTCCAGTGGAACTTCACGTAGTGCACTTCACCCTTGGCGTTGATCAACTTGTAGGCGTGTACGCCGTTACCGTCCATTTCCCGGTAACTGGCCGGAGTACCGGAGTTGGAATACAACTCGGTCAAAGTACGAGTGGCTTCGGGAACATGGGAGAAGAAGTCGAAACGCCGCGAATCATCGTCAAGGTTGGTGCGCGGGTCAGGTTTGAACGCGTGCACCATATCCGGGAACTTGATGGCGTCACGAATGAAAAAGGTTGGGAAGTTGTTGCCTACCAGGTCCCAGTTTCCGTCTGCGGTATAGAACTTGGTGGCGAAACCCCGGGGATCGCGCAAGGTTTCTGGGGAGTGGTTGCCATGCACCACGGCCGAGAAGCGCACGAATACCGGGGTCACTTCGCCGGCGGCAAACACCTTGGCACGGGTCAGGTCGCTGAGATTGTCGGTGATAGTGAACGTACCGTGGGCACCGGTGCCGCGGGCGTGTACCACGCGCTCTGGAATGCGCTCACGGTCAAAACGCTGGAGCTTCTGGATCAGTTGCACGTCTTGCAGCAACACCGCTCCGGTAGCACCTGCCGTTTGTGAGTTCTGGTTATCGCCCACTGCCGCGCCATTGTCGCGGGTCAGCGTGGCAGCCTGTACGGAAAGGGAAAGCATACTGGCGGCAAGCACGCCCAGTACGCATCGCTGGGAAAAACTCCCAAGGCCAAGAGAAGCGGTCATGTTGAATTCCTCTAGTTATATAAGGCGCATCTCGGTGCGCCTGCTAGAGGCTAGTGACTAAACATTTGAAAGATAAATAGAAAGGCCATAACCCGTCGATTGACAGAATGTTCTGGTTATCTCGTCAGATGCGGGGTATATCGCGCGCGATTTGATGGCACTTTGAATAAACTATTTGCCTCTTTATCGGTCGATAACCCCGCAAGCTGTAAAAAGTTGTTTCGGCAAAATGCTTTTTGCTGAATTACACTGCCGTAACCAACCTCATCTGCAACAGGGAATAACCTATGGGCGTGCTAAGTGAATTCAAGGCCTTCGCGGTCAAAGGTAATGTGGTCGATATGGCCGTGGGTATCATCATCGGCGCCGCGTTCGGCAAGATCGTCTCTTCCTTTGTGGGTGACGTGGTCATGCCACCCATCGGCGTATTGGTCGGAGGGGTGAACTTCGGGGACCTGGCGGTCACCCTGAAAGCGGCTGCGGGGGACACACCCGCGGTGGTTCTGGCCTATGGCAAGTTCATCCAGAGCATCATCGACTTCATCATCATCGCTTTCGCCATCTTCATGGGCGTCAAGGTGATCAACCGCCTGAAACGCGAAGAAGCCGTGGCCCCTACCCTGCCACCGGTACCAACCAAGGAAGAAGAGCTGCTGGGGGAGATCCGCGATCTGCTCAAGGCACAGAACAACAAGCCCTGAAAAAGGCTTCAGTAACACAAAGACGGCGCCCTCGAGGCGCCGTTTTGGTTACCAGTAGTTCTCCACCGCCACCTGCCCCGGCCGTCGACTCAGGCTCAGGTTCATGCCTCGTTGCTTGAGCAGGGCCCGGGTGTCATCGATCATCTGCGGGTTGCCGCAGAGCATCACCCGAGAGTGCTCGGGGGTCAGTTCCACACCCGCGGCGCGTTCCAGCTCACCGTTCTCGATCAGGTGGGTGATACGCCCGTTGAGGCTGCCCGGGTGCTGCTCGCGGGTCACGGTGCTGATGAACTGCAACTTATGGGCGAACTCCGCCAGGTACTCACGTTGCGGCAACTCGGCAAGCAGTTGCTGATAAGCCAGCTCCCTGGCCTCGCGCACGCTGTAGACCAGGATGATGCGCTCGAATTTCTCCCACACTTCGAAGTCCTGGAGGATCGACAGGAACGGCGCGATCCCGGTGCCTGTGGATAACAGCCAGAGGTCGCGACCGTCGACGAAACGATCCAGGGTCAGGTAACCGAACGCCTGACGATCCACCAGCAGGCTGTCCCCCACTTCCAGGCGGCTCAGCTCGCTGGTGAACTCGCCACCGGGCACCACAATGGAAAAGAATTCGAGAAACTCGTCGAACGGCGACGACACCATGGAATAGGCGCGCCACACCGTGCTGCCATCGGCCTTGGTCACGCCAAGGCGGGCAAACTGCCCGGCCCGAAAGCGGAAACCCGCATCCCGAGTGGTGCGCAAGGTGAACAGGCTCGGGGTCAGCGGCTGGACGTCCAGCAGGGTCTGGCGGCTGTACTTTTCTTCACTGGCAGTCATGAGGGACTCCACAAAAGCGATGCTCTAGTGTCCCGCAAAGCGCGGCGCAGAAACACCGGCGGTTTGTAATGGCATAGATCGCGGGCAATCGCCGGCAAAAAAACGTACCATTTACCCCCATTTTGAATCGCCCTCCTGCGGCCCGCCCCGCGGCTGTTCAAGGGTTCCTGTCCGCTCCATGTTCCCCAGCGACAGGACATTCACCGATTACCTAGAGTCCGCCCATGCCCCTGCTCGCAAGCCCCTTCGCCCAGCTCGACCTGATCCGCCAGCCCGAACAGCAGAACGAGCCGCTGCAAGCTTTCGACGCGGCGGACGAGTACCTGCTCAATCACCTGGCCGAGCAGCAGCCGAGCAGTGACACCCGGGTACTGATCCTCAACGACAGCTTCGGTGCCCTGGCTGCGAGCCTGCTGGGCAAGGTCCAGGTCAGCAGCAGCGGCGATTCGTACCTGGGCGCCCTGGCCCTGGAAAAGAACCTGGCACGCAACGGCCTGCCCTTCGATGCCCTGCGTGTAGTACCGGCCAGCGAGACCTTGAGCGGACCGTTCGACCAGGTGCTGATCCGCGTACCCAAGACCCTGGCCCTGCTGGAGGAACAATTGATCCGTCTGCAAGGGCAACTGGCCCCCGGCGCCCAGGTGGTGGCGGCGGCCATGGTCAAGCACCTGCCCCGCGCCGCCGGTGACTTGCTGGAGCGCTACATCGGCCCGGTGCAGGCATCCCTGGCCGTGAAAAAGGCCCGCTTGCTGATGGCCACTGCAGAAGCCAAACAGCCGGCCCAGTCGCCCTACCCGACCCGCTATCGCCTGGAACAGCCGGCCATCGAGCTGCTCAACCATGCCAACGTGTTCTGCCGCGAAGGCCTGGACATCGGCACCCGCGCCTTCCTCCCGCACCTGCCACAGAACCTGGGCAGCGCCCGGGTCGCGGACCTCGGCTGCGGTAACGGCGTGCTGGCCATCGCCAGCGCCCTGGACAACCCGCAAGCCCACTACACCCTGGTGGACGAATCTTTCATGGCGGTGCAATCGGCCCGGGAAAACTGGCAGGCCGTGCTCGGTGAGCGTGAGGCCCAAATGCGTGCCGGCGACGGCCTGGCTGAGCAAGCGCCACAGTCCCTGGACGTGGTGCTGTGCAACCCGCCCTTCCACCAGCAGCAGGTGGTGGGCGACTTCCTTGCCTGGCGCATGTTCCAACAGGCCCGGGAAGCTCTGGTAGTGGGCGGCGCCCTGTATATCGTCGGCAACCGCCACCTGGGTTATCACAGCAAGCTGGCGCGGCTGTTCCGCGGCGTCGAGCAAGTGGCGGCGACGCCCAAGTTCGTGATCCTCAAGGCACGTAAATAACAGGCAAAAAAAACCCTCCGCTGGCGGAGGGTTGAAACCGTGCCGCAAGGCACGGGATGGGATGATCAGTGGGTGGTCAGGCCTGCGGCATTCATGAACATGCGCATCAGGCTGGCGACCACGAACAGGGCCAGGACACTGCCGCCCCAGATCATGACCAGCCAACCCAGGCGCTGCCACAGCGGCTTCTTTTCCGCCTGTTCGATTTCCTGCAAAGAGTGTTTACCGCTCATAACTGCAACTCCTGCTTAACCCAAACCTTCGTAGGAGCTGGCTGGCCAGCGAAAGCGCCAGCCAGCCGGGCACATGGCTCAAGGGCCTGTTCGCCGGCCAGCCGGCTCCTACCTAGTGGTAACCGTCTTCGTGGGTGACCTTGCCGCGGAACACGTAGTAGCTCCAGAAGGTGTAGCCCAGGATGAACGGAATGATGAACAGCGTGCCCACCAGCATGAAGCCCTGGCTTTGTGGCGGCGCCGCGGCGTCCCAGATGGAGATCGACGGCGGCACGATGTTCGGCCACAGGCTGATGCCTAGACCGCTGTAGCCGAGGAAGATCAGCACCAGGGTCAGCAGGAACGGTGTGTAGTGGGCGTTGCGGGCCACGGCGCGCAGCAGGCCGTACATGGTCACCAGCACCAGGATCGGCACCGGCAGGAACCAGAACAGGTTCGGCAGGGTGAACCAGCGAGCGGCGATCTCGGCATGGGCCAAGGGCGTCCAGATACTGACGATGCCAATCACCGCCAGCACCACATAGGCCAGGGGCCGAGCAATGTCATGCATCTGCTGCTGCAGCTTGCCTTCGGTCTTCATGATCAGCCAGGTGCAGCCGAGCAAGGCATAGGCCACCACCAACGCCAGGCCGCAGAACAGGGTGAAAGGCGTCAGCCAGTCCAGTGAACCGCCGGCAAACTGCCGATTGACCACCGGCAAACCGTCAATGAAGGCCCCCAGCGCCACGCCCTGGAAGAAGGTTGCCGCCACGGAACCGCCAATGAAGGCCTTGTCCCAGATGTGGCGCTTGTCTTCCTTGGCCTTGAAGCGGAACTCGAAGGCCACGCCACGGAAGATCAGCCCCACCAGCATCAGGATCAGCGGCAGGTATAGCGCCGAGAGCACCACCGAGTAAGCCAGCGGAAAGGCACCGAACAAGGCCGCGCCCCCCAGCACCAGCCAGGTCTCATTGCCGTCCCAAACCGGGGCGACGGTGTTCATCATTACGTCACGGTCGCGGTCGTCCTTGATGAACGGGAAGAGAATCCCGATCCCCAGGTCGAAGCCGTCCATGACCACGTACATCATGATGCCGAAGATAATAATCACGGCCCAGAGCAGCGGAAGATCGATACCCATGACTCAGTTCCCCTTGTTCAGGCGGGTGCCGTGGTCGGCGTCGTGCTCATCGTCGGCTGCGGACAGCGGACGGGCCGGGGTGCGTTGCTGCCCGGGACCACCGTGGCTGGTTTCGGCACCTTCATTGGTGACCGGGCCTTTGCGCACCAGGCGCATCATGTAGCCGATACCCACGCCGAACAGCGAGAAGTACACCACCACGAACAACGCCAGGGTGATGCTCATCTGCACGAAGCTGTGCCCGGAAGAGGCGTCCGCCGTGCGCATCAGGCCGTAGACCACCCACGGCTGGCGACCGATCTCGGTGGTGAACCAGCCTGCCAGGATCGCGATCAGCCCGGATGGGCCCATCCACAACGCCAGGTAAAGGAACGGGCGCGAGGTGTAGAGGGTGTCACGTTTGCGCAGCCAGACGCTCCACAGACCGGTGAAGATCATCAGCATGCCCAGGCCGACCATGATCCGGAACGACCAGAAGACGATGGTCGAGTTGGGCCGATCCTCAGGCGGGAACTCCTTGAGCGCCGGTACCTGCTTGTCCAGGGAGTGGGTGAGGATCAGGCTGCCCAGGTAGGGGATTTCCACCGCGAACCGGGTTTTCTCAGCCTTCATGTCCGGCCAGCCGAAGAGGATCAGCGGAGTCGGCTCGTTACCGACATTCTCCCAGTGACCTTCGATGGCGGCGATTTTCGCCGGCTGGTGCTTGAGGGTGTTGAGCCCGTGGAAGTCACCGATCACCGCCTGCACCGGCGCTACGATCAGGGCCATCCACATGGCCATGGAAAGCATGCGACGAATGGCCGGGTTGTCCCGTCCCCGCAGCAAGTGCCAGGCTGCCGACGAGCCGACGAAGAACGCCGTGGCGACGAACGCGGCTACGGCCATGTGCGCCAGGCGGTAGGGGAACGACGGATTGAAGATCACCGCCAGCCAATCCACCGGGATCACCTGGCCATTGACGATTTCATAGCCCTGGGGCGTCTGCATCCAGCTGTTGGACGAGAGGATCCAGAAGGTCGAGATCAGTGTGCCGATGGCCACCATCACCGTGGAAAAGAAGTGCAGCTTGCGCCCGACCTTGTTCCAGCCGAACAGCATCACCCCGAGGAAACCGGCCTCCAGGAAGAAGGCCGTGAGCACTTCATAGGTGAGCAAGGGGCCGGTGACAGAGCCGGCAAAATCCGAGAAACGGCTCCAGTTGGTGCCGAACTGGTAAGCCATCACCAGGCCGGAGACCACGCCCATGCCGAAGTTGACGGCAAAGATCTTCGACCAGAAGTGGTAGAGATCGCGGTAGGTATCGTCGCGGGTCTTCAGCCAGAGGCCTTCGAGTACCGCCAGGTAGCTCGCCAGGCCGATGGTGATCGCCGGGAACAGGATGTGGAACGAGATGGTGAACGCGAACTGAATTCGGGCGAGATCAAGAGCCTCTAAACCGAACATAAGCTTTCCTCTATCAGGTAATACCGGCTGCCGGCCAGAGGCCTGCACCCACTGCCCCCACGGATATGGAGTGCGGCGAATTCGGATTCGTTCTTTTTTAAACCATCGCTACGCAGGGAGTCTGGCCCTTTGGCCGCCACATCAGCCTTTGCAAAAAAGGTTTTGATCTGGATCAAGCAACGTTGAAAGAGTAGTCCTAAATTTGCTGCGCAACTCTGTGGTTATTTGCCGCGTGGCAGCTTGCCTCACCCTCTCAAGGCCGGGGTTTTCCCGGGAGTTCGCGGCAATGCGGACTATCACCGCCGCCCTGCGCAACCTATCGCAACCGGCCATGGCGGCTGTTGTGAGGCTCCGTGTAAAAAAACAGTGGAAAACCGGGATAGATGCGCAGCTAACGAATTTCCCGGCAGCCGCAACCATTGGTTACATCTTGGTGATAATCTCGTTTCACTCCCCGCTCAGATTGACCGCCCGATGCCCAGCCAAGACCCTCTGCTGCTCCGCCACCACCGTCCGTTCATCGCGTTCTGGCTGGCCCGGATCTTCACCGCCAGCGGTTTCCAGATGCTCACCGTGGCCATCGGCTGGAACCTCTACCAACTGACCGGCAATGTGCTCGACCTGGGCCTGGTAGGCCTGGTGGAGTTTGCTCCACGGGTGCTGTTCATGTTGCACACCGGGCATGTGGCCGACCGTTACGACCGGCGCCGCGTCGCAGCCATCTGCCAGTCGCTGCAGGCCTTGATCGCCCTGGCCCTGGCCATCGGCAGCCTGACTGACAACGTGACCCGGGAAATGATCTTCATCCTGGCCTTCCTCCTGGGTGGCGCTCGCTCGTTCGAGATGCCCACCACCCAGGCGCTGCTGCCGAGCATCGTGCCCAGCGCCCTGTTTCCCCGGGCGGTGGCCGCCGCACAATCGGCGCAACAGTCGGCAACCATCGTCGCGCCAGCCCTGGGCGGGTTGCTGTACGCCTTCGGCAGCGTCTGGGTCTATGGCCCGACCGTGATCCTCTATGTGATCGCCTGCCTGCTGATGCTCAACCTGCCGGCCCGGCAGACGCCACTGAACAAGGGCAAGGCCACCCTGGACTCGCTGCTGGCGGGGATTCGCTTCATCCGCAGCCGCCCGGACATTCTCGGCGCCATTTCCCTGGACCTGTTCGCCGTGCTGCTGGGGGGCGCCACCGCACTGCTGCCGGTATTCGCCAAGGACATTCTGCTCACCGGCCCCTGGGGCCTGGGACTCTTGCGCTCGGCACCGGCGGTGGGCGCTTTGCTGATGTCGCTTTGGCTGGCGCGCTTTAGCGTCGAGCGCGGGGTCGGGCGGGTGATGTTCACCGCCGTCGGAGTATTCGGCGTGGCTACTATCGCCTTCGGCCTCTCGACCTCGTTCTGGTTTTCCCTGGCGGTACTGGTGGTACTGGGGGCGGCGGACATGATCAGCATGGTGATCCGCGCGTCCTTCGTGCAACTGGAGACCCCGGACGAAATGCGCGGCCGGGTCAGCGCGGTGAACGGCCTGTTCATCGGCGCCTCGAATCAGCTGGGGGAATTCGAATCCGGAGTCACCGCCCACTGGTTCGGCACGGTGCCGGCGGTGGTGCTGGGCGGGGTCGGCACGCTGCTGGTGACCGGAGTCTGGATCAAGCTGTTCCCGACCCTGGCCAAGCGCGACCGGATGATCGAGCGAGTGGAAGAGGCCAAGGCCTGAATCCGCGCCAGGGTGGCCCTGTAACAGGTTGTTGATCATTCTCTGCAATACAAAACCGCTACGAAGAGTGTAAGGTATCGCCTTACACTCGTCCCCCATGATCAAGTCCTTTCAGCACAAAGGCCTACGCGCCTTCTATGAAACCGGATCGACTCGTGGAATACGGGCTGAGCATGCACGACGGCTGGCCCGCCAGCTGTCGTTCATGGATCACGCCAGCGAACCGGCAGACCTCAACCTGCCGGGCTGGCGGCTGCACCCGCTCAAGGGCGACCTGCACGGCTATTGGTCCCTGATGGTGTCCGGCAACTGGCGAGTGATCTTTCGTTTCGTAGGTTCGGATATCGAGCTGGTGGATTATCTGGACTACCACTGAACAGGAGGCAGGATCATGCCCATCCACAACCCGCCCCACCCCGGTGACACCCTGCGCCTGGATGTCTTGCCCGAACTGGGCATCAGCGTGACGGAGCTGGCCCGGCATATCGGCTATGCCCGCCCGCACCTGTCCAAGGTGTTGAACGGTCATGCACCGATCCGCGCGGAACTGGCGGTCCGCCTGGAACGCGCCGGAATCGGCAAGGCCAAGGTCTGGCTGGCGGTGCAGGCCGATTACGACATCTGGCACACCGAGCAGGAACTGCAACCAGTGATCGAGCCTATCGCGGCCCATGTCGGCTGATCCCTAAACCAGCAACTCTCCAGCCACCTGGGCACGCTTGCCGCGGCCGCACAGGGCCTCCACCAGGGTCAGGGCAAACGCCAATGCGGCCCCTGAGCTTTGAGCCGTGATGCAATTGCCATCCACCACTACTGGCTGGTCGACAAAGTTGCAGCCCAACAGTTGATGGCTGGCGCTGGGCAGGCAGGTCATGCGCCTTTGGCGCAGCACCCCGAAGGCCTGCAGGGCCAGGGCTGGAGCTTCGGCAATGCCGGCAAACAAGCGCCCAGCCGCGGCCTGATCCTTGACCAACTGCATCAGAGGTTGATGACCCGCCAGATGCTGAGCCCCCACCGCGCCGCCGGGCAGCACGATCAGGTCGAAGCTCTGGGCCAGTACATCCACCAGCATGGCGTCGGCGGTCAGCCGGGTGCCGCGTGCGCAAGTCAGCATGCGCCGGCCTTCGACGCTGGCGGCCAGCACTTCGACTTCAGCGCGGCGCAATACGTCGATCAGGGTCACGCTCTGCAGGTCATCGATGCCTTCGGCAAGGGTGACCAAGGCTCTGAAGGTCATGGGGATGACTCCACAAGGAAGGTCTTTAGAGCTTAGTCAGCTTTACCGAACGCCGTTCGAAGCTACTTGATGTAGATCTGCGCGCTCAGGGTATTGCCCGGTGCGTTGAGTGAGGTGTTGCTGAAACTGAAGGTGCCTTCCTGTTTGCCCGCCAGATCGAACACATAGATGTAGCCGACGGTGATTCCCGAGTTGCCGCAGGGCACATAGGCGGAGCCGTCCTCGCACACCGGTGAGCGAGTGCCGTCGACCTCGAAACCGTCCAGGTTCACATGGGGCTCGCGGCCGTAGCCGATCTCCAGCACGTAGACCTTGATGTTCGGGCCGTTGTGGTCGCACTGGGTGCGTTCACGCCCATCGGAGACATCTTCCAGCCCGCAGGACGGCGACAGCACCTTGAGAATTTCCACCTGACTCAACGGCGGCGCCGAACGCGCCAGGGCCGGAGCCGCCAGCCAGCAGGCCGCTGCCCCCAGCAACGTCAATGCTGTCATTTTCACTGTGCTGCGCATAAATCCCCCCTTAAAAGCAGGGCGCAGTATGCGCTACTTGCCAGCGGGGCAAAACATCGCCGACGATCGCAGCCATTGGCCCACGCTGCTGGTATGATGCGCGGCTTTTTCCGACCCAGAGCAAATCCGCAGGCACCTTATAAAGTCTGTGCTTTGCTGTTGGAGTCGATACATTCACGGCGCCCGGCGGCGCCACGGGGAGCAGACATGCTGGAAAGGCTGTTTCAACTCAAGGCACACAACACCAACGTGCGCACCGAGATTCTTGCGGGCGTTACCACCTTCCTGGCCATGGCCTACATTCTTTTCGTCAACCCGAGCATTCTCGGCGAGACGGGCATGGACAAGGGCGCAGTGTTCGTCGCCACCTGTCTGGCTGCCGCCATCGGCTCCACGGTCATGGGCCTGATCGCCAACTACCCGATCGCCCTGGCACCGGGCATGGGCCTGAACGCCTTCTTCACCTACACCGTGGTCCTGCACATGGGCCATACCTGGCAAGTGGCGCTGGGTGCGGTGTTCATTTCGGCGGTGCTGTTCTTCCTGCTGTCGATCTTCAAGATCCGCGAATGGATCATCAACAGCATCCCCCTGCCGCTGCGCTCGGCGATTGCTGCCGGTATCGGCCTGTTCCTGGCGCTGATCGCCCTGCACAACGCCGGCATCGTGGTCAGCAACCAGGCCACCATGGTCGGCCTGGGTGATCTGAAAAAACCGGCGCCGATCCTCGCCACCCTGGGCTTTGCTCTGATCGTCGCCCTGGAAGCGCTGAAAGTGCGCGGTGCGGTGCTGATCGGCATCCTCGCAGTGACCATTGCCTCGATCATCATGGGCTTCACCCCGTTCGCCGGCGTGACCTCGATGCCACCGTCCCTGGCCCCGACTTTCCTGCAACTGGACATCAAGGGCGCCCTGGACATTGGTCTGGTGAGCGTGATCTTCGCCTTCCTGTTCGTTGATCTGTTCGACAACTCCGGCACCCTGATCGGCGTCGCCAAGCGCGCCGGCCTGATGGGCAAGGACGGCCACATGCCGAAAATGGGCCGCGCGCTGATCGCTGACAGCACCGCCGCCATGGCCGGCTCCCTGCTGGGCACCTCGACCACCACCAGCTACATCGAATCCGCTGCGGGCGTGAGCGCCGGTGGCCGCACGGGCCTGACCGCCATCGTGGTGGCGATCCTGTTCCTGCTGGCACTGTTCTTCTCGCCGCTGGCGGCCAGCGTGCCACCGTTCGCCACCGCGCCTGCACTGCTGTTCGTGGCCGTGCTGATGACCTCGGGCCTGGCGGAAATCGACTGGGACGACATCACCGTCGCCGCTCCAGTGGTGGTCACTGCCCTGGCCATGCCGTTCACCTATTCGATCGCCAACGGCATCGCCTTCGGCTTCATTGCCTGGACCGCGATCAAGCTGCTGTCGGGCCGCGCTCGTGAGCTGAACGCACCGCTGGTGATCCTGTCGATATTGTTCGTGATCAAGCTGGGTTGGTTCGCCGCATGACTTTTGACGCCGCAAGCTACAGCACCCAATTGAACGACAAGGTCACGCGCCTGCGTGACCTGCTGGCGCCTTTCGCTGCCCCCGAGCCCCAGGTCTTCGACTCCCCCCTGCAGAACTTCCGTCTGCGGGCGGAGTTCCGCCTGTGGCGCGAAGCCGGTGAACGCCATTACGCGATGTTCTCCCAGGACGACAAGCGCACGCCGATCCTCATTGAAGAGTTCCCCATCGCCAGCCAGCGCATCAACCAGTTGATGCCCCAGCTCAAGGCCGCCTGGCAAGCCAGCGCGCCCCTGAGCCACAAGCTGTTCCAGGTGGAGTTCCTCACCACCCTGGCGGGCGACGCGATGATCACCCTGTGCTACCACCGTCCCCTGGACGAGCACTGGCACAAGGCGGCGAGCCAATTGGCCGCCGACCTCAAGGTCAGCGTGATCGGTCGCTCCAAGGGCAAGCGCGAAGTCATCGGCCAGGACTATGTGGTGGAAAAGCTCGAAGTCGGCGGGCGTACCTTCAGCTACCGCCAACCCGAAGGCGCCTTCACCCAGCCCAACGGCACGGTGAACCAGAAGATGCTCAACTGGGCCTATGAAGCCCTGGGCGAACGCCAGGACGACCTGCTGGAACTGTACTGCGGCAACGGCAACTTCACCCTGCCCTTGGCCACCCGAGTGCGCAAGGTGCTGGCCACCGAGATCAGCAAGACCTCGGTCAACGCCGCCTTGAGCAACCTCAGCGAAAACGCTGTGGATAACGTCACCCTGGTGCGTCTGTCCGCTGAGGAACTGACTGAAGCCCTGAACGACGTGCGCCCGTTCCGCCGCCTGCAGGGCGTGGATCTGAAGAGCTACGAGTTCGGCAGCGTGTTCGTCGACCCGCCCCGGGCCGGCATGGACCCGGACACCTGCGAACTGACCCGGCGCTTCGACAACATCCTGTACATCTCCTGCAACCCGGAAACCCTGGCGGCCAACATCGCCCAGTTGCACGACACCCACCGCATCACCCGTTGTGCTTTATTCGACCAGTTCCCCTGGACCCACCATATGGAATCCGGGGTCCTGCTGACCCGCCGCTGATACACCCCGCTCCCGCCAACAGCCGTCCTCGTGACGGCTGTTGGCATTCTGCATCCCCCTGTAGGAGCCGGCTCGCCGGCGAAGAGACCCTTGAGACTGGCACCAATCCGGCCGGCACCTTCGCTGGCAAGCCAGCTCCTACGAGGGTGGATTTTGGTGTGGACAGCGGGGTTTCAGCCGACGGGGCGGAAGTAGTCGGCCAGTTGCTGAAGGTCCTGTTCATTGAGCAGGCCGGCGTAATACTTGAGCTGAATCCGCGCCAGCAGGTAGGCATGCCGGGCATCCGCCAAGTCGCGACGGGCGGTGAATAGCTGTTGTTCGGCATCCAGGACGTCGAGGTTGACCCGCTCGCCGCCATGCACACTTTTCTGGGTCGCGGTCACCAGGGCCTCGGCCGAGCTGACGGCCATTTCATAGGCGCGAACCTTGGCCGCTGCACTGGTGTTGAGGTTGAACTGCTTGCGCAGCTCGTTGAGGGTAGTGGCGGTCTTGGCGTCCAGTTCGAACTGCGCCTGGGACAGCTGACTGGCCGCCTGGCGGGTCGAGGCCGATACCGAACCACCGGCAAACAGCGGCAGGCTGACCTGGATACCCACGGTGTTGGTGTCGTACTTCTGGTTGTAGGAGCTCTCCGAATCAGAGCTGGTCTGGCGGCTGCTGGCGTACAAACTCACCTTGGGCAGGTGCCCGGCGCGCTTGCGCTCCACTTCATACTCCGCCACCCGCAGCGCTTGCTGCTGGGACGCCAGCTCCGGGTTGTTGGCCATGGCCAGGTCGCGCCAGCTGTCGAAGCGGTTGGGCAGCAGCGGCTGGATCTCGAACTGCCGGGTCAGCGGGTCCAGCTCGTCGATCTGCAAGGGCTCGCCAACGATGGCTTGCAGTTCGCGCAGGGCCGCATCCTGCTGGTCCTGGGCCTCGATCTCCTGCGCCAGGGCCAGGCTCAGCCGCGCCTGGGTCTCCAGCACATCGGTACGGGTGCCCTCGCCGCCTTTGAGCAAGCGTTCGTTGAGCTGCAAGCGTTCGGCGTAGGCACGCTTCTGCGCCCGGCTCAGCTCGATGCGCTCCTGGGCCAGCAGCGCCTGGCTGTAGGCACCGAGCAAGCGCACCGCCAGTTCCTGGCTCTTGCCGCGAAAGCGTTCATCGGCGAACAGCGCCTGGGCCGAACCTTGGCGGTAGCGCGCATAGGCTTCGTAGTCGAGCAACGGCTGTTGCAGGGTCAGGGTCGAGGCGTAGCTGCGGTAGTCCCGGTCATTGGTGACATCACCGCGGACCGTCTCTTGGGTCACTTCGGACTGGTTGCGCGAATTGTTGTAGTTCCAGGACAGGTTCGGCAGCAGCCCGGCACGACCAATCACACGGTTCTCTTCCCCGGCATCGCGCTCCTTGATCGCGGCCTGGAAAGTCGGGTCGTTACGCAAGGCCAGATCGTAGGCATCGAGCAAACCCAGGGCCTGAACCGAAGGGCTGCACAACAGGCACAACACAGGCAGGTACCACCAGACTCGACTCATTCTTCCACCAACGCCATGTGAGTCCGGTCCAGCAGGGGCTTGAACAGGTAATTGAGCATCGAACGCTCGCCGGTACGGACGAAGGCTTCCACCGGCATCCCCGGACGTATCTGCAAGCCCTGCAACTGCTGCATGCCCTGGGCGCTGACCGTGGCCCGCAGGGTGTAGTAAGGCTCCTCGGTGCGCTCATCCACTTGCCGGTCGGCGGACACCAGGGTCACCTCCCCCGGCACCCTCGGCGTGGTGCTCTGGTTAAAGGCCGAGAACATCAACTCCACCGCCAGCCCCGGGTGCACCTTGTCCACCAGTTGCACCGGCACCCGCGCCTCCACCAGCAGGGGTTCGTCCTGGGGCACGATGTCCATCAGCGGCTGGCCCGGCTTGATCACCCCGCCCTCGGTGTACACCTCCAGGCCCACCACCACCCCCGCAGCCGGGGCGCGCACCTGGCTGTTGGCCAGTTCGAATTCGGCGGAGGCCAGGCGATTGCGCAGGTCTTCAGTGCGAATCCGGGTATCGGCCAACTGGCTGCGCAGGTCCTTCTGAAAGTCCTCCGTGGACTGGCGGATGCGCAGTCGCAGTTCGAGGATCTGCCGCTGCAACTGGCCGATGCGGCCGAAGTCCTCGGCGATCGAGCCGTCGATCTGCGCGTACAAGCGCTCACTGTCCAGCAGGCGATTGCGTGGGATGTAGCCGTCCCGGGCCAGCTCCCGCAGCCCCTGCAACTGTTCGTTCAAGGCTTTGCGCTGCGCCAGCTTGCTGGCCTGGGAATCCCGGGTGCCGCGCAACTGCGCTTCGGACCCGGCAATGGTTTCGGCAATCCCCTGTTGCTCCATGCTCAGGGCCTGACGTCGGCTGCTGAATAACTGCCGTTGCAGGGCCAGGCTGGCAGCCACTTCCGGCTCTCCCGCCAGGGCCTGGAGCTGTGGATCGAAGACGATATCGCTGGCACCATCGCGCTCGGCATTGAGCCGTGCTTCGCTGGCCAGGGAACCCAGGTACTGGCTGCGCAAGGACTGCATCTGGGTGCGCAGGGGGGTCTCGTTGAGCCGTAACAGCACCTGCCCGGCACTGACCCGGTCGCCCTCCTTGACCTCGATCCGCTCGACGATACCGCCGCTCTGGTGCTGCACCGTCTTGCGATGGCCCGAGACCATGACCTTGCCCGACACCGCCACGCCCTTGTCCAGCGGCGCCAGGGCGGCCCAGCCGATGAACCCGGCAAAGCCTCCCAGCACCAGGAGCCAGCCGAGCCGTGAATACTTCCGGTCGTCCAGGGACAGTACATTGCTGGCGGCTGGACCAGCGACCGGCGCAACCGAGCCTGTGGATACACTCGCCTTCATGCTTTTTTCCCTTCGCCGCCGGCCACGCCCAGGCGGTAATTCATATTCAGGCTGGTTACCGGATTGCTTACCGGGACCGCGGGTGGCGGCGCAGCCTTGGCCTTCTGGTTCGCCTCCAGCACCCGCGCCGTAGGGCCGAAGGCTTGCAGTTGGCCCTCGCGCAGGATCATCAGTTGGTCGGTCAGGGTCAGCACGTTGGGCTTGTGGGTGATCAGCACCAGGGTCCGCTGCCGTTGCTTGAGTTGGCTGATAGCCTGCAACAGCGCCTGTTCGCCGGCTTCATCGAGGTTGGAATTGGGTTCGTCGAGTACGATCAGCGCCGGCAGGCCGTACAACGCGCGCGCCAGGCCAATGCGCTGGCGCTGCCCACCGGACAGGCCGGCACCGCCCTCACCCAGGCGCGTGTCATACCCCTGGGGCAGTTGCAGGATCAGCTCATGCACCCCGGCCATCTGCGCGGCCTGCAGAACCTGATCCGTGTCTAGCGAGCCGAAACGCGCGATGTTCTCGGCAATGCTGCCGGCGAACAGCTGGATGTCCTGGGGCAGGTAACCGATATGCGGACCCAATTGCTGCTTGTCCCACTGGGCCAGGTCCGCGCCATCCAGGCGCACCTTACCCGTCAGGGGCGTCCAGGCACCGACCAACAGCCGGGCCAAAGTCGACTTGCCGCAACCAGAAGGGCCGATCACCCCCAGGACCTGGCCGGCCTCCAGGGTGAAACCGAGGTTGCTCAGGGCCGGGCGCCGGCTGCCGGGGGCACAGGCACTCAACTGCTCGACACTCAACTTGCCCTTGGGCGTCGGCAGGCTCATGCGCGCCGGCCGTGGCGGGTTGGCCTGCAGCAGCTGCGACAGGCGCTCGTAGGCCAGACGCGCCGAGCTCCATTGCTTCCAGACCGCGATCAGTTGGTCGATGGGGCTGAGCACCCGGCCCATCAGGATCGAGCCTGCGATCATCATCCCCGGAGTGATCTGCCCCTGCACCGCCAGCCACGCGCCCAGGCCCAGCACCAGGGACTGCAAGGCCATGCGCACGCCCTTGGACCAGGCGCTGATGGTGGCGGTCTTTTCACTGGCCAGGTTCTGCTGGGCAAGAAAGCCCTGGTGGCCGACGAACCAGCGCTCGCGCAGGGCGCCGAGCATACCCATGGCTTCGATGGCGTCGGCGTTGCGCAGGTTGGCTGTGGCCTGCTGGCTGGTGATGATCGACAACTGGCTAGCCTGGGCCAGCGGCGCCTGGCAGATATGCTGGTTGATCCAGGCCAGCGCCACCAGCAACACCGCACCGGCCAGGGCCAGCAGGCCGAGCCAGGGGTGAAAGAGGAAGATCACCAGCAGGTAGACCGGGAACCAGGGCGCATCGAAGAACGCGAACAAGGCATTGCCGGTGGCGAACTGGCGCAGCGCGGTCAGGTCATTCAAGGCCTGGCCGGCGGCCTGGGGGCTTCCCTTGAGCTGGGCCTCGAAGGCGGCGTCATACACCCGCTGGTTCAGGCGCATGTCCATCTGGGTGCCGAGGTGGATCACCACCTGGCTGCGGACCCACTCCAACGCCCCCATCAGACCGAACAGGCCGAGGATCATCAGCGTCAGCATCAACAGGGTCATCTGATTGCCCGAGGCCAGCACTCGGTCGTAGACCTGCAGCATGTACAGGGCCGGGGCCAGCATCAGCAGATTGATCACCGCCGAGAACAGGCCAATGTTGAAAAAGCCGCCCTTGTAGGCCGTCAGGGCCGCCAGCGTCTCGGAAGCGGCAAGTGGATTCGGCCTGCTCATCAAGGTGTCCTGTGGAGAGTTTAGGGATACAGGGTCTTCCGCTCAGGCAGAGCGGAACGACAAGAGGCGCGCCCCGTGCGTTGACAGGCACCACGGCGCTCCCCAGAATTTGCCACCGCCGCCGCCCTGGCCTTCGAAAACTCGGGCGACGGAGGTGAGTCAAGCCAGCGAATGGAGGAGCGATCCTGCATTCGCTTTTTTATGCCTCAAGCCGGCACTCAGGCGGCCAGTGCCCAGTCCTGGGCCACATCCTGCACACCCACCAGGCCGACATCGGCTGCAGCGGCGGCCGCTGGGGTGACGTGGGCAACACCGGCGGCGGCCAGGTCGTCGAAAGTGGAGTTCACCGACAGGCTTGGGTCGATCGCCTTGAGCAGGGCATCGATCTCGCCGGCCAGTGCCGAGCTGTCGCCGCTCATCAGGCCGTAGACCACCTTGTGCACTTCACCTGCACGGCCTTCATCTTTCAGGCTGTTGAGGCCCAGGTTGGTGAAGCTGACTTCCTGAGTGACCAGGTTGTAGTTGGTGCCCGAACCACCGGCGAGGGTGTCGCCCAGGGAAACGCTGTCCAGCGAGCCCCACAGGGTATGGCTCGGGTTGCTGAACAGGGTGTAGTGCAGGTTGCCGTCGGCCACGAAGGCCGCGTCGCTGGCGGTGCTCTTGATGGCGTACTGGGTGCCGTCGAACGGACCCGGGTTGAAACCACCGGTATTGGTGCCATCAACCACTTGGCCTGGGCGGTGGTTGACATCGCCGAAGTAGGCCGACCAGTCAGTCAGGTATTGCGCAACAGTGTTACCGCCGTAGGTAGCGCTGTAAGAGATCGAAATGCTCATGCAAAACTCCAATACATTAGGTGGGTCATGTCCACAGCACGCCAGTGCCTGCTGCGGTTTTGCCCTTCAGTGGGCAAAAGCGGTCAGAACTGATATTCCACGGTGCCCTGCAAGGTGCGGCCACGGCCGAGGGTGAAGGCCAGGACATCCCCGAGGGGCACCAGATAGGCGCGGTCGGTGACGTTTTCCATGGCCAGGCGCAGGGTCAGTTCTTCAGTGGCGCGGTAGCTGCCATACAGGTCATAGACGGTGTAGGGCTTCCAGTCGGCGGGGTAGACGCCCGTTTGGCTCACGGTCCCGGTCGCCGAGCCGGCGATCGAGTAGCCGGCGCTGTAGCGGGCCCTGGCACCGATATCCAGTTTGCGTTCGAAAAAGCGCGCGCCCAGGGTCAGGGTGCCGCGGTCCATGGGCATGTGTTCGGCCGAGCCGAGGATCGCGGCATTACAGCGGCTGGCATTGTTGGCCGCATCATCGGGACGCATGCCGGTGACGATCGCGCCACGCCCCGTGCCGTTCTTCACCGGCTGGGTCACTCCTCCCAACCAGGCGGTCTTCATGCAGAAATCGTTGTCGCCGATCATGTGGGTGTAATTCAACTGGCCGTAGGCGCGACCGGCGTCATAGTCGAGCTGGTACTCGACGCCCTTGAAACGGGTGCTGCTGAGGTCGTTGACGTAGGCGCTGTTACCGATGCCGGGCGAGCCGTAGCCAGGAGGCTGTACCCCCATGGCCATATAGATGAAGTCATCGACCCGGGTATCGAAATAGGCCACCTTGACCCCCAGGCGGTCATCGTTGAACCAGAGGTTTTCCTTGAAGATGTTGAATCCCGCTTCCCAGGTGGTGGAGCGCTCCGGCTTGAGAAAAGGATTGGGGAACGTGCTCTCCGAGCCTCCGCCATGGGGGCGACCGGTGATCATGGTTTCGGTCACCGCCGGTGGCCGCCAGCCCTTCCCATAGCTGGCGAACAGCTGCAACCACTCGACGCCGGGCTTGACCGACAGGCCGAAGGTCGGCGAGAAGCGCCCTTCCTGGTTATCGATGTCATAGGCCACCGGCACCGAGACCTGCTGGGGCGTCTTGCCGATCACGAAGGTGCGGGTGTTGATTCCGGTTTCGCCCCGCAGGCGGTAGCGGTCGTAACGCAAGCCGGCATTGAGATTCAGCCAACCGTCGTAGTCGAAATCCAGCCGCGTGAACAAGCTGCCCAGGGCTCGATCGCCCTCGGGGGTCATGCTCGCCGCAGGCGAGGCGCTGACCGCCGAGCCCTTGGGGACCGGCTGGCTGGAGTCGGGACGAACCTTGTCGTAGAAGAACTCCAGGCCGTAATTGGCCTTCAGCGTGGACAGCTCGCCCAGGGCAAAGGTCGAAGTGTTCTGCGCTTGGGCGCCATAGGTATCGGTCTGGTAGGTGATCGAGTAGCCAGGGCTGCTGCGGCGCGTCAGGGTGCTCTGGTCATTGCTGTTGTCGACGTAGTAGAGCTTGGCCTTGAAGTCGATCAACGGGTTGTCCGGGGTGTAGCTGTAGTCGAGGCCGAAGTTCTGCGAATGCACATCGCTGCTGCCGAGCTTTTCCCAGAGCTGCTCCTTGTTCTCGACGTTCATCATGTTGGCGTCGTCGTAGGACACCTCAGTGGTCAGGTAGCTCAGTTGCAGACGCTGGTCCTGGGGCAGGTTGAGCCCCAGCTTGACCAGGCGCGAGCGCATCACCGAAGCGGAATAGGCCACCTTGGAATTCTTCACCCGATCATTGATCGACGGGTCCATCCAACTGCCGGTGCGCAATTCGCCGATGCCGCCCTTGGTCCCCGGTTTGTAGTCCCCCAGATGCCGTTCACTGGCGGCCAGCAGCATGTCCCAGACTTCGGTACCGATGGCGAAGGCGGAGCTGCCGATGAAGTGAGTGCCGTTGCTGCGGCCGCCCAAGCCGGTGGTCAGGCGAATTCGACCGCCAATCTCCTGGCCAGGCTTGAGCAGGTCGCGGGCCTCGATGGTGCGAAAGTTGGCGACCCCGCCAATCACTCCGGCCCCGCCCATGGTCGAGGTGGCGCCCTTCTCCACCACCACTTCGGAGAGCAGCTCGGGATCGACATAGAGCGTTCCGTTGCGCTGCTGGTGGCCGCTCTGCTGATAGTTCTGGCGCATGCCGTCCACCGACATGTTGACCCGACCATAGTCCTGGATGCCGCGGATGTTCACCGACACGCCCGGGTCCTGCTGGCTGACCGCCGAATACACGCCGGAAGTTTCCTCCAGCATCTCGGCTGCGTGCCGTGGTGGATTGCGATCAAGCTGCTCGCGACCGACCACGCTCACCGAGCGCGGCGCGTTGTATACCCAATCGCTCTGGCGGCCTTCGAGGCCGCCGGAAATCGTGGTGGGGGCCAAGGCCAGGGCGCCATCACGACCGGTTTCCACCCGGCTCAAGGTCACCTGGCGCTCGCCGGTAAAGCGGTATTCCACTGGCGCATTGCCCAGCAGCCGCGCCAGTCCTTCCTCGGCGCTGTAGCGGCCCTTGAGCGGTGAGCTGTGCAAGCCATGCAGACGCAGGCTGTCGAACAGTACCTGCACTCCGGCCTGCTCGGCAAAAGCCAGCACTGCACTGCCGAGGGCCTGGGCAGGGATATCGAAATCCAGTTCGCGTTGCTGCTGAGCACTCTGCGGGGCTGTGCCCACAGGCTCTGCCGCGTGCAGCAAACCGGCTCCCGCCAACAGCCCTGCTACGCCCAAGTGAATGACCAGGGCCAAACGACTTGCGGCGTGAATTCCAGTGCGACTGCCTACCCTCATGTTCCGTATTCCTGCGCTGGCTACTTTTGTGCATGCGAATGCATCTCAATTAGCTAGACGTGCCAGGCAGGAAAACTCAGTAAGGTTTTTTCAATTATTTTTCACCGAAGGGGAAAAAAGGCCCGCAGGCCTCAATAAATCAGGCTGACGCCGGCCAGGTCGAAACGGCGCACCTGCAACTCCTGAGTCAGGGTGACCAGGGCCGCGTCGAGCATGTCCAGGCGGAATACGCCGCTGACCTGACGCTGGGCCAGGGCACTGTCAGTCAGCACCACCCGCCCGGGTCGATAGCGATTAAGGCGCTCCACCACCACGCCCAGGGGCTGGCGGTCGAACACCAGGACTCCGCGCCGCCAACTGGTGGCCCGCTGCAGGTCAAGCCCATCGAGTGCCACCACCCCCGACTGCGGGTCATAGCGTGCACTCTGCCCCTCCTGCACAACCCGCTCGGAAGTGCCACGCTGCGCTGGGGCATCCAGGCTCACCGCGACACTGTGCTGCAACACACCGACCCAGGCTTGTTGATCGCTCTCGCGCCCGACCACAAAACGAGTGCCCAGGGCTCGGGTCTGGCCGCCGGCACTCTGCACGATAAAAGGTCGCTTCTCCTCACCGACCATGGGCGCCACATCAAACACCGCGGAGCCGGCCAGCAATTGGATCTGACGCTTGTCGCCGCTGTAATCCAGGCGAATGGCGCTGCCCGAGTCCAGTTCCACTTTGCTGCCATCGGCCAGTTGCACGGTGCGCACCTCGCCCTTGCCGGTCAGGTAGTCGGCCTGCAGGTACAGCAGTGCCTGCGGCCCTTGCAGCCAGCCCAGAAAAACCGCCAGAACCAGCATGGCCGCACTGGCTGCCCGCACCAGTCCGCGTCGACGCCGCGGGCGCTGCAGTGCAGGCACGGGTCGCCCCGTCCGGCGCCGTGGCGGGGCCGTGGCCGCCAGCTCGGGGTCCAGGCGCAGCTCTCCCAGGGCATCCCAGGTCTGCCGGGCAAACGCCAGGGCTTGGGGGTGGCGTGGGTCGGCGGCCTGCCACTGGGCAAGTGCTGCCTGCTCGGCGGGGTTCAGCGTTCCCGCCTGCAAACGCACCGCCCAGTCGGCGGCGGCCTCGGTGATACTGCGCTCTTGCGGACCCTGGCTATTCACGTGTGAATCTCGATTTCTCGTTATATATAAGCAGTGACGTCTGACCCCGACTTTTACCGTAACTCACTCGTCGACCGGCCGACCGTCGGTAGCCTGCAGACGTTGCATCACGTACGCCAGCGCCCGGGACAGGTGCTTTTGCACCGAGCTGTCGGAGATATTCAGGTGCCGGGCCACCTCGGCGTGGGTCATGCCTTCGATACGGTTCAGGCGAAAGATTTCCTGGGTGCGCGCAGGCAGTTCCATGATCGCCTGTTTCAGTGCCTTGCGCTGTTGTTGCGCCATCGCCTGAGCCTCCAACCCGGCCGACTCATCCTCGATGTCGGCCAGCACTTCATGGGGCACGGTCTCGGTCTTGCGCCGCGCCTCCTGACGTACATGGTCGATCAGCAGGTTGTTCGCCGTGCGGTAGAGATAGCCCTGGGAGTTGTCGATTCGCTCACCGCGCGTTTGCTCGGCCAGCCGCAGAAAACTCTCCTGCACCAGATCTGCGGCCAACTGCGGGTCCCGTACCTTGCGCGCCAGGTACCCACGCAAGGTCGCGGCATGCTTGAGAAACAGTCCCTTGAGATCCACGTCCGACAAACCGACTCCCTGGAACATGAAGGAAATTGCCGGGCATCTTACGGTCAGTCGAGAATGATTTTCAATTGATATCAGTATTCATTAGCGAACGGTTACGGCAGTTGCGAGCCGCTCTCCAGGACCTAGGCTGGCACCTCGACCTTGCGCGGCCGGCCGCCCTTCTTGCCGTTCAGGCGTGCCGCCCGAGCCTTGGCCGCGCTGCTTTGCCGACCGTTACGGGACGTGACCAACTGGGTCGCCAGTTTCATCAGCGGCTTGCTGGCGGACAGCAGTCCGATAATCGACAGTTGCAGATCCACGGCTTCATGGCACACCGCCGTGGCGGAAAAGCCCAACTGCAGTTGCTGCAATTGGGTGTCGCTCAGCGCCGCCAGCTCCGGATAGTTTTCCACAGGCAAATGAATCGAGCTGCCATCGGCAAAGCCCAGGCACAGGCAGCCGGTCCCATAGCTCAAGGTGCTGACTTGCAAACCCGCTTCATGACGAGCCTCACCGCGTTCGATTGCTTGATCCAGCAACGCCTGGGTCAAGGGCACATCGACGGGCACCGCTGCCTTGACGACTTTCATAGTTCGATCTCCACTCCTTGCGCCGCGCCCAGCAGGGTCAGGCGAGTCAGGTTTCGTTGTTCCTCGTAGTGCGCCGACTCAATCAGGTAAACCGTGCAGCCGGTGCTTGAACGTTCAACCACAGCATTCGCTTGCCAATCCCACAACTGATGCTCAAGGCACAAGGTATGCAACTTGCTCCACCAGATACGCCGGGCCAGATGCACCCGTTGCTTCAAGGCCTGGCGCAGTCCCCCAAGAACTGCCAGGGCTGGACGGCGACCATGGGGGACAACATCCCAGAGCTCGACGCCGTTGTGCCAGAAGCTGAATCGAAAACGGGCACTCCAACGACCACCATCCACATGCACATGAGGTGGGCAATGTTCGTCACGCAACATGACGACGACCGCATAGCCCTTGTAAACGAACACTTTCATGTTAACCCATCCGTTAGGTTATTGAGTCCAAAGACTCGTGTTTCCATAATTAATCCGACCACCGGCCTGAAAGGGCAGCAGTGAGTTGACCTACTTGAGGTTAGTCACGGTGAAGGCCAGGAAGGCGTCCGGGCGGCCGCAAAGTCGTCAGCATTTATTGCCGGGCAAAGCCTCGCCACGGCCATCGCCAATAACAGCGTTCGATTATCGAACACTTAATCACCCTTCCCGGCCTCCCCTCTCGGCCATCAATTGACCAAATTAACCAGTTAGTACAATTTAACTCCCCAGTGCCTCGTACCCTCTCCCGAGGCTGACAATAACAACGGAGATCTACCCCCATGCGTCCTATCGTTCTGGTGCTTAACGGCCCGAACCTGAACCTGCTCGGCACCCGTGAACCCGCCACTTATGGCCACGAAACCCTGGCTGATGTCTCTGCCTTGTGCGGCCGTGCCGCCGAGGAACTCGGCCTGGCCGTGGAGTTTCGCCAGACCAACCACGAAGGCGAATTGCTGGATTGGATTCACGCCGCCCGCGGCCGTTGCTCCGGCATCGTGATCAACCCCGCCGCCTGGACCCACACGTCGGTGGCGATCCGCGATGCGCTGGTGGCCAGTGAACTGCCGGTGATCGAAGTGCATCTGTCCAACGTCCATGCCCGCGAACCGTTCCGCCATCACTCCTTTGTCTCGGGTATTGCCCTGGCGGTGATGTGCGGCTTTGGCAGCCACGGCTATCGCCTGGCCCTTCAACACTTCAGCCTGCGGTTCAAGGAGCAAGGCGCATGACCATCCACACTGGCGTTCTGGCCGGGCTGATTGGCGCCGGCATCCAGGCTTCGCGCACCCCGGCCCTGCATGAACACGAAGGCGACGCGCAGAACCTGCGCTACCTCTATCGACTGATCGACCTGGATCAACTGGGACTCGACAGCAGCGCCCTGCCCGATCTGCTCAAGGCCGCCGAGCGGATGAACTTCACCGGCCTGAACATCACCTTTCCCTGCAAGCAGAGCATTCTGCCGCTGCTGGACGAACTGTCCCCCGAGGCTCGCGGCATTGGCGCGGTCAACACGGTAGTACTCAAGGACGGCAAGCGGGTCGGCCACAACACCGACTGCCTGGGGTTTGCCGAAGGATTCCGGCGCGGCCTGCAAGGTGTGGCCAGGCGGCACGTGGTGCAGATGGGGGCAGGCGGCGCCGGAGCGGCAGTGGCCCACGCCCTGCTCAGCGAAGGCGTGGAACAACTGAGTATTTTCGATGTGGAGCAGCAGCGGGCGCAAAGCCTGGCGGACAACCTCAACCAGCATTTCGGCGCCGCTCGGGCCAAGGCCGGAGGCGACCTGTCCAGCACCCTGGCGAGCGCCGACGGCCTGGTCAACACCACGCCCATGGGCATGGCGAAGTTGCCAGGCATGCCGGTGCCAGTGGAACTGCTGCGAGCGGATCTGTGGGTGGCCGAAATCGTCTACTTCCCGCTGGAAACCGAGCTACTGCGCAATGCCCGTGCCCTGGGTTGCCGGACCCTGGATGGCGGCACCATGGCCGTGTTCCAGGCGGTCAAGGCGTTCGAGCTGTTCAGCGGACGCAGCGCCGACCCGCAACGCATGCTGGCGCATTTCCAGAACATGAATGGCTGACGCGCCAGTGCCTGTAGCCGCTCGCCCTGGCAGCGGCTACAGGCACTGCGTTTATTCGGACTTGAGCTGCAAGCGTGAGAGCAAGCCAATCAGCAGCACGTTGAAGAGGATCATCAGCAGGCTGCCAAGGATGCCCACCAGATTGATCACCGAGCTCGGCAACCAGTCGAATACGCTGAACCCGGTCAGGGACAGCAGGCGCTCACCGAACCAGAATGTGTCGACGACGATCATCAGAATCAGAATGATTTTAAGCGTTGGGACGGGGTTACCCATGGTGCTTTCCTTGTCGTGTGGGGTGGATCAGGAACGGGGTTGGTGGCGATCTTACGGGCGCTTTCGCTGGCAAGCCAGCTCCTACGACAGTGGGGGTCAGGCTTGCAAGTAGCGCAGCACCGACTCGCAGATCATTTCCCGGTGCCGCTGCTTGATGCTTTCGTCCGGCAGATCGATCTGGAAGATCTCGCCAAAGGTGTGGCGGTTCGACACCCGATAGAAGCAGAACGAGCTGATCAGCAAATGCACATCCAGCGGGTCCAGACCGCTACGGAACACACCTTCACGTGCACCACGCTCAAGGATCTCGCCCAGGGCATGGAGGATGGTGTTGTTCATCGCCTTAATCACGCCGGACTGCTTCACGTACTCGGCCTTGTGGATATTCTCGATGCTGACGATGCGCACGAAATCGACATTGCGGTCGTGGTGATCGAAGGTGAACTCCACCAACCGGCGAATCGCTTCCCGCGGCGCCAGCTCGGCAAGATGCAGGCGGCTCTCGGTGCTGCGGATATCGCCGTAGAGTTTTTCCAGGACTTCGACGTACAGCTGCTCCTTGCTGCCGAAGTAGTAATAGATCATGCGCTTGGAGGTATGGATGCGCTCGGCGATCGCATCCACCCGCGCACCGGAAAGTCCCTGCTGGACGAACTCGACAATGGCTTCTTGAAGGATGTTCTCGCGGGTCTTTTCCGGGTTGTTCTTGCGACTCTTGCGCGGTTCGAGAGTTGGCTCATCGGGCGCAATCGAGCGTTCACTGGTCATTGTCATTCTGGGCTCACGGCCATCACTGCACACGCGGGCGATTATGGGCCGCGTCCTGTCGCGAAAGAAAGTACAGAGGCGGTGGATTGCCGCCTCCGGTTACCAATCCGCTACAACTTGGCCTGACGCACCGCGCCACTGCGCGACTTGGCCATGGCCGCCAGGCGCACCGCGACGTTGGCCGCACCATAGCCGGCGTAGCCGTTCTTGCGCTGAATGATCTCGAAGAAGAACCGCCCTTCGAACGGTTCGGTGTAGACGTGAAACAGCTCGCCGCCCTGGACGTCGCGGTCATACAAAACGTTGTAGTACGCCAGCTCGCTGAGGAACTCATCATCGAAATCAAAACGCGCCGCCAGGTCGTCGTAGTAGTTGAGGGGGATATCCAGCAGCGGCACCCCGGCCTCTTTGGCGCGACTGACCTCGGCGAAGATGTCGTCGCAGTCGAAGGCGATGTGATGCACCCCCGAGCCACGATAGCTGGACAGTGCATGGGAGATCGCAGTGTTGCGGTTCTCCGAGATGTTCAGCGGCAAGCGGATCGAACTGCAACGACTGCGCAAGGCGCGGCTTTTCACCAGGCCATAGGGATCGGGCAGCACCACCTCATCATCGGCCTCGAAGTCCAGCAGGCTCTTGTAGAACAGCGCCCAACTGTCGAGGCTGTCCGCCGGCAGGGCCATGGCCATGTGGTCGATCCGCTTGAGGCCACCCTTGGCCTGCACATCGTCACGCATGTTGAAGTCGGTGTCGTACAGGTGCTGGCCGCCCTGCTGCTGGTCCACCAGATAGATCAGGCTACCGTCGGGTTCACGCACCGCCGCCAGTTCCAACTCGTTGGGGCCTACAAGCCCGCGATAAGGCTGGCCCTTGTAGGCCACCGCCCGCTCCAGGGCCTTGGCGCTGTCCTTGACCCGGATGGCCGTGGCGCACACCGACGGGCCGTGGGCCTCGAAGAAGCTGTGGGCAAAGGAATAAGGCTCGGAGTTGAGGATCAGGTTGATATCCCCCTGGCGCATCAGGCTGACACTTTTGGAACGGTGCTGGCCGGCCTTGGCAAACCCCAGGCGCTCCAGCCAGCTACCCAGCTTGGCTCCCAGGGCTTCGTCCACGGCGAACTCGAGGAATTCGGTGCCGCCATAGGCTTCCACCGCCGGCGGGGCAAACAGGATGTCGAGGTTGGCCACCGGCTGCGCCTCCTGCAGCAGGCGCTCGCGGGTCTTCTCCTCCAGGTACAGCAAGGAGCGTAGGCCGTCAGCGGCATTGGCCCGCGGCGGAGCGGCGCGAAAGCCGTCGTTGAAGATTTCCAGGGACAGCGGCCCGGTGTAGCCGCTCTTGATGATCGGTGCCAAAAAGCCCGGCAGGTCGAATTCGCCCTGGCCCGGGAAGCAGCGGAAATGCCGGCTCCACTCCAGCACATCCATGGCCAGGATCGGCGCGTCGGCCATCTGCACGAAGAAGATCTTGTCCCCCGGAATCTCGGCAATCGCCGCCGGGTCGCCCTTGAGCGACAGGGTATGGAAGCTGTCCAGCAACACCCCGAGGCTTGGGTGATCGGCGCTACGCACGATGTCCCAGACCTGTTGATAAGTGTTCACGTGGCGGCCCCAGGCCAGGGCTTCATAGCCGATGCGCAAACCGCGTACTGCAGCCCGTTCGGCCAACAGGTGCAAATCGTCGATGAGGATCTGCCGGTCTCCCAGGCTGTCCGCCTGGGCATTGCTGCACACCAGCACCAGGTCGGTACCCAGTTCCTGCATCAGGTCGAACTTGCGCTCGGCACGTTCCAGGTTGCGCGACAGGCGTTCGCGGCGGCAGCCCTCGAAGTCCCGGAATGGCTGAAACAGGGTGATGGCAATCCCCAGGTCGGCGCACATCTGTCTAATTTCCCGGGGGCTGCCGTCGTAGTAGAGGAGGTCGTTCTCGAAAATCTCCACCCCATCGAATCCGGCGGCGGCAATGGCTTCGAGTTTTTCCGGCAGGGTACCGCTCAAGGAAACGGTGGCAATGGAACGCTGCATGATTCAACTCCCGGGGAATGACGGCCGGTTGCGCCCGAGCCTTTTATTCGATGTTGCGGATTATTCCACAGCGTGATTTAAAGTGTACGAACCAGTTAGTTTTGTGTTCGATTATCGAACACAAAGCCGCTTGGCGAATTGACGATTTTTCAGCCACTGCGCACCATCGACAGCACATTGAGCCGCCCCAAAAAACCGTGGCTTCAATCACCCAGACCCAGAACACACCATAAAAATTTCAAAAATCGGGTACATCCTCATGCTTGCACTCAACGCCCCGCACTGCTGCACATCCCTTTGGCTCGCGCCTGGAACGGCCTCAATCGGCACCCTGGATCACGACCCGCTACAACCCTGAGCGGATCGTCGTACCTGTAGTGTTCGCCGGCCCGGCATCAACGGCACGACGAACCTAACCAGCCGATCAATCACCCAGTCCCAGGCGCTCATGCCTTCGCTGACGATTGATCACGCGCCCTTGAGTTCCAACGAGCCCTGGCTCGTCAGTCACTGAACGGATGGCCTACATGATTCCTTCCCAAAGCTCTCGCATCGCCCCGAGCCTCAGCGTTGCCGGCGGCATCGGCGACAAGATCCGCGGCGCCATGGCCGTCGGCAAGACCCGCTGGGGCATGCTTGCCCTGGTGTTCTTCGCCACCACCTTGAACTACATCGATCGCGCCGCACTGGGCGTGATGCAGCCGATCCTGGCCAAGGAAATGAACTGGACGGCGATGGACTACGCCAACATCAACTTCTGGTTCCAGGTCGGTTATGCCGTGGGCTTCGTGCTGCAAGGGCGACTGATCGACCGAGTCGGCGTGAAACGGGTGTTCTTCTTCGCCGTGCTGCTGTGGAGCCTGGCTACCGGCGCCCATGGCCTGGCCACTTCGGCGGCAGGCTTCATGGTTTGCCGCTTCATTCTCGGGCTCACTGAAGCCGCCAACTACCCGGCCTGCGTGAAGACCACGCGCCTGTGGTTCCCGGCCGGCGAACGCGCGGTGGCCACCGGCATCTTCAACGCCGGGACCAACGTCGGCGCGATGTTCACCCCCATGCTGCTGCCCTTGATCCTTCACGCCTGGGGCTGGCAAGCGGCGTTCCTGTGCATGGCGGCACTGGGCGGTGTGTGGCTGCTGTTCTGGGGCCTGAAGTACTTCAACCCGGAAGATCACCCCAGCGTCAAAGCCTCGGAGCTGGCCTACATCCAGCAACAGGTGGAGCCCGAGCCGACCCGCGTGCCCTTCAGCCGCATCCTGCGCATGCGCGGCACCTGGGCCTTCGCCCTGGCCTACTCGCTGACCGCGCCGGTGTTCTGGTTCTACCTGTACTGGCTGCCACCGTTCCTCAACCAGCAGTACAACCTGGGGATCAACGTCACCCAGATGGGCATCCCGCTGATCATCATCTACCTGACCGCCGACTTCGGCAGCGTCGGTGGCGGCATCCTCTCCTCGTTCCTGATCGGACGTGGCATGAACCCGATCAAGGCGCGGCTGCTGTCGATGTTCCTGTTCGCCTGCTGCATCATCGGCGTGATCATGGCCGCCGGCACCGCCAACCTGTGGCTGGCCGTGTTCGCCATCTCCCTGGGGATCGGTGCCCACCAGGCCTGGACCGCCAACATCTGGAGCCTGGTGATGGACTACACGCCCAAGCACATGATGAGCACCGTGTTCGGCTTTGGCGGGATGTGCGCGGCCATCGGCGGCATGTTCATGACCCAGATCGTCGGCCACATACTCACCGTCACCAACAACAACTACACCCTGTTGTTCACCCTGATCCCGGCCATGTACTTCATCGCCCTGACCTGGATGTACTTCATGGCCCCCCGCAAGATTCCGCACGTAGAAGACTGATGCTCCTTTCACGCAGGCCCGCTCCGGGCCTGCGTTTTTTTATCTGTTCCCCTCCCCTCTTTTGTTTTTCCACACTCGGAGATCGTCCCATGACGCTGGGTAACCTGAGCATCGCCAAACGCGCCGTGATCAGCTTCGGCGTGATTGCCCTGCTGGTTCTGCTGCAGGGGCTGTTCGCCCTCAAGCAAGTGGCCGAGGTCCGCGCCACCGGCCAGCACACCGAAAACATTTCCCTGCCCAGCACCCGCTACCTGGGGGAAGTGCGCGACTATGTGTTGAGCATCCGCGTGCTGAGCCTGCGCATGGCCCTCAACCGTGAACCGAAAGTGCTGGAAAGCACCATCGCTCGCCTGCACCAAGTGCAAGCCTGGCTCGACCAGGCCCTGGCCAAGTTCGCGCCGCTGGTGGGCGATCACAACCGGGTGCAATACGAGACATTCCTCGCCACGGTAAAGAGCTACCAACAGGCCCTGGCCCAGTATGAAGCCCTGTCCCAGGACAACCGCAGCGCCGAGATGACCGCCCTGCTCAACGGCAAGATCCAGGATTACTCGACCCAGACCGGCGATCAGTTCGCCGAACTGATGAACCTGACTGCCGAGGAAGTCAGCCAGTCGGCGCAGCATGCCGACGCGCTGTACACCCAGGTCAAAGTCACGGTGATCGGCGCCCTGCTGGCCGTCGCCCTGCTGACCCTGTGCCTGGCCTGGCTGTTGATTCGCAGCATCGTCGTGCCCATCCGCCAAGCCGTGGGCGTGGCCGAGCAAGTGGCCGCCGGCGATCTCAGCCGGCCGATCCACAGCGAGGGCAGCGATGAAACCGCGCGCCTGCTCAAGGCCCTGGCCAGCATGCAAGCCAGCCTGCGTGAAACCCTGCAACTGATCAGCAGCACCTCGACCCAACTGGCCGCTGCCGCGCAACAGATGAGCCAGAGCACCCATCAGGACTCCAGCCGCCTGCAGCAGCAACACAACGAAATCGAGCAAGCAGCCACAGCCGTCAACGAGATGACCGTGGCCGTCGAGGAAGTGGCGCGCAACGCGGTGTCTACCTCCGACACCACCCGCCAGTCCACCGCCCAGGCCACCCAGGGGCAGACCCGGGTGATCGAGACCCTGGATTCGATCCAGGCCATGAGCAGCGATGTCGGCACCGCTCTGCAGCAAGTGCAGACCCTGGCCGAGCAGTCACGGGAAATCGGCAAGGTGCTGGACGTGATCCGCGCCATTGCCGAACAGACCAACCTGCTGGCCCTGAACGCCGCCATCGAGGCCGCGCGGGCTGGGGAAGCCGGCCGTGGTTTTGCCGTGGTGGCCGATGAAGTGCGGGCCCTGGCCCATCGCACCCAGCAGTCGACCCAGGAAATCGAACAGATGATCGGCCGGGTCCAGGGCGACACCGACAGCGTGGTGCAGTCCATGCACGGCAACAGTCAGCGGGTAGCCCAGACCCTGTCCATCGCCGAACAGGCCGGGCTGGCCCTGGGGCAAATCACCCGGGCCATGGAGCAGATCCACGAGCGCAACCTGGTGATCGCCAGTGCCTCGGAAGAACAGGCCCAGGTAGCCCGGGAAGTGGACCGCAACCTGCTGAACATCCGCGACCTGTCCCTGGAAAGCGCCGACGCCGCCACCCGCACCAACGCCACCAGCCAGGAGCTGTCGCACTTGGCGGCGGGGCTGCAGAACCTGGTGGTGCGCTTCCGTTTCTGAGTCGTCTCAGCGGCGGCGCTGCTGCCAGGCCGCCGCCAGTCCGCTGAAGCAGATCACGGCGATGCCCAACTGGGTGATCAGCGGCGGCGTATGGCCGAACAGCAGCCAGCCCAGCAGCCCGGCAAAGACGATCTGGCAGTAACCAAAGGGCGCCAACAGGGCCGGCGCCGCATGGCGAAAGGCCTGGGTCAGGAACAGGTGGGCACTCATGCCGCAAGCCCCCAGCGCCAGCATCAACAGGCCATGGACCAAGCCCGGGGTCTGCCAGAAGAACGGCACCAGCGCGCTCATTACCAGGGTGTTGCACAGCCCGGCGAAGAAGTTGCTAGTGGTGGGGCTGTCATGTTCGGCGAGCTTGCGGGTCAACAGTTGATAGAAACAGAAGAACAGCGCCGAGCAGAACGGCAGCAACACCGCCGGCGTGAAAAGCTCGCCCCCCGGATGCACGATGATCAGCACCCCGATGAAACCGCAGATCACCGCCAGCCATTGGCCGCGCGTCACCTGCTCGCCCAGCAAGGGCACCGACAACGCGGTGACCAGCACCGGCGCCAGGAAGTTGACCGCCGTGGCCTCGGCCAGGGGGATGAACAGCAGCGCCGAGGTGAACAGCAGGCTGGTGCTCAACAGGCACAAGGCCCGGGCCAACTGCAGTAGCGGGCGCTTGCTGCGCAGCACGCGCAAGCCCGATTGCGGCAGGAAGATCCCGGCCATCAGCAAGGTATGGATCAGGTAACGGGCCCAGACCACCATGATCACTGGGAAGAACCCCGAGAGGTATTTGGACAGGGCATCGTGGCTGGCGAACAGAAAGGTCGCCAAGACGATCAGCAGGATGCCCTTGAAGGGGTGATTGGTCCCGGAAAGGGGCGTGCTGAGAGTCATGGGCATTCCTTGGGGGTGATTGAAGACACAGCTTCGCCGGCAAGCCGGCTCCCAGCGGATATTTGTAGGAGCCGGCTTGCCGGCGAAAAGGCCAGCGCCGCTTCAGATCCGAGCCAGCAACTCCCGGGTTCTATCCAGTGCCATCTGCGCTCGCTGCAAGGCACTCACACCCTGCTCCAGCAACTGCACCGTGGGAATTTCCAGACTCAGGGGCAGGTTCTCCGGCAGGCACCTGAGCAGCCCCGCCAGATCACAATCGCCCTCCCCCGGAAAGCGCCGCTCGTTACGGGCCTGGCGCAGGATCTCTTGCATATCGGCAGGACAGGGCCCGGCGACATCGCACAACTGTGCATAACGCAGGCGCGCCGGATCAACCTTGGCCAGGTCCTCCAGGCGCGATCCCGAGCGATCGAAGTGGAAGGCATCCACCAGCACACAGCCATTGTCACAGCCGGCGTTTTCCACCACCCGCACCGCCTGTTCCAGGTTGCGCGCATCGGTCCAGGGCATGAACTCCAGATGGGGATGCAGTCCGTACTGCTGCGCCAGATCGCACAAGGCGGCAAAGTTGTCGGTCATGCGCGCCTCATCGGGATCATTGCCCGCCACCAGTAATTCGCTGGCGGCAAACTCGGCGCCCACCGCCAGCACCGCCTCGAAGTCGCTGATCCGGGTCTGCGGCTTGAGCCGCAAGATCTCCACATCCAGCACCCGAACGCCGGTATCGCGCAGGCGATCCCGGGTTTGCCGGCGCAAGCCGGCATCGGCCACCAGCGGGAAATGATGTTCCTCCGGGGTCGCCGGCACCAGCCGCAAGCCCACATGGCTGTAGCCGGCACGGGCCGCCACTTCCACCATCTCGGGCGGAGACAGCTCCAGCACGGTCAGGCTGGCCAGGGAAAAAATCCGCTCACTCATCAGTCGTTCACTCAATGGGGGTTGGGGTGCAGGCGCGACCCGTGGCGGCGGCCTGGCGAATCGCTTCGATCAGGGCCAGGGTTCGCGCAGCATCGGCGGCGCTGACCAGGGGCGCGACTTCGCCCCGGGCGACCTTGACGAAATGCTGCAGTTGCAAGCGCAGCGCCTCATCCGGCACGAAGCTTTCCTGCTGCATCAACAAGGGCTGGTGCCAACCGGCGCCCGCCTCGGCGTAGTGCCAGCGCTTGAGCTGGGGAATGCTCAAGGCCCCCTGAGTGCCGGCCAGCAGGTAACAAGGCTGATCGGCCTGGCGCGGATACACCGGGTTCTCCCCGGAATCCAGCTCCCAGCTCCAGGGTGCGGCCACCGCATCGGACCCGGTGAGGCTGCCCAGGGCGCCATTGTCGAATTGCAGTAGCACCGCCGCACAATCCTCATTGGCGTAGCCACGCACGTGATTGCTGGTGATGGCCTGCACCTGCTGCACTTCTCCGCACAGGTGACGCAGCAGATCGAGGTCGTGAATCAGGTTGGTCAGCAACATGCCGGCGCCGGGCTCTCGGCGCCAGGGCACATCGAAGTAACTCTCGGGCTTGTGCAACTGCCAGAGCGCGGTGACTGTGGTCAGCCGGCCCAGGGCGCCGCTATGTACCAGTTCATGGGCACGGGCGATCAGCGGGTTGTGTCGTCGATGGTGCCCCACCAGCACCGGCACGCCGCTAGTGCGCGACGCCGCCACCAGCTCGCGCACTTCATCCAGATGCACGCCCACGGGTTTTTCCAGCAGCACCGGGACACCCGCCGCCAGACAATCCAGGGCAGTACTGACATGAAGGTTATTGGGGTTGGCGACGATCACGGCATCCGGGCGTACTTCCTTGAGCAAGGTCCGGTGATCGCTGAAATGCGGCACCTGCCATTGCCCGGCGATGACTTGCGCCTGGGGCCCGGGATCGGCCACGGCGCACAGACTGGCCTCGGCCAGAGTCTTGAGATGTTGATAGTGCTGCTGCCCCATATTGCCGACGCCGATCAGGGCAATGCGCAGTGGCGGGTTCAATGGCGAATCCTCTTGTGATTGTTATCAGGACGCTGACATTCAATTATTTAGAACTCAGTTCCAATTTCACACAAGAGCGATAAAAAATACTGTCCGATTACCGAACAGCTTTGTAAGGATTCGCGCAAACCCTGCGCCTTCATGCTCCGTCCGTAGCCGTCAGGGCAAGCAACGGCTACGGGCAGAGCGCGTGGCGTCAGTTGAACAGTTCGGAAGCCTGGCTGGCGGCCGACAGCTCTTGGGCAAATTGCAGCAGCAATGGCGCCAGTTCATGCAGCCGCGCCAGGGGCAGGCGCGCGCTGGGGCCGGCGACGCTGAGCACGCCCACGACCCGGCCATCGATGGGATGGCGCACCACTGCGGCAATCGCCGAGGTGCCTACCGCCGAGCTTTCCTCGACCCAGGCGTAGCCCTGCTCGCGGGCCAGACGCAGGCGCTCCAGCAACTCGATGTTCGAGCGCGGTGCATTGGGCCCCAGGTCCGCCGGGGCCTCCACACTCTGGCGTTCCACCAGGGACAACGCCTCGGCGTCACTCAGAGTGGCCAACCAGGCATGCCCGGAAGCGGTGTAGAACAGCGGCGCCTCGCGGCCCATGTCCGGGTCGTAACGCAGCCCGGAACGGGCGCCTTGGGACTTGGCGATCCAGGTCTGGCGCTCGCCTTCGATCACCCCCAGGCGTACCAGCTCGCCGGACTCCTGGGCCAGGCGATCGAGTACCGGCTGGACGATGTCCGCGCCGCTGGCCGACAGGTAACGAAAGCCCATGGCCACCAACCGGGTGGACAGCTGGTAGCGCAGGTTGTCCGGGTTCTGCCGTACATAGCCCAGGCGAATCAGCTCAGCCAACAGGCGATGGGTTGCACTTTTGGGGATCTCCAGCTGCTCCGCCAGGCTCTGCAACGGCAGGCCGCGGGGATCACCGGTAAGACGTTCGAGAACGCTGAAGACGCGTTCGATTTGACTGCCAGCCATGGTCGGGTCCCGACAAAATTTGGCCGATTCTAGTGACAACGGGCCGGTTGGGGAACTGCAGGGCGTGGTTCGATTACCGCCCGGAATCGACGAAAGCGGGCTTTGCACCCGGCACAACGCCTTGTGCGCAGGTTAGCCGAGCTCGTATATTTTTTGGAATCACTTTCCATAAACACAATGGCCGCGACGGGCCTCCACACTCGATTCGCCGGGCATTTTCTGAGCCGCTGCGCTGTCCAAACCCCAGCGACCCTCTTCAACCCCCACCGCCGCGGCGAGTTCTTTTATCCACAGGGAGATTGCCCATGCCTCACTCCGTAGATTGCCCAGTCCTGCCCCACAGCGGCCTGCACATGCCCAAGCTTGGCCTCGGCACTTGGCCGATGCTCGATGACGAATGCACCCGCGCCGTGGAACAGGCCCTGGACCTGGGTTACCGGCACATCGATACCGCCCAGGCCTACAACAACGAAGACGCCGTGGGCCAGGCCCTGATCAACACTGGGGTGCCCCGGGAGCAGATCCACGTCACCACCAAGGTCTGGTGGGATCAACTGCGCCCCGACGCCATGCGCCACTCCCTGGAGCGCAGCCTCAAAGCCCTGCGTTGCGACTATGTGGACCTGTTTCATATCCACTGGCCCACCAGCGACTGGGAACTGGAACGCAGCATCGAAACCCTGGTGTCGTTCAAGGAACAGGGACTGGTGAAGCACATTGGCGTGGCCAATTTCCCCCTGGCGCTGCTGCGTCGGGTGATCGAAGGGCTGGGCGCACCGCTGTCGGCGATCCAGGTGGAATACCACGTGCTGCTGGGGCAAAGCGGCCTGCTGGACTATGCCCGCAGTCGCGACATGGTGCTGACCGCCTATACGCCGCTGGCACGCAACAAGGTGTCCGAGGTGGCCGAGATCCGGCAGATCGCCGCCAAGCACGGCGTGCTACCGACCCAGGTGGCGCTCAAGTGGTTGCTGGATCAGGACAATGTCGCGGCCATTCCCAAAGCCAGCAGTCGGGCCAACCAATTGGCCAACCTGGAGTCCCTCAGGTTGCAACTGGACGACGAAGACCGGGCGCTGATCGCCGGCCTGCCCAAGGATCAGCGTCAGGTCAGCCCGGACTTCGCCCCGGTCTGGGATCATTTCGATCATTGACCCAGCGCGGCCATGCGTGACCCACAACGGATGCCATGCATGGCCTCAGGCTTTTTTCAGAAGTCGAAGAACACCGTCTCGCCTTCACCCTGGATGCGAATGTCGAAGCGATAGGCGCGCTGGCCATTCACCTCGCAAGGATGGGCCAGCAGGGTTTCCCGACGTTGCGGCTGCTCAATCAGGTTCAACACCGGACACTGGGCGTTGGCCTCCGGCTCGTCGGCGAAGTACAGCCGGGTATGCAGGTGGATATTGATCCCCCGGGCAAACAGCGACAGGTTGATGTGCGGCGCCATGGGCACGCCGGCGGCGTTGTTCACCACCCCGGGCTTGACGGTATTGAGGGTCCACTCCCCGGCATCGAAGGTGGTGGCGGTGCGGCCAAAGCAGTTGAAGGGTTTTTCCGTATCGAACACCGGGTCGTAGACCCCGGCAGAATCGGCCTGCCAGAACTCCAGGAAGGAATCGCGCACCAGGTGGCCATTGCCATCGTAGACGTGGCCGATCAACAGGATCTGCTCGCCCGGTGCATCGGGCTTGGCCATCTGGTTCCAGATCTCCTCGGGACGGGTGGGGTTTCCCGCCGCCGCCAGGGCCAGGCCGATATGCACATAGGGGCCGGCCGTTTGCGAGGGGGTTTCAGGCAGCAATTGAACAGGCATGGCAGGCTCCTCAGCAGTTCTCGAAGTGGGTCTTGCGCTGGCCGCGCAGCACGATGTCGAAGCGGTAGGCCAGGCAATCCATGGGATTGGCACTGCCCATGTCCAAGCGCGCGATCAGGCTCTGCACCGCCTCCGGGTTGGCAATGGACTTGACGATCGGGCACAGCGGAATCAACGGATCGCCTTCAAAGTACAGCTGGGTGATCAGCCGAGTGGCAATCGACGGGCCGCTGATGGAGAAGTGGATATGCGCCGGGCGCCAGTCGTTGGGACCGTTGCGCCATGGGTAAGGCCCCGGCTTGATGGTGCGGAAGCTGTAGTAGCCGTCACGGTCGGTGAGGGCTCGGCCGACGCCGCCGAAGTTCGGGTCCAGGGGCGCCAGGTAGCGGTCGTTCTTGTGCCGGTAGCGACCACCGGCGTTGGCCTGCCACATCTCCACCAGGGTGTGGGGGATCGGCTTGCCGTATTGATCGCAGACTCGCCCGGAAACGATGATCCGCTCACCTACCGGCAAGCCGCCGTGGTTGAAGTTGAGCAAAAGGTCGTTATCGAAACGCCCGGTGCGCAGGTGGGAAAAGTCCGGGCCGCTGGTTTCACTGGCCGATTGTGGAATGCTCACCAGTGCCTGGCGCGGCGAGCGGGCGACGGAGGTCTTGTAGTCGGGGGTCAGGGCCTTGGGGTGCCAATTACGGTCGCGAATCACGAAGCGACTGCTGTCTGCATCAGACATGTCGATCTCCTGTTGTTTGATTTATGGAGCGCAGCCGACGCAGTTTCAAACAAATCAGGAGGGTGGAAAATTGAAAAGCCACCACTCAACCATAACCAAATAGTTATGGATAACTGCCCTCGCGATAGGCCAGCCCCACTTCTCTGAGCACCTCCACCGCCCACTGCGCCGCCAGAGACAGCGGCAGGCTGGCATTACTGGAGATCCCTACCGAACCGCCCGGCTCGCGCAGGCCCAGGTCCAGCTCCTGCAACTCGCCATTGGCCAGATCCAGGCGCACCGCATCCAGCGGCGCGATCCACAGTGCATCGCTGGACAGGGTGTAGCGCCGGCTCAGGGCCACCGACAGGGTTTCCAGGCGTTGTTGCGACTGGGCGATACCACACTGAATGAACAGGCTGTCGGCGTGCTTGCGGATACTGGTGCCGCCCAGAGGCAGTACCAGCGGATAGGCGCTGACCGCGTCGCGGTCCAGGGGCCCGGTCGCCAGTGGATGCTCGGGACGGGCCACCAGGGTCATGGATTCGCTGTACAGGTGCTCGAAGCTCAGGCCCTGGATCTCTGGGCTCTCGGTCATGCGCCCCACCACCAGGTCCAGATCGCCGACCCGCAACTGCGAGAGCAGGTAGGCGCTGGGCCCGGTCACCACGCTGACCGTCAATGCCGAATGCCGCTGGTGCAGGCGCCGCATCACCTCCGGCAACAGCAGGCTTTCCACGGTGGACAACACGCCGATACGCACCAGCCCGGCAGCGTATTCGCCGCCGCGCAAACTGCTGACGCCTTCGCGCAGGGCCTGCACCGAAGGCCCGGCATAACGCAGGAAGGCTCGCCCGGCTTCGGTCAGGCTGAGCCCGGCCTTGCTCCTGACAAACAGCCGGGTTTCCAGCAGTTCCTCCAGTTCCTTGAGGGTTTTCGACATTGCCGGCTGGCTCACCGACAGTACGTCGGCGGCCCGAGCCAGGCTGCCTTGGCGGGCCATTTCAAGAAAACACACCAAGTGACGGAATTTGATGCGGGTATCGATGTTCAATAGGGAGCCCCGAATGCGCCTGGAGCGGAGAGATCCGCAGTCGGGCCATGGTAGCGTGCGCAAAAATCCCTGACGACCGGACTGGCGCCGGTTCAAGCCAGCAGCAACACTGACCAGCAGAAAAAACGAGGACTCCCCCATGCTTTGGAAAAAAGGCCGGCGTAGCGACAACGTCGTGGATGCGCGAGATGACAGCAGTGGCGGCGGCGGTGGCGGCCTGCGTTTTGGCGGTGGCAAGGGGCTGAGCCTGACGGCGATCATCCTGATCGTCGGTATCGGCTGGGCCACCGGCCAGGACCCGTTGCAGATCCTCGGCCAGCTGGTGGGCCAGAGCGGCCAGACGTCGGCCCCGGCCACCACCCAGGCGCGCAAGAATCCACCGGCCAATGACGAGCAGGCGGAGTTCGTCCGCGCCATCCTTGGCGACACCGAAGACACCTGGGGCCAGATCTTCCAGCAGGCCGGCCGCCAGTATCAGGCGCCCAAGCTGATTCTGTTCCGTGGCCGGGTCAACTCCGCCTGCGGCGCCGCCACCTCTGCCAGCGGCCCTTTCTATTGCCCTGCCGATCAGCAGGTGTACTTGGACATGGACTTCTTCCGCGAGATGGCCCAGCGCTTTTCCGCTGCCGGCGACTTCGCCCAGGCCTACGTGATTGCCCACGAAGTCGGGCACCACGTCCAGACCCTGCTGGGGGTCTCGGCGAAAATGCAGGCCGCACGTCAGCAAGGCCGGCAAATGGAAGGTGATGGCGGTCTTCTGGTGCGCCAGGAACTGCAGGCCGACTGTCTGGCCGGAGTCTGGGCCTACCATGCGCAGAAGCGCCTGAACTGGCTGGAGCCCGGTGATGTGGAAGAAGCACTGAACGCCGCCAATGCCATTGGTGATGACCGTCTGCAGCAACAGGGCCAGGGCCGGGTCGTACCGGACTCCTTCACCCACGGCACTTCGGCGCAACGGGTGCGCTGGTTCAAGACCGGCTTCAACCAGGGCCAGGTTGGCCAGTGCGACACCTTCGCCGCCAAGAGCCTGTAGATGGGCCGACTGCTGGCGACTTTGCTGTGCCTGGGCTGCCTGTGCGCCCAGGCCGCGGAACACGGGGTCAAGGTCATCAGCCCTGAACGCCTGCCCCTGGAGGGCGGGCAACTGGCCCTGGGTCTGAGCCTGGATTGGCGTCAGCCACTGCCCGGCGTACAGCGCGCGCTGATCATCGTTCACGGTCGGCTGCGCAATGCCCAGACTTACCTGAAGAGCGGCGAAAGTGCGGCAGGACAGGCCGGGCAAAGCGCCGCAACCCTAGTGATCGCCCCCCAGTTTCTCAACCAGAGCGATATCGCCCGCCATCAGCTACCGGACGTGCTACTGCGCTGGAAAGGTAATGACTGGATGGCCGGCGAGCCCGCTACCGGTCCCGTTGCCATCAGCTCCTATGCGGTGCTGGATGCCATCCTCCAGCGTCTGCAGGACCGCCAGTTCTTTCCTGCACTCAAGAAAGTAGTGATTGCCGGCCACTCCGGCGGCGCCCAAGTGGTGCAACGCTATGCCCTGACCACCGGCAACCATCCGGAGCTGAAAAAAGCCGGGATCGCCCTGCGCTACGTGATCGCCAATCCGTCGTCCTACGCCTACTTCGATGCAACGCGCCCGGTGGCTTTCGAGCCGGCCAGTTGCCCAGGTTTCAATGACTGGAAATACGGCCTGCAGCACCTGCCGGCCTATGCGCTCGGCAAATCTGCGGCGCAGCTGGAACAGGGCTATGTGCAGCGCAACATCACCTACCTGCTGGGCCAGCAGGACATAGACCCCAACCACCCGGCCCTGGACAAGAGCTGCGCGGCCGAGACCCAGGGTGCCCACCGGCTGATTCGCGGGCACAACTACTTCGACTACCTGATGCGGCGTCATCCACAAGGCTTGCCACAACGGCTGGTGGAAGTGCCCGGGGTCGGGCATGACGGCGACCGGATGTTCACCTCGCCCGCGGGGCAGGCGGCGCTGTTCCAGTAGGAGCCGGCTTGCCGGTGAAGGCCCTCAGGCCGACAGCAGCTCGCGCAACTGTGCGCAATCGCGCGCATGCCAGTCGGTCAGCTCCGGCCAGGGGTTGTCCGGCAGGTTCACCAGCACCGTGCGCGTCCCCGCTGCCCGCCCACAGTCCAGGTCGAAGCGGTAATCACCGACCATGACCATGCGCTGCGGCGCCACATCCCAGGCCTCGGCCAGTTTCAGCAAACCACCGGGATGGGGTTTGGGCGGGGCCTCGTCGCGCCCCAGCACATCCGCCTCGGCAAAGCAGTCCGCCAAGCCGATGGCCTCCAGGGTCACGTGAGCCAGCTCCCGGGCATTGCGCGTGAGGATGCCCAGGCGATAACCGCGCCCGGCCAATTCCCGCACCAGTTCCACCGCACCCGGCGCCGGGCGCGAACCCAGGGCCAGGTCGCGCTCGTGCTCCAGCAGCCAGGCGTGCTTGGCCGCGGATTCAGCCGCCGGCAAGGCCGCCAGGTGAGTAAGGATGTCGTCCTCCGGAGGAATCGACAGCGCCTGGCGGATCGCCGCGAAATCATGCACGGCGATGGTCAGGGTGCCGTCCATGTCGAACACCCAATGTTCTATGTCTGAAAGACTCATGCCCAATCCTTGCGATGACGGATCAACCCTTCCTGAGTCACCGAGGCTACCAGTTGACCGGCACGGTTGAACACGCTGCCCCGGGAGAAACCACGGGAGTTACCGGCCCAGGGGCTGTCCATGGCGTACAGCAGCCAGTCGTCGGCCCGCAGGTCGGCATGGAACCACAGGGCGTGATCGAGGCTGGCCACCTGCATGTCCTTCTGCCATACCGACTTGCCGTGGGGCAGCATCGAGGTGGTCAGCAGGCCGAAGTCCGAGGCGTAGGCCAGCAGGTACTTGTGCAGCGCCGGGCTGTCCGCCAGGGCGCCGTCGGCGCGAAACCAGACGTACTTCACCGGGTCCATGGGCTGCGGGTTGTAGGGGTCCTTCTCGGTTACCGGGCGCACTTCGATGGGCTTGGGGCACAGCAGTTTCTCGCGCATATGCTCGGGAATCAGGTGCGCACGCTGGGTGGTGATTTCCAGTTCCGACGGCAGGTTCTCCGGACCGATCACCTGGGGCATGCTGTTCTGGTGCTCGAAGCCTTCTTCGTCGTACTGGAAGGAAGCACTGCAGGTGAAGATCGGGTTGCCCTTCTGAATCGCCGTCACCCGACGGGTGCTGAAACTGCCGCCATCACGCACCCGATCCACCTGGTAGACCACTGGCAAGGCGGCGTCCCCCGGACGCAGGAAATAACCGTGCATGGAGTGCACGTGGCGCGCCTCCTCGACTGTCTGGCTGGCTGCGGACAACGACTGGCCAAGCACCTGGCCGCCAAACAGTTGGCGAAAACCGAGGTCCTGGCTGCGACCGCGAAACAGGTTTTCTTCAATGGCTTCCAGGGTCAACAGATCGACCAGATCATCCAGCACATGACTCATTCAGACTCTCCTCACACAGGGCAACACCGCGCAATCTCGGCTGCGGCGGTGATATCAATTGGGGCCAGGTATCTCATCGGCACATTCTAAACGTGCGCGCCTGCTATCCATGCAAGGTTTCCAGCCATTGTTCGCGGGTAATGCGGTACAGCACATGCTCGCGCAGCGGGTGATCGCCGGCGAGGTTCGGATGTTCGAAGTCGTCCTCGACAGCGTGATGCATGCCAATGGCTTGCATGACCTTCTGCGACGGCAGATTGGCCCGGGTGGTAAAGGCCACTACCTCGTCCAGGGCCAGGCGGTCGAAGCCGCAACGCAAGGCAGTCCAGGCCGCCTCGCTGGCATAACCCAGGCCCCAGTGCTCGCGAGCCAGGCGCCAGGCGATTTCCACTGCCGGGGTGAACGACGCCTCGAAACCGACGACGCCCAGGCCGGTAAAACCGATGAACGCACCAGTGTCCTTACGCTCCAGGGCCCAGACCCCGAAGCCGTGCTCGGCAAAATGCCCGCGTATCCGCCCGATCAGCGCGGCACTTTCCAGACGACTCAAGGGCGCGGGAAAGTAGCGCATCACCTGTGGATCGGCACACATTGCCGCAAATGCCGGCAAATCGTCGTCGCGCCATTGGCGCAGCAACAGGCGCGCGCTCTCGAGTTGCAATATCGGCTCCATCGGTGCCCTCCGTTTTCATGGGTGCAAGTCTACATCGCTGGTAGGATCCTTCACGGGTTCCTCTAAGAAAATGCCATGTCATTGCCACTGATCTATCACGACGATTACAGCCCCGAGTTCCCGGCGGAGCACCGCTTCCCCATGGACAAGTTCCGCCTGCTGCGCGATCACCTGGTGGACAGTGGCCTGACCCGGGACGCCGACCTGCTGCGCCCACAACTGTGCCCCGCGGAGGTCCTGGCCCTGGCCCACGATCCTGGCTATATCGAACGCTACATGAGTGGCGAGTTGTCCCGGGAAGACCAGCGGCGCCTCGGGCTGCCCTGGAGCGAAGCCCTGGCCCGGCGCACGGTACGCGCCGTCGGCGGCTCCTTGCTGGCCGCCGAACAGGCACTGAAGCATGGCCTGGCGTGCCATCTGGCGGGCGGCACCCACCACGCCCACTACGACTATCCGGCGGGGTTCTGCATCTTCAACGACCTGGCGGTGATCAGCCATTACCTGCTGGAAAGCGGGCGCGTGGGACGGGTATTGATCTTCGACTGTGATGTGCATCAGGGCGATGGCACCGCACGGATCCTGCAACATACTTGCGATGCGGTGACCGTCTCGTTGCACTGTGAAAAGAACTTCCCCGCACGCAAGGCCCAGAGCGACTGGGACATCCCGCTGCCCATGGGCATGGGCGACGCCGACTACCTCAACGTGGTGGACGATACCCTCAACTACCTGCTGCCCCTGTATCAGCCTGATCTGGTGCTCTACGACGCCGGGGTCGACGTGCACCAGGACGATGCCCTGGGCTACCTCAAGCTCACCGATGCCGGCCTGGCCGAGCGTGACGAGCGGGTCATGCGCCATTGCCTGGGCCGGGATATCCCCGTGGTCGGCGTGATCGGCGGTGGCTACAGCAAGGATCGTCAGGCCCTGGCCCGTCGCCACGGCATCCTCCACCACAGCGCACAACGAGTCTGGGAGTCGTCAGGCTGCTACTGAGCCCTTGCGCCCTTACCCACATCCGCTGTGGAGCCGCTTGTGGATAACCTGGGAGAAAGCCTCTACAGCCCTTGCTCCACGCGGCCTCAAGGCTATCGTCTGTTTTTTGATCAATGTCACCAGACGGTCATGTTGTTGTGGATCGCTTACCCCCAATACCTGTGGAGCTGCCTGTGGATAACCTGAGTGAAAGGCGCTAGATCCCTTGCGCTGCAAGGCTTGCAGAGCGGTGTCTGTTTTTTGATCAGGGTGGCGACACACCTCCCTGGCGTTTTTCGACGCCCACACTCGTTGCCAGATAACGACTTGCTCGATAAGCCAGGTGGAGCCGTAAACCTTTTCTGCCCTTTGAAGCTGCGCGTCGCGTCCTTGCGCAAGTCACTCAACTGCGCACCGGTAAACCTCGATGGAGCTGCCGAAGCATGATGCGGTCGCACGATTATGTGCGTCATGGCACCGCCACGCTGTTGATGGCCCTGAACTAACTTCAGGGGCATTCGACCAGGAGTATTGGATATAAACATCGGCATCAGCAGTGACTGGAGTTTCTCAAGAAGATCAATCGAGAAACACCCAGGCAACTCCAACCGCATTTGATCGCCGATAACTATTTTTAAAAATCCACCATCAGATCCAGATAATATTGCGGCCGGACTGTCAGCACTCACTTGAAACAGGCTCATTACTATGCGGTTCTTAATCACTGGCGGTGCAGGGTATATCGGTTCACACACATTGCTGGAATTGCTTCAGGCAGGCCACGAGGCGGTGGTTCTGGATAACCTGTGCAATAGTTCCATGCGCTCACTAGAGCGCGTGCAACAAATAACCGGCAGCACCCCTGTATTTGTGCAAGGTGATGTTTGCGACCGCGCCGTCCTTGACCGTATTTTTACCCAGTACGAGATTGATGTGGTATTGCACTTCGCTGGCCTGAAAGCCGTCGGAGAGAGCGTAAAACAACCCTTGTCCTACTATCAGAACAACGTGAGTGGCAGCATCACCTTGTGCCAGGCCATGGCCACCGCAGGCGTCTACCGTCTGGTGTTCAGCTCCTCCGCCACAGTGTACGGCGACCCGGTGCAGATGCCGATTGTCGAGAGCTGCCCACTGGGAACACCTACCAACCCCTATGGCACCTCCAAGTTAATGGTAGAGAAGATGCTGCAGGATATGGCAACTGCCGATCCACGCTGGTCAGTTGCCCTGCTGCGCTACTTCAATCCGGTGGGTGCACATCAGAGTGGACTGCTGGGCGAAGACCCCAACGGCCTGCCGGAAAATCTATTGCCCTACATAAGCCGTGTCGCAGTGGGAAAACTCGAAAAACTTTCCATCTATGGCAACGACTATCCGACCCCCGATGGCACCGGCGTTCGCGACTACATTCATGTAGTTGATCTTGCCAAAGGGCACGTAGCGGCCGTGGACTACATTTGCCAGCACAGCGGTATAAATGCCTGGAACCTCGGAACGGGGGTGGGTTACTCGGTACTGGAGATGATCCGGGCATTCGAGGACGCCTCTGGCTGCAGCATTCCCCACACTCTCTCCCCACGTCGCCAGGGCGACATTGCGCAATGCTGGTCAGACCCGTCCAAGGCACTTCACGATCTGGGCTGGAAGGCAGAACTCGGGTTGAAGGAGATGATGGAGGATACCTGGCGTTGGCAGTCGAATAACCCAGATGGGTACCGGTAGTTTTAAATGAAGACTGCACTGGCCGGCAACTCATCCAATAGGTGCTGTTCCCGAGCCTTGCTTACAATAACCACCCCTACCATTTTCTAGGTTTTTTGATGTCCCCCTCCCCTACTTCCCACGTCGCGATTATCGGTGGCGGTCCCGCCGGCCTGATGGCCGCCGAGGTACTGAGCCAGGCCGGAGTTCGGGTCGACCTGTACGACGGCATGCCATCGGTGGGCCGAAAATTCCTCCTGGCCGGGGTGGGTGGCATGAACATCACCCACTCCGAAGCCTATCCGGCCTTTCTCTCCCGCTACGCCGAACGGGCGCCACACGTCGCCCCGCTGCTGCGGGAGTTCGGCGCCGAAGCACTGTGCCAGTGGATTCATGGCCTAGGCATCGAAACCTTTGTCGGCAGCTCGGGACGGGTGTTCCCCACCGACATGAAAGCCGCGCCGCTGCTGCGCGCCTGGCTCAAGCGCCTGCGCGACGCCGGGGTGGTTATCCACACCCGGCACCGCTGGCTGGGCTGGAATGCTGACGGCAGCCTGCGCATCCAGCACCCCGAAGGCGAAAGCGCGGTAAAGGCGGACGCCGTCCTCCTAGCATTGGGCGGTGGCAGTTGGTCGCGACTGGGTTCCGATGGTGCGTGGCTACCCCTGCTGGAGCAGCGTGGTGTGCAGGTTGCGCCGTTGCAACCAAGCAATTGCGGTTTTGAGGTCAGTGCCTGGAGCGAGTTGCTGCGCGGCAAATTCGCCGGCGCCCCGTTGAAGAACGTCGCCATCGGCCTCAATGACGACCGCCCACGCCTGGGGGAATGCGTGATCACCGCCAGCGGCATCGAGGGCAGCCTGATCTATGCGCTGTCGGCATCGATTCGCGAAGCGATCAATCAAGGCGGCCGGGCAACCCTTCATATCGATCTGCTACCGGGCAAGCCCCTGGACAAGATCCAGACTGCCCTGACCAAGCCTCGCGGTTCGCGCTCCATGGCCAAGCACTTGCAGAGCCAACTGGGGATCGAAGGCGTGAAAGCGGCGTTGCTACGGGAGCTGACACCCGCCGAGGCGTTCAATGAGCCAGCGCTCCTGGCGGCAGCAATCAAGGCACTGCCCTTGACGCTGGTGAAGACCCGCCCATTGGACGAGGCCATCAGTAGCGCCGGCGGCGTAGTCTTCGAAGCGCTGGATGAGCGGCTGATGCTGGAGCCATTGCCTGGAGTGTTCTGCGCCGGGGAGATGCTCGACTGGGAGGCGCCCACCGGTGGTTACCTGCTGACCGCCTGCTTTGCCAGCGGCCGTCGGGCCGGGCTGGGAATGCTGGAGTGGCTGCAGCACAGGCCGTAAACAGCTTCGCCGGCAAGCCGGCTCCTACGGGGGGTTGCAGGAGCCGGCTTGCCGGCGAAGAGATCAGCGCAATTCAGATCAAGGCTTGCGCTTGCGCGGCCCAGTGTTGAACGCCGGGACCTTGCGTACAGGTTTCACCGCCGGCGCTTCGGCCACTTCACCACTGTCTACCCACTTGCCCAGGTTGCGCTTGCCGCCAGAAGTTTTCGGTTTCTTGGGCTTCTTCGGCTTCTTCACCACCTGACCACTGGCGTCGGTTTCCGGCACCCGGTGCTCGGGCTCGAAATCCTGTTCTTCATGACGTTTCAAGGTCTGGCGAGTCAGCATCTCGATCGCCGACAGCAGGTTGACCTCGTCGGCACACACCAGGGAAATCGCCTCACCGGTAGAACCGGCACGCCCGGTGCGACCAATGCGGTGGATATAGTCCTCGGCCACGATCGGCAGGTCGAAGTTGACCACCAGCGGCAGATCTTCGATGTCCAGGCCTCGGGCCGCTACATCGGTAGCCACCAGGATCTGGATCTCGCTGGCCTTGAAACGGTCCAGGGCGCGTTGGCGCGTGGCCTGGGGTTTGTCGCCATGGATACCGTCGGCATTCACGCCCTGGCCCTGGAGTTTTTCCACCAGGGCGTCCACACCGTTGCGGGTCTTGGCAAACACCAGCACCTGCTTCCAGCGGTTCTTGCGCAGCAGGTGACTGAACAACTCCGGCTTGCGCTTCTTGTCCACCGGCACCACCCACTGCTTGACCGTATTGGCGGCCACGTTGCGCGGGCTGACTTCGATGCTCAGCGGGTCGTTGAGCATTTGCCCGGCCAACTCACGGATGGCGTCGGAGAAAGTGGCGGAGAACAGCAGGGTCTGGCGCTTCTTCGGCAGCGCGGCATAGATGCTCTTGAGCTCTTCGGAGAAGCCCAGGTCAAGCATACGGTCGGCCTCATCCAGCACCAGGGTCTGCAACTGGCTGAACTTCACCGCGTTCTGGCGGAACAGGTCCAGCAGACGCCCCGGGGTGGCCACCAGCAAGTCCACGCCTTTGCGCAGCTTCATCATCTGCGGGTTGATGCTGACCCCGCCGTACACCGCATAGGTGCGCAGCGGCAGGTGCTCGGCGTACTGGCGCACGCTTTCGTGGACCTGCTCGGCCAGCTCCCGGGTCGGCACCAGGATCAGCGCGCGCACCGAGTTGCTGTCCACCTTCGGCCCTTCCATGGTCAGCAACTGCAGCAGCGGCAAGGCGAAACCGGCGGTCTTGCCCGTGCCGGTCTGAGCAGCGGCCATCAGGTCACGACCGGCCAACACCGCCGGAATGGCTTGCGCCTGCACCGGGGTCGGGGTCTGGTAGCCGAGGGTTTCAAGGGCGCGCAGCAAGGGTTCGATCAGGCCAAGAGTGGCGAATGTCATGGGGGTACCGTAGGAAAAAGTCAGCACAGAGAGGCAATGGGCGGCAGTTTACCCTAATTCCGGGACATGCTCCTGAGCCGTCCCAGGCCTGCGCAGCACGCCCCGGTGAGTGTATCCTCGCCGCACTGATTGCCACGGGTTGCCAGACAGAACGACGGGACAGCCCACCTGGCACCTACCTGTTCCCTTTGTTTTACCCCTCAGGAGCCCCACCTCGCATGGATAACCAAAACCCTTTCCAAGCCCCCACTGCCGAACTTCTCGCCAACAAGCCAGCCGATCAGAACCTGAGCCTCTACAGCATCGCCGCCATTGGTCTGAGCACCTTTATCGGCACCTCGGTGGCGGGCGCCTATTTCATCAGCCAGAACCTCAAGGCACTGGGGCGCGAAAGTGAAGTGAACAAAGTCTGGGCCATGGGCATCGGCCTCTTCATCGCCATGAGCCTGGCAGGCTTTTTCCTTCCGGAGAGCATTCCCGCCGTGGTCTTCATCCTGCCGCCGATCTACGGGATGAATGCCTACGCACGCCAACTCTTTGGTCCGCAGGTGGTGGAACACAAGGCCAGCAACGGGCGCTTTGTTTCGCTATGGCGAGTGGCAGGAATCAGCCTGCTGTTTTGCCTGGCCATGGCAGCAGTGGTCTTCACACTGGTGCTGCTGATCGGGTTCGAGTGAGTCTTTGATACTGAAACCATAACGCCGGGCATTGCCCGGCGTTGTTTATTGCGACCGCGCTGCTCCCTGGGCCGTTGTGGCCGACTCGCCGGTCCTTCTCCTCTGCCCCCCAACAGCCCCCAACATTGGGCCAACAACCATTGCGCAACGGGCCTTGCCCCAGGGCCGGCAAACTCCCTAGGACCGGTACTAAAAGCCTCCCTCTCGATATACGGCGACGGTTCCCCTGCCTATGATGCCGACCGCCGGCACAACTCCTTATCCACATCATCAGCGCGGACGCTTTAGCGGTCCTGTTCGCCAGGTTTTGCGCCGCGCTGTGACTTTCCAGGAATGGTTATGTCGAGCTTCAGATTAAACGCCCTGTCCCGTGCCACCCGTCTTTGGGTCGCCAGTCTCGGGACTGCCGTAATGTTGCCACTGAGTGGCTTGGCCCTTGCTGCACAAGCACCTGCCACACCTGCACAGCCGCTTGGCGAGCAAGTCATCAGCGGTCACTTCATCAATCTCCAGGCGCTGACCGCCAATCCGATGCAGCGCAGTGCTGTCGAAGCCGGGACCGACCTGCTGTTGCAGGAAACCGGGATGCGCATCCGCAGCCTGATCCCGCAGCAGAACGAGACGTTCAAGGACCTCAAGGTCATGACCGGTCAGTTGGAAGGCCGCGCCCGTTCGCTGAGCGCACCCGGGGAGATGACCCTGGTTGCCCGTGACGACGGCAGCTTTATCGCCCTGCTGCCCGACGTTGGCGCGATCATTCGCGGCAACGCCAATGGTGAACAGTCGATGATCCGTCTTGAGGCCAATCCGGCGCAGACACGGAACAGCATCGACTACGTGGAAAGCGATGTCGTCGAGTCCTCCCAGGTGCTGGAAACACTCAGTGGCCAGCGCAGCCTGCAACTCAACCGCAACGCCCAGGGCGAAACCGTCATCGACGTGCTGGCCGGTTTCTCCCAGGTAGCGGCCGACTACATCGGCGACCACGAAGCCTATGCCGTGGGCCAGATCGCCGCCGTCAACCGCGCACTGAAACAGTCCCTGGTCCAGGGCGTGCGCCTGCGCCTGGTGGGCACCCAGGTGATCCCCGGTGACTATCCGATTACCGCCTCTGCCAGCACCGGTACCCTGGGCAAGGTGAGCACCCTGTTCGCTGAAGGCATGAAGCAATACAGCCCTGACATGGTGGCGGCATTCGTCAAAGGCACCCCCGGCGAGGACACCGCCGCGGGCTGGGGTTATGTCGGTGGCCGCTACACCCTCAACTACATTGGCTCGGCCGCAGTCTTCCGTCATGAAATCGGTCACAACGCCGGCGGCCACCACTGCTCCGATGGTTCCAGCTACAAGTTCGGTCATAACAACGGCTCGGTCGGCAGCATCATGTGTGGCAACAACATCGGCTACTTCTCCAACCCCGACGTGAAAGACATCCGCGGAGTACCGATAGGGGATGCACGCACCGCCAACATGGCTCGGGTGTGGCGTGAAAACGCGGCAAGAATGTCCGCTTTCGCCCCCGCCGTGGTGCCCCTGGCCGAGGAGCAAGCAAGCCGGGTCCTCGAAGAGCGGATCAACCTGGACAAGAATCAATGGCGCTACCTCCCCATTGACGTGGCCCCCGGTACAGAGCGCCTGGTGTTCATGATCACCAGCGGTGAGCGTACCGAACACCCCGCGGCCACCCAGTTGCTGATCAAGCGCGGCGCCCAACCAAGCCTCAGCGATTACGACTATCGCTCCCTGGAAAGTGCCGGGCCATCGCTGGGGGTGAACAACCCGCAAGCCGGCCGTTGGTACCTGGCCGTGCGTGGCAACAAGAGCAAGGCCGTCTCCGATCTGGTGCTCGATGGATTCAGCTACGCCAACCGGAATGAAAGCGTCCAGGCTCGCTACCTGAAGCTGGTGGCCACCTCCGCGGTGGACGGCAAGGACGGCGCCAGCGTGGCCGAATTGCTGCTGGCCGATGCCAAGGGCCAATCACTGCCACGCAGCAGTTGGCGTGTCCTGTCCACCAGCAGTGCCGTGGCCGGCTCCGGGGCTCACGCCATCGACGGCAACCCCAAGTCCTACTGGAACTCCGCCGCCGGTGCGCGTTACCCCCATGAGATCGTCATTGACCTGGGCGCGGACAGCCGCTTCTCGCAACTGCATTACCTGCCCCGCCAGGATGGCGGCCAGGCCGGTAACATCAAGGGCTACCAGGTGTATGGCAGCAACAGTCCAAGCGGCGTCTGGAGCTTGCTCGCCGATGGCGAGTTCAGTGCCGACAACCAAGTCAAGGCAGCGTCCCTGAAGTCTTTGGATCCGGGTAAAGCCCCAGTGCCGGTGATCAGCGGCAAGGCCGAAGCCAATGCCGGAGACACGATCGTGCTGGATGCTTCAGAGTCCAGCGATCCGCAAGGCAATGCCTTGAGTTTCGCCTGGCAAGCCTCGCCCAAGCTGGATTTCAGCTTCGACGGTGCTCGTATCAGCTTTACCGCTCCAGAACTGCAGGAGGACACCCGTTACTACTTCACCCTGACCTTGAGCAACGGCAAACAGAGCAGCACCCGGACCCACGAAGTGCTGATCAAGGGCAAGGCCGTCACCACCAGTTGCAAGCCGGAGTGGAAAGTCGGCAACACCTACGTCACCAATGATGTAGTGCAGTGGAAAGGTCGTCAGTACCAGGCTCGTTGGTGGACATCGGGCAGCGAGCCGGGCAATCCGTCCTTCACAGGGCCTGATGGCGCTGGCAAAGTCTGGCGTGACCTCGGCCCCTGCCAGAGCGGTGGCGAGAAACCGACCGAACCGCCAGTGGAGGAGATCAAGCCGCCGGTCGCCATCATCGGCGGTGCCTCTGAGGCCAAGCCGGGTGAGATGGTTTACCTCAATGCCACGGCGTCCAGTGACCCGGCCGGCCTCAAGCTGAGCTACAGCTGGAAAATCAGCCCCAGCGTCGGTTTCGACGCAGCAGGCACGCTGATGAAGTTCGTCGCCCCCAAAGCCGATCAGGACGTCATCTACAACGTCAGCCTGACAGTGAACAACGGCAAGCACAGTGCAACCCGTGAGCATCAGGTCAAGGTCTTGGCCGAGACTCCGGCAGTGGTCAAGCCGCCGGTGGCCCACATCGCCGGTGCCGCCCAGGCCAAAGCCGGCGAGTCGGTCACCCTCGACGCCGCAGGCTCCAGTGATCCGGCCGGCCTCGCCCTGAGCTACAAGTGGAGCGTGACGCCCAGCGTGGCCTTCCAGGCCTCAGGGTCGAAACTGACCTTTGTCGCCCCCAAAAGCGATAAGGACGTCAGCTACCGTTTCACCCTGGACCTGGGCAACGGCAGCCATACCGTCAGCCGCGACCACAGCGTGACAGTGCAGGCGGACAAGGTTGAAACCCCAACCGGCTGCCAGGGCGCCTGGAGTCCCAAAGGCACCTACTGGGCCAATGACAAGGTCAGTCACAAGGGGCGTTTCTATATCGCCCGCTGGTGGACCAGCGGCAATGAACCTAGCGCCGCCACTGTCGGCGGAGAAGGCAGCGGCAAGGTCTGGCGTGACGCCGGCACCTGCAACTGAGGCAACAAGGTTGACCGGTAGCGCTGCGATCCGGTCGACTTTACCCGGCATTCTCAGGTAAAAGAGTCGGCGGCGGCCATCAGTCGTCGCCAACTCTCTGCCGCTGATCGCCGCTTGCTCCCCCATTGCGCGCCCCCCCACTGGCAGAACACCGATGCTTTGCCTATGGAGACGTTGATGCGCAACCTTGTCCTGTCCGCATGGATGCTAGCGGGCCTTGCACTTTCCCTGCCCCAGGCGCAGGCCGCCGAACTCATCGGTTTTCGTGAAGTGACGCTGGCGGACGCAAGCCAGCAGCGCCCCCTGCATGTCGCCCTCTGGTACCCCACCGCCAACACCGCCCCGCTGCTGACATCTGCTGACAACCCGGTCTTCCAGGGCCTGACGAGCATCAAGGATGCCGCTCCTACCGGCTCCGCACATCCGTTGGTGGTGCTATCCCATGGCTATCGCGGCAATTGGCGCAATCTGAGTTGGCTGGTATCCAGCCTGGTCGACCAGGGCTATATAGTCGCGGCCCCCGATCATCCGGGCACCACCTCTTTCGACCAGCGCCCCGCAGAAGCCGCCAAACTCTGGGAACGCCCGCACGACTTGAGCCGGGTCATCGACCGGCTCACCAGCGACAACACCTTGGCCGGCACCGTCGACCCGCAACGCATTGCCGCCATCGGCCATTCCCTGGGCGGCTGGACAGTCACCGCGCTGGCCGGCTCCCGCTATAGCGCGCAACGCTACCTTGAAGAATGTCGGCTGCATCCCAACCCGCGCCTGTGCGGGCTGGCACCGGAACTGGGAATTACCCCGCAGAATCAAGGCCCCCTGGGCGCCGATCTGCGCGACCCGCGAGTCAAGGCGGTCGTTTCCCTGGACCCGGGGCTGGTCCGCGGGTTTACCCCCGAAAGCCTGTCAGCGGTGCAAACGCCGACCCTGATCCTGGGGGCCGGGGTCGATATTGCTGGAATGCCGGTGGCGCTGGAATCGGGCTATCTGCAGGCCAACCGGGCGCCAGCCACTTCAAGCCTGCTGGTGATCGACGATGCCAGCCACTTCAGCTTCATGCAGATCTGCAAGCCAGGCGCCACGGCTCTGCTCAAGGAGCACGCCCCCGAGGATGAAATTATCTGCCGGGACGGCAACGGCCGCAGCCGCGAAGCGATTCACCAGCAAGTGACCCAGGTCATCGGCGGTTTTCTCGACCGGAGCCTTGCCGGCCAGTCGCTTGAACAGTGATCAGGCCGTCTCTTCCTGGACCACGGCCTTGGGCTTGCGCCATTGCGGCAAGCCGATCAGCACCACGGCGCTGATGATCACCAGCATGGCCATGGCTTCCTCGATGCCGATGGTTTCACCCACGAAGACAATGCCCAGCAGCACCGCTACCGCCGGGTTGACATAGGCGTAGCTGGTGGCCGCTGCCGGGCGTACGTGCTTGAGCAGGTACATGTAGGCGTTGAAGGCGATGATCGAACCGAAACCAGCCAGGTAGGCCAGGGCCAGCCAGCCTTCCAGCGGCGGCATGGCGTCCAGATGCTCGCCGCTCAAGACACTGCCGATCATCAACACCACGCCACCGACGAGCATTTCTGCAGCGCTGGCCATGGCCCCCTGAGGCAGCGGGAGGTGCCTGCTCAACACCGAACCAAAGGCCCAGGCTGCTGCGGCGAACAGCAGCAAGGCGGCGCCCAGCGGACTCGATTGCAGGTTGGAACCGAGGTTGAGCATGCCGATACCGATCATCCCGAGGATGATCCCGGCCCACTCCAGACGCGTGTTGCGTGCGCCCCAGAAATAGCCGCAGAGCAAGGTGAACAAAGGCACCGTGGCCACCGCCAGCGCCGCCACTCCGGAGGTCACCCCGGAATGTTCGGCCAGCGTTACCGCACCGTTGCCGCAGCTCAGCAGCAACACGCCGATAATCCCCGCGGCCTTCCACTGCGCCCAGGTCGGTGCCGGGACGCCGCGCCAGCGCAGGAAGGCATACATCAGGCTGCCGGCGATGATGAAACGCACACCGCCGAGCATCAGCGGTGGCCAGTATTCGACGCCGATACGGATCACCAGATAGGTCGAACCCCAGATCACGTACAGAGCAAAAAAGGCGGCGATCAACGGCAACGGAAAACGGCTTTGGCCAGGCATGGGAGGCAGCTCGGAGACAGGCAGGGGGAGCACTATTCTAAAAAGCCGCTGCAGGGAATTTAAGTTACAAAACCTGTTTATAACGGCAGTACACTTTCCAAAACATGGAGTTCAGGGCTATATGCCGTGCTTTCGAAAGTCGTACCTAACAGAGGCCTTCCATGGACAAATATGATCGTATGCTCCTGGCCAGCTTGCTGGAAAACGGCCGAGCGAGTTATGCCGATCTGGCGCGCAAGGTCAACCTATCGGCACCGGCAGTGGCCGAGCGCGTGGCCAAGCTCGAAGCCAGCGGGGTGATTACCGGCTATCAGGCCAAGGTCGACATGGCCAAGGTGGGGCTACCGATCCAGTGCGTGATCGAGTTGCGTCTGGCCCAGCACGGCAACCAGAAGAACTATGACGAACTGATCAAGATCCCCCAGCTCACCGAGTGTCATCGGGTGACGGGGGACCCTTGCGTGATCATGCAAGCTGCCGTGGGCTCGATGCCGGAGCTGGAGGAACTGATCAACCGCGTGGCCCAGTTCGGTTTCAGCAAGACCTCCATCGTGCTTTCCAGCGCCATCGAACGGCGTGTCCCCCTGGGGCAACTGGAAAACAATGGCAAGTGAGCCGGACCGGCCCCTCAGAAACCGCGCTGGCGCTTGAGGTGCTCGGGAATCTTGGCGGCTGGGACCTTCTGCAACTTGCAGAGGAAGTCGTGGGACAGTTCACGCAAGCCATGCTTGTGGCGTAGCTCGCCGGCCAGGTGCGCCACCAGGTTGGCGGCCATTTCCGCATCGGCCATGGCTCGGTGAGCCTGACCGGTGTGGGGCAAGCCGGCAAACGAGGTCAGGGTGCCCAGCTTGTGGTTCGGAGCCGCGGGCATCAGGCGCCGGGCCAGCAACAAGGAACAGGCAAAATTCTGCAGACGGGTACGCTTGATCCGCCCTAGCTCAAAATCCCAGAACTTCTGGTCGAACGCCGCGTTGTGCGCCAGCAACGGCGTGGTGCCGACGAACTCGTTGACCTCGTTCATCACCTGCTCCGCCGGCGGGGCGCTGCGCAGCATGGCATTGCTGATGCCCGTCAGTTGTTCGATAAAGCCCGGCACCCGCACGCCAGCGTTCATCAGGCTCTGGTAACGCTCGACGATGCGCCCCTGTTCTAGGATCACCACGGCGATTTCCGTGGCCCGGCAACTGCTGCTCGGGGAGATCCCGGTGGTTTCAAAGTCGATGACGGCAATACGTTCCAAACCTGTGCAGCTCCGTATAAAAATTGATCAGCTTTTCAGCAGCAAGGCGCCTTCGATCGGCACATAGCGCGTGGCCGCGCGAATCAGCGAATTGGCAGTCAGGCCCGGCACGCCATAGGCCACCGCGCTGACCCCGTGCTTGTGGATGATGCGCTCGAGCAGCAGGTCGAAGTCGCCGTCGCCGGAGGCCAGCACCACTTCGTCGACCTGGGCGGCGGCATCCATGATGTCGATGGTGATGCCCACGTCCCAGTCGCCCTTGGCCGAGCCGTCGCTGCGCTGAATGTAGGGTTTGAGTTTTACCGTGAAGCCCAGGTTGCGCAGGATCTGCTGAAACTGCTGCTGCTTGCTGTCACCGCGATCGATGGCATAGGCATAGGCTTCGACGATCTGCCCCTCCTTACTGATATCCGCCCACAGCGCCGCGTAGTTGAAGTGACAACCATAGGCTTGGCGGACGGTGTAATAGAGGTTCTGGACGTCGGCGAACACAGCGATTTTCTTCACCGCTAATCCTCATGGCGCAGCAGCGCAAGGGCTGGAACGGGGCTCAAGACCCGAAAAGTCGCCCAGTATGCCAGTCACAAGGAATGTTCCGCGAATAATCGGTCCGGGGCAGGCGCCTGCCCCGGACCGACGGAGCGTCAGACGAAGGAATCGTCGTCGGAGAAGAACGAGCTGTCGTCGTTGTCGTAGTCGGCGTTGCTGAAGCCGCCCTGGTCGTTGTTGCCCCAGGAGTCGTTGTTGGCCATCCGCTGATCGTCATTGCCCCAGCCGCTGTTGTCGCTCGCCGGCGCCGGTTCTTCCTTGATGACTTCGACGACTTCCTGAGGCTGCTGGTTGCTGTGGAACAGGCTGCTGATGCCCTGGGCCAGCATCACCCCGCCCGCCACGCCGGCTGCGGTTTTCAAGGCCCCACCGAGGAAGCTGCTGCCGGCCGCCGCCGGTGCCGGTTGCGGCGCATAGCTCTGCTGCGGGGCGCCGAAATTCTGCTGCGGGGGCGCGCCGAAGGACGAGCGGGATGGCTCACGCCAGCCACCGCCCGAGGACGGCGCCACACTCGGGGCCTGCGCGGGAGCCGGTTGCGGCTCGCGGGAACCCCCGAAGATGCTCGACAGGAAGCCGCCACTCGCCGCCGGAGCTGAAGCCGCAGCGGCGGCCTGGGAACGGGCCTGTTGCAGTTCGGCCTGCAACTGCTGCACTTGCTGGCTCAGTTGTTTGTTCTGCTCGTCGAGGCTCTTGAGGGCAGCCTCCTGCACCAGGATCGCCTGGGTCATGAAATACCCGGCCGCAGGCTGGCGGATCAGGTGTTCCTTGATCCGCGCTTCGGCCTGGGCGTCACGTGGAGCTGAGTCCGTCTCGGCTTGTTGCAACCGTGAAAACAGTCCATCGATCAGGGTTTGCTCTTCGCTGTTCATGGCGACCTCTTTAGATTGCCGGTAAAAATCTGGTCCGTGCCCCCATAGGGCCGCGGTACGCACCAGTTATGGGGCTGGGGCGACGAGTTTCAATGGTCTTTACTCAAGGTTTACGTTTGCTCCCGGGGGGCCTGCTTCGGTTAAAGTGTTCAACCGCTTCGTCAACTGCGATCCCCATCGATGAATCCGTTAGATGTTCTCCGCGACTCCCTGTATTTCTTCCAGCGCAACCTCGGCCGGATCGCACAGCTGTGCCTGCCCCTGGTGATTCTCGAAGCGCTGCTGCAACAGGGCGTCAGCAGCGCCCTGGGCGAGAATGCCTTTCCTGGCTCCAGCGTGGTGGTGGGACTGTTGCTGTATCCGTTGTATACCGGCGCGCTGATCCTGTTTCTCGACGCCCGCACCCGGGGGGAATCGCCCCGCAACCGTGATCTTTGGGCCATGGCCCTGAGCCTGTGGCCGCGCTTCGCCCTGCTGACCGCGGTCAGCACGCTGTTGATTCTGCTGGGGCTGTCGCTGTATTTCCTGCCTGGGCTGTGGCTGATGGTGGTGCTGGCATTCGCCGAATACCTGCTGGTGCTCAAAGGCCAGGCGCCCCTGGCGGCCATCAAGGAAAGCTTGCGCCTGAGCCGCGGACACTTCCTGCGCATCCTGTTGTGCATCCTGGCGGTCATGGCACCTTTGTGGCTGCTCAAGGGGGCGAGCGAAGCCGCGTATCCCGAACCGCACAACCCGATCCTGTCCCTGGCCATCGACAGCGCCTACAGCTTCCTGCAGCTGTTCACCAGCGTGGTGCTGTTCCGCCTGTTCATGCTGATCAGCGAGCAGCCGGACAAACGCTGATTCACCTTGCGGCCGCTCTACCCCTTGGGTGACGGCCGCGCACTCGGTTATGCTCCGGCCCATCCTGCAACGCCATAAGCCGAGCCGATGACCCGTCTACTGCGCATCACCCTGTTGAGCCTGCTACTGATCGGCCTGGTGCTGACCGGCCTGATCTACAGCCTGACCTGGCGCCCACAGCCCAAGGAAACCCTGACGGTCAGTTGCAGTGCCCAGGCCACGCCGCTGGTGCCGGGCCAGGCACTCAAGGTCATGACCTGGAACCTGCAGTACCTGGCGGGCAAGCGTTACGTGTTCTGGAACGACCAGGCCCGGGGCGAGGACGAACGTCCGACCCTGGAAGACATGGCCTTCAGCCTCGACGAAGTGGCCCGGGTCATCCGCGACGAACAGCCGGATCTGGTGCTGCTGCAGGAAGTGGACAACGGCGCCAAGGCCAGCGCCTACCAGGATCAACTCAAACTGCTGCAGGAGCGGGTCGCCGACCTCTACCCCTGCAGCACCCAGGCTTACGACTGGAAGGCGGATTTCGTGCCCTCCCTGCACATCTTCGGCAGCGTCGGCCGGCAACTGGTGACCCTCAGCCGCTACCGCATCGATCACGCCGAACGCTTGCAACTGCCGGTTGCCCCGCGCCCGCTCATCAGCCGGCAGTTCCAGCCCAAGGACGCTCTGCTGCTGAGCTACCTGCCCCTGAGCGATGGCGGCCAGTTGGTGGTGCTGAACACCCATCTGGAACGTGCGCAGCGCGCCGATGACACTCAGCAGAAGCAGATGGTGGCCATTGCCAAGGTGCTGGACAAACTGGAGAGCCGCGGCACCCCGTGGCTGATTGGCGGCGATTTCAACCTGCTACCCCTGGGCCAGTACCAACGCCTGAGCGAAGAACAGCGCGCGCCCTACAACGCTGACAGCCCACTGCACCTGCTGTGGGACAAGTACCCGATGATCCCCAGCAACACACAGGCCAGTGGCGTCGATCGTGCTCGCTGGCTGACCCACTACCCCAACGACCCGAGCCTCGACAGCCCGGATCGCACGGTGGACTACCTGTTCTACAGCCCACGGCTGAAACGGGTTGAATCCCGAGTACGTCAAGACGACACCCAACGCATCTCCGACCACCTGCCGGTGCTTGCACGCTTCCTGTTGCCGGCGTTGTAACCCCGCTCTACTTGCGGGGTTTGATCCGCGCCGTGGCCTCGGCGATCAGCGGATCGTCCGGCCAGTAATGCTTGGGGTAGCGGCCCTTGAGATCCTTCTTCACCTCGGCGTAAGTGCTGCGCCAGAAGTTCGCCAGATCCTGGGTGACCTGCACCGGACGCCGCGCCGGCGACAGCAAGTGCAGCTTGACCGCTTGCCGGCCACCGGCAATCCGCGGGGTGTCCGACAGACCAAACAGCTCCTGCAGGCGCACCGCCAGAATCGGCGGCTGCTCGCTGTAGTCCAGTCGGATCGAGGAACCCGAGGGCACTGTCAGATGATGCGGAGCCAGCTCGTCCAGACGCTGGGGCAGCGGCCAGGGCAACAGGTTGTGGACGATGCCGGCCAGCTCCAGGTTGGCAAAGTGGCTGAGTCGCGACACCTTGCCCAAGTAGGGCTGTAGCCACTGCTCCAGCCCTGCGAGCAAGGCGCCATCGCTGACATCCGGCCATTGGCTCTCGCCCTTGTCCGCCAGATCCAGCTGCCGCAGCAGGGTCACCCGAGCCTGCCACTGGCGCAGCTCCGGGGTCCAGGGCAGCAGTTCCAGGCCCTTGCGCCGCACCAGGTTGACCAGGGCCCGGCTACGGGCCGACTCGTCCAGGCCGGTGAGCGGTTCACGGCTGAGTACCAGCTCGCCGACCTTGCGTTGACGCTCGGCCCGCAGCACGCCTTCGCGCTCGTCCCAATCCAGCTGGTCGACGTTGCGCACCTGCTCTGCCAGCACCGTATCGAACAGGCTCGGATCAAAATCCGCTGCCAGGTAGATGCGCTCCTCACGCTGGCCCTGGCGGCTGCCCAGGTCGGCGATCACCAGCCAGGGCTGTTTCATCAGGTTGTCGGTTTCGCTGAACAGCGCCGCACGACCGTTGGCCAGTCGATACTCGGCGCCACCGGGACGGCGCTGCTGGGCTACCCGGTCGGGATAGGCCAGGGCCAGCAAGGCACCCAGCCAGCGCGGATGCTCGGGATCGGCGACGGCTGCCTCGGACTGCCCTCGCAGGTAGCCACGGTACTGCCGCGCCAGTTGCCGCGCACGCTGGACGCCACCCTGTGCACCACGGGCTGCGCGCTCCTCCCCGGAAAGCAGCACCAGGCGGCTGTACAGGTCGGCGCCGGCACCGCGCAAAATATCCCGCTCCCCCAGCAGGGCCGCGACGTCGCAGGCCATCTGCGCCAGCCCCAGGGACTGGCCGCGCAACAGCAAGTGGGCAATGCGCGGATGGGCCGGCAACTCGGCCATGGCCTGGCCATGGCGGGTCAGCGTGCCGTCGTCGTTGAGCGCTCCCAGGCGCAGTAACAGGTCCTGAGCCTGTGCATAAGCGGCGCTGGGAGGCGGGTCCAGCCAGGCCAGCTGATTCGGGGTCACGCCCCAGCGCGCCAGTTGCAGGGCCAGGCCGGCCAGGTCAGCCTGAAGGATCTCCGCGCCGGCATAGGCGGCCAGTTGTTCCTGCTGATCCGCCGACCACAAGCGATAGCACACGCCGGGCTCCAGGCGCCCTGCCCGCCCGGCGCGCTGGGTGGCACTGGCCCGGGAAATGCGCTGAGTGTCGAGACGGGTCATGCCGCTGCCGGGATCGAAGCGCGGCACTCTGGCCAGCCCGGCGTCCACCACCACCCGCACGCCATTGATGGTCAGGCTGGTTTCGGCAATGTTGGTGGCCAGCACCACTTTGCGCTGGCCCGCCGGTGCCGGGTCGATGGCGGCGCGCTGAGCGGCCAGGTCCAGCTCGCCGTGCAGTGGGCAGAGCAGGATCTCGCTGCGTTGCCCCAAGGACTCGGCCAACTGCTGATGCACTCGACGAATCTCGGCCTGCCCAGGGAGGAACACCAGCAGGCTGCCGCTTTCATCGTTGATGGCTTCAAGAATGGTCTGTACCACCCGCGGCTCGATGAACTCACCGAGCTGGAAAGGCCGGCCCCAGCGCTGGGTCACCGGGAACATGCGCCCCTCACTGCGCAGGATCGGCGCGTCGTCCAGCAACGCGGACAAGCGCTCGCCCTCCAGGGTCGCCGACATCAACAGAATCTTCAGGGGCTGTTCGTCACGAAACAGTTCCCGGCCATTGAGGCTCAGGGCCAGGGCCAGATCGGCATCCAGGCTGCGCTCGTGAAACTCGTCGAATATCAGCAGGCCAACCCCTTCCAGGGCTGGGTCGTCCTGCAGGCGTCGGGTGAGGATGCCTTCGGTGACCACTTCGATACGGGTCCGCGGGCCGACCTTACTGTCCAGGCGGATGCGGTAACCCACGGTTTCACCGACTTTCTCCCCCAGTTCGCTGGCCAGGCGCTCTGCCGCAGCCCGGGCCGCCAAGCGCCGGGGCTCGAGCATGAGGATGGTCTGTCCGGCCAGCCAGTCCTGATCCAGAAGCGCCAGAGGCACGCGGGTGGTCTTGCCGGCACCGGGCGGGGCTTCGAGCACCGCTTCATGGCGCGCCGCCAAGGCTTCGCGCAGTGCAGGCAAAACTTCATCAATTGGCAAAGAATTCATGCTGGCTCCAAAACAGAGGCGCGAGTATAACGGCGAACTGCCTGGGGTTAATCATGGTCTGAGTGCTGATCGACAAGACTCAATGCCCCGCTCCATTTCGCTTTGTCTGCATATTTACCAGGAGATATCCATGCGTATTCCCCACCGTGTCATTGGCGGCGTTCTGGTGACCACCCTGCTGACCCAACTCACCGCCTGCGGCTCGATCTTCTTTCCCGACCGCCGCGGCCAGATCGACGGCAAGATCGATCCAGTGGTGGTGGTGCTCGATGCCGTGGGCCTGCTGTTCTATGTGATCCCTGGGCTGATCGCCTTTGGCGTCGACTTCGCCACCGGGGCGATTTACCTGGAGCCGGGCAAGACCGCACAAATCGCGCCGGAAAAACTCCAGCAGGCCATTGGCGCCGACGGTAAAGTCGACAACCGCAAACTGCAGGCCATTCTGGAAAGCGAACTGGGGGGCAGCTTCCCTCTGGATGACCCGCGCCTGATCCAGCACAAGGGCAGCGTGCAGCAATTGGCCTTGTACGGCCTGCAACCTGCGGCCTGATCCCCACACTCAAGGAACCCGCCGTCGATGATTGGCAACCCGGAACACGCTCGCCTCCTGCGCCTGGCCACCCGCGCCTCGGTCACGGTGGCAGGCATCCTGATTGTGACCAAGGCCATCGCCTGGTGGCTCAGCGGCTCGGTGAGCATGCTGGCGGGGCTGACCGACTCCGTGCTCGACGGCTTCACCTCGCTGCTCAACCTGCTGGCGGTGCACTACGCCCTGCGCCCGGCCGATGACGATCACCGCTACGGCCACGGCAAGGCGGAGTCTCTCGCGGGCATGGCCCAGGCGCTGTTCATCGCCGGCAGTGCGGTGCTGATTGCGTTTCAGGCATTCGAGCGGCTGCAGAATCCTGAACCTGTGGGCGCGCCCTGGCTGAGCATCGGGGTGATCGGGTTGTCATTGGTGCTGACCGTGGCGCTGCTGAGCCTGCAGCATCGGGTGATCCGCGAAACCGGTTCCAACGCGGTACGGGCCGATTCACTGCACTACCGCTCCGACCTGTTGCTCAATGGCAGCATCCTCCTGGCCCTGGTATTGGCGGCCTTCGGCTGGCATCAGGTGGACGCCTGGTTCGGCCTGGGGATCGCTGTCTACATTCTCTGGAGCGCGATCCAGATCGCCCGGGAAAGCTTCTCGGTGCTGATGGACGAGGAACTGCCCGCCGATGTCAGCCAGCACATGCTGGAACTGGCCTGCAGTGTGCCCGGCGTGCTGGGTGCCCACGACCTGCGCACGCGAATTTCCGGCAGCCACTGGTTCGTCCAACTGCATCTGGAACTGCCTGGCGACCTGACCCTCTCGGTAGCCCATGGCATCAGCGATCAGGCTGCCGAGGCGATCCAGCAGGCGTACCCGCGGGCCGAAGTGCTGGTACACGCCGACCCACAGGAAGTGGTCGAGGCCGCCAGGGCTCAGTAAGTGACCTGGTAGCCCCGCGAGCTCAGGCAGTTGCCCTGGGCCTGACGGTAGGCCTGAACCACTTCCGGGGCCGGCTGATAGGTCGCGCTGGCCGGATCGAAACCACTCTGCTGCACCGCCCAGCGATAGCAGTCGTAGCGATCCTGATCGATCTGCTGCGGCGACTGGCCGTTGACCGGGTACGCCAGCACATCATAGCCATTGCCACTGGGCTGACTGGGCGGCGGCGCCGCTACCGGCGGCTCCACCACGACATACTGCTGGGTGTTGGCTTCATAGGTGTAATAGGCCCCGGCGGCGAGGAAGAATAGCGCGCTGCCGATCCACACTTCCCGGGCATAGTCGGGCAGATAGGCCACTCGAATCCCATAAGGCGGGCGCACCACCACATACCGCGGACCTTGTGGGCGATACCAGTAGCCCCCCGAGAAAAAGTAATCCTGACCACGGTATGGCACCCGGTAGTTGCGCTCGGGGAAACGATCAATCACGTAGCCTGGGCGATATTGCGGACCAGGCCCCCAGCCGTTGCCATGCCCGTCGGGACGACCCGGCCAGCGATAGTCGTTGGGGCGACCATTGTCGGGGCGCGAGCCTGGACCACCGGCCTGCCAATGCTGGTTGTAATCGTTGCGCCGGGGAATGTCCTGGTAATAGCCGCGCTGGGGCTCCTGGGTCTGGCGCACGGTATCGGGCCGGCTCTGGATGGGCAGTCCTGGGGCAGGCTGCGGCTGCTGAGGAGCCGGTCGCCCCTGCTGATTGGGATCATGCTGGGGGCGGTTTTGCCACTGCCCACCCGGATTCTGGCCGTTGTGTTCGAACTGCCGGCTGTTATCGCCACGAATGATTTCATTCTGCCCACGCGGCTGCTGCGGGGCAGGTTGCGCACGTTCGGGCGAGTTCGCCGGACGGCCCTGATTACCCTCGCCACGCCCTTCGGGGGCATGCTCACGCTGCCCGCCCGAAGGCGCTCCCTGCTGGGGTGGGCGTCTCTCGTCTCGCTCATCGGCGAGCACTTGCGCGCTGACGCTCACGCACAACACACCAACACCTGCCAAACGCCAGATGCGCGACTTCATGCTATTCCTCACTGCGGATTGGGGCCTGTACATCAGACTGAAAAAGCCTGGAGCGGTTCTGCAGCAGATTATCAGTCACGAGACTTATTTCGCAGGCAATAAAAAAGGGCGGCCCGTCGGCCACCCTTTGAGATTTTGTCCGTGCTCGACGCTTTTGGCGCCGGCTCACCTCACTCCGTCTTCTGGACAGGGTGTAGCCCGGGGGCCGGATCAACCCTGTGGGGTTGGCGGCCGCGGCAGGCCTGATTCGGCGGGCCGCAGTGGACTCTATGTCCGGGCAGTGATTCTGGTGATAAGAATAGGCCTGGGCCGGCGACAGAGGATTGCGAAGATTGCTTGCAAAAACACCTCTTGCGCAATTTTTAACTCAAGATAGATAATTAAACGCAATACTTATGACAAAGGCCTGATTGATGAGCAAACTCGACCGCTATGACCTGAGTATTTTGGCCGAATTGCAACGCGATGCCCGCATCTCCAACCAGGAACTGGCCGAGCGCATCGGACTGTCGCCCTCGCCCTGCTCGCGCCGGGTCAAGCAACTGGAAGACGACGGTTATATTTCCCGCCAGGTCGCCCTGCTGGACCGCAAGATGCTCGGCCTGAGCCTCACCGCCTACGTACTGATCGGCATGGACCGGCACACACCGGAACGCTTCGAGAATTTCGAAGCGGCCATCCGCAGCCTGCCCCAGGTACTGGAGTGCAGCCTGGTGACCGGTGTGGACGCCGACTACCAGCTCAAGGTGGTGGTGCCGGACATGGATCACTACCAGAAGTTGCTGCTGGGCCACCTGACCCGCATCGACGGCGTGACCAGTGTGCGCTCCAGTTTCGTGCTCAATCAGGTGCTCAACAGCACCGAACTGCCCCTGACCCATCTGCGCAGCTGAAAAGCGGCTGTGGCGACGTAACGCAGGCAGATCAATGCTCGGCCAGTATCCCTTGGCGTATACTCGCCCGGCATTTTTTGCCCTGTCTGCAATGGAGATGATCGATGGACCCAGCAGTATTCGAAGAGTGGATGATGACCGGTCTGGTCAGCATCCTGATCATATTCATGGGTTTCATCGTCTGGGACCTGGCCAAGAAGTCCAAAGCCGGACGCTTCGGCTCCTTTATCCTGTTCTTCGTGCTGGGCCTGGGCGTAGCCGCCTTCATCATCAAGAGTGTGGTGATCGGCCTGATCGAGTCCGGCGCTCTATAAGCGCGCCGGCACCTCCTTCCACTGGCCCTGATCCAGGCCATCCAGGGTCCAGTCGCCAATCCTGACCCGCACCAGTCGCAAGGTCGGCAGGCCGACGGCCGCGGTCATGCGCCGCACCTGGCGATTGCGCCCTTCTCGAATCACCAACTCCAGCCAACTGGTGGGCACGCTCTTGCGAAAGCGCACTGGCGGATTGCGCGGCCACAGCTCTGGTTCTTCCAGCTGCCGTGCCTCGGCCGGCAGGGTCATGCCGTCGTTCAACACCACCCCGTCACGCAGGCGCTGTAACTGCTCAGCGCAGGGTTCGCCTTCAACCTGCACCCAATACGTCTTGGCCAACTTGTGCTTGGGATCGGCGATTCGCGCCTGCAACTGCCCGTCATTGGTCAACAGCAGCAACCCTTCGCTATCGCGGTCCAGGCGCCCGGCCGGGTAGACCCCGGGAATGGCGATGAAATCCTTGAGCGTCGCTCGTCCCTCGCCATCGCTGAACTGGGTCAGCACGTCGAAAGGCTTGTTGAACAGGATCAGCTTCGGCTCGGCCGGTGGCGCCTTGGCCACGCGCTTGGAGGGAGAAACGGAAAACGGCTTCGCGCCAGGGCGACGGGAAGCAGAACGGGACGGACGGGACATGGGATCAGGAACATTCAGCGATCAGGACCGACAATGCTAGTGGCCTGATCGCCAAATGGCCATGGATTAAACGCTTAGCGGAAAGGCGGCTCGTCGAAGCTGCGCAGTTTGCGCGAGTGCAGGGAGTTGAGCTCACTGCGCATCAGGTCCACGGCTTCGATACCGATCTTCAAATGCTGGCTGACCGCCCGCTCGTAGAAGGCATTGGCCGCCCCCGGCAACTTGATCTCGCTGTGCAGGGGTTTGTCCGAGACACACAGCAAGGTGCCGTAGGGCACCCGCAGGCGATAACCCTGGGCCGCGATAGTGCCGCTTTCCATGTCCACCGCCACGGCCCGGGACAGGTTGATCAACGGACGCTCCTCGGCCCAGCGCAACTCCCAGTTGCGATCGTCGTAAGTCAGGACCGTGCCGGTGCGCAGGCGCTTCTTCAGTTGCTCGCCCTTTTCCCCGGTGACATTGGCCGCCGCTTGCTGCAACGCCAGCTGGACCTCGGCCAGGGCCGGGATCGGAATGTTCGGCGGCACCACGCGATCAAGAATGCCGTCGCGACGCATGTAGGCGTGAGCAAGGACGTAATCGCCGATGGTCTGGGACTGCCGCAGCCCGCCGCAGTGGCCAATCATCAGCCAGCAATGAGGGCGCAGCACCGCCAAGTGGTCGGTGATGTTCTTGGCATTGGACGGGCCGACGCCGATATTCACCAGGGTCACACCGTGGCCATCGCTGGCCTGCAGGTGATACGCCGGCATCTGGTAACGATGCCAGACCACACCGGCGGCGATTGCCGAAGCCTCGCCGTGATCCATGCTCTTTTCAATGATCACGTTGCCCGGCAGGACCATGCGCACAAAACGCGGATCGCTGCGCAGTTGCTCCAGGCCATGGACGATGAACTGGTCGACATAACGGTGATAGTTGGTCAACAGGATCCACGGCTGCACATGACGCCAGTCGCTGCCGGTGTAATGCACCAGGCGCCGCAGAGAGAAATCGACCCGCGCCGCATCGAACAGCGCCAACGGCAGCGGGTGAGTGTTTTCCCAGTCGTAGAGGCCATCGGCGATACCGTCGGTGGCAGCCGACAGGTCGGTGCTGGGGAACACCCGGGCCAGCGCCGCAGCCGTCACACCGGAACCGGCCAGCTCGTCGCCTTGCTCCACCACGTAGGGATAGGGGATGTTCTGTTCGCTGACGCCCACTTCCACCGTGACGGTGAAGTCGTGCATCAGGGGGACCAACTGCTCGAGCAGGTAGTTACGGAAGGCGGCGGGATGAGTGACGGTAATACTGTAGGTGCCCGGCAGCTGAACCTTGGCATAGGCTCGGGTGGTCTGCGGGACTTCGCCGTGGCACTGGTAGGTCAGGCGCAGTTCGGGGTAGCGAAACAGCGCTCTTTGCGCGGCATCCGGCTCGACCCGGTCCTTGAGGTAACGCTTGAGCGCCTGGCTCAGCGCCGTGGTGGCCCGCTCATGCAAAGCGGCAAGCCGATCCACGGCTTGCTCGGCGGTTTGAACGACAATAAAAGCTTCGGTCACGATAAGCATCCTGTGTTCTGATCTTGCAGGCGTTCATCTTGCCTGCAACACCGTCCCACGGGAACAGCGGAGTTGTAGGAGCCGGCGTGCCGACGATCGCGGCGGCAAGGCCTCTTCGCCGGCAAGCCGGCTCCTACAAAAGGTCAGAAGCCTTGAGGCGTGGAGCGGGCAACAATGGCGGCCACGTCCAACCCGCGAGGCAAGGTGCCGTAGACCCGACCGCTCTGCCCCCCAAGACGGCTGGCGATAAAGGCGTCGCTGACCACCTCGTTACCAGCCTCCAGCAACAGCTTGGCCTGCAGACCCAGGGCAATGTCCTCGGTCAGTTGGCGGGCCCGGTACTGGATGTCGCCGGTGTCCTTGAAGCTGTCCTTGAGCGCCGCAATATGCGCCGCCAGACGCCGCTCGCCATGCCCATCCCCCAGCTCGGCAAACAACACATCCAGCACCCCGGGTTCTTTCGACAGGGCTCGCAACACATCCAGACATTGCACGTTACCGGAGCCCTCCCAGGTGGAGTTCACCGGCGCCTCGCGGTACAGCCGCGGCAGGATGCTGTCTTCGACATATCCGGCGCCACCCATGCATTCGGCGGCCTCGTTGATCATGGCCGGGGCGCGCTTGCAGATCCAATACTTGCCCACTGCCGTCACTAGCCGAGAGAACTTCGCTTCCTGGGCATCGTCCTGATGATCCAAGGCTCGTCCCATGCGCATGCTCAAGGCCAGGGCCGCTTCACTTTCCAAGGCCAGGTCGGCCAGCACGTTCTGCATCAGCGGCTGCTCACTAAGCACCCGCCCGCCGACGCTGCGATGGGCACAATGATGGCTGGCCTGGGTCAAGGCCTGGCGCATCAGCGAACTGGAGCCGACCATGCAGTCGAAGCGCGTCATGGCGACCATTTCGATAATGGTGGGTACGCCGCGCCCTTCTTCACCGATCATCCAGGCCAGAGCGCCACGAAACTCCACTTCGCTGGAAGCATTGGAGTGGTTGCCCAGCTTGTTCTTCAAGCGCTGGATATAGAACTGGTTGCGGCTGTCATCCGGGCGATGACGGGGCAGGAGGAAACAGGTCAGGCCCTTGTCGGTCTGAGCCAGGGTCAGGAAGGCATCGCACATTGGCGCCGAGCAGAACCACTTGTGTCCCACCAGTTCATAAGCCTGCCCCGGCCCCGGAGCCCCCACCGGATAGGCTCGGGTGGTGTTGGCGCGAACGTCGGTCCCGCCCTGCTTCTCGGTCATGGCCATGCCAATCGTCAGCCCGGTCTTGTGCTGCATGCCAACATTACGCGGGTCGTACTGGGTGGCGAGGATCTTCGGCAGCCACTGCTCGGCGATGTCCGGCTGCAGTTTCAGCGCCGGCACGCAGGCAAACGTCATGGTCAACGGGCAACCGCTGCCAGCCTCGGCCTGACTGTGCAGATAGGTCATGGCGGCGCGGGCTACATGAGCGCCCGCTTGTGCTTCGGTCCAGGGCAGAGAGGTCAGCCCGCCCTCGATGGCCGCCTGCATCAACTGGTGATACGCCGGGTGAAACTCCACCAGATCGATCCGGTGACCAAAGCGGTCGTGACTGGAAAATACCGGCTTGTTCTGATTGGCCAGGAACCCCGCCTCCATCAACGGACCACCCGCCAGGGCGCCATAGGCGTCGACCCGGGATTCGGCCCAGCCGGCATCGAAGCGCCGCATCCATTGCTGCAGCGGCAGGTCGATCCGATAGAGGTTGGCGCCGTCCAGGGCGGGCGGCTGGTTGGTGACTTCGTGGGTTTCAGCGAACTGGTGGAGGTTCATTGCAGGACTCCTTCAGGGTGTGCCAAGACCCCAGTTAAGCACCCGCTCCACCCCGAACAAAGTGGCATATCCGCCTAAATGTCGGCACTTTCGCCCTGCTCAACACAAAGTACCCACTTCAACAGCGCCGCTTGCAGTGCCTCGAATTTCACCGGTTTGCCAAGACAGTCGGCCCCTGCTGTCGCCGCACAACCTTCAGTACCAGGAACGCAGGCCAGCAAGATGGGCAGGTGGGCGTATCCGGGCATTGCCTGGGCCTGAAGACGAAATGCCCCCAGTTGCGCTGCAGTGATCTGGCCATCGATCAGCACCGCGCTGACGAGTTCACGCCCCAGCAGTTGCAGCGCATCCGTGGGGCTGCCAACGGTGCGCACTCGGTATCCCAGCTTGAGCAGCATGCCTCGTACCACAAGTTGATCAACGTCGTTATCGTCCATCAACAGCACGGTACAGTCCTGGGGCGCACGCCGATGAAGGGTTACCGGCGCCCGAGGAATCGGCTCCTGGGCATCGAACTCCACCAGCAAGCGGAAACAACTGCCCTGGCCAGGCGTGGACTCATGGGTCAACTGCCCGCCCAGCAAGTCCACCAATTGCCGGCAGATCGCCAGGCCGATGCCCAATCCGCCGTATTCACGCGTCATGGAGCCGTCAAGCTGGAAGAAACGCTGATACAGCGTTGCCTCGTCCAGATTGACGAAACCTATCCCGCTGTCGATCACCTCAAAGCTCAGACTCACCCGCTCGGTCGAAACAGACCGGGTGACCACCCGTAACACCACGCCACCGGAATGGGTGAACTTGACGGCGTTTTCCAGCAGGCACTCCAGGCAATGGCTGAGCTTGCAGCGATCCCCCTGCAAGCGGTCGGGCAACCCGGCGCTGAGGTCGACCTGAAAGGACAGGGACTTGGCCGCAGCGCTGGCGCCGAACTGGGTTTGCAGTGCACTCAGCAACGAACGCAGGCTGAACGGTTGGCGCTGGGCGCTGAGCTTGCCGGCTTGCAGTTCGGTCAGGGTGAGGATGCCGTTGACCATGCGCATCATGTCCCGCGCCGAGCCAGCGGCGGTCTGCTGGTACTGCTCCATCTCTGGGTCCAGTTCCAGGGTCTGCATCAGTTCAAGCGAGCCAATGACACCGTTCATCGGCGTGCGCAGCTCGTGGGTCAGGGTGGCCAGGAACTCGTCCTTGAGACGGTTGCTGTGAGCCAATTGCTGGTTCAGCACTTCAAGCTTCTGCCCGGCCTCAAGCAGAGTCTGGGCCTGTTGCTCGCGCATCGAATTGATCCGGTCGGCCAGAGCCAGGGACAGCAGCGCCACCTCGATCGCCGAGCCGATCTGGCTGGCGTACATGGTCAGGAATACGTTCGGCAGGTAACCCAGCACCATCAAAGTGTTGATCACCCCTCCAAACAAAAAGGCCGACCAGGCAATGATGAAGTAACGCGCCACCCGCAATCCGCGACACCAGGCGACGATCCCCGCCACATAGATCACCACGGTAAACAGCAGCGCCAGAGTGGTGGCCAGGCGCAAGGCCAGGGCGTAGCTGGTCATCAGTGACAAGGCCATGACCAGCGCCCCAAAAGCCATCAGCGCCAGCAACACGCGATCAACCCAGGGACTGTGCCGGGAGGTCTGCAGGAAACTGCGAGCGAACTGACTGCCGAACAGTCCTGCGGCACCGATGAAGAACGGTGTCGCCGCATTGGCCCACCATGGACTGTTGGGCCAGAAGTACTCCACTGCGGCACCGTTGACCGACAGTTGATAGAGACCGAACGATGCGATGTAGACGATGTAGTAGAGGTAGCTGGTATCGCGCACGCTGAGGTAGATGAACAGGTTGTACACCAGCATGCCCAGCAACACCCCGTAGATCAGCCCCAGCACGTAGAGGCGCACTGGCTGCGCCTCGAGGTAGGCCGTGTTGGACCAGAGGCTCAGCGGTGCCTGGATCGAACCTTCACTGGCCAGGCGCAGATACAGGGTCTTGTGTTCATGGGGGGAGAAATTCAGGTTGAACAGGTAGTTGTTCTGGCGGATCTGCCGACTGTCGAACGGCAAGGCATCGCCGGTGCGCTCCGCCAGACGAAAACCACCGGTTTCATCGGGGACGTACAGGTCCAGGTGGTCCAGGGGCGGATAGGCCAGCTCCAGCAACCAGTTGCGCTGCGCCGTGGGATTGCCGGGGTGATATTGGAGGTCGATCTTCAGCCAGAAGGCCGAACGTGAATAGCCGGCATTGAGGGTATCTTTATCGTGGGGTTTGAAGTGCTCAGCCAGAGGCCCCGAACTGACATCGGCAATTGTCGCTTCGCCACCCACGTCTTCGAGTACTTGCATCACTCGGCCCAAGGGCAGGCGTTGAGTGAACTCGTCGAACTCGACGGCGCCAGCCAGCATCGGCAAGCTCAACAGCAACATCAGCAAATAGCGCATAAAGCCCCAGCGTGGCTTGTCCGGTGGTGTCAGGAAGTCCCCCATTTCCCTTGAGCAGACGCAAGACCGGCATGACCTGTTATTGGTTTGAATGCACTCTAGCATAGCCGCTGATGGCCAATGAACACCATTGAAAATTTTAGTCTAAAGGCTCTAGAACGGGCCTTTCAGCGCAATCCAGCGGGCTAGAGCTGTTGCATCGGTCAAGAAGGTCGGACACGGCAAAGCGACAACTTGCATTGCGCGCCAGGCGCCGCGAAAAAAAGCGTTTGGTGGTAAGCTCGCCGCCCATGAATATCTACAGCTCTCGCCCCGTTGTCCTCTGTCTCTCCGGCCACGACCCTAGTGGTGGCGCCGGCTTGCAGGCAGATATCGAAGCCCTGCTGGCTCAGGGTTGTCACGCAGCTCCGGCTGTCACCGCCCTGACCGTGCAAGACACCGTCAACGTCAGCGATTTTCGCGTTCTGGATCGCGAGTGGGTATTGGCCCAAGCCAATGCCGTGCTCAACGACTCCACTGTCGCCGCGGTCAAGCTGGGCATGCTGGGCTCCCTGGAGATGGTCGACACCGTGGTCGAACTGCTCCAGGCGCACCCGCACCTGCCCCTGGTGTGCGATCCGGTGCTGCGCGCCGGCGGCGGCGGCCGACTGGGCAAGGATGAAGTGGGCTACGCCATGCGCGAACGCCTACTGCCCCTGGCCACCATTGCCACTCCCAACCTTCCCGAAGCCCGAATTCTTGCGGAACTGCCCGAAGGCAGCGCCGACCAATGCGCCGAAAAACTCCTGCCGTTCGTCAAGCACCTGCTGATTACCGGCGGCCATGGCGATGAACACGAAGTGCACAATCGTCTGTACAGCCGCGACGGCCTGCGCGAGACGTACACCTGCCAGCGCCTGCCCGGCAGCTACCACGGCTCCGGTTGTACCCTGGCCAGTGCCCTGGCCGGGCGCCTGGCACAAGGCGAACACTTGGCCAGTGCGGTGAAGTCTGCCCTGGATTACACCTGGCGCACCCTGCGCGACGCCGAGCAACTGGGCCGTGGCCAGTTCGTGCCGCGCCGCTTGCCGTTGGATTTCTGCTCGTAATGTCATGAGGCCCGCTCAATGAAACTACGTGGTCTGTACGCCATCACCGACAGCCAGCTGTTGGCCGGCAAGTTCCTGAAGTACGTGGAGGCGGCGCTGGAAGGCGGCGTCACCCTGTTGCAGTACCGCGATAAAAGCGACGACCAGGCCCGCCGCCTGCGGGAAGCTGAAACCCTGCTGACCCTGTGCGAACGCTACAAGACCCGCCTGATCATCAACGATGACGCCGAGCTGGCGGCACGCATCGGTGCCGGCGTGCACCTGGGCCAGACCGACGGCCCCCTGACGCCGGCCCGCGCCCTGCTGGGGCGCCAGGCAATCATCGGCTCCACCTGCCATGACCAGTTGCCGCTGGCCGAGCAAGCGGCCAAGGAAGGCGCCAGTTATGTCGCCTTCGGCCGCTTCTTCAACTCAACCACCAAACCCGGCGCGCCCACTGCCAGCCTGGAGTTGCTGGATCAGGCCCGGGCCAGCCTGCATCTGCCGATTTGCGTGATTGGCGGCATCACCCTGGAAAACGCCGCCCCCCTGGTGAGCCACGGCGCTGATCTGCTGGCGGTGGTCCACGGCCTGTTCGGCGCCGAGAGCGCTGCAGAAGTGACACGCCGCGCCCGCGCCTTTAACGCCCTGTTTAATCTTTGAATAGCCCACTGCCGATTTTTGAGAGCCCGATCATGTCCCGTTCCGAAACCCTGTTTGCCAACGCCCAGAAACACATCCCTGGTGGCGTCAACTCGCCGGTCCGCGCCTTCAAGAGCGTGGGCGGCACCCCGCTGTTCTTCAAGCACGCCGAAGGTGCCTACGTCACTGACGAAGACGACAAGCGCTATGTCGACTATGTCGGCTCCTGGGGCCCGATGATTCTCGGCCACAGTCACCCGGACGTGCTGGACGCGGTACGTAAGCAGCTGGAGCATGGCCTGTCCTACGGCGCCCCCACCGCCATGGAAACCGAAATGGCCGATCTGGTGTGCTCCATCGTTCCCTCCATGGAAATGGTGCGCATGGTCAGCTCCGGCACCGAAGCCACCATGAGCGCAATTCGCCTGGCCCGGGGCTTTACCGGCCGCGATAGCATCATCAAGTTCGAAGGCTGCTACCACGGCCACTCCGACAGCCTGCTGGTCAAGGCCGGTTCCGGCGCTCTGACTCAGGGCGTCCCCAGCTCTGCCGGTGTACCTGCGGCTTTCGCCAAACACACCCTGACCCTGCCCTTCAACGACATCGCCGCAGTGCAAAAGATGCTGGCTGAAGTAGGCCAGGAAGTGGCCTGCATCATCGTCGAGCCAGTGGCCGGCAACATGAATTGTGTACCACCGGCGCCAGGCTTCCTCGAGGGGCTGCGCTCCCTCTGCGACCAACACGGCGTAGTGCTGATCTTCGACGAAGTGATGACGGGGTTCCGTGTCGCTCTCGGCGGCGCCCAGGCCCATTACGGTGTGACTCCAGACTTGTCCACCTTCGGCAAGATCATCGGCGGCGGCATGCCGGTGGGCTGCTTCGGCGGCAAGCGCAAGATCATGGAACATATCGCGCCCCTGGGTCCGGTCTACCAGGCAGGCACCCTCTCCGGCAACCCGCTGGCCATGGCTGCCGGCCTGACCACCCTGCGTCTGATCAGCCGCCCGGGCTTCCACGCCGAACTGAGCGACTACACCAGCCGCTTGCTCGAAGGCTTGCAGCAACGCGCCGATGCCGCGGGCATTCCGTTCGTCACCACTCAGGCCGGCGGCATGTTCGGCCTGTACTTCAGTGGCGCCGACGACATCGTCACCTTCGACGACGTGATGGCCAGCAATGCCAACCTGTTCAAGCGCTTCTTCCACCTGATGCTGGAAGGCGGTGTTTACCTGGCGCCAAGTGCCTTCGAAGCCGGTTTCACCTCGATCGCCCACGGCGAGGCCGAGCTGCAACTGACTTTGGATGCAGCAGAACGCGCATTTGCCGCCTTGAAGTAAGCGCTGTAAGGCTGGCGTGGTGATCAACCATGCCAGCTTCGTGCTTTACTCGAACTTTCCCTTGGCAAAGGGGGAAATACTCAGCAAACCGGCGGATATCGCGGCCACGCAGCAGAAAAACGAGTAAAGACTTTGTAAGGTTGGCCCTGCTTATTTCATAATGCGCGCTTATTGGACCCCTCGCCGGGTCCGCGCGCCCCTCAGAGGTAAGTCGATTCCCATGAACCGCACCGGCCGCGCCCTGACATTGGGCTGCCTGTTGCTCCTTCAGCCCCTGCTCGCGCACGCACAAGCAGGCGGCAACTCGTTGTTGATCCCAGCGATGGGTCGCTGCACCCTCGATCCCCAGGCACAGGAACAGGCCGAGGCGCTAGCCGCGTGCCAGAAAGCCGCCGATGAAGGGGATGCACAGGCGCAATACGAGTTGGGTGAGTTCTACTACGAGGGCAAAGGCGCGCCGCGAGACCTCAATCAAGCCCTGAGCTATTTCGAAAAGGCCTCCTTGCAAGGCCACGCTCAGGCGCAATTCAAGCTCGGCACCATGTTCTTCCACGGCGAAGGCGTGCCCGCCAACAACGTTCAAGCCTACATCGTGCTGAAGATGGCTGCGGTCAACGGTGCCGAAGACGCCCTGGACACCGCCGACGAAGTCGCCGAGCACATGCAGCGTGACGAACTGGAAGTCGCGACCCAGGTGCTGGGACAGATTTTCCGCAAGTACCTGATGGAACTGCAGAGCGCCGATGGGCGTTCGCCTTTCTCGCCACTGCCGTAACACCTTGGCGCCATTCGCCGGCAAGCCGACTCCTACGCAAACCAGGCTTATTTTTCGGGCATTGGCATTGGGAACGGCATGACGTTGCTCACGCCACGGGCTTCGCTGATCTTCGGCGTGCCCAGGCGCTCCACTTCGTCGATACGCACAATCGAATGCATCGGCACAAAACTGCGCACAACGCCTTCGAACTGAGCCTTGAGCTTTTCTTCACTCGGATCGACGACCACTTGCGTGCGCTCGCCAAAGACGAACTCTTCCACTTCCAGGAAACCCCACAGATCACTTTGATAGATCTGCTTGGCGTACATTTCGAACACCTGGCCCTGGTTGAGGAAAATCACCTTATAGATTGGGGCTTCACGTTTGGTCATGGTGGGCGGGCAACACATCGGGGGACAAAAATAGGGCGCGAACTATAGCATAGCTACCCGATGCGCAACGCTAGGAACCTGTGGGCATGGACCCTATAATGCGCGGTTCTTTGAATCACGTGAGACCGAGGTCCATGGCCAAGAAGCTTTACATCGAAACCCACGGCTGCCAGATGAACGAGTACGACAGCTCGCGCATGGTGGATCTGCTGGGTGAACATCAGGCCCTGGAAGTCACCGCTCGTGCCGAAGACGCTGACGTCATCCTGCTCAATACCTGCTCCATTCGCGAACGCGCCCAGGACCGGGTGTACTCCCAACTGGGGCGCTGGCGCGAGCTGAAGCTGGCCAACCCGGACATGGTGATCGCCGTCGGGGGTTGCGTGGCCAGTCAGGAAGGCGCAGCCATCCGTGATCGGGCGCCCTATGTGGACGTGGTCTTCGGCCCGCAGACGCTGCACCGCCTGCCGGAAATGATCGACGTCGCCCGCGCCACCAAGCTGCCGCAAGTGGATGTCTCGTTCCCGGAAATCGAAAAATTCGACCACCTGCCCGAGCCGCGCATCGACGGCCCCAGCGCCTATGTTTCGGTGATGGAAGGCTGCAGCAAGTACTGCACCTTCTGCGTGGTGCCCTATACCCGCGGCGAAGAAGTCAGCCGCCCATTTGACGACGTGATCGCCGAGATCATCCACCTGGCGGAAAACGGTGTTCGTGAAGTCACCTTGCTGGGCCAGAACGTCAACGGCTACCGGGGTCAGACCCACGACGGACGTATGGCGGACCTGGCCGAGCTGATCCGCGTAGTCGCCGCGGTCGATGGTATCGAACGAATTCGCTACACCACATCGCACCCTCTGGAATTCTCCGACAGCCTGATCCAGGCTCATGCCGAAGTACCAGAGCTGGTGAAACACCTGCACCTGCCGGTGCAATCGGGCTCGGACCGCATTCTGGCGGCGATGAAACGCAACCACACGGCTCTGGAATACAAATCCAAACTGCGCAAGCTACGGGCGGCAGTTCCGGGCATCTGCATCAGTTCGGACTTCATCGTCGGCTTCCCGGGCGAGACAGAGAAAGACTTCCAGCAGACCATGAAGCTGATCGAGGACGTAGGTTTCGACTTCTCCTACTCCTTTGTCTACAGCCAGCGCCCAGGCACCCCCGCCGCCGACCTGGCCGACGACACACCGGAAGCGCTGAAGAAGGAGCGCCTGAATGCGCTGCAGCATCGCCTGAACCAGCAAGGGTTCGAGATCAGCCGACAAATGGTCGGCTCGACCCAACGTATTCTGGTCACCGATTACTCCAAGAAAGACCCTGGCGAATTGCAGGGCCGTACCGAGAACAACCGGATCGTCAACTTCCGTTGCGACAATCCCACACTGATCGGCCAGTTCGCCGACGTGCACATTGACTCGGCGCAGCCCCATTCGCTGCGCGGCTCGCTGTTATCGTAAGAACTGAACTTATGTAGGCACTGGCTTGTGTAGGAGCCGGCTTGCCAGCGAAGAGCCCCTCAAGAGCACCTTCGCCGACAAGTCGGCTCCCACGAAGAAAGCACCACCGGCCATTGCTCCGTATAAGAGCTTTCGCACCCAGGCCGCTGGCGTTATCCTTGAATTCATCTTAATTGCCGTTGGGCGGCTAAAAAACGACCTTGAACGCACCCATAGAACCTCATCGTTTCATCCTCGAGCCCTTCGAGGCTCGCCGCTTCGCCAATCTGTGCGGGCAATTCGACGAGCATTTGCGCTTGATCGAGCAGCGCCTGACGATCGAGATCCGCAACCGCGGCAATCAGTTCGAACTGATCGGCGAACCCAAGCACACCACCTCCGCGGAAAATCTTCTGCGCCGTCTCTACCGGGAAACCAAGGGCACCGAGCTATCGCCGGACCTGGTGCACCTGTTCCTCCAGGAATCCGCCGTGGAAGAGTTGGACAACCCATCGGTGGCCGATGCCGCCGTAGCCCTGCGCACCAAGAAGGGCATGATTCGCCCTCGCGGCCTGAATCAGCAGCGCTATGTGAAAGAAATTCTCGGCAATGACATCAACTTCGGCATTGGCCCGGCCGGTACCGGCAAGACCTACCTCGCCGTGGCCTGCGCCGTAGATGCCCTGGAGCGTGAGCAAGTGCGGCGCATCCTGTTGGTGCGGCCAGCCGTGGAAGCGGGCGAGAAGCTCGGCTTCCTGCCCGGCGATCTGGCACAAAAAATCGACCCGTACCTGCGCCCGCTATATGACGCGCTGTATGAAATGCTCGGTTTCGAACAAGTGGCCAAGTTGATCGAGCGCCAAGTCATCGAGATCGCGCCCCTGGCCTACATGCGCGGCCGGACCCTGAACAACAGTTTCATCATCCTCGACGAAAGTCAGAACACCACCGTGGAACAGATGAAAATGTTCCTCACCCGGATCGGTTTCGGCTCCACCGCAGTGATCACCGGCGACATCACCCAGGTCGACCTACCCAAGGGCACCAAATCGGGCCTGGCCCAAGTGATCAACGTGCTCAAGGATGTACCCGGCATCAGCTTCACTCACTTCATGCCCAAGGACGTGGTGCGCCATCCACTGGTGCAACGCATTGTCGAAGCCTATGAGCGCTTCGAGCTGCGAGCCGACGATGAGGCCGCCAAGGCTTCCGCCGACAGGGGCAACCGCCGCGATGCTTGAGCTTGACCTGCAACGCGCCAGCCAGCAGCCGGCCCCCAGCGATGAAGAGTTCCGCCAGTGGTGCGAGCTGGCCCTGCGCCAGCGCACGGCCGACTCGGAACTGACCATCCGCCTGGTGGACGAAGACGAAGGCCGTGAGCTGAATCACACCTGGCGTCACAAAGATTACGCAACCAATGTGTTGTCATTTCCTGCCGACGTGCCAGATGAGCTGCTGGATATCCCTTTGCTGGGGGATTTAGTGATCTGCATTGCGGTGGTCGAACGCGAGGCCGCCGAACAAGGCAAGGAACTTAAGGCCCATTGGGCCCATCTGGTCATTCACGGCTGCTTGCATCTGTTGGGTTACGACCATATAGATGATGACGAAGCCGAAGAAATGGAAGCGCTGGAACGAACGTTGCTTGCTGAACTGGGTCATCCCGACCCTTATGCAGACGACGAAAGCTGATCAACAACATCCACCTGTAATAACCAAGGATTCAGAGCAATCGCTATGAGCGAAGATCGATCGAGCAACGGGCAAAAGTCATGGCTGGGCAAACTGACCCAGGCTTTTGCCCATGAGCCGAAAAACCGCCAGGAGCTGCTGGAGCTGCTGCGCGAAGCCCATCAGAACAAATTGCTGGACAGCGAAGCGCTGGCCATCGTCGAAGGCGCCATCCAGGTAGCTGACCTGCAAGTCCGGGACATCATGGTTCCGCGCTCGCAGATGATCAGCATCAAGGCGACCCAGACACCACGGGAGTTCCTGCCTGCGGTCATCGATTCGGCGCACTCGCGCTACCCGGTGATCGGTGAAAGCCATGACGACGTGATGGGCGTCCTGCTGGCCAAGGACCTGCTGCCGCTGATCCTCAAGGAGAACGGCGACAGCTTCAACATCAAGGATCTGCTGCGCCCGGCGACCTTCGTCCCCGAGTCCAAGCGCCTGAACGTGCTGCTGCGCGAGTTCCGCGCCAACCACAACCACATGGCCATCGTCATCGACGAATACGGCGGAGTGGCAGGCCTGGTGACCATCGAAGACGTGCTGGAACAGATCGTCGGCGACATCGAGGACGAGCACGACGTCGAGGAAGACAGTTACATCAAACCGCTTCCCAGCGGCGACTTCCTGATCAAGGCGCTGACGCCGATCGAGAACTTCAACGAGTTTTTCGACAGCGACTTCTCCGATGACGAATTCGATACCGTCGGCGGCCTGGTGATGAGTGCTTTCGGCCACTTGCCAAAACGCAACGAAATCACTGAAATCGGCGCCTATCGCTTCCGCGTGCTCAACGCCGACAGCCGGCGGATTCATCTGCTGCGCCTGACCCCCATCTCCCGCTAGGGACAAGGGTCATCAGCCCTCCCCCGCACAGAATCATCGTCCCAAGGCCAACCACCAGGCCCCGGGACGACAGATCTCGGGGGCGGACTGTCAAACAGCGCCGCAGGGTTCGCCACTCATCTGAATCCACCCACCCCATCTCCTCGCGCCCCGCCCGGTGCGAAACAGGAAAGAGCTGATGAAACGCCTCTTGCAGCGCTCAACCCGACCCGGCTGGCCCGGCAACCTGCTGGCCGTTGCAGCCGGCGCCATCACCACCCTGGCCTTGGCGCCCTACGACATCTGGCCCCTGGCGCTGCTGGCAGTGGGACTGTTCTATGCCGGTCTGCGGGAGCTCACGCCCCGCCAGGCTCTGGGCCGTGGCTGGTGCTTCGGTTTCGGCCTGTTCGGCGCCGGCACCAGCTGGATCTACGTCAGCATCCACACCTACGGCGGTGCGTCCGCGCTGCTTGCCGGCCTGCTGATGCTGGCCTTCATCGCCGCCATTGCCTGGTTTTTCGCCCTGCCCGCCTGGCTTTGGGCCCGCTGGCTGCGGCGCAACGAAGCCCCTCTGGCGGACGCTCTGGCATTCGCCGCCCTGTGGCTGGGACAGGAAGCGTTTCGCGGCTGGTTCCTCACCGGCTTCCCCTGGCTCTACTCCGGCTACAGCCAGCTCGACGGTCCCCTGGCAGGACTCGCACCTGTGGGCGGCATCTGGCTGATTTCCTTCTCCCTGGCGTTGACCGCTGCGTTGCTCTACAACCTGCCGCGCCTGATCAAGGCCGGACGCAAGGGGTTTATCGCCGCCGGCCTGTTGCTGCTGGCTGCGCCCTGGGTAGTTGGCCTGGCACTCAAAGGTCACGCCTGGACCAGCCCTTCGGGTGATCCGCTTTCGGTCGCCGCCATCCAGGGCAATATCGAACAAAGCATGAAATGGGACCCGGCCGAGCTCAATGCCCAGTTGGCCCTGTACCGCGACATGAGTTTCAGCAGCAAGCGCGTGGACTTGCTGGTCTGGCCGGAAACCGCCGTCCCGGTGCTCAAGGAGTCAGCCGAGGGCTACCTGACGATGATGGGCAACTTTGCCGCCGATCGTCATTCAGCGCTGATTACCGGAGTTCCGGTGCGCCAGTTGGTGCACCATGAAAAACGCTACTTCAACGGCATCACCGTAACCGGCGAAGGCGACGGCACCTACCTGAAACAGAAACTGGTGCCCTTTGGCGAGTACGTGCCCCTGCAAGAGCTGCTGCGCGGCCTGATCGACTTCTTCAACCTGCCGATGTCGGACTTTGCCCGCGGTCCGGCCGACCAGCCACTGCTGCAAGCCAAGGGGTATCGGATTGCGCCGTTCATTTGCTACGAAGTGGTCTACCCTGAGTTCGCCGCCGGCCTCTCGGCCCGCAGCGACCTACTGCTGACCATCAGCAACGACACCTGGTTCGGCACCTCCATCGGCCCTCTGCAGCATTTGCAGATGGCTCAGATGCGCGCCCTGGAAGCCGGGCGCTGGATGATCCGCGCCACCAATAACGGAGTCACCGGGCTGATCGATCCGTTCGGCAAGATCACCGTGCAGATTCCACAGTTCGAGCGTGGCATTCTCTATGGCGAAGTGGTGCCCATGCACAACCTAACGCCGTACTTGCAGTGGCGCTCATGGCCGCTGGCAGTGCTCTGCGCCCTGCTGTTTGGCTGGGCCTTGCTGGCCAGCCGTATTGCCAAGACCGTCTAGAAACCGTCGCCCGCAAGCCGGCTCCTGTTGGAGTCGGCGCGGTGATCAGCGATAAAAGAGGCGATAGCCTAACTGGCCCACCGCCTCGTTCAGCAACTGGCCGCTCTGCCAGATCGACTTGAACTCCGGCATCCAGCCTCCCAACGGGCGGGCGTTGTCCACCCCCAGAAAACCTACCGGTGCCGGCACTACGACAAATCCTGCGCGCTCAAAACTCCAGACGGAACGGGGCATGTGCCAGGCCTGGGTCACTACCACCACGCGCTTGATACCCAATGGCTGCAAGACTTCGGCGCTGAACTGGGCGTTTTCCCATGTGGTGCGGCTGCGACCTTCCTGCCAACGCACGTGCACACCAAAGTCATTGAGCAGTGATTCGGCCATCAGTGCAGCCTCGGTGGGCGGCGTGCCGTAATGCAGGCCGCCACTGGTCAACAGGGGCAATCCGGAAGCCTTGGCCAGCCGAGCAGCATAACGCTCGCGCTCCAAACCCACGCCGGTGGGCTGGTCAGAACCCCAAGCCGGGTCACCCCGCTCACGGCCGGAACCCAGGACTACGATCGCATCCGCCTGCTCTGCCAGGCTGGCCCATTGACTCTGTGGCAAGGGCGGTAACCGTTCAAGCCCACGAGCTCCCCACTCCACCATTACCGGCAGGCTCATCAACCAGAAGCCACCCAACCCCAGAACAAAGCACCCTCGCGCCAATCGAGGCCTGGAACGACGCAGGCTCCAGGCGAGCAGAAGCAACAGCAAGAGAATGCCGGGCGGCAGCAGTAACTGTTTGATGAAATAGCGAAAAGGCATCGAGCATCTCCAAAAGATGCTCGAAGCCTAATGGGGATACCCATGCGGCAACAACCGCTGCCAGGCACTTTTGCTTTCGAGGTCCTCGGACACGACCTCGCTCAACCCAATAAAGGGCTCGGGACCTACTTGAACTGCTGGGACCGGACGTTTACCGAATCCCTGTGGGGCGCCTGATCCTTCAACCAAATGACCTTGGCCGAACGGGGCATTTCCTGGTGTTGCAGACTGCTCGATACATTGACCTGCATTTCATGCTGACTGCGGGCCAGGTAGACCCTGATCAATTCGAACTCAGCAGGGCTCAACCCCCGCAACTCCAACTCGGCCGGCCGTTCATTGCGCAATCGATCCGCAGTTTTTGCCGCATCCAGGGCCAGAGCCAGTCGATTCAGCAGCCTTTCATACACCTGCGGTTCTGTTACTTTTCGCTGCGATTCAAGCATCCGTTCACCTCATCGAAGATAAGAATCACTCCCCTTTTTGAGCTTAGTCGGACAGCTGAAAGCGACGCGCCGCCGCGACCAACGGCCCGCGCGAACAATCAGGGTTTCCCTCCGCAGAGTGCGGTCATGTATGCTACGGCGCTTCCTGTAACTCCACTTCCAGCTCCACCGGGCACTGAAAAACGCCGTATTTGGCGCCATCACCACCCGAGGTTGCGTTGAAGAGGATTAGGCCACCCCTATTCAGTACAAAAGTAGCCATGCACGAACACTATCAGCCCCGTGAAATCGAAGCCGCCGCCCAGTCGTTTTGGGATGAGCAAAAGTCCTTTGAAGTCAGTGAACAGCCAGGCAAGGAAACTTACTACTGCCTATCGATGTTCCCTTACCCCAGCGGCAAGCTACACATGGGGCACGTGCGCAACTACACCATCGGCGACGTGATTTCCCGCTACCAGCGCATGCAAGGCAAGAACGTCCTGCAACCCATGGGTTGGGACGCCTTCGGCATGCCGGCGGAAAACGCTGCGATGAAGAACAACGTCGCACCAGCCAAATGGACCTACGAAAACATCGCCTACATGAAGACCCAGCTGCGCAGCCTGGGCCTGGCGGTGGATTGGTCTCGTGAGGTCACCACCTGCAAGCCGGACTACTACCGCTGGGAACAGTGGCTGTTCACCCGCCTGTTCGAAAAAGGCGTGATCTACCGTAAGAACGGCACCGTGAACTGGGACCCGGTCGACCAGACCGTCCTGGCCAACGAACAGGTAATCGATGGCCGCGGCTGGCGCTCCGGCGCGCTGATCGAGAAGCGCGAAATTCCGATGTACTACTTCAAGATCACTGCTTACGCGGATGAGCTGCTGGAGAGTCTCGACGAGCTGCCGGGCTGGCCCGAGCAGGTTAAGACCATGCAACGCAACTGGATCGGCAAGTCCCGTGGCATGGAAGTGCAGTTCCCCTACGACCAGGCGTCGATCGGTGAAACCGGCACCCTGAAAGTCTTTACCACCCGTCCGGACACCCTGATGGGCGCGACTTACGTCGCCGTCGCGGCCGAACACCCGCTGGCCACCCTGGCCGCCCGGAACAACCCCGAGCTGCAAGCATTCATTGCCGAATGCAAAGGCGGCAGCGTTGCCGAAGCCGACATGGCGACCCAGGAGAAAAAAGGTCTGCCGACCTCGCTGTTCGTCGAGCACCCACTGACTGGCGAGAAGCTCCCGGTCTGGGTCGCCAACTACGTGCTGATGCACTATGGCGATGGCGCAGTAATGGCGGTGCCGGCCCACGATGAGCGCGACTTCGAATTCGCCAGCAAGTACAGCCTGCCGATCAAGGCCGTGGTGCGCACCAGTGCCGGCGATGAGACCCCTGCTCCATGGCAGGATGCTTACGGCGAACACGGTGAACTGATCAATTCCGGCGAATTCAACGGCCTGGACTTCCCTGGCGCGTTCGACGCAATCGAAGTGGCCCTGTTGAAGAAGAACCTCGGCCAATCGCGCACCCAGTTCCGCCTGCGGGACTGGGGCATCAGCCGTCAGCGTTACTGGGGCTGCCCGATCCCGATCATCCACTGCGACAGCTGCGGCGATGTGCCGGTGCCGGAAGACCAATTGCCGGTCGTGTTGCCGGAAGATGTGGTGCCGGACGGCGCCGGTTCGCCCCTGGCACGCATGCCCGAGTTCTACGAGTGCAGTTGCCCGAAATGCGGCGCACCGGCCAAGCGTGAAACCGACACCATGGACACCTTCGTCGAATCGTCGTGGTACTACGCCCGCTACGCCTCGCCGCACTATGAAGGCGGCCTGGTGGAAAAATCGGCTGCCGACCATTGGCTGCCAGTGGACCAGTACATCGGCGGTATCGAACACGCCATCCTGCACCTGCTCTACGCGCGCTTCTTCCACAAACTGATGCGTGACGAAGGCCTGGTGAGCTCCAACGAGCCATTCAAGAACCTGCTGACCCAAGGCATGGTGATCGCCGAGACCTACTACCGTCGCGAAGCCAACGGTGCCTACACCTGGTTCAACCCGGCGGACGTCGAACTCGAACGCGACAGCAAGGCCAAGGTCATCAGCGCCAAGCTGATCGCGGACGGCCTGCCGGTGGAAATCGGCGGCACCGAGAAGATGGCCAAGTCGAAGAACAACGGCGTCGACCCACAGTCGATGATTGACCAGTTCGGCGCAGACACCTGCCGCCTGTTCATGATGTTCGCTTCGCCACCTGACATGAGTGCCGAATGGTCGGACTCCGGCGTTGAAGGCTCGCACCGTTTCCTCAAGCGCGTCTGGCGTCTGGCTCAAGCCCACGTCACCCAGGGCCTGCCGGGCACACTGGATATCGCCACCCTGAACGACGAGCAGAAAGCCATTCGCCGCTCGATCCACCAAGCCATCAAGCAGGCCAGCCACGACGTGGGCCAGAACCACAAATTCAACACCGCCATCGCCCAGGTGATGACGCTGATGAACGTGTTGGAAAAAGCCCCACAAGGTACCGAGCAGGATCGCGCACTGGTTCAGGAAGGTCTGGAAACCGTGACCTTGCTGCTGGCGCCGATCACTCCGCACATCAGCCACGAACTGTGGAATCGCCTGGGTCACGCCGACCCGGTGATCGACGCCGGCTGGCCGGTATTGGACGAAAGCGCACTGGTTCAGGACAGCCTGCAACTGGTCATCCAGGTCAACGGCAAGCTGCGCGGCCAGATCGACATGCCGGCCAGCGCCAGCCGTGAAGAAGTCGAGGCCGCGGCGCGCAGCAACGAGAACGTGCTGCGCTTCACCGAAGGTCTGACCATCCGCAAGGTCATCGTGGTGCCTGGCAAACTGGTCAACATCGTCGCCAGCTAATTGGATCAGGCGCCCGGTCCGGGACCGGGCGCCGAACAAAACCTTCAGGGCCACAAGGTTGGCCCATATGGTTTCAAGGGGAGCAATACATGATCAAACGTAACCTGCTGGTGATGGGCCTGGCTGTACTGCTGAGCGCCTGTGGCTTCCAGTTGCGCGGCACGGGAACCCAGGAGCTGACCATCAAGGAGCTCGACCTGAGTGCTCGTGACGCCTACGGCACCACCGTGAAAATGCTCCAGCAGCAACTGGAAAACAGTGGCGTACGGGTCCATGCCGGCGCGCCCTACAAGCTGGTGCTGCTGAATGAAGAAAACTCCCAGCGCACGCTCAGCTACACCGGCGGTGGCAGCTCGGCCGAATACGAGATCAGCACAACGCTCAGGTACGAGATCCTGACTCATGACAACCTGCGCCTGCTCAATGACAAGCTGGAAGTGCAGAAAGTCTTCCTGCACGACGGCAACAACATCACTGGCTCGGATCAGGAATCGTCTGAAACCCGCAAGGAAATGCGTCGCGACCTGATTCAGCGGATGCTGATCCGTCTGCAACTGCTGACCCCGGAACAGCTTGCTCAACTGCAGGCTACCGCCGAGGCCAAAGCCAAGGCAGAAGCCGAGGCCCTGGAAGCTGCACGCAAGGCTGAGGCGGAAACTCCGCAACAGTCTCCCTTGGAACTGCCGAACCAGTAAGCCTTGCGGGGCGCTCAGGCGCCCCTCTGGCCCCCGCCTATGAAACTCGCTCCCGCCCAACTCGGCAAACACCTGCAAGGCACTCTAGCGCCGGTCTACGTGATCAGCGGCGACGATCCCTTGCTGTGCCAGGAAGCCGCCGACGCCATTCGCTCTGCCGTACGCCAGCAGGGGTTCGACGAGCGCCAGGTCTTCAGCGCCGATGCCAGCTTCGACTGGGGCACCCTGCTGCAAGCAGGGGCCAGCATGTCGCTGTTCGCAGAAAAGCGCCTGCTGGAGTTGCGCTTGCCTTCGGGCAAGCCTGGGGACAAGGGCGCGGCAGCACTGATCGAATACTGCTCGCGTCCGGCCGAAGACACGGTGCTGTTGATCAGCCTGCCCAAGCTCGATGGCAGCGCGCAGAAGACCAAGTGGGGCAAGGCCCTGGTCGAAGGTGCCCAGACTCAGTTCGTGCAGATCTGGCCAGTGGACGCCAACCAGCTTCCACAGTGGATTCGCCAGCGCCTGTCCCAGGCCGGCCTGTCCGCCAGCCAGGACGCCGTGGAACTGATCGCCGCCCGGGTAGAAGGCAACCTGCTGGCGGCCGCCCAGGAAATCGAAAAGCTCAAGCTGATGGCCGAAGGCGGGCAGATCACCGTCGAAACGGTACAGGCCGCCGTGGCCGATAGTGCTCGCTTCGACGTGTTTGGGCTGGTGGATGCGATTCTCAACGGCGAGGCCGCTCATGCTTTACGCATGCTTGAAGGACTGCGAGGCGAAGGCGTCGAACCACCGGTCATTCTCTGGGCCCTGTCCCGGGAACTGCGACTGCTGGCCAACCTGGCACTGCAATTCAGTCAGGGCGTACCGCTGGACAAGGTCTTCAGTCAGGCTCGCCCTCCTGTCTGGGACAAGCGCAAACCCTTGATGAGCAAAGCCTTGCAGCGCTATTCGGCGCAACGTTGGGGCCAATTGCTCCTGGATGCCCAGCGTATCGATGCACAGATCAAGGGCCAAGCCAGCGGCTCGCCCTGGAGCAGCCTGAGCCGTCTGTCGCTGCTGATGGCCGGCCAACGCCTGGCATTGCCTGCCGAATAATCGCGCCACTAATCTTTTGCTTGCACTAGACAGCAGAGCCACTCTGGCCGATGATTCGCGCCGCAACACTTTTCCTCCTGAAAAAGCGAGCATTCACCATGAGCAAGCCATCCAAGCATGGCCCCAACAAGGCCAAGTCCATCATCGCCCAGCCACTGTTCCGCAGCCGTCAGGAACGCCCGGCCAAGGGCAAAGGCAGCTACCGCCGCGAAGCCTTCCAGTCTAAAAGCTGGGAGGCTTCTTACTTTCTGGCCGCCTGAAGCCCTGAACCCCGTTGGCATGATAAGGTCTGCACCTGATTGTTATTCTCTCTGGACCTGTGCATGCCCTTTTGTCTTTTTCGTCGTTGGCACATGCGCCAACTGATCGCTGCCTCCAGCCTTGTTCTGCTAGTCGCCTGCGCGGAGAAACCCACTGCCGCCGACGCCCAGCCGCTACCCAACCTCCAGGCAGCCCCCCTTGCCGCACCTGCTACTGTCGCGCCACTCGCCATCGACAATCTGGACATCCAGCCCACTCAGACCTTCGATGAATGGTTGAACGCCTTCCGCGCCGAAGCCTTGGGCGCCGGAGTCCGCGCGGATGTATTCGACCGCGCCTTCGCTGGGGTCACCCCGGACATGAGCGTGATCAAGGCCGACCGCAGCCAGCCGGAGTTCACCCGCCCCGTCTGGGAATACCTGGATGGCGCACTGTCGCCGGTACGGGTACGCAAGGGCCAGGCACTGCTGGTCCAATACAGCGACATCCTGCAACGAATCGAACAGCGCTATGGCGTTGATCGCCAGGCCTTGGTGGCCGTCTGGGGCATGGAGAGTAATTTCGGCGACTTCCAGGGCAACAAGTCGGTGATCCGCTCCCTGGCCACCCTGGCGTATGAAGGACGACGCCCGGCCTTTGCCAACAGTCAGCTGATTGCTGCCTTGCAGATCATTCAACACGGCGACATCCAGCCAGAGAAGATGCTGGGCTCCTGGGCCGGCGCCATGGGCCAGACCCAGTTCATTCCGACCACCTACAACACTCACGCCGTGGACTTCGACGGCGATGGTCGTCGCGACATCTGGAACAGCCCGGCTGACGCCCTGGCTTCCACCGCTCACTATCTGCAGAGCTCAGGATGGCAAAAAGGCCAGCCCTGGGGTGTTGAAGTCCAGCTCAACAGCGGCTTCGACTATGCCCTGGCCGATGCTTCCACTCGCAAGACCGTGACCGAGTGGATGCGCCTGGGGATGACAACCGCCAATGGCAAGGCGCTGCCTTACGGCTCTGAGCAATTGTCCGCATCCTTACTGCTGCCTGCGGGTTATCGGGGGCCGGCGTTCCTGATCCTGGATAACTTCCGAGCGGTGCTCAAGTACAACAACTCATCGTCCTACGCCCTGGCAGTCAACCTGCTGTCCGAACGCTTCGGCGGCGCCGGTCTGATCAGTGGCAACTGGCCCAAGGACGACCTGCCTCTGAGCCGCTCCGAGCGCATCGAACTCCAGACCCTGCTCAGCACCAACAACTACGACGCCGGCAACCCCGACGGTATCATCGGAGCCAACACCCGCAAAGCCATTCGTAGCGCCCAGCAAGCACTGGGCTGGCCCGCAGATGGCTACCCGACTCACAAGTTGCTGGACAGCCTGCGCAACCGCTAAGCCCAGAACTGGCGAAGGGGCTCTTCCTTCGCCAGGACCAGCCCTACTTGAACACCACGTCCTGCGCCAGGGTCAGCTCCCTGGCCCCTGCGTCCAACCTGACTAGAGCGCCCATGGGCAAAGTCAGGTTAGGGTCACAATGGCCACTGCGCCATCCCGCCAGCACTGGAATCCGCAGCGGCTCGAAAGTCTGCTTGAGCAGGCGGCACAAGGCGCTGAAGTCCACACCGGCCACATCCCCGACCAAGACGCCACGCAAGCTGTCCAACTTGCCGGCCAGCCGCAGGTGATTGAGCAGGCGATCTATGCGATACAGTGGTTCGTTGACGTCCTCAATGAACAGGATGATGCCGTCGGTATTGATCTCATACGGGGTGCCGAGGGTACTGGCGATCATCGACAAGTTCCCGCCCAGCAAAGAGCCTAAGGCGATACCCGGCTCGATGGTGGTCAAAGGGAACGCCACCGGATGGGGCAGCAGACTGCCCGCCTTCACCTGGCCCCGGAGCAGATTGAAAAAGCACGCCTCGGTTGGCGGTTGCTTGTCACCTAGCAGGTCGGCATTGAGCATCGGCCCGTGAAAGCTCACAAACCCTGCATAGCGGTTGATCGCCAGGTGCAGGGCAGTGATATCGCTGTAGCCGACAAAGGGTTTTGGATTGCGCCGCAGCAACTCAAAGTCGATTTTGTCCAGCAAACGCGGGCTGCCGTAACCCCCGCGCAGGCACAGAATGGCATCGATGTCGCTATCGGTAAACGCGCTGTGCAAGTCATCGAGACGCACCTCGTCGCTGCCGGCCAGGTATCCCTCTTGCTGCCCTACACCGGGAAAAATCCGCAGCGTATAACCCCGGGAACGCATCCATTGAAAGGCTTTTTCGGTATCCAGCGCTGCGGGACCGGCAGGGGCGATAAGGCCGATGACGCCTTCCGCAGCCAGTGCCGGCACCGGCAGGTGAGCATGAAGGGCAGCAGTCGGTTGGATGGGCATGCAGATTCTCCCTGTGTGAGTTCACTCAAGCACAGTAGCCATGAATCTCGTTAAACAGAAGAGGAGGAGGCGACCGGGTGGACGAAAAAACAACTGAGACGGAAGAGGTGCTCGAAAGAGCCGGGAAACTGCCCGCAAGACCCAAGCCTTGCGGGCAGCAAATCAGGAAACCAGGCCTTCTCGGGCCAGTTTCGCTTGTTCGTCGGCGTGATACGAGGAACGTACCAGCGGGCCCGAAGCGACATTCTTGAAGCCCATCTTGTAGCCTTCCTCGGCGAACCAGGCGAAGGTATCCGGGTGCACGAAGCGCTGAACCGGCAAGTGGTTGCGGGACGGCTGCAGGTACTGGCCAAGGGTCAGCATATCGATGTCGTGCTCACGCATGCGCTTCATGACTTCGATGACTTCGTCGTCGGTTTCGCCCAGGCCCAGCATCAAGCCAGACTTGGTCGGTACATGGGGCACCAGTTGCTTGAACTTCTGCAGCAAAGTCAGCGACCACTGGTAGTCCGAGCCCGGACGCGCAGCCTTGTACAGGCGCGGCACGGTTTCCAGGTTGTGGTTGAACACATCCGGAGGCGTGGCAGCGGTGATTTCCAGGGCTACATCCATGCGACCGCGGTAGTCGGGCACCAGGGTTTCCAACTGTACGTTCGGCGACAGCTTGCGGATCTCGCGAATGCAGTCGGCAAAGTGCTGAGCACCGCCGTCACGCAGGTCGTCGCGGTCCACCGAAGTGATCACCACATACTTCAGGCGCAGGTCGGCGATGGCCACTGCCAGATTCATCGGCTCGTCAACATCCAGAGGTTTCGGACGGCCGTGGCCAACGTCACAGAACGGGCAGCGACGGGTGCAGATGTCGCCCATGATCATGAAGGTCGCGGTACCGCCGGAGAAACATTCGCCCAGGTTCGGGCAGGATGCTTCTTCGCAGACGCTGTGCAGTTTGTGCTTGCGCAGCAGTTGCTTGATCCGGTCGACTTCCGGGGATACCGGAATCCGCACCCGGATCCAGTCCGGTTTCTTCGGCAGTTCGGTGGTCGGAATGATCTTCACCGGAATGCGCGCAACCTTTTCCGCACCGCGCAATTTGACGCCGGCTTCAACTTTCGGACGCGGCGCCCGCTCGGAGACATCCACCGTCGGGATCAGGGTTTGAACAGCGTCTTGCGCAGTAGTCATATCAGTCGATTCCGCCCGTTAGGGTCGTCTGCTCAGCATAGTCGAGGTGTTTGACGAGCTGCGCACGCAGCCGGGCACTTACCTCGGCAAATTCAATCGGCCCTGCATGGTCGCTTAGCTGGGTCATCGCCAACCCGGCATAACCACAGGGGTTAATCCGTCGAAACGGCTGCAAATCCATATCCACGTTCAAGGCCAGACCGTGAAAGGAGCATCCGTGACGGATACGCAGGCCCAGGGAAGCGATTTTCGCCCCATTGACGTAGACACCCGGTGCATCGGGCTTGGCCGCTGCCGCTACGCCATAACTGGCCAGCAGCTCCACCAGGCACTGTTCCATGCGACTGACTAGATCTCGTACACCGAATCCCAGCCTGCGCACGTCCAGCAACAGATAGGCGACCAATTGGCCCGGCCCGTGATAGGTCACCTGACCGCCACGATCCACCTGCACCACCGGGATATCCCCCGGAAGCAAAAGGTGCTCGGCCTTGCCCGCCTGGCCCTGAGTGAATACCTGTGGATGCTGCACCAGCCAGACCTCGTCCGGTGCACTGGTGCCGCGTTCATTGGTAAAACGCTGCATGGCATGCCAGACCGGCTCGTAAGCCATCAGGCCAAGCTCACGAAAGCCCAGCGTTTGCGGCATCACAGCACCATGTGGACGACACCGGTAGCACGCAGGGCACTATTGATATCACGCAGTTGGTCTTCACCGGTGGCGGTGATGTGCAGTTGTACCGTGGTGTACTTGCCGTTGCTACTCTGACGCTCGGCCAGGGACTTGATGTCCAGGGTGGCGTACTTGGCAAGGATCTCGATCACGGTGTCCTTGAAGCCGACAACCGTGTCACCGATCACCTTGATCGGATAGTCATCGACGGGGAATTCAATCTTGTGCGACTTAACGTCAGTGTCTGTCATGGCAGTAACGGCCTCGTAAGCCGTGGCGACGGACATGACCCCCACTCTACTTAAGAGCGAGGGCCACGCGGGTCGACAATATCAGTTGAACAAGCCGTAGAAGAATAGACGGATGCTATCCCACATGCGGCGGAAGATACCACCTTCGTCGACCGCTTCCAGGGCGATCAGGTCAGCGCTGTGCACCACCTTGTCGTCCAGTTTCACTTCGACTTTACCAATCACGTCGCCCTTGGCGATCGGCGCAACCAGTTGCGGGTTCATGGTCATGCTGGCGGCGAGCTTTTTCAACTGGCCTTTAGGCATGGTCATGGTCAGATCTTCAGCCAGACCGGCCTTGACCTGATGAGTGGTGCCCTTCCACACCGGCGCCTGAGCCAGCTCGGTGCCTTTCTGGTAGAAGGTCTGGGTTTCGAAGAAACGGAAACCGTAGGTCAGCAGCTTCTGGGTTTCGGCGGCACGAGCCTGTTCGCTGTTGGTGCCGAACACCACGGCGATCAGACGCATGCCATCACGTACTGCCGAAGACACCATGCAATAGCCGGCTTCATCGGTGTGACCGGTTTTCAGACCATCGACAGTCTTGTCGCGCCACAGCAGCAGGTTACGGTTAGGTTGCTTGATGCCGTTCCAGAAGAACTCCTTCTGCGAGTAGATCGCATAGTGGGCAGGGTCTTCGTGGATGATCGCGCGAGCCAGCACGGCCATGTCGTGGGCCGACGAGTAGTGCTCAGGGTTCGGCAGACCGGTCGGGTTCATGAAGTGGCTGTTGCTCATGCCCAGATCGGTAGCCGTCTTGTTCATCATGTCGGCAAACGCGTCTTCGCTGCCGGCAATGTGCTCGGAAACCGCAACGCTGGCGTCGTTACCGGACTGAATGATGATGCCGTGCAGCAAGTCGCTGACGGTGACTTGCGAACCCACCTTGATGAACATCCGCGACCCGCCGGTACGCCAGGCGTTCTCGCTGACGGTCACCGGATCGTTCTCGCCGATCTGGCCGCGACGGATTTCCAGGGTCGCGATGTAGGCTGTCATCAGCTTGGTCAGACTGGCCGGCGGCAGGCGCTGGTCACCATTGTTCTCCACCAGCACGTTACCGCTGCTGGCGTCCATGAGCACATAGGATTTGGCGGCCAGTTGCGGTGGCGACGGCATCGCTTCGACCGCCCAGGCGGCGGGCGTGATGATCAGCGGGACAAGCAGGCACAGGCGTTTGGCAAAGGTGGTGATGTTCATCCGTCTCTCGAAGTTGCTAATGGAAACTTGCCCGAGGGCAAAACTAATTCAGACAGCCTTCTAAAGGGCTGTCGCGTATTCAGTTGTTCACTCACTGACCCTTGCCGGGCTTTTGTTGTTCGACGAGCCAACAACCAGGGTCCGCCCCCCAATACCGCAAGCGGACCTTCAATCTTCTTACTCGGCAGTGACCACGCTGGGCTGGCCAAGGTTAGCCAGCCGCACACTGTTCTGCGCTTGCTGAGCCTCACCCGGCGTGCCGAATGGCCCCAGTCGCACTCGATGCAGCGTCTGCTGATTACGTACGATCGAGCTGATGAACACCGGGGCGCTCACCATTCCGCTCAATTTCGACCGCAGCAACTCGGCAGCGTCCGGGTTGGCGAAAGCGCCCACCTGCAGATACTGGCCAGAGGCCGCTGCAGCAGTGTTTTTCACTTGTACGGGAACCACTGCGGCAGCGTGTTGCTGGGGCGGCGGCGTCCATTGTTCGACAGCACCGGCCGAAGCCGTGATCACCGGCGCGCTATTCTGCGCCACTTGCGGCTCATTGAGCATCAACGGCGCCGGACGGCCACGCTGGGCCCACCATTGCTGCGGATCGATGCCTTCGACCTTGACCCGAGCGGTGCCTGTCTCGGCGTAGCCGAGCTTCTTTGCCGCAGCGTAGGACAGGTCGATGATGCGGTCGGAGTAGAACGGACCGCGATCGTTGACCCGCAGGATCACGCTACGATTGTTGTCCAGGTTGGTGACCTTCACGTAACTGGGCAACGGCAGGGTCTTGTGTGCAGCGCTCATGCCGTAAAGGTCATAGACCTCGCCATTGGCGGTATTCTGACCATGGAACTTGGTACCGTACCAAGACGCCGTGCCAGAGGCCACGTAGTTCTTGGATTCCTGGATGGGGAAATAGGTCTTGCCCAGCACCGTATAGGGATTGGCCTTGTACGGGCCGGTGTGCAGGGTCGGGGTCGCATCGGGAATGCGCGAGACATCGACGTCCCACCAGGGTGCGCCATCCTTGTGGGCGCGATTGACGTCCAGGCCAGGCATGGAACGCACGCCACTCGAGGACTTCTGTTGCGGCGAGCGACTCGTCGAGCAACTGACCAACAACAAGGACAACGCGGCAAAAGCCACCAGCTTCAGGGGTTTGTGGATTGGCATTGCCAGCATTACTTGACGCCCCGTGCTTGGACCAGCTGTTCAGACAACTGATGTACGGCCATGGCATACATCACGCTGCGGTTATAGCGAGTGATCGCATAAAAGTTCTTCAGGCCCATCCAGTATTCCGGGCCACTGTCACCTTCCAGACGGAAAGCGGTGACCGGCATATCATCGCGCAGCGCATCATGACTCGACCAACCCAGGGCCCGCAACTCCCCGACCGTCTTGGTCGGCTCGATCCCTGTGGTCAATCCTTCGTCCACGCGATCGCCACGCACATCGGCACGACTCACCACCGGTTCACCGGCCACCCAGCCATGACGCTTGAAGTAACTGGCGACACTGCCAATGGCATCGTCCGGGTTGGTCCAGATATTGATGTGGCCATCACCGTCGAAATCCACCGCATAGGCGCGGAAACTGCTCGGCATGAACTGCGGCAGGCCCATGGCTCCTGCGTAGGAGCCCTTGAGGCTCAGCGGATCGAGCTGCTCTTCACGGGCCAGCAGCAGGAACTCGCGCAGCTCCTTGCGGAAGAATTCGGCACGGGGCGGATAATCGAAACCCAGGGTAGATAAAGCATCGATCACCCGGTAATTACCGGTATTACGCCCAAAAAAGGTCTCAACGCCGATAATCGACACGATGACCTGGGCCGGCACGCCATATTCCTGCTCGGCGCGAGCCAGAACCGCTTCATGCTGGCGCCAGAAATCCACACCGCGAGCAATGCGCGCGTCGGTAATGAACATCGGCCGGTATTCTTTCCACTGCTTGACCCGCTCGGCAGGCCGGGAGATGGCATCAAGAATCGATTGCTTGCGCTCGGCCTCGCGGAACACGCCCATCAGCTGTTCCCCGGCGAAACCATAGTCCCGAGTCATTTCGCCAACGAATTCGGCCACTTGCGGCGAACCTTCGTAATCACCGGCGAACGCGGGTTGCGCTGCACCAAGGATGCTTACCAGACCGACCCACGGCGCATGCCGAGCAGCCCAGCCACGCATTACTTGCATTGAATTCTTCACCTTAATCAAACCTGCGCGATCCACTTGCGATGGGTATGGATCGACATCAAAACCCCAAACGCTGACAGTAGCGTCACCAGCGAAGTTCCTCCGTAGCTAATGAACGGCAACGGAACCCCCACTACCGGCAACAAGCCACTGACCATACCGATGTTGACGAAAACGTAAACAAAAAACGTCATGGTCAGGCTGCCGGCGAGCAACTTGCCGAACAAGGTCTGCGCCTGGGCAGTGATCACCAACCCGCGCCCGATCAGCAGCAGGTAGATCAGCAACAGCGCGCAGATGCCCACCAGACCGAACTCCTCGCCCATGACCGCAATAATGAAGTCAGTGTGGCTCTCCGGCAAAAAGTCCAGGTGCGACTGCGTACCCAGCAGCCAGCCCTTGCCGAAAACCCCGCCGGAACCGATGGCCGCCTTGGACTGGATAATGTTCCAGCCCGTGCCCAGAGGATCGCTCTCGGGGTCGAGAAAAGTCAGGATTCGCTGTTTCTGGTAGTCATGCATGATGAAGAACCACATGGCGATCGCCACCGGTACTGCGGCTGCCAGCACACTCAGAATCCAGCGCCAGCGCAACCCGCCCATGAACAGCACGAAGGTGCCACCGGCCAGGATCAGCAGAGCGGTGCCCAGGTCCGGCTGGCGTACGATCAGGATGAATGGAATACCGATCAATACCAGGCTGATCCCCACATGCTTGAGATTGGGCGGCAAGGTGCGCTTGGACAGGTACCAGGCGATGGTCGCCGGCATGATGATCTTCATGAACTCCGACGGCTGGAAGCGAATCACCCCAGGAATGTTGATCCAGCGGGTCGCGCCCATGGCGTTGTGACCCATGACGTCCACCACCACCAGCAACACCACACCGAACACGTAGCCCAGGGGCACCCAGCGCGCCATGAAACGCGGTTCGAATTGAGCGATGACCATCATCGACACCAAGCCGATGCCGAAGGACGTGGCCTGCTTGGCCAGCAGGTCCCAACTCTTGCCACTGGCCGAATACAGCACGAACAGGCTGCCGGCGGCCAGGGTCAGCAATAGCACCAATAGCGGGCCGTCGATATGCAGGCGCTGCAACAACGTCGCGCGACGGCGCATCACATCCTCACTGGAGAGGATGCGGTCAAAATTACTCTTCACGGGCCGTAGCCTCCGCGCTGATAGGGCTGGCGAACTCAGGCTTGAGCTGGCCGTCCTGGCCGAGAAGCCAGGCATCCATCACCTGACGCACCACGGGAGCCGCGACACCGGAGCCCGACTCACCGTTCTCGACCATGACCGAGACCACGATCTTCGGATTTTCCGCCGGGGCGAAGCCGACAAACAGGGCGTGGTCGCGATGCCGCTCTTGAACCTTGGAGCGGTCGTATTTCTCGCCCTGCTTGATCGCCACCACCTGGGCGGTACCGCTCTTGCCGGCGATCCGGTACTGCGAACCGACCGCGGCCTTGCGCGCAGTGCCTCGGGCGCCGTGCATCACCTGCTGCATGCCGTGATTGACCTTCATCCAGTCCGACGGGTCGCGCAGGACGATGTCCGGCATCGGGTTGTGATCCACCGGTTTCTCGCCTTCGATGCTCTTGGCCAGGTGCGGCCGGTTCCACTTACCTTTACTGGCAACCAGGGCGGTAGCCTGGGCCAGCTGCAACGGCGTCGACTGCATGTAACCCTGGCCGATCCCGAGAATCAGGGTTTCTCCAGGGAACCAGGCCTGACGCCGGGTGGCGCGCTTCCACTCGCGGGTCGGCATCAACCCGGGAGACTCCTCGAACATGTCCAGTGAGACCTTCTGGCCGATACCGAACTTGGTCATGTAGGCCGAGAGCCGATCGATCCCCAGCTTGTGGGCCAGGTCATAGAAATAGGTGTCGTTGGACCGCATGATCGCGGTGTCCAGGTCGACATAACCGTCACCGGTACGGTTCCAGTTGCGGTACTTGTGATCGTAGTTGGGCAGTTGGTAGTAGCCCGGGTCGTAGACGCGAGACGAGGCCGTCACCACCCCGGCGTCCAACCCGGCAATCGCCACCGCCGGCTTGATGGTCGAACCCGGCGGATACAGGCCGCGCAGCACCCGGTTGAACAGCGGCCGATCAATGGAATCACGCAATTCGGCGTAAGCCTTGAAGCTGATACCGGTGACGAACAGGTTCGGATCGAAACTCGGCTGGCTGACCATCGCCAGGACTTCACCGGTGCTCGGGTCCAGCGCCACCACCGCACCGCGGCGGCCGCCCAGAGCCAGCTCCGCGGCCTCCTGCAACTTGATATCCAGGCTCAGGACAATGTCCTTGCCGGGAATCGGGTCGGTGCGCTTGAGCACCCGCAGCACTCGACCACGGGCGTTGGTTTCAACTTCTTCGTAACCCACCTGCCCATGCAGTTCCGGCTCATAGAAGCGTTCGATGCCAGTCTTGCCGATATGGTGGGTACCGCTGTAGTTCACCGGATCAAGGGACTTCAGCTCTTTCTCGTTGATCCGTCCCATATAGCCCACGGAGTGCGCAAAATGCGCTCCCTGAGGGTAATGCCGGACCAGTTGAGCAACCACCTCCACCCCGGGCAAACGGAACTGGTTCACCGCAATGCGGGCAATCTGCTCTTCCGTCAACTCGAAGAGGATCGGCACCGGCTCGAAGGGACGCCGCCCCTGCTTCATGCGCTTTTCGAACAGCACCCGGTCTTCAGGGGTCAGTTCCAGCACCTCGACAATCACATCGAGGACCTGCTGCCAGTCACCGGAACGTTCGCGGGTCATGCTCAGGCTGAAGCTGGGCCGGTTATCAGCCACTACCACGCCATTACGGTCGAAAATAAGTCCGCGAGTCGGGGGAATCGGCTGCACATGCACCCGATTGTTCTCCGACAGCGTGGAGTGATAGTCGTACTGGATCACCTGCAGGTAATACAGCCGGGCAATCAGCACGCCAATCAGGCAGACCACCATGATGGCGCCGAACACGACCCGGCCACGCACCAGACGGGCGTCTTTTTCGTGGTCCTTGATACGGATCGGCTGGGACATTAGGGGCGCGGGCTACTTGTGGTAAGGGTGCCCGGACAACACGGTCCAGGCGCGATACAGCTGTTCACCGATGAGAATCCGCACCAGCGGGTGCGGCAAGGTCAGCGGCGACAGCGACCAGCGCTGATCCGCTCGCGCGCAGACTTCCGGCGCCAGCCCTTCCGGGCCGCCGACCATGAAATTCACGGTGCGCGAATCGAGGCGCCAGCGATCCAGTTCCACCGCCAACTGCTCGGTGCTCCAGGGTTTGCCGTGCACCTCAAGAGTGACGATGCGCTCGTTATGCCCGACCTTGGCCAGCATGGCTTCGCCTTCCTGACGGATGAAGCGAGCCACGTCGGCGTTCTTGCCTCGGGTATTAAGCGGAATTTCCACCAGTTCCAGCGCCAGCTCGGATGGCAGACGCTTGGCATATTCGTGCCAACCCTCTTCCACCCACTTGGGCATGCGTGAACCGACAGCGATCAGACGCAGGCGCACAGCCGTCCCTTATTGCTGGTCTTTGTTGAGCTTGGTGAAGTGCTCGTGACCATGCTCCGGGCTGTGGTGCTTGCCGTCAGCCGCGCGGCTCTGCTCGGCGCCCTGCCACAGACGCTCCAGGTCGTAGAACTGGCGGGCCGAGGCGGTCATCATGTGCACGATCACGTCGTCCAGGTCCAGCAGCACCCAGTCGCTGTCGCCCTTGCCTTCTTCACCCAACGGGCGCACGCCCTGGGCCTTGACCATTTCGCGGACCTTTTCCAGCATCGCGCTGATCTGGCGATTGGAGGTACCGGTGGCGATGATCATGTAGTCAGTGATGCTCTGCTTGTCGCGAACATCGATCACCAGGATGTCCTGGGCTTTGACGTCTTCCAGCGCGGCAACAGCCACCTTGACCAGATCTTCGCCTTTCATTACTTGGTTAGTCATATAAAACTCGTTCAGCTCGTATGTTTGGAGCGCCGCTCAGCACAGGCCGGCAGCGTTCCTTCAGTTCGGCGCACGGTAAAGTCCGTGAGCATCGATATAGGCCAGGACCGCGTCAGGCACCAGGAAACGTACCGACTTACCGCTGGCCAGCAGTTGACGGATCTGGGTGGCGGACACCGCAAGCGGCGTCTGCCAGACGAATGCAATGTGTCCCCCCGGCCCTTGCAGGGCCAGTGGGTCGCTCACCGAGCGCGCCGCCAACAGGTTGCGCAAGGCATCCGGTGGCTCGCTGTCGGCATCCGGGCGTTGCAGCACCAGGATGTGGCAATGCTGGAGTAATTCTTCCCAACGATGCCAGGTGGGCAGGCCGCAAAACGCGTCCCAGCCCAGTAACAGAAACAACTGGTCATCCGCGGCCAGCTCGGCCCGCATTTGTTCCAGGGTGTCGATGGTGTAGGACGGCTTGTCCCGCTTCAGCTCACGGTCGTCCACCACCAGGGGGGAAACGCCCGCCACCGCACATTCGACCATTGCCAGACGATCGAGCGCCGACACCTGCGGTGTATCCCGATGAGGCGGCCTGGCACTGGGTGTCAGGCGCAACTCATCGAGTTGCATGGATTCCGCCACCTCCAGCGCACCACGCAAGTGGCCGATATGCACTGGATCGAAGGTGCCGCCCAGCAGACCGATACGTTTGCCCATCAAGTGCGCACGTGACCGTCGCCGAAAACCACATACTTCTCGCTGGTCAAGCCTTCCAGCCCAACCGGGCCACGGGCGTGCAGCTTGTCGGTGGAAATGCCGATCTCCGCCCCCAGGCCATATTCAAAACCGTCGGCAAAGCGCGTAGAGGCGTTGACCATGACCGAACTGGAATCCACTTCGTTGAGGAAGCGCCGAGCGTCACTGAAGTTCTCGGTGACGATGGAGTCGGTGTGGTGCGAACCGTAGGTATTGATGTGCTCGATCGCCTGCTCCAGGCTGTCCAGCACCCGGATCGAGAGGATCGGCGCGGTGTACTCGGTGCGCCAGTCTTCTTCAGTCGCTTGCAGCACATCGGCGCCGAGAATTCCTCGGGTTTGCTCGCAGCCACGCAGCTCGACGCCCTTGTCGCGATAGATCGCAGCCAATGGCGGCAGCACACGGTCAGCGATGGCGGCATGAACCAGCAGGGTTTCCATGGTGTTGCACGGCGCGTAGCGCTGGGTCTTGGCGTTATCGGCAATACGAATCGCCTTGTCCAGGTCCGCCGCCACGTCGATGAACACATGACAGACGCCGTCCAGGTGCTTGATCACCGGCACCTTGGCATCGCGGCTGACCCGCTCGATCAGGCTCTTGCCGCCACGAGGCACGATCACGTCGACAAACTCGGGCATGGTGATCAGCGCGCCCACCGCAGCACGATCGGTGGTTTCCACCACTTGCACCACATGAGGCGGCAGATCGGCAGCCGCCAATCCCTGCTGAATGCAGGTGGCAATGGCACGGTTGGAATGAATGGCCTCGGAACCGCCCCGCAGGATAGTGGCGTTGCCGGACTTCAGGCACAGGCTGGCAGCATCGATGGTCACGTTCGGACGGGACTCGTAGATGATGCCGATCACGCCCAGGGGCACGCGCATCTTGCCCACCTGAATGCCCGAAGGCAGGTAGCGCATATCGCGGATTTCACCGATGGGGTCAGGCAGTTTGGCCACCTGACGCAGGCCTTCGATCATTTCGTCGATGCGTGCGGGAGTCAGCGCCAGACGATCCAGCAGAGCGGGTTCCAGACCATTGGCCCGGCCGTTTGCCAGGTCCTGCTCGTTGGCTGCGGTCAGTTCCGGTCGCGCAGCGTCCAGGGCATCGGCAGCCGCCAGCAGCGCACGGTTCTTCTGCGCAGTGGTGGCACGGGCGATCACCCGGGAAGCTTGGCGGGCAGCGCGACCCAAACGGGTCATGTAGTCAAGAACGGACTCAGTCATGGTCTGGTGTGGTCTTGGCAAAGAGGAAAGCGGCTGATTATAGCTGTCGCGCCCGTTCACGGACAGCGGTCACAGGCGGATGGTCGAAATGGAGTGTAAATACTCGTGCTTCAGCCTGAATTAAGCCTGGAGTTGTTACCATTACGTCACTTTTTCCGCCATAACCCTCGCCACCATGTCCATCCTGACCTCTGCGAACCTGCCCAAAGCCTTGCCTGACGGCTTTTTCGACCGTGATGCTCAGCTCTTGGCCCGTGAGCTGCTGGGCAAAGTCATTCGCCATAAAGTCGGCGAGCTGTGGTTGTCCGCGCGCATTATCGAAACCGAAGCCTATTACTGCGAGGAAAAAGGCAGCCACGCCTCCCTCGGCTACACAGAAAAACGTAAGGCTTTGTTTCTCGATGGCGGGCACATCTATATGTACTACGCCCGCGGCGGCGACTCGCTTAACTTCAGCGCCCAGGGCCCTGGCAATGCGGTACTGATCAAGTCCGCCTATCCCTGGGTCGACGCCGTCTCCGGCCCGGCCAGCCTGGCGCAAATGCTGCTGAACAACCCGGACGCCCGTGGCCGCCCGCGCCCCTCGCAGAAGCTCTGCGCTGGCCAGACCCTGCTGTGCAAGGCCATGGGCTTGAAAGTCCCGATCTGGGATGCAAAACGCTTCGATCACGAAACCCTCTTCGTCGAGGACGTCGGCAGCGCCGTGCCGCACATCATCCAGACCACGCGCCTGGGCATCCCCCACGGTCGTGACGAACACCTGATGTACCGCTTCGTCGATGCCGCCTATGCACCCCACTGCACAAGGAACCCGCTGCGCCGTGGCCAAGTCGAAGGTCGCGACTACCTGATCCTCGACTGATTACCGCAGCCCGTACCCGCCAGACACTGACAATGGAGTTGAATTTATGGGCCCATGGCTCGACAGCGTGACCGCCTGGCTGACCAGCAACCCGCAATGGCTGGCCGCCGCCGTATTTATTGTGGCCTGCGTGGAGTGCCTGGCCATTGCCGGCCTGATCGTTCCGGGAACGGTGCTGCTGTTCGCGATTGCCGTGCTGGCCGGCAACGGCGCGCTGTCACTGGGAGAAACCCTGCTCCTGGGGTTGTTCGGCGGCTTGCTCGGGGACGTGGTGTCCTACCTGCTGGGGCGACACTTTCACCAGAGTATCCGTCGCCTGCCAGGACTGCGCCATCATCCGGAATGGATCAACGGCGCCGAAGCCTATTTCCAGCGTTACGGCATCGCCAGTCTGTTGGTAGGGCGCTTCATCGGCCCGTTGCGGCCGATGCTGCCAATGGTTGCCGGCATGTTCGACATGCCATTTGCACGATTTTTCGCCGTCAGCCTCTTGGCTGCAGCAGGCTGGTCAGTGGCTTACCTGCTGCCAGGCTGGGCCACTGGCGCGGCGATTCGCCTGCCGCTGCCCGAAGGCTTCTGGCCACAAGCCGGTGTCGTAGTCGGCAGCCTCGCGGTGCTGATCGGCTTGAGCGTCGCCAGCAGCCTGCGTCGTCATCGCCGGGCGACCCTGCTGATGTCCGGCCTGAGCCTGTTGATCCTGGCAGGGCTGTTCATCGGCTACCCCTATCTCACGCAGTTCGACCAGGGCCTGATCGCCCTGGTACAGGAACACCGGAACCCGACCCTGGACAAGATCATGGTGATGGTCACCCAGATCGGCGAATTTCGCGCCATGTTCATCATCAGCGCGGTACTGACCCTGCTACTCCTGGCCCTGCGCCAATGGCGCCAAGCCGTATTCGCCGGCGCGACCCTGATGTGCACTGCACTGGCCAACACCGGCAGCAAATGGTTTTTCGCACGGGTACGTCCCGAGGTTCTGACCGAGCCCCTCACCAGTTTCAGTATGCCTAGCGGCCACTCTTCTGGCTCCTTCGCCCTGTTCCTGACCCTGGCGGTACTGGCAGGCCGTGGCCAGCCACCACGAATGCGCCTGACCTGGCTGTTGCTGGGCTGCCTGCCGGCGGCGTCCATTGCCTTGTCCCGGGTCTACCTGGGTGCCCATTGGCCAACTGACATTCTCGCCGGTGCCATGCTCGCAACCTGTGTCTGTGCCGCCAGCCTGACCCTGATTCAATGGCAAGGCCCGCTCAAGCCGATGTCGGCCAAGGTCTGGTGGCTGCTACTGCCGGTCATGCTGTTGATGTGCGGGTTCATGGCGACACGGCATCTGCCTCACGCCCTGCTGCGATATGCCTATTAAGAGTGCAAGCGGCAAGCTGTAGCCGCCGCTAGAGGTTCAGGGCTCAGGCGAAGAGTTCGCCTTGCAGCTCATCCAGCAGTTGCTGGATGGCATCGAGACGCTGCTGCGGGTCATCCAGTTGCAGCAGGTCGATCTTGTCCTGTTCGGAAAAAGGCAGCAGGTAGGCCAGTTGATTAGCCAGGGACAACTGCCCCGCCGCCTCGCTGCCCATGTCCAGGGCCTCCACCATCGGATGCTCGGCCAGGGCCTTGAGCAGCGCGATCAGGTCTGCGTCCTCATCCTGCAGTGGTTGCTCCGCAGCCTCCGGCAGCCACTGGACCTGGGCCACCGTCAGTTGGTCTTTCTGCACTTCGCTCTCGAGCACGCGGAAACGCCGACCACCCTTGACCCTGATTCCCAGGAGCCCATTGTCCTGCTGGTGAAAGTCGGTAATCAGTGCCTCGCAGCCCACCAGGGCATAGCCCGACGCGGCACTACCGACCTCCTCACCCTCCAGGATGCACACCACCCCGAAGCCGCAGCCCTGCTTCATGCAGCGGCCAATCATGTCCAGGTAGCGCGCCTCGAAAATCTGCAGATCGAGGATGCAGTCAGGGAACAGCACGGTATTCAGGGGAAACAGCGCTAGGCTCATACATCAATCCTTAAACCAGCAAAGACACCGCCAACGGCAGCAGTACCGCCGTGGCCACGCCCATCAGACTCATGGCCAGCGCCGCGAAGGCGCCGCACTCCTCACTCTCCTGCAAGGCCACCGAGGTGCCCACCGCATGAGCGGTCATGCCCAAGGCCATGCCTCGCGCCTCAGGCCCATGAACGCCCAGGCGGTTGAGGATGCTCGGGCCGAAAATCGCCCCGATCACTCCGGTAATCAGCACGAACACCGCAGCCAGGGCCGCGACGCCACCAATCTGCTCGGCCACCAGCATGGCGATCGGCGAGGTCACCGACTTGGGCGCCATGGTCATGAGGATCATGTGCTCAGCACCGAACCACCATCCCAACAGCACCCCCAGACTGGTGGCCAGCACCCCGCCCACCACCAGCGTAGTCAATATCGGCCAGAACAATTGGCGGATGCGCCGCAGGTTGAGGTACAAGGGCACTGCCAGGGCCACAGTGGCCGGGCCCAGCAGAATGCTCAGAATCTCGGTGCTCTTGCGATACTCGGCATAACTCAAGCCACAGCCAAGCAACACACCAATCACCAGCAGCATGGACACCAGTACCGGCTGCAGGAACATCCAGCGAGTTTTCTCAAAAGCTGCCAACACCAGTTGATAGGCACCCAGGGTGATGCCGATACCGAACAGCGGATGGTGAATCACCGCCGCCCAGGCGCCCTGCCAATCGACATTCATTGGCTGTCCTCCCGGCGGGACTGGCGCTTGACCAGGCGCTGCATCAGCACGCCGACAAAAGCCATGGAGATCACCAGCGACAGCACCAGCGCTCCGGTGATTGCCCAGAAGTCCGCGGCGATATCCCGGGCATAAACCATCACCCCGACGGCAGGCGGCACCAACAGCAGTGGCAGGTAACGCAACAGACTGCTGGCCGCCAGGTTCAGCGGCTCGCCCACTTCGCCACGCACCACCAGAAAAACCAGCAGCAGCAACAGGCCGATGATCGGCCCTGGCAGTACGGGTAACAGCAGATGATTGAGCGCCGTGCCGAGCAATTGGAACAGCACCAACCATGTCAAACCGCGTAACAACATACCGCCTCTCCAGCCAGATCCCGTGGCGCATTATAAGCACGCAGGCGCTATGAACCGGCATTCGCCAAAAGCATGGATGTTTACCGGGAAGGATCGCCATGATGATCTAAAGTGGATACTTCAGACCACAAAGCACTGGGTCTAACACTAAAAAAATCGTTGAACCAAGGAGAGTCTCAATGCCCTATGTTCCTGTTGCAGAGCTCAAAGATTATGTCGGGAAGGAACTCGGACGTTCCGCGTGGCTCACCATTGACCAGGAGCGTATCAACCTGTTTGCCGAAGCCACTGGCGACTTCCAGTTCATTCACGTGGACCCGGCCAAGGCCGCGAAAACCCCGTTCGGCACCACCATCGCCCACGGGTTCCTGACCCTGTCGCTGATCCCCAAACTGATGGAAGACATCCTCGTGCTGCCCGAAGGCCTGAAGATGGTGGTCAACTATGGCCTGGACAGCGTGCGCTTCATCCAGCCGGTGAAAGTCGACTCCAAGGTGCGTCTCAAGGTCGAGCTGACCGACGTCACCGAGAAGAAACCCGGCCAGTGGCTGCTCAAGGCCACTGCCACCCTGGAGATCGACGGCGAGGAAAAACCTGCCTATATCGCTGAACCGCTGTCGCTCTGCTTCGTCTGAAATGCCCCTGATGCGAAACAGCTCACGCTGTTTCGCTCAACCTCTCTATATATAAGTCACACCGCTGCGGCATACTCGGTCCCCTAATTATCCGGAACCCGTTATGCGCCCACTTGTACCCCTGGTCTTGACCCTCTTGCTCAGCGCTTGCGGAGACGGCGAATCGCTGTTGCCGCCCGATGCCCGACTGCCCGACGGCGGGCGCTATCGCGGTGATCTGGTCAATGGCCTGCTCCAGGGACAGGGGCGCATCGATTACCCCAACGGCAGCTGGTACGCCGGCCAGTTCGACAAGGGCCAATGGCATGGCCAGGGCGAATGGCACGGCAGCAATGGCGAGGTCTACCGCGGCGAGTTCCAGCAAGGGCTGTTCCATGGCCAAGGCATCCTGACCACCAAGGACAGCAGCTACAGCGGCGGCTTCAAACTCGGGCGCCGGGACGGCGAAGGCACCCTCAAAGAAGACGGCATGACCTATCGCGGCGAGTTCAAGGCCGACCTGTACTCGGGTCTGGGCCGCCTGGAACTGGAGGACGGCAGCCAGTATCAGGGGCAATTCGCCAAGGGCAAGCCCAATGGCGAAGGCCAGCGCAGCGATGGCAGCGGCAACCAGTTCAGCGGTAACTTCGTCAACGGCCAACTGGAAGGCAACGGCACCTTCAACAGCGCCGAAGGCGACATCTATGTCGGTGGTTTCAAACACAACCAGCTCAATGGCAAGGGCCGCTACGAAAACTCCGACGGCGACGTCTGGATCGGCCAGTTCAAGGAAGGTGCCCTGGGTGGCAAGGGCGAGCTGATCGGCGCCGATGGCAGCCATTATGTCGGCACCTTCAGCGACTGGCGCTTCAGCGGCGAAGGACGACTGAACCTCAGTGACGGCAGCTTCTACATCGGCGGCTTCGACAGCGACAACTACCAGGGCCACGGTGTGCTGGTGCTGCGCGATGGCAGTGTGCAAAGCGGTGTCTGGAACAATGGCATGCGGGTTCGCGACGCCGACGGCAAACTACTGCCGGACCCATTGGAGACTGCCCTGCTGGTCCAGGGCCGCCTGCTCAAGGAGGCCCTCGATGCGGTGCCTGTCTCCACTCCGACCATCGAACTCTATAGCCTGACCCTGGCCGGCGACGGCAAGCAGAGCGTCTTCCTGCGTGAAGCCGACTACGTCAGCAACATGCTCGCGAGCCGCTTCGGCGCCTACGGTCAGATCCGTCTGGTCAACCACCGCGACCACCTGATGAATCGGCCGATGGCCACCCGGGAAAACCTGCGCCGCGCCGCACAGACCCTGGCCGAACGCAGCGGCCCCGAGGACCTGGTGTTCATCTACCTCACCAGCCATGGCACCAGCGAGCACGAACTGGTGCTGGATCAGCCGCGCCTGGAGTTGGCCGACCTGCCGGCCGATGAACTGGCCATCGCCTTGGCGCCCTTGAAAAACCGCGACAAGATCATCGTTATCTCGTCCTGCTACTCGGGTGGTTTCATCCCTGCGCTCAAGGACGAACGAACCCTGATCATGACCGCCTCCCAAGCCGACCGGGTGTCTTTCGGCTGCTCCGAAGAGGCCGACTTCACCTACTTCGGCGATGCTTTGTTCGCCCAGGCACTGAACCAGACCGACGACCTGGAACATGCCTTCAAACTGGCCAGGGCCACGGTGGCCGAGCGTGAACAGGCAGATGGCTTCGAAGCCTCAGAACCACAGATCTGGGCCCCCAAAGGCGTCATCGCGCATTGGCAACAATTGCGCAAACAGCAGGCACGAAAAGCGCTGCAAAGTGTCTCTATAGGCAGCAAGGAAGCACAGAGCAACTAAGCTGAAACAGTATCAAGGGGGAATGACTATGTACTTGACGCCTCAGCACATCCTGCTCGCCGGCGCCTCCGGACTGACCGGAGAGCAACTGCTCGATCGCCTGCTCAACGAGCCCACCATCATTCGTGTTCTGGCACCCAGCAGACGCCCGCTCAGCAAGCACCCACGCCTGGAAAACCCCGTCGGCGATCCAGCGGTGTTCCTGCCGCAACTGAGCGGCAAGGTGGAGATCGCCTTCTGCTGCCTGGGCACCACGATCAAACAGGCCGGCTCCGAAGCGGCCTTTCGCGCCGTGGACCTGGACATGGTGGTGGCCTTCGGCAAACGTGCCCTGGAAATGGGCGCGCGGCACCTGATAGTGATCAGCGCCCTGGGCGCTGATCCCAAGTCGTCGACTTTCTACAACCGGGTCAAAGGTGAAATGGAAGAGGCCCTGAAACAGCAGGGCTGGCCACAGTTGACCATTTGCCGGCCGTCACTGCTGCTGGGAGATCGGATCGAACCGCGTCTGACCGAACAACTGGCCGGCCCGTTGTCGCGACTGATCCCGGGCAAGTACCACGGTATCGAAGCCTGCCAGTTGGCTCGTGCAATGTGGCGGCTGGCCCTGGAAGAGCAAAGCGGCACCCGGGTCGTCGAGTCCGACGAACTACGCAAACTGGGTAAATGAAAAATTCGCCAACAAGCCGGTTCTTGCATACACCTGCAGGAGCCGGCTTGCCGGCGAAGTGCTACAACCCACCCGTAGCCTGAAACCCCACACCCAATACCGTCAGCACCGACAACGGCAGCAGCAGGGTATCGAGCAGGGCACTGGCCGGCAGATCCACCCCTGGGTAGCTCGGTGCCTCGGCGCCAAAGCGGTCCATGGCGCAGCACCCACCCTGCATCGCATACAAGTCCAGGCGCGTTCCCGAATACACCACCGGAGCCCCGGGCTGGGCGGCATTCAAGGTGCGGACCGTGGCGCAGCCGCCCAGTTGCAGGGCGGCCAGCATAATCAGCAGCAGCTTATTCATCGCTGCTCAAATGGTGCTCGCCCCAGCGCGGCAACATGTCCTGCGGGATATTCAACAGATTGAGAATCCGCGCCACGACGAAATCCACCAGGTCATCGATGGTTTGCGGCTGATGATAGAAGCCCGGCGACGCCGGCAGGATAGTCACGCCCATATTCGACAACTTGAGCATGTGTTCCAGATGAATGCTGGAATAGGGTGCCTCGCGAGGCACCAGAATCAACTGCCGGCGCTCCTTGAGGGTGACGTCCGCCGCCCGCTCGATCAGGTTGTTGCAGGCACCGGTGGCGATGGCCGACAAGGTGCCAGTGGAACACGGCACCACCACCATCGCCGCCGGCGAGCCGGAACCCGAGGCCACCGGCGACATCCAGTCTTCCTTGCCATAGACACGGATCTGCCCCGCCGCCGCGCCGGTGTACTCGGTGAGGAAGGCCTGCATCATCTGCGGTTTGGGCGGCAGGGTCACATCGGTTTCCGTGGCCATGACCAACTGCGCGGCCTTGGAGATCAGGAAGTGCACTTCCCGATCCTCACGCACCAGGCAATCCAGCAGGCGCAAACCGTACTGGGCGCCCGAGGCACCGGTCATGGCCAGGGTGATGCGTTCCGGGCCGTTGCTCATTGCAGTGCCTCGGCCAGTTTGCCGTGCAGGCCGCCGAAGCCGCCGTTGCTCATGATCACCACCTGGGTACCGGGCTTGGCCTGGCTTTTCACCCGTTCGATGATGCCCTCAAGGGAGTCGCTGACAATCGACGGCACCGTACACAAGGCTGCCGTGGCCGCCAGGTCCCAGCCCAGGTTGGCCGGTGCATACCAGATCACCTGATCGGCCTGATTGACGCTTTCCGGCAGCCCATCACGGTGGGCGCCAAGCTTCATGGAATTGGAGCGCGGCTCGATGATGGCGATCACCGGTGCGTCGCCGACCCGCTTGCGCAGACCGTCCAGGGTGGTGGCAATGGCCGTTGGGTGGTGGGCGAAGTCATCGTAGATGGTCACGCCATGCACTTCGGCGACCTTCTCCATGCGGCGCTTCACGCTCTTGAACGCACTCAGGCCGGCAATGCCCATGGACGGCACCACGCCGACATGACGAGCAGCAGCCAGAGTCGCCAGGGCATTGGCCACGTTGTGCTGCCCGGTCAGCTCCCACTCCACCACGCCCTGGCTCACACCCTCGAACATCACTTCAAAAGCCGAACCGTCGGCACTGAGCAACTTGACCTGCCACTGGCCACCGGCACCGGTGGTCTGCACCGGCGTCCAGCAGCCCATCTCGATGACCCGCTGCAAGGCGGGCTCGGTGGTGGGATGAATCACCAGGCCTTCACTGGGGATGGTCCGCACCAGGTGGTGGAACTGCCGCTCGATGGCTGCCAGGTCAGGGAAGATATCCGCATGATCGAACTCAAGGTTATTGAGGATCGCCGTCCGTGGGCGGTAATGGACGAACTTCGAACGCTTGTCGAAGAACGCACTGTCGTACTCATCGGCCTCGATCACGAAGAACGGGGTGCCGCCCAGGCGCGCGGAGACGGCGAAATTCTGCGGCACCCCACCGATCAGGAAGCCCGGGCTCATACCCGCATGCTCCAGCACCCAGGCCAGCATGCTGCTGGTGGTGGTCTTGCCGTGGGTGCCGGCTACCGCCAGGACCCAGCGCCCTTGCAGTACATGGTCCGCCAGCCACTGCGGGCCGGAAACATAGGGCAGGCCTTTGTTCAGCACATACTCCACGGCCGGATTGCCCCGGGACATGGCATTGCCGATCACCACCAGATCCGGAGCCGGGTCCAACTGGGCCGGGTCGTAGCCTTGGGTCAGCTCGATGCCCTGGGCTTGCAGCTGGGTGCTCATGGGGGGATAGACGTTAGCGTCGGAGCCGGTGACGTGATGGCCCAGTTCTTTAGCCAGAACCGCCATCGAGCCCATGAAAGTGCCGCAGATACCGAGAATATGGATGTGCATAGTCGACCTCATAAAACATCGGCGCAGGTTAGCCTAGAGGGCTGCAAATCGCACCCATTAGCTGACCGGGAGGCTGTTGCGTTTGCCACCGCTGGCACAAGGCGCGTGGCCCTGCACCAGCGACTACAGAGGCGGCTTAACGCGCGATACCGTGTTTGCGCAGCTTTCTATAGAGGGTGTTGCGGCTGACGCCCAACTGTTCGGCGGTATGGGTCATGTGCCAGCGCTGTTGCTCCAGGGCTGCCAGTAGCGCAACCCGCTCTGCGTCCTCCAGGGGGCGCTCCGGCGCCTCGGCAACGGGCTCGCTAACCGGCGCCAGGCGGTTATTGCGGATCAACGGCGGCAGATCTTCCAGACCAATGCGACCGTTTTCACACAAGGCCGCCAGGGTCCGCAGCACATTGCGCAATTGCCGCACGTTACCCGGCCAGGAATAACTCAACAGGCTTTGACGCACCGCTTCGTCCAGCACCACCGGTTGCCCACCCGCTTCTTCGGCCAGGAGAAAGTCCAGCAACTGGGATTTGTCGCTGCGATCGCGCAGGGCCGGCAGCGCGATCTCCAGACCATTGAGCCGGTAGTACAAGTCCTCGCGAAAACTGCCGTCGCGTACCCGTTCCAGCAGATCCCGGTGGGTCGCACTGATGATCCGCACGTTGACCGATTGCGGCTCACCGCCAATCGGCACCACCAGGCGATCTTCCAGCACCCGCAGCAAACGCGTCTGCAGGGCCAGGGGCATATCGCCGATTTCATCGAGGAACAAGGTGCCGCCATCGGCCTGTTGCAACTTGCCGCGCATCCCCTCCTTGCGTGCCCCGGTAAAGCTGCCGCCGCGATAACCGAAGAGTTCGCTCTCGATCAGGCTCTCCGGGATCGCCGCGCAATTGAGGGCGACAAAGGTTTTATCCGAGCGGGCACTGCCCTGGTGCACAGCCTTGGCAAAAGCCTCCTTGCCGGAGCCGGTCTCGCCATTGATCAGCAGCGGCACATCACGCTCGAACACCCGAGAAGCCCGGCGAAAATCATTCTGCAGCCCTTCGTCCCCAAGGCAGATGCTTGAAGTGCGCGGCAGCGCAATACCAGCAGGAACACGCGATGCTGGTTGCGATACCGGATGGGGCTGGCCGCGCAACAAGGCGAACAGGCGACGCCCATCCCGGGTGCGCAAGGGCCAACTGGCGCTGGCATTGATGCTGGCGCGACTGAGCAATTCATCCAGGGAACAGTCGAAAAAGCTTTCCACCGGCTTACCCAGCAAGCCACCGCGTATATGCCCCAGCAGATTCAGGGCACTCTGGTTCACCGCACAGATCCGCCCCTCGCCGTCAAACGCCAGCAACCCCTCACTGAACAGCCCCACAGACTCCGCCTGCAGATGAAAGCGCAGCAGCCACTGGTTCTCGAAATAACGCAGGAAATAGCAGCTCTCGATCATTTTCGCCGAGAGATTGACCAAAGCCATGGTGTGGAACTGACTCTGCCGGGAAACGTCCTGACGCGCCGAGGACACATCCAGCACCGCCAGCAATTCGCCATGGGGATCGAACACCGGGCTCGCCGAGCAGGTCAGGCCGGTGTGCCGGCCACGGAAGTGCTCGCCCTGGTGAATGGTCAGCGACTGGCGCTCCACCAGGCAGGTGCCGATGCCGTTGGTGCCTTCCCGAGCCTCGCTCCAGTCGGCGCCCAGCCACAGACCCGCATGCTCGAAAATCTTGCGCTCGCTGGGGGCGGTGATGCAGTTGAGGATCACCCCCCGGGCATCGGTCAGCAGCACGGCATGACCCGCGCCGGACAATTGCTGATGCAGGTTGGCCATCTCGGTGCCGGCTATTTGCAGCACATCCTGCAGGCGCTCGCGGCTTTCCAGCAGACGACCATGCTCCAGCACTGTGGGGGCCATGGCCTGGGCCGGATCCAGATGATAGTCCTCAAGGCAACGCAGCCAGGAGCGAGCGATGGAAGGATCGCTGCCGGGCCCCTGCAAATGGGCTTTACCCTGGGCCACCGTCAGCACCTGCTGGGCATGTCGACTCAAATGATTACTACTGTGCATTTCTTATTATTCTCCTGATGCGCTGTCACGCTCAGACGGAACACTGGCGCCGCTGCCGGCTGCAATCGGCCATGTAAAGCATGTAAAGAAGGACAGGCCATCAGATCTGTCCGACAAAATTCGACACGCGAACCAGCATCCTCCAGCCGCAGTTTCATTGCAATGCCGGCTTGACCCATGAGTCACAGCCTGTGCCATCCAGGTTACAAACTGTCACTCGGCGTCGTACCAGATTCGTCACACCCTGCCGTCAGTTCCGCGTCGCAACATCCTCAAACCCTTGATTCATATGCCCCGCACCCCACTGGCCCGACCTTTGCTCTACGCTTGGTATGCGCTATAGCGCGTCCTCCCCCATAAGCATAAAAGCCAGGAGATACCCACCATGCGTTACGCACACCCCGGTACTGAAGGCGCTATCGTTTCGTTCAAGAGCAAGTACGGTAACTACATCGGCGGCGAATTCGTTGCGCCAGTCAAAGGCCAGTACTTCACCAACACCTCGCCGGTCAACGGCCAGCCTATTGCAGAATTCCCCCGCTCCACCGCCGAAGACATCGACAAGGCGCTGGACGCTGCCCATGCCGCCGCCGACGCCTGGGGCGCCACCTCGGTGCAGGCCCGTTCGCTGATCCTGCTGAAGATCGCCGACCGCATCGAACAGAACCTCGAACTGCTGGCCATCACCGAAACCTGGGACAACGGCAAGGCCGTTCGCGAAACCCTGAACGCCGACATTCCCCTGGCCGCCGACCACTTCCGCTACTTCGCCGGTTGCCTGCGGGCCCAGGAAGGCAGCGCCGCGGAAATCGACGGCAACACCGTGGCCTACCACATCCATGAACCCCTGGGCGTGGTCGGGCAGATCATCCCGTGGAACTTCCCGATCCTGATGGCCGCCTGGAAACTCGCCCCAGCCCTGGCCGCTGGCAACTGCGTGGTACTCAAGCCGGCCGAGCAGACCCCGCTGGGCATCACCGTGCTCATGGAAGTGATCGGCGACCTGCTGCCACCGGGCGTGCTCAACGTGGTGCAAGGTTTCGGCCGCGAAGCCGGCGAAGCCCTGGCCACCAGCAAGCGCATCGCCAAGATCGCCTTCACCGGCTCGACCCCGGTGGGCTCGCACATCATGAAATGCGCCGCCGAGAACATCATTCCGTCCACCGTGGAACTGGGCGGCAAGTCGCCGAACATCTTCTTCGAAGACATCATGCAGGCCGAGCCAAAATTCATCGAAAAGGCCGCCGAAGGCCTGGTGCTGGCGTTCTTCAACCAGGGTGAGGTCTGCACCTGCCCATCCCGAGCCCTGGTACAGGAATCGATCTACGACGAATTCATGCAAGTGGTGATGAAGAAGATCGAGCAGATCAAGCGCGGCGACCCACTGGACACCGACACCATGGTCGGCGCCCAGGCTTCCGAGCAGCAGTTCGACAAGATCCTCTCCTACCTCGACATCGCCAAGAACGAAGGCGCGCAGCTGCTCACCGGCGGCAAGGTGGAGAAACTCGAAGGCGACCTGTCCAGCGGCTACTACATCCAGCCGACCCTGCTCAAGGGCACCAACAAGATGCGCGTGTTCCAGGAAGAAATCTTTGGCCCGGTGGTCAGCGTCACCACCTTCAAGGATGAAGCCGAAGCCCTGGCCATCGCCAACGACACCGAGTTCGGCCTGGGTGCCGGGGTCTGGACCCGCGACATCAACCGCGCCTATCGCATGGGCCGCGGGATCAAGGCCGGCCGCGTCTGGACCAACTGCTACCACCTGTACCCGGCTCACGCCGCGTTCGGTGGCTACAAGAAATCCGGCGTCGGCCGCGAGACCCACAAGATGATGCTCGACCACTACCAGCAGACCAAGAACCTGCTGGTGAGCTACGACATCAACCCTCTGGGCTTCTTCTGATCGACCCTCCCGGCGACCCAGGTCGCCGGGAGACCTTTTCGCGGCCTCGCCGCGCCCGTTCACCTGCTCTGATCCGGTGCCGAAGGCTTGCCGGACGGGACACTGCTGTCGGAAGTTCTGCGCCAAACCAGTCGTGCACAGACCCTGCTTGAAAAACAATAACAAGGGACAAACGCAATGGATCAGATCGGCAACTACGTGCTCTACCTCATCATGCTCTGCGCCGTACTCGGTGCCTTCGCCGCCATCTATGACAGCGAGCGAGGATTGGGCAAAGAATTCATGGAAGGCATCCATGCCACCGGCTACATCTTCGTGCCGGCCGCGGGGATCATGGCTTCCATCCCCTACCTGACCGTGGTCATCGAGACGGTCTTCGGCCCGTTCTTCAACTCCCTCGGAGCCGACCCGGCCCTGGCGGCGACCATGATCATTGCCTCGGACATGGGCGGCTATCAGCTGGCCTCGGCCCTGGCCGCCAGCAAGGAAGCCCTGGTGATGGCCCTGATCACCGGCTTCATGGGCGGTGCGACCATCGTCTTCTCGATTCCCATGGGCCTGGCAATGCTCGACAAGCGCGACCACAAGTACATGGCCCTGGGGATCATGTCCGGCATCCTGACCATCCCCGTCGGGGTGATGATCGCCAGCCTGATCCTGGCTTTCAGCAACCCGGTGGTACGCGAACTGGTCAGCACCAACGGTGAAGCCAGCTACCAACTGGCCCTGGGCCTGGGCAGCATCTTCGCCAACCTGCTGCCGATCCTGATCTTCGTCGTGGCCCTGGCCCTGGGCCTGCGCTTTTTGCCGGACATGATGATCAAGGGCTTCATCATCTTCGGCCGCGCCATGGACGCAGCCATCAAACTGGTGCTGGTGTTCTCCATCGTCGAATACTTCACCGGGGTCTTCTCCGCGGTATTTGGCGGCTGGGGCTTCCACCCGATCATCGCCGACGCCCAGGACCAGACCCGCGCCCTGGAAACCGCCGGCTACATCGGCATCATGCTGGCCGGCGCCTTCCCCATGGTCTATCTGCTGCGCAAATACCTGGGCAAGCCTCTGGAAAACCTCGGCGGCAAGATCGGCCTGAGTGCGGTAGGCAGCGCCGGCATGCTGGCAACCATCGCCAACATCCTCGCCATGTTCCGCCTGGTACGCCTCATGCCGCCCAAGGACAAAGTGGTCAATATCGCCTTTGGTGTCTGCGCCGCGTTCCTGCTGGGGGATCACCTGTCCTTCACCGCCAACTTCCAGCCCACCATCATCCTGCCGGTACTGATCGGCAAGATCAGCGCCGGCTTCGTCGCCGTCGGCCTGGCCTACTGGCTGTCGGTGCCCAAGGCGCTGCAACTGGAAGCCCAGGATCGGGCAGCGGGGATCATCGCCCCGGGCGAGTACCTGGGCGGCACCGCGCTGGACACTCCGGAACCTACAGGCCAGAAGGCCACCGCCTGACCCCGGCGCGGCGAGGAACGCCTGCATGCAAGCCATCACGGGCGGCGCATCGGTACTGTTGCTGGGGCTGGACTTCGGGTCCACCACCAGCAGCGCGCTGATCGCCCAGGCCAGCCTGAGCAGCCACTGCATCACTGGGCGCATGGCCCTCAACGAGCCCCGGGTGCTGTTTCGTGGCGAACCGGTGTTCACCCCGTTCAAGGACCAGGTCATCGATGAAGCCGCGATCCGGACCCTGATCCAAACCTGGCTCGAACAGGCCGGGGTGAACCCGGAACAGCTGTTCTCCGGTGGCGTGATCATCACCGGCCTGGCGGCGCGGCGGCACAACGCCCAGGCCCTGGCGCAACTGGTCGGCCAATTGATCGGTAACGCCCTGATCACTCGCGCCGACGACGGTGGACTGGAGTCCTGGCTGGCGTTCATGGGCAGTTGTTCGGCGCTGAGCCGCTTCCACGCTCGGCAACCGATACTCAACCTGGATATCGGCGGGGGCACCACCAACGCAGCCTGGGGCCTGGATGGCAATGTCCTGGCCAGCGGCTGCCATTTCATCGGTGCCCGGCACGTGCAGTTCGAACCGGGCAGTTATCGTCTCAGCGGCGTATCGGAGTTCGGCCAGGCACTGTTCGATCACCTGGCAATCCGCAAGAGTTCCGGACAGGTCCTCGACCGTTCCGAGCTGGACGCGGTGGTCAATTGGTACATCGATGCCCTGGTCGCCATTGCCGAAGGTGATCGCAACTTCTTTGCCAGCCGGCTGGGCCAACTGACCGAGCAACTGCCGCTGATCCTCCCTCACCACAATGCCGACCCGGCCCTGACTTTTTCCGGTGGCGTGGGCGAACTGCTCTATCGCCACCTGCAAGGCGAACCCATGCCCGGCACCACCTACTACGGCGATCTGGGCATCGATCTGGCCCTGGCCATTGCCCGCCACCCGCGACTGGTGCGGGCGGCCACCCGGCTGGTGCCGGAAAACCGCGGCCGAGCCACGGTCTACGGCCTGACCCTGCACAACACCGAGATTTCCGGCAGCACCCTGTTTCTGCCCCAGCCCGAGGTGCTACCCCTCAAGGACCTGCCCATCGTCGCCCGGTTGCCCATGGGTGCCACCCAGCAGCAACTGGACGACGCCCTGACCCTGGCACTGAGCAGCTGCGACGGCGCTTGCCTGCAATTGCTCGACAACGGCCAGGCGCCACGACTGGAAGACCTCCGCCAGCTGGGCGCACGCCTGGCCCGGGCCCTGGACCAGGCGCGCCCCGCCCCGCAGTGGCCGCTGGTGCTGCTGCTGGAAAGCAACGTCGGTAAGGTCCTGGGCAACTACGCCACGGATTGGGGGCGCAGTTCTTGCAACCTGATCGTCATCGATGAAGTACGCGAGCGTTCGGCACACTTCATCAACCTGGGAAAACCCCACCAGCACATCGTGCCCGTCGCCTTCTACGGCGTGCACTGAGCCGATGCCGGCCAAGGAGAGTCTTGCCATGTCACTCACCGCACTGCAGCACATCCGCCTTCCCGAAGTGCTTGCCGAACAGGCCTACAGCACCCGGGTGCTGGACCGCGAGATAGGCTTCGCCAGCCTCAAGGCGGTGCTCGGCGCCGCCGACATCAGCAAGGCCGGGGACCGGGTGGCGGGGCTCGCGGCTGCAGATGAAATCACCCGCGAGGCGGCGCGCAAGGTGCTCTCCGAGCTGACCCTGGATCACTATTTCCAGCATCCGCTAACAGACCGCCACGGTCGCATCGACAGTGTCATGCAGGTCAACTACGACATCGACCACAGCGTCTTTGGCGAGATCGCCGACCTGACCCTGGGCGCCCTGAAAGATCGCCTGTTGCGCAGCCATGGCACCGAAATACGCCGCATCGGCACGGCCCTGACCGGGGTCATGGTGGCTGCCCTGGCCAAGCTGCTGGATGTCCACGAACTGATCCTGCTGTCGAAAAAGCTCAAGAGCGGCGCGGCGGCCAAGGCCAGGACCCTGGTGGGCCTGCCCGGTACTCTGTCGTCGCGGCTGCAGCCCAACCATCCCACCGACAACCTCAGCGGCATCACCCTACTGGTCTACACCGGCCTGAGCATGGGCTCGGGGGACGCGTTGATCGGCCTCAACCCGGCCATCGACACCGTGGACAACATCAGCGCCACCCTGCGCCACCTGGACAAGTTACGCCGGGAAACCGGAGCACCGACGCAGATCTGCGTGCTCTCCCACATCAAGACCCAGTTGGCCTGCCTCGACCAGGGCGCCCCGGTGGAAATCATGTTCCAGAGCCTGGCCGGGACCGAGCGCACCCTGACCGACGAGTTCGACGTCACCGTGCAGCTGCTGGATCAGGCCTGGCAGACCATGACCGAACGTGGCCCGCTGCGCGATGTTGCGGAAAACTTCATGTACTTCGAGACCGGCCAGGGCAGCGAGCTGACCTACGGCAAGCACGAAGGCATCGACATGACCACGTGCGAAGCCCTGTGCTATGGGCTGGCCCGGCGCTATCGGCCATACATGGTGAATAACGTCACCGGTTTCATCGGCCCGGAAACCCACCTCGACAACTTCGAGATGACCTATTCCTGCCTGCAGGACCAGTTCATGGGCAAGCTGCTGGGCCTGCCCATGGGCATGGCGCCCTGCTACACCCTGCATTCCCAGGTGACCCTGGAAGGCCAGCAGATGGCCACTGAATTGCTGACTGCCGCAGGCGCCAACTTCTTCATGGACGTGTACCTGAGCACCGACCGCATGCTCGCCTACTTCGACACCAGCGCCCACGACAACCAGACCCTGCGAGAAGTCCACGACCTGGCGCCGGCCCCGGAATACTTGCGCTGGGCCCTGGGCAAGGGGATTTTCCAGGAGGACGCCCACGGCAACGTGGAGCGCGGGCCGAACTGGGGCAATCCGCGGATCTTCTGCGCATCGGACATCGACTTCCAGCGCCTGCTGGAATCCACCCCGGCCACCTACGGCTTCGACAATGCCGGCCCACGCCCGGCCAACACGGTGTCGCGGACCGTGCGCGCCAACCTCGCGGTGGCCCGAGAGGCGATCTACGTCGACCTGCGCCCCAGCGAAATCGGCGCCATTGCCCTGCGCGAGCTGCGTACCGCTGCCCCGGACAAGCTGGCTCACCTGCAAGACCCGGAGCTGGGCGCGCGACTGACCGAGGAAGTGCTGCGGCGCCTTAAACCGGAATACAACGACGTGCAGATCGTGATTTCCGACGGCCTCAGTGCCGAGGCCATCCACCACAACATTCCCGAGTTGCTGCCGGTGCTGATGGACGGCCTGCAGAGTCGCGAACTGCGCATCGGCCAGCCGATCCTCGCGCCCTATGGCCGGGTCAAGCTGGCGGAGTCGGTGGGCGAAGCCCTGCAACCGCAACTGATCATCGTGCTGATCGGCGAGCGTCCCGGCGGCGATGCCCTGGCCTCGCGCAGCATGTCCGCCTACCTGGGCTACCGCCTGCCGGACGACCAGGCCCGCCGCGCCGCCGCCCAGTTCAGCGGCAACCCGGACATTCGCTATGAATACACCGTGATCTCGAACATCTACAGCGGTGGCCTGCCACCGCTGGAAGGCGGCAGTCTGGTGGCGGAAAAGGCCTTTGCCATCCTCCACCACCGGGCTGCCGGAAACCGTCTGGAAAACCTGCTGAAGAAGGTGGCATCCTGATGATCCGCCAGCACTCGGCAACGCCCCTACATCGTTGAAACGGAGACTGAGATGGCCCAATTTTCCCACAGCGTAGGTTCTCAGACCTATCGCTTCGACAGCCTCAAGGAAGTCATGGCCAAGGCCAGCCCGGCCCGTTCCGGAGATTTTCTGGCCGGGGTCGCCGCCCTCAACGACGGCGAACGGGTCGCTGCCCAGATGACCCTGGCGGATATCCCCCTCAAGCACTTTCTCGAAGAAGTGCTGATTCCCTATGAGTCCGACGAAGTCACCCGACTGATCATCGACAGCCATGACAAGCAGGCTTTCGCCACCGTCAGCCACCTCACCGTTGGCGGTTTTCGCGACTGGCTGCTCAGTGACGCCGCCGACGAGCAGAGCCTGCGGGCACTGGCGCCGGGCCTGACCCCGGAAATGGCCGCCGCGGTGTCGAAGATCATGCGCGTGCAGGACCTGATCCTGGTGGCGCAGAAGATTCGCGTGGTGACAAAGTTTCGCGGCACCCTGGGCCTGCGCGGGCGACTGTCCACCCGCCTGCAACCCAACCACCCCACCGACGAGCCGGCCGGCATCGCCGCGAGCATTCTCGACGGCCTGCTGTACGGCAACGGCGATGCGATGATCGGCATCAACCCGGCCACCGACAGCATCGCCTCGATCTGCGCCATGCTGGAAATGCTCGACGCCATCATCCAGCGCTACGAGATCCCGACCCAGGCCTGCGTGCTGACCCACGTCACCACCTCCATCGAAGCGATCAATCGCGGTGTCCCCTTGGATCTGGTGTTCCAGTCGATTGCCGGCACCGAAGCCGCCAACGCCAGCTTCGGTATCAACCTCAACGTGCTCCAGGAGGGCTATGAGGCAGGCCTGAGCCTGAACCGCGGCACCCTCGGGCAGAACCTGATGTACTTCGAGACCGGCCAGGGCAGCGCCTTGTCGGCCAACGCCCACTTCGGCATCGACCAGCAGACCTGTGAAACCCGCGCCTATGCCGTGGCCCGGCACTTCAAGCCGTTCCTGGTGAATACCGTGGTGGGGTTCATCGGTCCCGAGTACCTGTACAACGGCAAGCAGATCATCCGCGCCGGCCTTGAGGACCACTTCTGCGGCAAGTTGCTGGGCGTGCCCATGGGTTGCGACATCTGCTACACCAACCACGCCGAAGCCGATCAGGACGACATGGATAACCTGCTGACCCTGCTGGGCGTGGCCGGAATCAACTTCATCATGGGCATCCCCGGCTCCGACGACATCATGCTCAACTACCAGACCACGTCCTTCCACGACGCGCTCTATGCTCGCCAGACCCTGGGCCTGAAACCTGCACCCGAGTTCGAGCAATGGCTGGCCAGGACCGGCATCTTCACCCAGGCCGACGGCAAGGTGCATTTCGGCAACAACCTGCCACCGGCTTTCCGCCAGGCACTGGCCCAGTTGGGATAAGGAACAGGCTCATGCAAAAACATCCGACCGACTCGCAAAACCCCTGGCTGGAATTGCGTCGCCTGACCCCCGCGCGCATTGCCCTGGGCCGCACCGGCACCAGCCTGCCGACCGGCGCCCAGCTGGACTTCCAGTTCGCCCACGCTCAGGCCCGGGATGCCGTGCACCTGCCCTTCGACCACGCCGGCCTGAGCACCCAGTTGGCCGAGCGTGGACGTGACAGCCTGCTGGTCCACAGCGCCGCCACCGATCGCCACAGCTACCTGCAACGGCCCGACCTGGGACGTCGGCTCAGCGATGACTCGGCCCAGGCCCTGCGGGACTATGCCAGCGCTCATCCCGGCGGAGTCGACCTGGCGGTGGTGGTGGCCGATGGCCTGTCGGCCCTGGCGGTGCATCGCCACACCCTGCCCTTTCTGGCGCGCATGGAAGAACAGACCGCAGCCGAAGGCTGGTCGCTGTCGCCGGTAATCCTGGTGGAACAGGGTCGCGTAGCGGTAGCCGACGAGATTGGCGAGCTGCTGGGGGCGAAAATGACCGTGATCCTGATCGGTGAGCGTCCTGGGCTCAGTTCTCCCGACAGCCTGGGGCTGTACTTCACCTACCAGCCGAAAGTCGGGCTCACCGACGCCTATCGCAACTGCATCTCCAACGTGCGCCTGGAAGGCCTGAGTTATGGCATGGCCGCCCACCGCCTGCTGTACTTGATGCGTGAAGCCTGCCGCCGGCAATTGTCGGGGGTGAACCTCAAAGACGAAGCGCAAGTGCAGACCCTGGACAGCGACTCAACGGCAGACATGAAGGGCAACTTCCTTCTGGGACCACCCCAAGCGTGATTTTGCAAGACGATTGCGCTTTTTCGCCGCTTTGGGCAGCATCGGAACACGGCTGCCCGAGTCATCCAACCTGTGCCGTCACATCCACTTGAAGTTGAGAGCCACCATGCGGATTACTCAAGCAACCCTCGAGCACCTGGATCTGTTGACCCCGTTATTCGTCAAGTACCGCGAATTCTATGGCGCCCTGCCTTACCCGGACTCGTCCCGGGCCTTTCTGGAAAAGCGCCTGCGACGCAAGGAATCGGTGATCTACCTGGCCCTGGCCGATGATGACAGCAGCAAATTGCTGGGTTTTTGCCAGCTGTACCCGAGCTTTTCTTCCCTGTCTCTGAAGCGTGTATGGATTCTCAACGACATCTACGTCGCTGAAGATGCTCGGCGTCAGCTGGTGGCCGACAACCTGATGCGCACCGCGAAGAAGATGGCCAAGGAAACCAACGCTGTTCGCCTGCGAGTGTCCACCAGTAGCAACAACGCCGTGGCGCAGAAAACCTACGAGTCCATGGGCTTTCGCGAAGACAGCGAGTTCAAGAACTACATCCTGCCCCTCAGCGATAGCTGATCTCACTGACGGCGGCCCAAGGGCCGCCTTATCCCCTCAGGCCAGGGAATATCCCAGGCAGCCTGCCACGCTGAGCACACCGAAACGCCCCGCTACAATCTGAACACGCATTTCACCTATCAGCCTTTATAATGCCGACCTTTTCGAGTCGTAAGAAAATCTACACATCCTTGTAGTCCCTTTCTCCGAGTCATCGCACAGGCCTGCCGAGCCAGGCTGTCACCACAGGTGCCCCAATGGATTTCAACCCGATCGACCTAATCCTTCATCTCGACGTTTATCTCGACATGCTGGTGACCAACTACGGGCCCTGGATCTACGCCATCCTGTTTCTGGTGATTTTCTGTGAAACCGGCCTGGTGGTGACCCCGTTCCTGCCCGGTGACTCCCTGCTGTTCATCGCCGGCGCAGTGGCCGCAGGCGGCGGCATGGACCCGGTGCTGCTGGGCGGCCTGCTGATGCTGGCGGCGATCCTCGGTGACAGCACCAACTACGTGATCGGGCGAACAGCGGGAGAACGGCTGTTCAGCAACCCCAATTCGAAGATCTTCCGCCGCGACTACCTGCAAAAAACCCACGATTTCTATGAAAAGCACGGTGGCAAGACCGTAACCCTGGCGCGCTTCCTGCCGATCATCCGCACCTTCGCGCCTTTCGTCGCCGGCGTGGCCCGCATGCCCTACCCGCGCTTTTTCGCCTTCAGCGTGGCCGGCACCATCCTCTGGGTCGGCGGCCTGGTGACCCTGGGCTACTTCTTCGGCAACGTGCCGTTCATCAAGAAGAACCTGTCGTTGCTGGTGGTGGCCATCATCCTCCTGTCCCTGGTGCCGATGATCATTGGCCTGCTGCGCAGCCGCTTCAGCCGCAGCGCTGAAAAAGCCGAAACCCGCTAACCAGCATGTGGTCCCTCAGCGCCTGGCGCCGCAAGCGCCGGCTGGCCAAGCACCCGGTCAGCGATGAAACCTGGCAGCGGGTGCGCCAGCACCTGCCCTTCCTCGACGGCATCAGCGTCGCCGAGGACCAGTGGCTACGGGAAGCCAGTGTGCTGTTTCTCGACGACAAGCACCTTACCGCCCTGCCCGGCGTGGAGCTGCATCAGGAGCAACGCCTGCTGCTGGCGGCCCAGGCGCAACTGCCGCTGCTGCACCTGGGCGACCTGAACTGGTACCAGGGCTTCCATGAAATCATTCTTTATCCCGACGATTTCCTCAGCCCCCAGCGCCACCGCGATGCCAGCGGTATCGAACATGAATGGGACGGCGAGCACAGCGGCGAAGCCTGGCAGCAGGGCCCGATCATCCTCGCCTGGCCCGGGGTGCTGGCCAGTGGCGGTTGGGAAGCCTACAACCTGGTGATCCACGAACTCGCCCACAAGCTGGACATGCTCAACGGCGACGCCAATGGCCTGCCGCCGCTGCACAGCGACATGCGAGTCAGCGACTGGGCGCAGGTGATGCAAAGTGCCTACGACGATCTCAACCGTCAGCTCGACCATGACCCGGACACAGAAACCGCCATCGATCCCTACGCGGCGGAAAACCCTGCGGAGTTCTTCGCCGTCACCAGCGAATACTTCTTCAGCGCCCCGGATTTGCTCGTGGCGGCCTATCCGAAAGTCTATGAACAGTTGCAGTTGTTTTATCGGCAGAATCCATTGGCCCGACTGCAGCAACTTCAAGCTGAAGATCCGGTCTATCAAACGCACCACTAATGTCCTGTCGCGCTGATACGTTGTTCATCTGAAGGCCAGTTGAAAGACCACTGCCACGCCTGCCGACCGATGGCAAAACCGCCGGTCGCACGGCCCGTCCGAACACGTCTGCGAGACAGTACAACCAAGGTTCTACGACCCTTGGCACGTAGCAACGGTTGCGGAGTGTGTCTATAATCGCCGCCACTTTTTGGTCAATCCGGCCAAGTCATTTGGTCAACTAACGGGGGCAACGCCCAATGAGCTACAGCAAGATTCCGGCGGGCAAAGACCTGCCGAACGACATCTACGTCGCGATCGAAATCCCGGCCAACCATGCGCCGATCAAGTACGAAATCGACAAAGACAGCGACTGCCTGTTCGTTGACCGTTTCATGGCCACCCCAATGTTCTACCCGGCCAACTACGGCTTCATCCCCAACACCCTGGCTGACGACGGCGACCCCCTCGACGTGCTGGTCGTGACCCCGTACCCAGTAGCGCCAGGCTCGGTGATCCGTGCCCGTCCAGTGGGCATCCTGAACATGACCGACGACGGCGGCGGCGACGCCAAGGTCATCGCAGTACCACACGACAAGCTGTCCCAGCTGTACGTCGACGTGAAGGAATACACCGACCTGCCAGCCCTGCTGCTGGAACAGATCAAGCACTTCTTCGAGAACTACAAAGACCTCGAAAAAGGCAAGTGGGTGAAGATCGACGGTTGGGGCAATGCCGATGCAGCCCGCGCCGAGATCCTGAAGTCGGTTGCCGCCTATAAGGGCTAAGAAGCCGCTGCAAGCTTCGAGCAACACGCCTCAAGAAAGAACCCCGGTTATCCGGGGTTTTTTTATGCCCGCACACCGCAGCATCGCCTGCAGGAGCCGGCTTGCCGGTGAAAAGCCTCTTCCGGCAACCACGCATCCAGCAACACATTCCCCACACTTTTTACCGCCTCAAGGCCTCTGGATAGCGCTTCGCACTGGGAATTGCCGACGAATATGCGTATGCTGCGCCCCACATTTGCGCATCGACCCCTCAGGCGGTCAGATCGCCCGACGAAGCGGATGACTTTCCTGCCCAGTCCCACAGCCAGCCGCAAGAGCTGGGTGTACGTTTTGAAGGCTGGTGCGGTTTACCAAAAATGAACCAAGCCAGTCCCCGAGAAGCCGGCCACAAGCCGGCTTTTTAATGCCTGAAACCCGGGGACGGGAAGGCTCGGCCACTTCGACAACAGGTGCAGGATGCACGACCTACGCAGCTTTGCCGCCCCCCTGGAATCCAAGCCCGAAGCACCGGCCATGAACCCCAGCCTGGTCCTCCAGCAGCCCGTGCGGCGGACCATGAAAAGCGCAATGGTTGCCACGTTTGCAGCCCTTGGCCTCAGCGGCTGCGTGGGCGCCTGGGTGGATATACCCTACATGCAAGTGTCGAAAACCGAGGCTCATCAAAGGCTCATCGGCAACTCCATGAAGCCGGTTGTCACCCACACGGAAAAGAGCACGCCCGAACGCCAGTGGTGTGGCACCACCCTCTTGGTCGTGATCCTGCCAATTCCACTCAAGCTGCCAGTCTGCGAGTCCTACAGCGCCACCGCCTATGGCGACGATATCAATGGCGTCGAAGTGCCGCTGCTGTACACAAATCGGAAAATCAGTTCGGATTTCTACGCTTGTGGTCCGTTCATGTTTCTCGGACCGATCGCGCACGGCTACCAGGGCAACGCGGTCTGCGGCGTATTTCGCTAGACCGGGCACTTCCTGCAGCAACATCCACCAAGGCCCGGAAGTTCTCGCTACAATCGCGCCCACTGATGGCAATTCGCCCGCTTCCGGCCGCGGCTTTGCTTCCCCGCCCTTGAACGCGACATCACGAGAACCCCGGACATGGCCCTGCATATCCCCACCCTGCTGGTCGTCTCGGTGTTCATTTTCTTCCTCATGAGCCTGCTGACCTTCCACGCCTGGCGGCAGGAACCCCGCGAGCGCCCGCTGGCCTACCTCGGCGGCATGATGCTGCTGGCCGCGGCAGGGATGGTGCTGGTGAGCCTGCGCGACATGGGCATGGACTGCGTACCGAAAGTGCTCGGCAACGTGGTCCTGCTGCTGAGCGCCGGTCTCAACTGGACGGCGATGCGAGTGTTCGCCGGGCGTTCGCCCCATGCTCCGGGCATGCTCGCCGGGGCCGGCATCTGGCTGGTCCTGTGCATGGTGCCTGCGTTCTATCAGTCGATGACGGTTCGGGTGTCGGTGTATTCGCTGCTGACGGCCAGTTATGGCCTGCTGACCATGCTGGAGTTCTGGCGCAGCCGCCGGCAGTTGGAAGTCGCCTATATGCCTGCCCTGGCCCTGACCCTGCTGCACACCACGTTCTACAGCGTGCGTGCCGTCATTGACCAGGGCCTGGCGATGGATCAGGCGCTGAAAGGCTACGGCGCCGGAGTGCCACTGTTCTCGTTCATGTTGTTCGAGTCGATGCTGTATGTGATCGGCATTGCCTACGTCACCCTGTGCATGGTCAAGGAGCGGGTGGAGTTGCGCTTCAAGGCGGCGGCCTTCAGCGACGCCCTGACGGGCATTGGTAACCGCCGGGCGTTCATGGTCCATGGCGAGCAGATGCTGCTCGAATGCCAGCGCCGAGGCGCGCCAATGGCCTTGTTGCTGTGCGACCTTGATCATTTCAAGCGCCTGAACGACGCCTTCGGCCATCAGACCGGGGACCAGGCGCTGATCGCCTTCAGCCGGGTGCTCTCAGAAACCCTGCGCGAGAAAGACGTGTTTGCCCGCATCGGCGGTGAAGAGTTCGCTTGCCTCCTGGAGTCGACCGATGAGCAGTCCGCCGTGCTGGTGGCCGAACGGATTCGCCAAGCATTTGCACGATTGCCTCTGCTGAAGCCAGGGCTACTCAGTGTCAGCATCGGCGTGGTAACCAGTGAAACCCAGGGCTACGACCTGCCGCGCTTGCTCTCCCTGGCCGATGAAGCGCTGTATGGCGCCAAAGACCGAGGGCGCAACCGGGTGCAAACGGCATCGCGCAGCGCCCTTGAGTTACAGCCCGGCTGAATGGTTGAGGCCTCCTTTGCCGGCTTTGACTCAGCGCGGTTTTACCGGTCAGAACGATAACTGTGATGCGCTCCCCAAAGCCCGAAAATAAGGCACTTAGCCAGTATTTCCGGCGCCCCTGCGCAAGCATAAACTCGCCGCTCTCCAGGACTCTCGGATGACAAGGAATGTGGAATAAACAAGCCGCTATCAGTCACTTGAACGCGCACGCTCACGCCGGCAGTACCGGACGCTGCGCGGCCTACACCCGCCAGGCGATCGAAGCCGGTGGCGGTGGGGTGATTTTGCACAGGAAGCACTCGGCCAAGGATTTCGGCTCATCATTGACCTCCGCCGGGTTTATCGAGCAACCGGCCGGCCAGACGCCTGCAGCAGGCGACGTGGTCATCATCCAGCCCATTGCCGGGCATCCCCACGGCCACATGGCGATGTTCAACGGCAAGCTCTGGGTGTCAGACTTCAAGCAACTGCACGGTTTTTACCCGGGACATTCCTATCGGGTGCACAAGCCTGCCTACAAAATCTATCGCCATCCGTAAGGGGTTCCCCATGAGAATGCTGTTCTGCTCGCTGCTGGCAGCGGTCGCCATGCATCAGTCGGTCGCCCTGGCCGACTGCGCCAGCTCGCCAAAACCCGCCACTCAGGCGTTCTACAGCTGGTACCTGCAAACCTTCAGCGAAGACAAGGACCCTCTGACCGACAACGTCCCAGAGATGAAGAAGTACGTCTCTGACTCGCTGATCGCCAAGATCAAGAAACAGATGGCCAGCCCCGACGGCCTGGAAGAGGACTACTTCCTCAAGGCCCAGGACTACATGGACGAGTGGCTGACCCAGATCAAGGTCAGCGAACCGCAGATCCAGGGCTCCAGCGCCAAGGAGCAGGTAACGCTGGGCAGTACCCCGGATACCACCCAGATCGTCGATGTACGGATGATCAAGGACAAGGGTTGCTGGAAGATTGATGAAGTGATTTCCACGACTGACCAGAGCGACTGATTCTGGTGAACGTACAGGCCGTGGAATTTCACGGCCTGGTATCCTAAACGGGCGAGTGCTTCAGGCAGCTAGTCATCATCCATCTATCACTCCACCGAGCAACTCAATTATCAGGGTTAATGGGCTACTCAGTATCACTTACAAAATAAATGCTCAGAACACCAACCCCCTTGGCCAGCTCAGAGCATCTCAGTGTGTAGCGTCCCTGAAAACACTGGCATAAGCAGCCACCATCTCATTAAAAGTTGTCATCTGCGATATGATCTGCAAGGAGTTTTCGGCCATTCGCAAACGTTGCTTGTCATCATCTACTAACAGTTCGATTTGCTTTGCCAACAAACTCGTATCGCCCGGTGAATAGAACAGCGCATTTAGGCCCTCAACTACTTGTTCCAACACCCCGAATACGGGGGTAGTGATAATTGGCAACCCAAAAAGCATGGCTTCAAGCACCACACGAGGAAAACTTTCAACCCTTGAACTAAGAACAAAAATATCAGCCGCCGCGTAGAAAGAGTCTATCGACTCAGTCGCAGGAATAGTCAGAATACAACTACGAAGTCCGCTGGGAAGTGCATTGCAAGCGCTTTTAATAGCATCGGCATAGCCACCACGATCATCTCCGACTAACACTATCTTAACCCGGTTAGAAACTGTATCTGATAACTGGGAAAGAGCCTCGACCAAATCCATCTGGCCCTTCCTTTCGCACAATGTGCCCACACACAAAATCACTATAGAGTTGGCACTCAAACCTAAAGCATCACGGCAACGCGCTTTCTCAGCAAGATCCCTGCAACGATCAAAACGATTGGGATTTATTCCATTATGAATGACTGTAAAACTATTCTGCTCATCAAAATCCGACCAGACCTTTCGCGTGGCATGCGCAACAAATACGACGCGTCTAGGCAGTCCGATCGCAGCAATCGCACGCTGCGCAACCGGGTCAGGCAAAAAGCGGAAATAACTGTTCCAAGGTTCACTCTCGCGAGGGTTCCATACTGAAGGTACGCCAGCATGTTCTGCGGCCAGAATCGCCGGAAAGTTTAAAAGAGTATTTACAAAAACCAAGTCAGTCTCGCGCTCACTGATAAGTAAAGCTAGGCGCTCGACTTCAACGTTCAACTTTTTAAACGTTGAAATTTTATGCAGTATTCCTGGAAGCACTGTTACCTTAATCCCGTGCGAAATATATTCAGCACGCAGCGGGCCGTCCTCGAAGGCAAAAACCTCTGGAATGATTTCTTGGCAATGAAACAAACCAATAACAAGTTCCTTTAAACTTATTGACGCTCCCTCATAGCAAAGATTATGAGAAAACACTATGACTTTTATTGGTACGTTTTGACCCGAAAACCTGCTATATCGCTGGCTAGCTGGCCGAACCTTCGTCACTAACATACTGGGGCGAGGGACTACTCCACGCCACCCTAGCGACAACTTTAAACGATGAATCAACCAAGTTACATCAGCGGAAATCAAACGCAGCATTAACCGAACTATCCGTGACTCGCTCAAGCGTAATACCTCAAAACGCCTATTTAGGGTGAACTACATAAATCACACAGGCGCTACCAAGAAATTTGGAAAGCACTTGCCGCAGGCTTAATGATAGCTTTGTCCCTAACACCATATGCCCAGTATAGAAAAGTCCCGCAGAAGTAGCCTCTTGAATTGAGAAACCTTGGCTCAGGAAATGCTTAACCCAGTGACTTGAACTAAAAGTTACTATTTCGCTAACAGCATTACCGGTCTCACCGTGACGCGGAACGATTGCATAGTGTTTCACTGTCCCGGCCATCAATCGTGCCACACTCATTGCATCAGAAAGTGCACACCTTGAAAGGCCTCTGGGAAACAAACGAGGAGCCAAACAGCATAGCCGCTGAAAAAGCTCTATGTAGTGTGCAATATTAGTCCAAAAACGCCATGCGCCCGTTGGCATGAGATGCACACAAATACCATTAGGCTTCAAAACCCTCTTAATCTCTGCTTGGAGATATGGCAAATCAAGAACATGCTCTAGAACATTTGAAGAGAACACCACATCAAAGTTATTCTCTGGAAAAGGAATATTCCGACCATCGTAAGGCTGAACCGGAAACTCACCTTGGCCCGCATAGTTCGAGTCAGGTATATCAATTGAGTCAACGATAAAGCCATCCTCAGCCAAACGTTTTGCCTGATATCCCGTACCCCCGCCAATCTCGAGCACTCGACTCCCCGGAGGGAGTCGGGCGACAATCTTGTTATACTCGTATTCGCGTATTACATGTAAAAATTCAATGCTAAACATTAGCTAACAGCCTTTAAGTTATAGTTCAGCAGTATGTACTGCTACCTCAGCATATACACCAATACCAGAGCCCAACCAAGGCGACGACTTGAAAACACTGAAAAGCCCGATTCTCATATTTTTCGACCTACATAAACAATGGTCGTCTCTCGCCCAATACGCAAATTGATACCGTCTGGCGCATCAACCAATGGAGATTCGTCATTGTTCTCCAGTACCGTCCCGAGCACTCTAATTGTATCTGTAGATACTTCATTAAGACGATAGGACATGGCGTGTGCGATTGAATGTAATTCGGAAACTTTTTTTCGAAACTGAAACAATAGCTTTATACGAATTTTTATTTTCTGCCACACACTTAGATTGACACGACTGCCCAAGAAATCATCAATCTTATCAAGCTCTTGCCGTTGTAGGTCGCACTCTTTAACAGCTAATTTAACAGCCTCATTCAATTGCGCTAATTGCGCCTTGGATACCACGCCAGCCTTTTGTAACTTTAAAGCTTCTGCGTCAGCTGAAAAATCTGCCAAAGCAATAAACTCCGAGGTAAACCCAAAACCAGCGAGGCATCCAGAAAGTTTATCCGGAGTAAAACTACGAACATGTTGCCAAGGATGAAAAAAAGTATCTGAGACAGGGCAATAGACACTTGCAGTCTCTAAATTTTCATTATTAGGAGTTGATACAATTAAACTCCCTCCTGGCTTGACAAACATTGCAACTCGCTCTAGCACCTGTTGAAAGTCATCGTCCAATATATGCTCAATAACTTCCATCAAGAGAACGACATCATATTGCTCGTTAGAGTCGGCACCTTGAACACCCAAAAAGTTCTGGTGCCCACCTATTTTATCTAACAACAGTGCTTGACGATCTGGTGATGGATCAAATCCAGCGGCATTTAGCCCACGATCCAAAAGAATTTGAAGTACATGACCACTACCTGCCCCAAAATCCAGGTGACGACCGCCTGGAACAAGAAACTTACTAATGAGCTCAATAAAGTCTGGTCCTGCAACTTTACCGAAAGACAGGTTATCAAGTTCTGTTTGCGCCACCCCATCCCAAAATGTGCTGACTAATTGGGGAGTCCAGTGAATTCTTTTAACCATACCCACCTCCTCAAAATTCGTTGAAACTGGTTCTGCATGCTCGCTTGATGAAATAGGCTCCAAAATTGTAGGGTAGCGATTTTATTCGATAAGGTAGATCATTACTTGATAGATAGTCGTGTGTGGCCCGCGCGCATCCATCCCAAGCATAATAATCATCAACAACGACAACACCCTGCTCAACTGTAATAGGGCAAAGATATCTCAATGCAACATCTGTGGAGGAATACCAATCTCCATCAAGCCTAAGAACAGCAAGACCTTGAGCTGAAAGTTCCGATGCAACAACTGGAATAGTATTATCAAACCAGCCTCTAACCACCTTATAATCAGCAGAAGAAAAATTATGCAATTGCAATAAGCTTTCAAGATCATTCTGTGCTGCTTTACAATTATCGAAGAATTTTTCCTTATCTGCACCTGCTTGCCATTCCGCCGCGAGAGGACCATCTCTATGATCAACACTAGGCAAACCTTCGAAACTGTCCAACATGTAGACAGGCTTTACTACTTTCCCGAACAGTTCACGCTGAATCAACAACATAGCAACCGAACATCCTCCCCTCCAAGTTCCGCATTCTAGAATCGCTCCTGGGAGCTTATTCTTTATTGCATAGACGACAGCACCCATACTAAATACGATACCTGTCTCATGAACCATGCTATAGGGAGAAACAGCATCGAGAATTTTCTTTACAGCCGGATTAGTCATCTCATCAGCTATGCCAAGCTGCTGAAAAGTTATAAGATTATCCATTTTTAGAGCTCGCTATATTTGGTATCGTGCGGACCAGATCAAACCGAAACTTCGGGTTCAGGTTAACAATTGATGTGGTAAACAATACAGGTGTATTAATGACTACAAAATGCAGAGCGTCGATCCTACAGTCATATTGAACTCCGTCATCGCCAGCATTTGCCGCCTGCAAGAAATAATCACCCGCAGCCAACCATGTATCAATCTCAATGCTGACCAGTAAAGTCTGACCGGTTTCTATTGGGGAAAAATCCACACCCGCTGTTTTATTGGTCACTCCAAAAATATCAATCCCTCTTTTGTTTCTGATTATAAAACCGGAAGACAGATCAACAATGGGAGCATGAGCTATGATTGTTTGAGTAATTGTATAACGAGCACCAGAAACAAGGACTTCAGTCTGATTGCCATCCTGATCAAAAATAGCAATTTTTAGTATTTCAACCTTACGATTCCCGAAACGGTAATCATCCGATTGCTTTACTTTCCCATCCTCATCTTCAATAGCAGTTTGATCAGATGATTCGAAATCCAGAGTATTCTCGACGGATAGGTTTTCACTC